>NZ_JAUETW010000006.1:0-387569 GCF_032484895.1 Bradyrhizobium sp. SZCCHNRI3052 | reverse complement strand
GCTTCTAACCATCCTGAATGCCATGATGCGCGACCGAAAACCTTATGCGATCACTCCATCAACATAACAGTTGCCGGGTCGGCGCCCGCCGACGCTGCGCGTCATCGGGCTTGCCCGGGACGACAGCGGTTTATTCGTCGAGTTTCTTGAGTAACAGCTCCAGCGCGCTCTTCGCGAACAGCTGCATGTTGGCAAAACGGTCGCTGTGGCCGCTCTCCAGAGTGACGACTGCGGTCGCGGGCCCCGCAACCGCGAAGCACGCATGTCCCGCCGCGTCGCCGTAGCGATTGCCGGCAGGACCCGCGGCACCGGTCTCCGACACTCCCCAATCAGTCGCAAAGCGCGTCCTGATCTGCCGCGCCAGCAGCTCCGCATAAGGCTCCGACGCCGAGCGGATGCCCTTCATCGCCTCGCCCGGAATGTCCATCAGCACGCGGCGGGCGTCGCGCGTATAGACCACGGCGCCGCCGAGGAAATAGGCGGAGGCGCCGGGCACCGCGAGCAGCGCCGCCGCGATCAGGCCGCCGGCGGAGGATTCCGCAACGGCAATGGTCTGCTTTTTGGCGATCAGCCGCGCCGCGACCTTCTCGGCGACAGCGATGAGGTGCTGCATGGCGTTCATCCTTCGGCAGCGTCGACACCCGCCGCTGCCGGCTGCTGTTCATTCCCCACCATCATGCGCCGAAAGCGCGCGCCAAGGAAGGCGCTGCCCCTCGCAGCGATCACGCAATGATCGGCTCGCGCGCCGCGACGGCCTGGCGGCCGCCGCGATAGACGGTCATCGCTGCGATGATACCGAGCACGGCGGCGCACATCAGCCAGTAGCCGGGCGAGGCCTTGTCGCCGGTCTTGTTGATGAGCCAGGTCGAGACCGCCGGCGTCGCGGTGCCGAACAGCCCAGCCGCCAGCGCAAAGGCGATCGAGAAGCAGGTGGTGCGGACATGCGCAGGCACGATCTCGACCAGGCAGCCCAGCATGGTGCCGCTGTAGACGCCGAAATAGAACGAGAACAGCATTTCGACCGCGAGCAGCTTGCCGAAGCTCGGCGCCGCCGCGAGCCAGTGCAAGGCGGGATAGGCGGTGAGGAACGCCAGCGTCGCGATGGTCACAAGCACCGGCTTGCGTCCGATCCGATCCGACACCGCGCCGCCGACCGGATTCCAGAGAAAGTTGGTCACGGCGACCAGCAAAGTGACGAGCAGTGAATCCGCCGCCGACAGCTTCAGCTGCTTGCCGAAGCCGGGACCGTAGACGGTGATGAAGTAGAACGTCGTCGTGGTCAGCACCGCGATCATCATGCCGAGGATCACGATGCGCCAGTTCTCCAGCGCCGAGGCGAATACTTCGCGCGCGGTCGGGTGCTTCTTCATCGCGAGGAAGGCCGGCGTCTCCTCCAGCGTGCGGCGCAGGAAGAAGATCAGCGGAATGATCAGGCAGCCGATGAAGAAGGGAATGCGCCAGCCCCAGGCGGCCACCATGTCCGCCGGCATGGCCTGGTTGAGCACGTAGCCGATGACCGACGCGACGAAGATCGCGACCTGCTGGCTGGACGACTGGAACGAGGTGTAGAGGCCGCGATTGCCGGGCGTGGAGATCTCGGACAGATAGACCGACACGCCGCCGAGCTCGACACCGGCCGAGAAGCCCTGCAACAGCCGGCCGAGCAGCACGATGATCGGGGCCGCGATGCCGATCGTCGCATAGGTCGGGCAGAATGCGATGACGATCGTGCCGATCGCCATGATGCCGAGCGTCACGATCAGGCCCTGGCGCCGGCCGATCTTGTCGACATAGGCGCCGAGCACGATGGCGCCGACCGGTCGCATCAGGGCGCCGAGCCAGAACACGCCATAGGCATTGAGCAGAGATGCAGTCTCGTTCTCCGATGGGAAGAACGCCTTGGCGATGATCGGGGCGTAGAAGCCGAACAGGAAGAAGTCGAACTGCTCGAGGAAATTGCCGCTGGTGGCGCGCAGGATCGCGCCGATGCGCGAATGGATCGTAGCCGGCTGCGGGATTGACGTTGAGGACACGCGGGGAAACTCCTACCGTCGAGAGGCTCGTGCGGAGGATTTCTACGCCGGCCGAGGGGAAAGGTGCGACAATCTGCCACGCCAAGCCCTGGCGGCCAATAGCTTTGCGCTCAAGGCGCCCTAGGCCTGAACAGAATTGGCGGCGGCCGACTTCTGCTGCATTGCACCCTTCAGCCATTGCCGGAACGCCTTCAGCTTCGGCGGATCGGTCCGGCCCTCCGGCGTCACCAGATAGAACCCGGCATCGCTCGGCAGCGTCATCTTGAACGGCACCACCAGCCGGCCCTTGGCGATGTCGTCCTGGACGTAGGCCGTACGCCCGATCGCGACGCCGAGCCCGTCGATCGCGGCCTGAACGGTCATCAGCGACAGGTCGAAGCTCAGCCGACCCTGCCTCGACATCTCCACCGGCAGACCCGCCGCGGTCAGCCATAGCCGCCAGTCGTCGTCATAGCCGCCGCTGACCTGCAGCAGCGTGTGATGTGCGAGGTCCTCCGGACAGCGTAGTGGCTTGTCGCCCTGCAGCAGCGCCGGGCTGCACACCGGAAACAGCTCGTCGGCCATCAGCCACTCCGCCCGCACGCCCGGCCAATGGCCACGGCCATAGCGGATCGCGGCGTCGACGTCGTCCTTGCGAAAATCGACCAGGCCGGTCGACGTCGTGATCCGCACGTCGATGCCGGGATGGGCCTCCTGAAAGGCCGTCAGCCGCGGCAGCAGCCATTTGGCGGCCAGCGAGGCGATGGTGGAAACCGTCAGCACCTTGGCGTTGTCCTTGCGGACCAGCCGTTCCGTTGCCAGCCGGAGATCGTCGAACGCGGCGCGCACCAGCGGGAGATAGTCGCGGGCCTGCGGCGTCAGCGCCAGGCTACGGTTCTGGCGGACGAAGAGGCGCAGCCCGAGCTCGTCCTCCAAGCGCTTGATCTGATGGCTGATTGCGGTCTGCGTCACGTTCAGCTCGGAGGCCGCGCGGGTGAAGCTCAGATGCCGCGCCGCAGCCTCGAACGCCCGCAATCCATTCAGCGACGGCAGTCGGGCCATTCACGGCCTCCCCGGTTCATGACGTTATTTCATCCGAAACGGTAGTAAATGTCGTTTGTGGATGAAGCGCAAGCGCTCGATATTGCAGCCTCAAGGAATTTTCAGGAGGCCTTCATGTCCATCTACGTCTCCTCGTCAATGACGAAACATCATGGCCCGGGGTTCTGGTCCGGCGTCGTGGAGCTGCTCGCCGCCTGGCGCTTCCGCTACCGCACACGGCACGAGCTGGCGCAATGGTCGGAGCGCGACCTGCACGACCTCGGTCTGTCCCGCAGCGATATCGCCGCCGAGATCGACAAGCCGTTCTGGCGGGGTTGATCCCCCTTACTCATCCCGCCGCGCCGGTGCCGCTCCGCAAAGGAGGGCGCCGGCAAGCTTCCCGGTTGGAGCCGCGCATGCCGACGCCCGCCATTGCCGATCTAGCTGCCGGCTCCAACATCATTCACACGCGGCGTGGCGAGGAGGTGCGCCTGCGCTTCGTCACATCTGACGACGCCGAGGCGCTGCAGAGCTATGTCCGGTCCTTGAGCCAACGCTCGCGCCACAAGCGTTTCCTCGGCGCACTCAACGAGCTGCCAAAGGCGGTGCTCGAGGATTTCGTCGCGCTCGGCCGCAACGACCGCTACAGCCTGATCGCGACGATGGACCATGAAGGTGTCGAAACCATCGTGGCCGAGGCGCGCTATGCATTCGATCGCGGCGTCGGTCGTGTCGAGTTTGGCCTGTCGGTCCATGACCGCTGGCAAGGCCACGGCATCGGTCCGGCGCTCATCGCGAATCTGGAAGAACGCGCGCTGGCGTTGGGTGGCGTGACCCTGTCGGGCGATGCGCTGCGTACCAACGACGTAATGATTGCATTGGCCCGCAAGGCCGGTTTCGCGATCAAGCCGCATGCGGACGATTGGACCCTGGTGCGGTTCGAGAAGGGTCTAAGCGGAGTGGTGGCTCATTCAGTGGGGGCAGATTTGCGCGTGGTCGGTCGCGAGCCGCAAGTCGCCACGTCCGAGATCAAATGACGTCATGCCTGCGAAGGCGGGGCATCCCGTACGCCGCGGCCTCACCGTGTCACCAGCTGTCAGTTGCGTGTACTGGATCGCCCGGTCGAGCCGGGCGATCACAATTGCTATGAAGCGACCATCGATCCGCGTCATTGCGAGCGCAAGCCAAGCAATCCAGAGTCCTTGCTCCGCCCTGGATTCTTCGCTTCGCTCGCAATGACGGTGATCGTGGTGCGTCTTTGCCCACGTCATACGGAACATCAACTTCTCAAAACGTCTCCACCCACGGCCGCAGCTCCATCTCCCAGCTCCAGGCACTACGTGGCTGCTGCAGCACGCTCCAATAACTTGCGGCGATGGCATCCGGATCGAGCATCGAATTCGGGCGCTCCGCGGCTTCCTGACGCTCTGCGCTCTTGATCGCGCCGTCGATGACGAAATGCGCGACGTGGATGCCCTGCGGCGACAGTTCGCGCGCCATGCTCTGGGCGAGGCCGCGCAGCGCGAACTTGCCCATCGCGAACGGCGCCGACTGGGCGTAGCCCTTCACGCTGGCGGAGGCGCCGGTGAACAGGATGGCGCCGTGCTTGTTCGGCAGCATGCGCTGTGCCGCCTGCTGCGCCACCAGGAAGCCGCCGAAGGCGCTGACGGCAATCGACTGCTGCACGTCGGCCGGCACGAGATCGGTGAGCGCTCCGCGCGCCCGCGCGCTGGCATTGTAGACCACGAGATCAGGCGCGCCGATCTCGCGCTCGACGATGCCGAACAGCCGCTCGACTTCCTCCGGATTGGTCGCATCGCAGGGGTAGGCGCGGGCGCCGGTTTCGTTGCAGAGCGCGCCGAGCTTCTCGATCTTGCGGGCGGCCAGCGCCACGCGGATCTTCTCGCGCGCGAACAGCCTCGCCAGCGAGGCCGAGAGCCCCTCGCCGGCACCGACGATGAGGGCGATCTTGTAGGCAGGGATGTCCATGGGCATGTCCTTGGGCCAAAGCGTCCGCAGACATCAAGCTAGTGCACCGGCGGCCGACTTCCTACGGCTCGTCCCCACAATTTTGCCGCGCGTCCTCAGGTGGGACGCGGCTGCAATCCGGCGAGGCAGCCGATCTCCTCAAGCACGACATCGAGCCGGCTGCGATCGTGCAGGAAAGCGTATTTGCCGCGGAGCATCGCCAGCGAGCGCGCGTGATATTTCTGCGGCTTCTGCATCCATGTGAAGTCGCCGAAATGGACGCGGAAGACGCTGCGGTTCTCGGCCAGTGCCTGCTCGTTGGCGAGCGTCCATGGCATGAACAGCGCGCCGACCTGGCGGGTCAGGATCGGCATCAAGGTCAGTGATAGTTCCGGCCACAGCTCGAACTCGCCTTCGGCGCGCGGCCATAGCATGCGGTGGATCCAGGCCAGCACATGCGGCGCGCGGCCTTCGATCAGGGCGCCGGCCGTCGGATCGGTCCACAGCTCGTAGAGCTGGCCCCACAGTCCGAAATCGCCGTAGGCCGGACGGTGGCCGAACAGATATGGCCTGACCGAGAGATGCCGTTCGAGCAGGTCGAGCATTTCGGCAAAGCCCTGCTCGATCTGCGGCGCGTTGATCTCGTTGGAGCCGACATACCACAGCCGCTCGACCATGCGCGCGCGGATCTTCTCGGCCAGCTCGCCCAACTCGGCCTCGTCCGCCCTGGGGGCGCGGATGCGGGCGATGCGTCCGGCCGAGGCGCGCTGGTCGAGATCGCGCGCCCAGCGATAATGGAACATCCACTTGTTGCCCCACTCGTCGCCGAACTCCTCGATCAAGGCCGAGATGAAGCTCGTCAGCGCGTCGCCGGGATGAATCGTGGGTTGCGGAAAGTCGAGCTCCAGTGCGTCGATGATCGGCGTCGAGTCCTGCATCGGCACCTCGTCGGGGGCGACCACCAGCGGAATGATCGGCAGCTTGGCGTGCCGCGCGAACTCCGCCTCGCTTTCCGCATTGCGCAATATCCAATGATGCGGGATGCCCTTGTAACGCAGATACGATCGCACCTTGACCGAATAGGGCGACATCTCCGCCCCGAAGATGCGATAAACCTCCGTCGGCTGATTGGTCATGGATCTGCTCCCGGTTCGGCGCACGCCGCTGCCTGTTGTGTATCCGATCAGGCGCAACCTGTCGAAGAGTCCATCAGAGACTTGCGGAAACGAACGAGGGCTTAACGATCATGCATCAGTTCCTGAGGCGCGATGACGTGATGACCGGCGGCGCAAGGCCGGAGCTGCTGGCGCCCGATACCACCGGGCTGAACTTCTATCGCGCCGACCCCGCGCTCGCCGATCTCCTGCGCATCCATCTGCCCGAGGCGCTGTTTCGGCACCTCGTGCCGCATCTCGACCGTCTCGGCGAGCTCGCCGGCTCCTATCTCGACGAATGCGCCCGCTTGGCTGACCGCCATGGCCCTGTGCTGCACCAGCGCGACCGCTTCGGCCGCGACGTGCAGTGGGTCGAGTACCATCCGGCCTATCGCGAGCTCGAGCGCGCCGCCTTTGGCGAGTTCGGCATTCACGCCATGTCGATCCGCAAGGGCATTCTCGGCTGGCCGACCAAGTATCCGGTCACGGCCAAGCACGCCTTCACCTTCCTGTTCAACCAGGCGGAGTTCGGGCTGGGCTGTCCGATCAACGTCACCGACGGATGCGCCAAGCTGCTGGCGAGCTTCGGTAGCGACGGGCTCAAGGCCAAGTACCTCGATGGCCTGACCCAGACCGACATGAGAAAGCTGACCCAGGGCGGCCAGTTCATGACCGAGAAGGAGGGCGGCTCCGATGTCGGCACGTTGACGACGGTCGCCGTCCCGGAGGGCGACCATTGGCGCCTGCATGGCGAGAAATGGTTCTGCTCCAATGCCGATGCGAAAGTCGTGATGCTGCTGGCGCGGCCGCAAGGTGCCGAAGCGGGAACGCGCGGCGTCGGTCTGTTCCTGATGCCGCGCTTCCTCGATGACGGCAGCCAGAACCACTATCGGATCGTGCGCCTGAAGGACAAGCTCGGAACGCGCTCGATGGCCTCGGGCGAGATCAAGCTGGAGGGCGCCGTCGCCTATGCGGTCGGGAGGCTCGATCGCGGCTTCGTGCAGATGGCCGAGATGGTCAACTCGTCGCGTCTCTCCAACGGCGTCAAGTCGACGGCGCTGATGCGGCGGGCCTGGCACGACGCAATTACGGTCGCGCGCAACCGCGTGGTGTTCGGAAAACGCATCGTCGACCTGCCGCTCGGCCGGCGGCAACTGCTGAAGATCCTGCTCGCGACCGAGCAGGCGCTGTCGCTGAGCTTCCTCACCGCCGACGCGCTCGACCGTGCCGAGGCCGGCAGCCAGGATGCCGCGGCGCTGCTGCGCATTCTGACGCCGACATTGAAATTCCGCGCCACGCGCGACGCGCGCAAGGTCTGCGGCGATGCGTTGGAGATGCGCGGCGGGATCGGCTATGTCGAGGAGTTCGTGACCGCGCGGCTGCTGCGCGACGCCCATCTCGGCTCGATCTGGGAAGGCACCGGCAACATCGTCGCGCTCGATGCGCTGAAGCGCGCCGTGGGCCGGCACGGTGCGGAGGCCGCGCTGGCAGCCGACCTGCATGCGCGGCTCGACGACAGCGCCGTCGTGCCGCAGGCCTGGCGCGATCAGCTGCATCGACTCGTGGATCGTGCCGTGGGCTTTGCGCGCGAGGTCGCGGGACGCGCCGACAACGAGTCCGAAGCGCGCCGCGCCACCAGCCTGCTGTATCACGTGGCAAGCGCCGTCTCGACGACTTGGGAAAGCGGGCGCATCCACGCGATGCGCGGCGACGCGCGCAGGCTGTTGCTGGCGAAGCTCATCGTCGCGCACCGGCTGACGCCGTCCGATCCGTTCCGGCTCGCGGAAAATAGGATGGATGATGCCATCGCGACACTGCTGCTCGGCGAACGTACCGCTGACATGGAGGAGGTTGGCGAACTGCTGTCAGCGGCGTAGGCTTGCCGCGACCAACAACAAACAAGATCGGGAGAACGCCAATGAAAGCCGCCGTGCTGATGGAGGTCAACAAGCCGCTGGTGATCGAGGACATCAGTGTGCCCAAGCCGGGGCCGCGGGAAGTGCTGATCCGCACGGCGGTTGCCGGTCTCTGCCATTCCGACCTGCACTTCATCGAAGGCCTGTATCCGCATCCGCTGCCCGCCGTGCTCGGCCATGAATCGGCTGGGATCGTCGAGCAGGTCGGCGCCGACGTGACCTATGTGAAGCCGGGCGATCACGTCGTCACGTGCTTGTCCGTGTTCTGCGGCACCTGCGACAACTGCACCACGGGCCGCCCGGTGTTGTGCACCGATACGACGGTGAAGATGCCGCCCGGCGCCTCCAACCGGCTGTCATGGGGACGAAGCGAGAAGCTGCACCAGTTCCTCAACCTCTCGTCCTTCGCCGAGCAGATGCTGGTGCACGAGAACGCGATCGTGAAGATCCGCCCGGACATGCCGCTCGATCTCGCGGCGCTGATCGGCTGCGGCGTCATCACCGGCTATGGCGCCGTCGTCAACACGGCGCGGGTGCAGGCCGGCGAGACGGTAGCCGTGATCGGCTGCGGCGGCGTCGGCATGGCTGCGATCAACGGCGCCGAGATCGCGGGCGCGGGCCGCATCATCGCCATCGACACCAATCCGGCCAAGCTGCAGCTTGCGACGAAACTGGGCGCGACTGACATCATCAATCCCACTGAGGGCGACGTCGTGGCCCAGGTGCGCGAGCTCACCAAGGGCGGCGTGCACCACGCCTTCGAGGTGCTCGGGCGCAAGGAGACCGCCGAGCAGGCGTTCGCGATGCTGGCGCCGGGCGGCACCGCGACCATCGTCGGCATGATCCCGTTCGGCCAGAAGATCGAGCTGCACGGCTTCGACTTCCTGCGCGAGCGCCGCGTCCAGGGCTCGTCGATGGGCTCGAACCACTTCCGCGTCGACATGCCCCGCCTCGTCGAGTTCTATCTGCGCGGCAAGCTGCATCTGGAGGACTGGATCTCCGCCAAGCTGAAGCTGTCGGAGATCAACGAGGGCTTTGCCAACATGAAGGCAGGCAAGACGCTGCGCAGCGTGATCATGTTCGATGCGTGAGGTGGGTGGTCGGGTGTGAGGCAGGTGATGAGGTTCGGCGGGTCTGCCTATTAGTTACCCGTCATGCCCGGGCCTGACCCGGGCATCCAGCCTCTCTGCAAGATGGATGGCCGGGTCAAGCCCGGCCATGACGATGTAGGACGACGGCGGAATTTGGCGAGGCGTTGTTGAATAAGCCCGATCGCGAACTAGTTCGCGAACCGCGGCGGTGGGACGAAGCCGCCGAATTCGCGCTCGATCAGGTCGGCGAGCTTGAGCGGCGTGCGGTCCTCGAGGAACGGGCCGACGATCTGCACCCCGACCGGCAGGCCGTCGGCGAGTCCAAGCGGAATCGCGGTGGCGGGCAGTCCGGGCAAGGTGGCGATGCCCGGCCAGGCGAGCTGATCGGTGTAGCAATGCTCGACGCCGTCGATGCTGATGCGGCGCTGCTCCTGGTCGGGCGAATGGTCGTGCGGATAGGCCGGCGTTGGCATGATCGGGCAGATCACGGCATCGAACTGCTCGAACAGCGTTCGCCATTGCGCGCGTAGCCGCGCCCGCGCCCCGCCGGCCTGCACCCAGTCGCGATGGCTGAGCGCGATGCCGCGCAGCCGCTCGGCCGCGAGGCTCGCTGCCTCCTTCGGCAATTGCGCGGCCGCGTGACTGGCGCCGGCGTGGACCTCCGCCGGCATGGTGGCGCCGATGAAGCCGAGCAGCATGCGCATGTAGAGCCGGCTCGCTGCGGCGAAGTCCGGCAGCAGCGGGCTGTCCGTCGTGACGCTCACGCCGACCCGTGCGAGGTCGGCCGTCAGCCGCTCGATCGCGCCGCGCACGGCGTTGTCGGTCGGCAGCAGCGGATCGCTCGCGACCACCAGCACGCGGAAATCCTGCAGGCGACCGTGGCGCGGCCGCGGCAGGTCGAGGCGATATGCCTTGCCGGCCTCGAGCGGGTCGGGGCCTGCGATCACATCGAGCAGCAGCGACAGATCGGCGGCCGAGCGCGCCATCGGGCCGACGACGGCGAGGTCGGCCTCGCCCGGCAGCGGCTGAAACGGCGGCGGCGTATGGCCGCGCGAGGCCACCAGGCCGTAGCTCGGCTTGTGCGCGGTGACGCCGCAATGAAACGCCGGCACCCGGAGCGAGCCGCCGATATCGGAGCCGAGCGACAGCGAGCCGTAGCCGGCCGCCAGGGCCGCGGCCGATCCGCCTGACGAACCGCCTGGCGTGCGGCCGAGATCGTAGGGATTGTTGGTGGTGCCGTAGATGTCGTTGTAGCTCTGCCAGTCGCCGAGCCCGAGCGGCACGTTGGTCTTGCCGAGCACGATGCCGCCGGCGTCCTTCACGCGCGTCACCGTCAGCGCATCCTCGGCCGCGATGAAATCCCTGTGCTGCGGAAAACCCCAGGTCGTCGGCAGGCCGGCGACGTTGTAGGATTCCTTCACCGTGAGCGGAAGGCCGAGCAGGGGCCGCCGTTCGCCGCGCGCCAGCGCGGCGTCGGCGGCGTCGGCGGCAGCGAGCGCGCGCTCGAAATCGCGCACGCAGACGGCGTTGATCTCGGAGTCATGACGTTCGATGCGGTCGATGGCGAGCTTGGTCAGCTCGACCGACGAGATCTGACGATCTGCCAACGCCTTCGCTGTGTCGACAGCGGTTGCGAACGTCCATTGCGGTGCGGCCAAGGTCGATCCTCCCGGTGCGATGTTTGCCGGGAGTCCTAACCGATGCGGATGGCGATCGCTTGACCAAAATTGCGGATTCTAGCCCGGCAGCATCCGCTGCATGACGCGGTCGCGATAGATGAAGACGTGCGCGAGTGCGGCGGCGACGTGAACGACGATCAGGATCAGCAGCAGCCATTCGGAGGCCTGGTGCAGCCCGTCGATGGCGCGGTTGCCGGCCGGGTTGCGCGCGGCCAGCATCGGCAACGGAAGCAGGTAGAAGAACGACACGCTCCAACCGCGGAAGGAGGCGAACAGCCAGCCGGTGATGGTGCTCGCCAGCACCATCACGTAGAGCATCCAGTGCACGATCTCCGAGCTCAGCCGCTGCCAGGGCGGCAGCGAGCTCTCCGGTGCGACCGGATGGGTGAGCCGCCAGACGAAGCGCACGGCGATCAATGCCAGAATGGTGAGGCCGAATGAAATGTGCAGGATCATCGGCGCGCCGGGGGGGGTATTGGCATGCAGGTCCGGCATCAGCCAGCCGATCGGATACTGGATGGCGAGCAGCGCCACCACCAGCCAGTGCAGGATCTTCGCGGGCGTGCCGTAATGCAGGCGTGGCGTCATGACGAGTTTTCCGTTGTGATCGGTCCGGCGCCATCAGCCTCGCGGCTGAGCGGTTGGCAAGACGCCGGGGTGCGGATGCTAGGCCGCTCCTATGAGAATTCCGACGCCGAGCACGATGATGCCGCCGAGCACGATCTGGAACACCGCCTGCAGGAACGGCGTGTCCATATAGCGCGCGCGGATGTAGGCGATCGCCCACAGCTCGAAGAACACGACGAGGCTCGCGATCGCGGTCGCGATCCAGAACGCGTTGGTCCAGGAGTCGGGGACGAGATAGGGCATCGTGTGCCCCAGTCCGCCGAGCGTCGTCATCGCGCCGCACACGGCGCCGCGCAGCCACGGCGAGCCGCGGCCCGTCAGCGAGCCGTCGTCGGACAGCGCCTCGGCGAAGCCCATGCTGATGCCGGCGCCGATCGAAGCGGCCAGACCGA
This sequence comes from Bradyrhizobium sp. SZCCHNRI3052, assembly GCF_032484895.1. Classification (NCBI taxonomy): domain Bacteria; kingdom Pseudomonadati; phylum Pseudomonadota; class Alphaproteobacteria; order Hyphomicrobiales; family Nitrobacteraceae; genus Bradyrhizobium; species Bradyrhizobium sp. SZCCHNRI3052. The sequence goes on along the minus strand of NZ_JAUETW010000006.1, from coordinate 375,689 downwards.
CCAGGAAAGTCTGGAAATTCTGATGCGTGGCGAAGGCGGCGGCGAACAGCGGCGCCAGCGTCGAGACCGAGCCGTCCATCAGGCCGGCGAGACCGGGCTGGACATATTGCAGCACGAACACGCGCCGCCGCGTCTCGTCCTCCTTGTGCCGGACGTCCGGACTGAGGATCTTGTCGGTCAGTTTCGCCGCGACCTTCTCGTGGCCCTTCTCGGCCTCGGCGAGATCGCCGAGCAGCCGGCGCACGCCGACGTCCTTGGCCTGCTCGGCCGCCTTGGCGTAGAAGCGCTCGGCCTCGAACTCCATCGTGCCGACCTCGCGGCGGATGGCGTCGAGCGACAGGTTCTTGGTCAGCCAGATCGGCCGGCGCTGCATGAAGCCCTTGACGTTCTCGCGCCGGATCGGCGGCAGGTTCTTGCCGAAGCGCTCCTCATAGAGTTCGAGCAGCATGTGGCGGTGGCCCTTCTCCTCCTCGGCCATCTGCTCGAACAGCTTGGCTGAATCCGGATAACGTTCCGCCAGATCCTCCGCGAAGCTCATATAGATACGGCCGTCTTCCTCTTCGGCCGAGATCGCGATTGCCAGGATCTCGCGCTCGGTGAGGTCGGCGAAGTTCTTCATTCCAAGGTCCCCGGATCTCTCGCTCTCAACATTCGAGTGTTTAGAACGGTTCTAAAGTCTATATGGATTTGCCGCACCGCGGTCAAACTCCGGCCGCTGATTGGTCGCGAAACCCTTCGGTGACAGCGCATTCAAGCTCCAGTCATGGAACTGCGAGGATAGTCCGTCGTTCGCGTTCCGCTCAGCCACCTAAGGAGTTCTCATGGATAGCGTCAAATATCGGCTCAACGATCCAGGGTTGGCGCCGCGCCGCACCCGGATGGATATCCCGGGCTGGGCAGGCGAACGCCAGCCACGAGCGAATGGCTCGCATGAGCAGGTCTGGCATTGCGTACCATTCTCGGAAGGTGCGCAATATGGCATCGAGCTATTTTATCCGTACGACTTCGAGCTGCACGTCACCACGCGCGACGGCAAGCTGGAGCTGTCCGGCGACTGGGGCGAGCCGCCGAGCCCGAGCCTGCAATGGCCGCCGTTCCGCAATTTTGGCGATGCCTTCTACACCTACCAGATCCTGCTCGATCTCAAGGTGCCCAACGGCTTCGCGATCCGGACCGAGCCGCATCCGCGCTTCTATACCGACCGCAGCGATACCTGCCCGATCGCGGTGCCGGCGTTGGTGCGCAATTTCTGGCCGATGCTGTTCTTCTGCGTGTTCAAGGCGCCCGCGGAAGGGCGGACGCATATCTTCCGTCCGGGCGAGCCGTTCGCTCAGGTGATCGTGATTCCGGAGGAGGCAAACTTCACGGTCGAGCCCATGACTCCGGACGAGGCGGCCGAGCGCGAGTTGCAGTCGCGCCGCATCCACGCCAGCCGTCCGGTGCTCGCCAAGGAGACCGAATGGGTGTCGAGCACCGACACGGTGTTCGACGGCACCTACCGCCACCTGCATCGCGCGGCGAAGGACAAGGCGCGCAAGTCCTGACGCTTCCGTCTTCCTCAAACGAAAGAGCGCCGACCTCACGGTCGGCGCCCCCCGAGCTTTCACCTCTCAACGATCAGTAGCGATCGTAGTACCAGTGGTGATGGTGATGATGGTGGTGGTGATGGTAGTACCGGCGCGGCACCACATAGACCCGGGGGCCGTAGCCGTACCCATAGCCAGGACCGTAGCCATAGCCGCGCCAGTAGCCATGGTGATGGTGGTGATGATGGTGGTGGTGGTGGTACCACTGCGCCAGCTGCACCTTCGGTTCGGCCTCCGGCGGCGCCTGCTCGTCGAGCGCCTGCAGCACCTTGGCCGCATTCGGGATCGGCTCGAGCAGGTCGGCGTAGGAGTTGGCCTTCAGCACGTCGCTCGGGGCCGGAGCCGCTGACGCCTGCGCCGTGCCGAGCGCGCCGACAGCGGCGACCGCGCCCAACAAGCCTGCGATCTTCTTATCCATAAATCTTCTCCTGATGCGCATTGCCCGGATGCAAAAACGTCAACCCCGAATGTTCGTTCCTCGATTCGCCTAATACGTCGGAACGGCGTCCGAAATCAGGCTGTCGATTTGTTCAGGAACGTGAACAGGAGCTTATTGACTCGTTCATGTTGCTCCTGCTGCACCCAATGTCCGGCGCGATCGATCAGCTCGCACAGGATCATGTTGGTGCACACTCGGGACTGCATCGCTTCGAACACACCGGGCCGTTGGTAGATGCCCCAGTCTTGCAGGCCGGAGATGAATGCGGACGGAACGTCGATCGTGAGATCCGACCAGGTCTGCAATTCAGCGTCGAATAGACCAGACGTGCCGCAGCGGTACCATTGCAGCCCGCCCTGGAAGCCGTTTCGTTCATATTCGGCGGTATAGACCGCGAGCTCATGGTCCGGCAGCCAGCGATTCGCCGCGATCGCCGCCGCATCCGGCATCTCCTCGGCGACGGTCTCGGCCATCGTCTTGTCGAGGTCCATGACGTAGTAGGTCGGTAGCTTGGCGAGTTCGGCCGCGTCCCAGGCCTGCAGAGGAGAAGGGGCGTTGGCCGCCCAGTCTGCGCTCTTGTGATGGTAATAGGCGCGCAGGAATTCATGCAGCCCCTGCGGGGGATGATGCATGTCCGCATTGGCCTGCCGCGTCGCGTAGTACCATTGATAGTGCTTGCGCGGACGCGGCAGCGCAGCCAGTTCGCGATGCACGGGATCCTCCTGCGCCGCGAGGGGATGGCTGGCGATGTCGAACGGTGCTGCGGGTGGCCCCGGGAACGGTGCGCTCATCATCACGACCGATCGAAAGACATCGGGGCGGATCACCGCGCACCACGCCGCGACGGGGCTGCCGAAGTCGTGGCCGACGACAGACGCGACATGGCGATGGCCGAATGCATAGACCACGCCGAGCGCATCGCGCACCAGATTGGTGAAGCGAAACGGCGCGAGATCACCGTCATAGTCGGCGCTCCACCCTGTGGTGCGGCCATAGCCGCGCTGGTCCGGCGCCAGCACGTGGTAGCCGGCGGCGGCCAGCGCCGGCATCACCTTGCGCCAGCTATAGGCCAGCTCGGGAAAGCCGTGTAGCAGCAGCAAACAGGGACGGCCGGGCGTCTCGAAGCCAGCTTCGAGCACGTGCATGCGCAGGCCGTTGATGCCGTCGACGAAGCGGGACCGGATCGTGGGTGGGAGGGGAAGCGGGGGAAGGGACTGGGACATGGCGTGCACTCTCCTCGCGTCGTCCCGGCCAAGCGAGCGAAGCGAGCGCGAGCCGGGATCCATAACCACAGGCGCTCATGTGGCGCCAAGCTGGAGCTTATACCCTTCGCATCATCGGCTGCGGTGGCTATGGGTCCCGGCGCAAGGCCGGGACGACAGCTACCGTTATTGGAGCTAGGCCGCGCCCTTCTTCGGCCAGTAGCGTTCGCGCAGGTGGCGCTTGACCAGCTTGCCGGTCGGCGTACGCGGAAGCTCCGGCTCGAAATCGATCGAGCGCGGGCACTTGATCGGCGACAGATGCTGGCGGCAGAACAGGATCAATTGCTCCTCGAACGCCTTGCCGGCGCGCGCCATGTCGTGCGGCTGCACCACCGCCTTGACCTCCTCGCCCATCTCCTCGTTCGGCACCCCGAACACGGCGACATCGGCGACGTCGGGATGCGTGATGAGGACGTCCTCGGTCTCCTGCGGGTAGATGTTCACGCCGCCGGAGATGATCATGTAGGACTTGCGGTCGGTCAGATAGAGGAAGCCGTCGGCGTCGAGATAGCCGACGTCGCCGAGCGTCGACCAGCCCTTGTCGTTGTAGGCCCGCTTCGTCTTCTCCGGATCGTTGTGATAGGAGAACACCGGCGCGTCGGCGAAATACACCGTGCCGATCTCGCCGGTCGGCAGCTCCTCGTCATTCTCGCCGAGGATCTTGATCTTGCCGACAACGGCGCGCCCGACGCTGCCGCGGTGCTCGAGCCACTGCTTCGAGGTACACACCGTGACGCCGTTGCCTTCGGAGCCGGCATAATACTCGATCAGGATCGGACCCCACCACTCGATCATTCTGGCCTTGACGTCGACCGGGCAGGGCGCAGCGGCATGGATCGCGCCCTTCAGGGTCGACACGTCGTAGCGCTTGCGCACGTCCTCCGGCAGTTTCAGCATGCGCACGAACATGGTCGGCACAAGCTGCGACTGCGTGACCTTGTACTTTTCGACCAGCTTCAGGAAGTCTTCGGCGTCGAAATGCTCCATGATGATCGAGGTGCCACCGAGCACTGAGACCATCATGTTGAAGCGCAAGGGAGCTGCATGATAGAGCGGCGCCGGCGACAGATAGGTGCTCTCGGCGTTCATGCCGCACATGTCGGCGCACAGCACGCGCAGGAACTGGTTCGGCTGATCGATCGGATTGCCTTCGAAATCCTTCTTGATGCCCTTCGGCCGTCCGGTGGTGCCCGACGAATACAGCATGTCGTAGCCGGCGACCTGATCGGCGATCGGCGTCTTGGGCTGGGCGCCGGCCTCCTTGTCCCAGGAGCGGAAGCCGGGCTCGGGCTCGTCGATCATGAAGAACAGCGGGCCGTCCGTGGCGCTCACGAGATCGCGCACCTGCTCGGCGCATTTCGGCGAGGTGATGAAGACCTTGGCGCCGCAATCCCTGATGATGTAGGCGATCTCGTCCTTGGTGAGATAGCGGCTGATCGCGGTGTAGTACAGGCCGGAGCGCTGCGCCGCCCAGGCGATTTCCATGAAAGCCAGCCGATTCTCCATCAGGAAGGCGATATGGTCGCCGGCCTTGAGCCCCAGCGCACGGAATAGATGAGCGCCCTGGTTCGAGAGTTCGTCGAGCTCGCGATAGGTGATGGCCTTGCCGGTGCCGGCCATCTGATAGGCGATCTTGTCGGGATGGCTGCGGGCGTGAATGGAGGGGTGGGTCATGAAAGACTCCGGCGGGGAGGCGCGAGTAACGAATGGCGAGTAGCGAATAGGGAATGGCGAATAGCGGAGCGTCTGGGCGAGCGGAGCGGGATCGCTCTCCCTATTCGCCACTCGCCATTCGCTATTCGCCTCCTATAGCCTTTCCACGATCGTCACGTTGGCCATGCCGCCGCCTTCGCACATCGTCTGTAACCCATAGCGCTTGTTGCGGGCCTTCAGCGCATGCAGCAGCGTGGTCATCAGCTTGGTGCCGGAGCCGCCGAGCGGATGGCCGAGCGCGATCGCGCCGCCATTGACGTTGAGGCGGTTCGGATCGGCGCCGATGGTCTTCAGCCAGGCGGTCGGCACGGAAGCGAACGCCTCGTTGACCTCATAGAGATCGATCTCGTCGATCGACATGCCGGCCTTCTGCAGCGCGCGCTGCGTCGCCGGGAGCGGCGCCTCCAGCATGATGACGGGGTCGCCGCCCATCATGGTCATGTGATGGACGCGGGCCAGCGGCTTGACGCCGAGCGACTTCAGGCCGCGCTCGTTGACGACCATGACGCCGGACGCGCCGTCGCAGATCTGGCTGGCCGTGGCCGCCGTCAGCTTGCCGTTCTCGGCGATCAGCTTGACGCTCTTGATGCCGTCGAGGCTGACGTCGAAGCGGATGCCCTCGTCGATGTGGTGGGTGTCGGTCGAGCCGTCGGCACGGGTGATCTCGAGCGGGATGATCTCGTCCTTGAAGTGGCCTGCCTGCGTGGCGGCAATCGCGCGCTGATGGCTGTTATAGGCATATTCGTCGAGTTCATCCTTGGAGAGACCGTACTTCTCCGCCATCATTTCCGCGCCGGTGAACTGGCTGAACTGGATGTTCGGATAGCGGCTCTCGATGCCAGGGCTCTTGTAGTGCCCGAAGCCGTTCTTCGCCGGAAGCGTGGAGGAGAGACCCATCGGCACCCGGGTCATCGACTCCACGCCGGCGGCGATCACGACATCCATCGCGCCCGACATCACGGCCTGCGCGGCGAAATGCAGCGCCTGCTGCGACGAGCCGCACTGCCGGTCGATCGAGGTGCCCGGCACGCTCTCCGGCAGCTTCGAGGCCATCACCGCATTGCGCGCGATGTTGTTCGATTGCTCGCCGGTTTGCATCACGCAGCCCATGATCACGTCCTCGACCTGGTCCGGCGCGGCGCCGGAGCGATCGACCAGCGCGTCCAGCACCTTCGCCGCGAGGTCGGCCGGATGCCAGCCGGCCAGCCGTCCTCCCTTGCGGCCGCCGGCCGTGCGTGCGGCCGCGACGATGTAGGCTTCCGCCATGACGTATCCTCCCTAGACTTGGTGTTCGTGATTGGCTGCGATTTAAATGCCCGATCGAGCGTTAGTCAATCGATCAATTAACTCTTGAGATCAACTCCGGCTTCGGCTTATCTGCCTCGATCAAGCGCGAGACATGTCTTGGGACCTCAGCTTCACAACAGCGTGCCAGAGAAACTTCCCGCGGGGCGGAATGCGACGGCGGAGAAGCTGCTGGACGCCGCCAGCGAGCTGATGATCGCGAGGTCCTCGATCGAAATCTCGCTCAGCGACATCGCGCAGAAGTCCGGCTCTAATGCAGCGCTGGTGAAATATCATTTCGGCAACAAGGACGGCCTGCTGCTGGCGCTGCTCGCCCGCGACGCGGCGACCGAGGTGGCCAATCTCGAATATCTCCTGGCGCAGCCGCTGCCGCCGACGGCGAAGCTGAAGCTGCACATCAGCGGCATCATCCGCGCCTATCACCGGTTTCCCTACATGAACCGGCTGATCCATTATCTGCTGCATGAGAGCAGCGCGGAGGCGGCCGACGAAGTGTCGAAGTTCTTCGTGGCGCCGCTGCTCGATTTCCATCGCCGGCTCATCGAGGAGGGCGTCGCCAGGGACGAGTTTCGCGCCGTCGATCCGGTGCTGTTCTACACCAGCCTGATCGGCGCCTGCGATCACCTGTTCTTCGGCCGCCACGCGATGTCGCGCGCGATCGGCGTCGGCCCGGTCACCGATGATGTCTGCCGTCAGTACATCGCCCACATGGAGGCGCTGATCTGCGGTGGAATATTGAAACGGGCGAGTGGCGAATAGGGAGTAGCGAATGGGGGAAGCCTCTATTCGCTACTCCCTATTCGCTATTCGCAAGCAAAAACGTCTAGGGAGGAAACCTGACATGCAGTTGAACAACGTTGCCGTTCTCATCACCGGCGGTGGCTCGGGTCTCGGCGCAGCTACGGCGCGCGCCATGGCGGCCAAGGGGGCCAAGGTGGCCGTGCTCGATCAGAGCCTGGAAAACGCCGAGAAGATCGCCGCCGAGATCAAGGGCGTCGCGCTGCATGCCGACGTCACCAATGAGGATCAGGTCAAGGCCGGCCTCGCCAAGGCCGAGGCGGCCCACGGCATCGCCCGCGTGCTGGTGAACTGCGCCGGCATTGGCGGCTCGCAGCGCATCGTCGGCAAGGACGGCGTCTATCCGCTCGCCAAGTTCGCGCGCATCATCAACGTCAACCTGATCGGCACCTTCAACGTGCTGAGGCTGTTTGCCGAGCGCCTCGTCACCGCCGAGCCGGTCGGCGAGGAGCGTGGCGTCATCATCAATACCGCCAGCGTCGCGGCCTATGAAGGCCAGATCGGCCAGATCGCCTATTCGGCCTCGAAGGGCGGCGTCGTCGGCCTGACCCTGCCCGCTGCGCGCGATCTCGCCAGCCAGAAAATCCGCGTCAACACCATCGCGCCCGGCCTGTTCCTGACACCGCTGCTGATGGGACTGAACGAAGAAGCGCGCAAGAGCCTGGGCGCCCAGGTGCCGCATCCGGCCCGGCTCGGCGACGCCTCCGAGTACGGTAACCTCGCCGTCCACATCGTCGAGAACCCGATGCTGAACGGCGAAACCATCCGCCTCGACGGCGCCATCCGCATGGCCCCGCGCTGACGGCAACCTCCGCCGTCGTCCCCGCGAATGCGGGGACCCATACTCCGCGGCGTCTGTGATAGGCAGACTGGCAGACGCCGCACTCTCACCAATCAAGCCGGTGGCTATGGATCCCGGCGTTCGCCGGGATGACACTGAGGGTGGAGCGCGCGCCATGTCCCAACCGCTGCTGATCGAACACGACAAGGGCGTCGACCGGGTGACGCTCAATCGCCCGGAGAGCCTGAACGCGCTCGACCCGGCGCTGATCGACGCGCTCAACGCTTATTTCGAAAGCCTGCAGCGCAATCGCACCACGCGAGTCGTCGTGCTCAAGGGCGCCGGCAAGAACTTCTGCGCGGGGCTCGATCTGAAGGCCGCGATGCAGCGGCGCGGCGGCGTCAATGAGCCGCCCAGCGTGACCGAGTCGCTGGACTCGCAGCGCCGCATCGCCGACATCGTGATGCTGATGCGGCGTTGCCCGCAGCCGATTATTGCGCTGGTGCAGGGCGCAGCCGCCGGCGGCGGCTTTGCGTTGGCGCTCGCGGCCGATATCCGCATCGCCAGCCGCTCGGCGCGGATGAACTGTGCCTTCATCAAGCTTGGCTTAGGGGGCTGCGACATCGGCACCAGCTACTTCCTGCCGCGCCTCGTCGGCGTCTCCGTCGCCTCAGAACTGATCCTCACCGGACGCTTCATCGGCGCCGAGCGCGCGTTGATGGTCGGACTGGTGTCGGAGATCGTCGAGGAGGATATGCTCGAGAGCGCGGCCGCGCCCTTCGTCGATGCGATGATGACGGCCTCGCCGGTCGGACTTCGACTCTCGAAGGAATGTCTCAACATGAGCGTCGATGCGTCGTCGATCGAAGCCGTCATCGCGATGGAAGATCGCAACCAGGTGCTGTGCAGCCGCTCGGAGGATTTCAAGGAGGGCATTCAAGCCTTCCTCGAGAAGCGAAAGCCGGTCTATACCAACCGCTAGATATCAAGATCCGCAAAGGACGATATTTCGGGAGACGCAAAATGGACGGGACGGCAGCGAAGGTGTTGGAGAAGCCGGCATTCCGCAAGGTCAATTGGCTGGCGCGCGACATCGATATCGAGAGACGCGGTGACGGCGTCATCGTCATCAAATCGCGCATTCCGCTGCAGGCCTATGAGCCGCATTTGGCGGCGCCGCTCGCCCGCTGGGCCAAGGAGGCGCCGACGCGGACCTGGCTCGCGCAACGCAGCGGAGCCGAGCGGCAATGGCGCAAGCTGTCCTATGCCGAGGCCAAGCGCACAGTCGATGGGCTGACGCAGGGCCTGCTCGATTTGAAGCTGGACGGCCGCCCCGTCGCCGTCCTCTCCGGCAATTCGATCGAGCATGCGCTCATCACCATGGCTGCGATGCAGGCCCGTTCGCCGGCCGCTCCGGTGTCGCCGGCCTATTCACTGATGAGCCACGATCATCTCAAGCTGAAATATCTGTTCGGCCTCGTGAAGCCGGGCGTGGTCATGGTGCAGGACGGCCCGACCTTCGAGAAGGCGCTGAAGGCGCTCGATCTCGACGGCGTCACCGTCGTTCATGTCGCGCGTCCGTGCGAGGGCATTGCGAGCATCAGCTTCGCTGATCTCGCCGCGACGCCGGTCACCGGCGCGGTCGACGCGTCGATTGCGCAGATCACACCGGACACGGTCGGCAAGCTGCTGTTCACCTCCGGCTCGACCGGCATGCCCAAGGCGGTCATCAACACCCAGCGCATGATGTGCGCCAATGCGGCGATGATGATGCAGACGCGGCCGCGCGGGCCTGATGCGCCGATCTCGACGGTGCTCGACTGGATGCCATGGAATCACACCATGGGCGGCAATGCGCTGTTCAATCCGCTCTTGATCGAGGGCGGCACGCTCTACATCGACGACGGCCGGCCGATGCCCGGCATGTTCGACGAAACCATCCGGAACCTGCGCGAGGTGTCGCCGACCTATTACGCCAATGTGCCCGCCGGCTATGCGGCGCTGGCGGCGGCGATGGAGAAGGACGACGCGCTGTGCCGCTCCTTCTTCAAGGATCTGGGCATCATGGCCTATGGCGGCGCGCGGCTGCCGGACGATTTGTACGAGCGCATGCAGGCGCTGGCGGTCAAGACCACCGGCGAGCGCATCGTGTTCTACACCGGCTGGGGCTCGACCGAGACGGCGCCGACCTCGACCGGCACCTATTGGAACACGGAGCGGGTCGGGCTCATCGGCCTGCCGTTCCCCGGCGTCGAGCTGAAGATGGTGCCGACCGGCGACAAATACGAGCTGCGCCTGCGCGGCGTCAACGTGATGCCGGGCTATTTCGGCCAGCCCGAGCTGACGAAGAAGGCGTTCGACGAGGAAGGGTTCTATTGTATCGGCGATGCCGGCGTGTTCGTCGATCCCAATGACCCGGCGCAAGGTATCATCTTCGCCGGCCGCGTGGTCGAAGATTTCAAGCTCACGACAGGCACCTTCGTCCATGTCGGCTCGCTTCGCACCGATGCGATCGCAGCCGCAACGCCGGCGATCCACGATGCACTGGTGACCGGGCAGGATCGCGAATATGTCGGTCTCCTGGCCTGGCCCAATCTGCACGCCTGCCGCCAGTTGGTCGGCGATCCCAACGCGACGTTCGAGGACGTGGTGAAGCATCCGGCCGTCATCGACTGCGTCCGCCGTGGTCTCGAAGCCCATAATAAAGAGTGCGAGGGTGCGACCAGCCGGCGCATCGGCCGCGCCATGCTGATGGTCGAGCCGCCCTCGATCGACGGCCATGAGCTGACCGACAAGGGCTACATCAACCAGCGCGCCGGTCTCGAACGCCGTGCCGCACTGGTCGAGCGGCTCTACGCGGCCGAGCCCGACAGCGACGTGATCGTGTTGTGACGACGCATTTTGAAACCGTCATTCCGGGGCCCTCGCGAAGCGAGTGAACCCGGAATCCAGAGATAAATCAGATCGAGATTCCGGGTTCGATGCTGCGCATCGCCCCGGAATGACGATCAGGAAGCAGGTGAGGCCATGAACTTCGATTTCTCCGACGACCAGAAGCAGTTGCGGGACCAGGCGCGGAAATTCCTCGCCGAGAAGTGTCCGCCCAAGGCGGTGCGTGTCGTGCTCGATGGCAAGGAGCCGTATGACCGAGCGCTGTGGAAAGGCTTTGCCGAGATGGGCTTCCTCGGCGTCGCCATTCCGGAGGAGTACGGCGGCGCGGGCGCCGGCCATCTCGAGCTCTGCGTGATCGCCGAGGAAGTCGGCCGCGCGCTGGCGCCGGTGCCGTTCTCGTCGACCGTGTATCTTGCGGCGGAGGCGCTGATGCTGGCCGGCAGCGATGCGCAGAAGCAGGCCTGGCTGCCGAAGATCGCCAATGGCGAGGCGATCGGCACCTTGGCGTTATTCGAGGGCACCGGCAATCCGTCGCCGAAAGCGATCAAGTGTGAGGCCGCCAACGGCGTGCTCAACGGCACCAAGAAGCCGGTCGCCGACGGCGCCATCGCGGATCTCATCATCGTTGCCGCGCGTACCGGCTCGACCGGCCGCGACGGCGACATCTCGCTGTTCCTGGTCGGCCCCAAGGCGGGCGGCGTCGAAGCCAAGGCGCTGACCAATCTCGATCCGACGCGCGGCCAGGCCGAGCTCACCTTCAAGAACTGCAAGGCGGAGCCGCTCGGCGCCGCCGGCGAGGGTTGGAGCATCATCACCCAGGTGCTCGATCGCGCCGCGGTGCTGACGGCGTTCGAGCAGGTCGGCGGCTCCGACCGCGCGCTGGAGATGGGCCGCGACTACGCGCTCGACCGGATCGCCTTTGGTCGTCCGATCGGCTCGTTCCAGGCGGTCAAGCACATGCTGGCCGACATGTACGTCTCGGCGACCTTGGCGCGCTCCAACTCCTATTATGGCGCCTGGGCGCTCTCGACCAATGCGCCGGAATTGCCGGAGGCCGCGGCCTCAGCGCGCATCAGCGCGACGCAAGCCTTTCAACACTGCGCCAAGAACAACATCCAGGTTCATGGCGGCATGGGCTTCACCTGGGAGTTCGACTGTCACATGTACTACCGACGCGCCAACGCGCTCGCGCTCGGCCTTGGCAGTCTCTCTTACTGGGAAGACCAGCTGATCGACCGCATGCGCAAGCGCAATGCGGCGTGAGAAGTGCACGTCATTCCGGGGCGCTCGCAACGCAAGCGAACCCGGAATCTCGAGATCACCAACCTCTGGATTCCGGATCGACCCGCGTTGCGGGTCGTCCGGAATGACGAGTTGAAAGGGATTCGCCATGAATTTCGATGACACCCCGCAAGAGGCTGCGTTCCGCGCCGAGGCGCGCTCCTGGATCGCCGCCAATGCGCCGAAGCAGTATGAAGACGAGCTGCGCGCGACCTCGCTCGGCCGCGTCGGGCTGAAGAACGCCGATATCCTTGAGGTCGCCAAGGCCTGGCAGAAGAAGAAGGCTGATGCCGGCTGGGCCTGCCTGCATTGGCCCAAGGAGTATGGCGGTCGCGGGTCCTCACCCATCGAGCGCGTGATCTGGCAGCAGGAGGAGGGGCCCTACGGCAAGCTGTCCGGCATGTTCATCATCGGTCATGGCATGTGCGGGCCGACCATGATGGCCTACGCCTCGGAGGCGCATAAGCGGCAGTATCTGCCGCCGCTGGCCTCGGGCGAGAAGGTGTGGTGCCAGCTGTTCTCCGAGCCGGCCGGCGGCTCCGACGTCGCCGGCCTGCGCACCCGCGCCGAGAAGCGCGGCGACGACTGGGTGATCAACGGCCAGAAGATCTGGACCTCGGGCGCGCACTACTCCGACTACGGCATCCTGCTGACGCGCACGGATCCAACAGTGCCCAAGCATAAGGGTCTCACCATGTTCTTCCTGGACATGAAGAGCCCGGGTGTCGAGGTCCGGCCGATCAAGCAGGCGAGCGGGCACTCGGATTTCAACGAGGTCTATTTCACCGACGTCGTGATCCCGGACTCGCAGCGTCTCGGCGCGGTCAATGACGGCTGGAACGTCGCGCTCACCACCTTGATGAACGAACGCATGTCGATCGGCGCCGGCGTCGCCACCGGCTTCCCGGAGCTGTTCGACTTCTGCTCCAACCTGATGCTGGACGATCGTCCCGCGATCGAGGACCGCAATGTGCGCTCGAAGCTCGCGAGTTGGGCGGTGAAGGCGAGCGGGCTGAAATACACCAGCATCCGCGCCATCTCGGCGCTGTCGAAGGGCGAGCGGCCGGGACCTGAGAACTCGATCGGTAAACTGGTCGCAGGACCGATGATCCAGGACGTCGCGACCTACGCGCTCGACCTGCAGGGCGCCGCCGGCGTGCTCAGCGGTCCCGAGGCCGAGCTCGCCGGAAAATTCCAGGCGATGCTGCTGCGCGCGCCCGGCACCCGCGTCGAAGGCGGCACCGACGAGATCATGCGCAACATCATCGCGGAGCGCGTGCTGGGTCTTCCTGGCGACATCCGCGTCGACAAGGACCTTCCGTTCAACCAGGTTCCGACCAAGGGACGAAGCTAACAAGTGCAGTCGTAGGGCGGGTTAGCGCAGCGTAACCCGCCGCTAGCTCGTACAACGCTGATCAAGTGGCGGGTTACGCCTTCGGCCAACCCCCGCCCTACGCATATCAAGTGAGGGTCAGGCATGAACTTTGACGACACCCCGCAGGAAGCCGCTTTTCGCGACACCGCGCGCGCTTGGATCGCGGCCAACGCGCCGAGGGAGCTGGAGGAGGAGCTCGCGAGCTCCTCGCTCGGCCGCATCCGGCTCAAGCACGCCGACATCGTCGAGGTCGGCAAGGCCTGGCAGAAGAAGAAATCCGATGCCGGCTGGGCCTGCCTGCACTGGCCGAAGGAGTATGGCGGCCGCGGCGCGACGCCGATCGAGCGGGTGATCTGGCAGCAGGAGGAGGGCGTCTATGGCAAGCTGACGCAGCCGTTCCAGATCGGCGAGGGCATGTGCGGCCCGACCGTGATGGCCTATGGCAGCGAAGAGCATAAGCGGCGCTATCTGCCGAAGCTCGCTTCCGGCGAGGAGATCTGGTGCCAGCTGTTCTCCGAGCCCGCCGGCGGCTCCGATGTCGCTGGCCTGCGCACCCGCGCCGAGAAGCGCGGCGACGACTGGCTCATCAACGGCCAGAAGATCTGGACGTCGGGGGCGCACTACTCGGATTACGGCCTGCTGATCACGCGCACCGATCCCAATGTGCCCAAGCACAAGGGCCTGACGATGTTCTTCCTGGACATGAAGAGCCCGGGCGTCGAGGTCCGCCCGATCAAGCAGGCCAACGGTATGCAGGAGTTCAACGAGGTCTATTTCACCGACGTGGTGATCCCGGACTGCCAGCGCCTTGGCGCGGTCGGCGACGGCTGGAACGTGTCGCTGACCACCTTGATGAACGAGCGCATGTCGATCGGCGCGCGGCTCGCCACCGGCTTCCCGGAGATGTTCGAGTTCTGCGCCAATCTGATGACCGAGAGCGGACTCGCCATCGACGATCGCGCCACGCGCTCGAAACTGGCGTCGTGGGCGGTCAAGGCCAGTGGGCTGAAATACACGAGCTACCGCGCGATCTCGGCGCTGTCCAAGGGCGAGCGGCCCGGACCTGAGAATTCCATCGGCAAGCTGGTCGCCGGCGTCATGCTGCAGGATATCGCGACCTACGCGTTGGATCTCGAAGGCGGCGCCGGCGTGCTGACCGGCGCGGACGAGACGGTGACGCAGGGCCAGTTTCAGCAGATGCTGCTGACCTCGCCCTCGATGCGCATCGCCGGCGGCACCGACGAGATCCTGCGCAACATCATCGCCGAGCGCGTGCTCGGTCTGCCCGGTGACATCCGGGTCGACAAGGACGTGCCGTTCAACAAGGTGCCGACCAAGGGGCGCAGCTGATCCGACGGCATCACGACGGCCGTCTTCCGGGGTCGGTCGCTGTGGCGACCGGTCCGGAAAGACGGGGTGTGGAGGGCGAGCACAAAGCGAGCGTCGCCGGTCGAACTGTACGGAAGGTTGTCATGTCATCTGCGGCGCCAAAGTCAGAGCAGGATCCCATCACCATTCTCGAAGAGCTGATGGCCGCGCGCTTCTCCTGCCGCAGGTTCCGGCCCGAGCCCGTGCCGCGCGCGACCATCGAGCGCATCCTGACGGCGGCGCAGAAAACTGCGTCCTGGTGCAACAGCCAGCCGTGGCGTGTCGAGATCACCTCTGGTGCGGCGACCGAGGCTTTCCGGAAGGTGATGTATGCGGCGGCCTCCAGCGGCAAGGCGGCGTCGGGCGACTTTCCTTTCCCGCGCGAATACACCGGCGTCTATCTGGAACGGCGGCGCGAGAGCGGTTTCCAGCTCTACAACGCGCTCGACATCCCGCGCGGCGACAAGGCGGGTTATGCCCGGCAGGCGCTGGAGAACTACAATTTCTTCGGCGCGCCGCATGTGGCGGTCATCCACAGCGACGAGGCGCTCGGCACCTATGGCGCGATCGATTGCGGCGGCTACGTCACGAGCTTCATGCTGGCGGCGCAGGCGCTCGGCATTGCCACCGTGCCGCAGGCGGCGCTCGCGTTTCACTCCGACGTGGTGCGGCAGCACTTCGGGCTTGGCGCCGACCGCAAGGTGGTCTGCGGCATCTCGTTCGGTTGTCCCGATCTCGGTGACAAGGCCAACTCCTACCGCACCGGCCGCGCCACGGTCGCCGAAACGGTCCGCTTTCACGACGAATGACTTCCCGTCCGTAGGTCGTACGCGCGTATTTGTTGCCGGCGGAGTTCCGTTATCCGGGACTCCGGAGGGGGCGAGATGCCCCACGAGTCCATTTTTGTAAACCGAGTTTGCTGAACAGGGAGCAGCTCCGGCGGCGGCGCCATGATTTTGCCGAGGTGTCGTCCACGTTCGGCGAGCGCGTTTCGGCAACGATGCTCGTGCTCTCCTGTCCGACCTTCACATCGAAAGCCGCCCTGAAATCAACAGTTTGTGTCTGCGATGCACCAGTCGAGACGCGCCGCTGCAGGACCGGACGTGTTGCGAGAGTCGGTGCAGGAGCGCTAATGGCTGCTGTTGGTCGAATTGGGCGCGCACTTTTCCTTCAGCTCGTGGGCTTCAAGCAATGATATTGACAAAATTCTCTCTAACATTTTGAGTTGCATCGCCCGAGCGTCAACGATGCAAAATTGCAGACGCTCGATGATCTTCTCGATTGAAGGTTCAGTCACGGCTCAAAACCTGAAGTGTCAGCGATGGATTCCATGAACACGCCGTCCAACCTTTATGCCCTCGAGGTGGACGAGGCGACGCTCCTTGGTCACCGCCTCTTGAAGGCTTTCCATAAGCTCAGGCTGAAGCGGCACAGGGAACAGATCATTGCGCTGGCTGAGCGGCTGGTGGAAGATGAAGAAAGATATCCGGCAGGGCCTGGCGGCTGACGTCTTCGAGCCCCTGCCACGTGAGGGTTGGCCGCGTCAGGCCGATCTGCTCGCAGAGTGACTTCCATGTCGTTTCATCGCAGTCGACGAGCACGGCCATCACCGACATCCCGTCCATCATGTGAGGTACGCCGAGCGGCCGCGCCTTCCAGCCGCACTTCTCGAACCGCGGCAGCCACCAGGTTTCGAGCACGATCGAAAAGCCGGTCAACCCGATCGAGATGCCGTACTCCATGATTGCGGTGAGCAGCAGCATGTCGATCCGCGGGCCGGCATGCTCGCCGCGGCGCTCCGGGATCACGAAGATGCGCGACAGTTCGTAGACGTCGGGGCGCTGGATCGGGCCGCGCAGATTCAGATACGGGAAGATGTCGCTCATCAGCGTCGGCAACTGCGTCGGCACCGCGCGCATCGAGCCGATCAACTGGCCGTTGTCGATGCAGAACAGATAGACCGAATCCTCGGTGTCGAACTGATCGATCTCGCGCCCGTCGGGACGATCGAGTGCCATCCACTTGCGTTGCTTGACGTAGATCTCGTGGCGCAGCCGGTAATACGGATCGAAATATTTCTCGTACAGAGCGCGATTATCTTTTCGAACGACATGAATCTCAGGCATCGAAACCCCCGGTCGTCTGAATCAAATTGGGGTTTGCAGATTGCCGATGCGCTCGAATTGATCCAGTGGGAGAAACGACAGATCAGATCGAGATCTCGCCGTTGACAAGAGCGGTCGCAACCGTCGCCGTCTTGTTCTTCGTTGCTAGCTTGCGCTGTGCTTCTTCCAGATGCCACCGGACGTTGCGTTCGGAGACACCGAGGATGCGCGCCGTCTCCCACGCGGTCTTGCCGCGCGCCGCCCAGCCCAGCACCTCGGCCTCGATTCGCGACAGGCGTCGGCTCTGGTCGCTCGCGGCGGAGCGCGCCAGTGCGCGAAGCCTGCTGTGCGTGAAGATGCTGATCAGGTGCAGCGCGCCCCGCGCATCGGGAGCGAGATTCGGATTTTCGCCTGCAAGGCTGACGGCGCCCACGGCATCGTCGTAGTGGATGGGAACGCAGAAGCCTTCGTTCAATCGGAAGTCCTTCGCGCGCGTCATCACCTCGTGCGCGCCGGGCTCGTCCTCGCGGTCATAGGGAGCCTCCGACCACGCAAATGGATTCAATGTCGAGATGCAGTGCCGCGGAATCGGATCGCAGCGGTGAAACTGCTCGCGCGCATACATGTCGAACCATTCCCGCGGCCAGCCGTTGGCGAGAATGGTTTGCTGCAGCGATTGGCCCGAGGTCGGCACGCCGGCCATGATGTAGGCGTGAAAGCCCAGGTTGCTGATCATCTTCTCGAACTGGGAGAGCACGCTCGCGCTGGTCTTCGACGCTTCGATCGCATCGACGTACTCCAGAGCTCGTCGTCCCCAATACGCGTCCATCACTTGCATGTGAAAGTCTCCGCCCGTGGTTCAAGCTAGCCACGGACAAAAGGCTGTCAACCGCAAATTGGAGATTCAGGTCGATAGTTCGTTGAGCGTGTGTCAGAACACCGGCTGGATACAGACGTTTGCATGCAAAATTTATCAGTTCGGGACGCGGCTGCGCTCAGAATTTCGGCGTTCTCTTCTCTGCAAACGATTTCATGCCTTCCTGGATTTCGGCGCCGCTCATGCTGTCCCGATGCCTGCGACGAGCCGCCGCATCGTCGAGGGCTCCGCGTGCAAACTCGTTGATGGCGCGCTTCATGCCGCGCATGGCCTGCGGGGCGTTGCCGGCCAGAATGGCCGCCAGCCGGTCGATCTCCGCGTCGAGCGCATCGGCCGTCGCCACGCCGGTGAGATAGCCGATGCGCAGCATCTCGGCCGCGTCGATCTTCTCTGCCGTCAGGAACAGACGCTTGGCATTGTCGATACCAAGGCGGGACACGTAGCGCTTGATGCCATTCGGGTAGTAGTGCAGCCCGAGCCGCGCTGCCGGCATGAACATCTCGCTGGTATCGACCCCGATCCGGAAATCGCAGGCCAGCGCCAGATCGGTCGAGCCGCCATAGACCCCGCCGTTGAGCCGGCAGATCGTCGGCAGTGCGAGGTCCTCCAGCCGGTCGACGACCTCCTCGAATGCCGGGCTGGAAGCCTCGGCCGTATCCGCCGGCGTTGCGCCGATGGCGCCAAGGTCGAAGCCGGCGCTGAACGCCCGCCCGGTGCCG
Organism: Bradyrhizobium sp. SZCCHNRI3052; assembly: GCF_032484895.1. Lineage (NCBI taxonomy): Bacteria > Pseudomonadati > Pseudomonadota > Alphaproteobacteria > Hyphomicrobiales > Nitrobacteraceae > Bradyrhizobium > Bradyrhizobium sp. SZCCHNRI3052. Next base: position 357,188 of record NZ_JAUETW010000006.1, on the reverse strand, counting down.
GTCAGGACCAGCACGCGCAAGGCGGCGTTGGCCTCGACCCGGTCGAACAGCGCCAGCAGCTCGCCGAGATCCTCTGGCTGGAGCCGGTTGAGATGCTGCGGACGATTGAGCCGAATGGTGGCGCGTGCGCCGTCGATGGTCAGGAGCGGCATGCTCGGTGCGTCATCGGCCTGGCTGGTCCGTCCTGTCGTCATGTCCTGTTCTCCATGGTTCGGCGCCTGGCCTCGGCATCGATGCTCTGCGCCAGATCGGGGTGGCGTGCCATCAGCACGCGGAAATCGACGAGGTCGAGGACCAGCAGCTTCGACAGTCCGGTCGTGCTGATGTCGGCCGAACGCAGGTTGTTCCCGAGCAGCGCCATCTCGCCGAAGAACGCGCCCTCGCCGAGCCGGACCTTCTTGCCGGGAAGGTCGACCTCGACCTCGCCGGCGGCGATGAAATACATGCAGTCCCCCGGCTCGCCCTTGCGGATCACGGTGGCGCGCGGCGGCAGGTCGATGGTGCGCAGCATCTGCGCGACGTCGGCGATCGTGGCGGGCCCGAGGCTGGCGAAGAACGGTACCCTGCTGACCGATTCCCAGGTCTTCAGAAAGTTGTCGCGCCGGGTTTCCGCGGCGAAGCCGGTCGCCAGGATGCCGGTCCATAGGCCGAACACGCCGAGGCCGGAGATCATCACCGTGGCGGCGACCACCCGCCCGAGCGGCGTGATCGGCACCACGTCGCCATAGCCCGTGGTGGTGAGGGTCACGACGGCCCACCATAGCGCGGAGGGGATGGTGCCGAAGGTGGCCGGCTGCTCGTCATGTTCGAGCGCGTATTCGGCGACCGATCCGAGAAACAGCACCAGCAGGAACAGCACCAGCACCGACAGCAGCGGGCGTGCTTCGACCACGAGCACCCGGCGGAGCTGGCGCAGGCCAGGCACGCCGGGGATCACCTTGAGCACCCAGATGACCGCCAGCAGCCACGCGGTACGTGACTCCATGCCCGAGACCAGCGCAACCGGCACGGCGAGGGCGGAGAGCGTGTCCAGCAGTCCCCGGCCCGACATCAGGTAGGCGGCGGCGCGATGCGCCCGCACGGCCTGCTGAACCCGAGCGGCCCATTCGACGACGAAAAAGACAAGGCATCCCCACAGCAGGGCGATGATCCAGCGCCCCCCGGCCTCGTAGGCGGGGTCCATCGTCAACAACACCATGGCGCTCATGCCGAGCGCCACGGCCACATAGGCCGCTCTGGTCATGTTGCGTCCGGTCAGCGCGGTGACGAATGCCGCCAGGGCAGGGTGCTGCGGTTTGGTCATTGCGGGCGGGCGTCAGTCGCTGATCTCAGAGCCGCAGGAGATCGCGGCGGCGTCAAGGTGCCCCGATCGGGGGAATCCCGTCAACGATGCGGGTGGATCGGTTTTGCAGCGTCATCCGGCAGGTCCAACCGTTCTACTTCGACCGGGGAATTTTTCCGTACCGGCTCAAATACCGGTTCAAACGTCGTCTGTTCGCCGTATATCAGAGGTCGGCATGGACACGCTAAATTAGGCAAAAGGAGGCTCGGAACCGAGCGTCCGCCCTCCTGCGTCCCAAGAGTCTGGTTGATCCCGATGGATACCTCACACCTGGTCGAACATGCGGGCGCCGCCGGCAGCCTCTTCGCCTCGATCTTCGTGGTCGCCACGCTGTCGATGCGGACGATGATTCCGCTGCGGGTATTCGCCATCCTCACCAATATCGTCCTGATCGCGACCGCGGTGCCGATGCACAACTACCCGGTCCTGATCCTGCACGGGGTGCTGCTGCCGCTCAACAGCTACCGGCTCCACCAGATGCTGCAGCTGGTCCGCGACGTGAAGCAGTCGGTCAACAGCGACCTCTCCATGGAATGGCTGAAGCCGTTCATGACCGAGCGCAAATGCGGTCCAGGCGAGGTGCTGTTCTACAAGGACGAGAAGGCCGACAGCATGTACTACATCGTCAGCGGCCGCTTCCGCCTGGTCGAATCCGGTATCGAGCTGCCGGTCGGTGCGATCGTCGGCGAGTTCGGCATGATCTCGCCGTCCAATACGCGCACGCAGACGCTGGAATGCGTCGAGGGCGGTCTGATCCTGTCGGTCTCCTACGACCAGGTCGAGCAGCTCTACGTCCAGAACCCCGCCTTTGCCTTCTACTTCCTGCGCCTCGCCAGCGCCCGGCTGTTCCAGAACATCGAAACGCTCGAGCGGCGGCTGGCGCAACAGACCACCGCGCCGGCGCCCGTCGCCAAGCCGGCGTGATCCGGGGAGTCTGAAGCCCAGTGGAAAGCGTCCGGTCCTCGCTGCGATATCTGTTCGCCGACGTCATCGGCGTCGACGATGGCGAGCCGCCTTTTCTGCCTCAGGGCCTTCCTGACGCCGCCGTGCCGGCGGTGAGCGATGGCATCCATCTGCTGATGGAGTATCAGGGCGCGAGCTACGCGCAGCTCTATGTCGATCGCATCAAGCGGTTCGTGCGAAGATCGAACGTCGATGCCGGCATGCTGTCTCAGATCGCGCAGCTGCTGGCCGCCCGCATGGCCTACGAGGATCCGATCCGGATCGCCCAGCTCAGATTGATCAGCCTCGACATGGGGAAGCGCCCGGGGGGACGCGAGAGCGACGACGTCAGGAGGTTTCGCCTCGACGAGCTGATCGGTGCGCTGCCGCAAGCCGTGGCGGAATCGTTGCTGGCAGCCTTCGAGCAGATCGGCTGGTTAGGTCGGCGCCGGGTCAAGGTCCGCTTTTCGGTCCGATCGCGGTTGGCCATTCGCCGCCTCAAGCTGATGGCCGGCCTGCGGCGCTGGCGGCTGCAGTCGGTGCGCTATGGCGAGGAGCGCGCCTGGGCCGAGCGGTGGCTGCACATGATCGCGCGCGCGCTGGACAAGCAGCCTGCGGCGGCGCCCGCCGTGATCGCGACGGCGACCATGATCCAGGGGCAGGGCGACGGCTACCGGCAGGGTCTCGCTGATTGGCATGCCATCATCGATGGCCTGGCCAAGCCCACCTTCGATGGCGTCCTGCCGATCTCGGATCTCGCCTCCGCCATCGCCGAGGCGCGCGCCGTTGCGCTGGCAGAGCCGGGACAGGGGGCGCTGAAGCGGACCATCGCGCAGATCCGGGCGAGGGCGCTCTCAGTGCCGAAGACCAACGCCGCGGAATGACGTCGCCGCGGCGACGGTTGCCGCCGGATGCGCCGCGGCGTGGGTAACCTTACCCCCGGCGGGATTGCCGCGAAGGGTAGCAAGGTGCGATTTGAAGTTCCCTTTCGCGTGCAATTCGCTACCGGAGATGTCATAAGCGTCGCATACGCGTCGAATTGGCCGGGTATTCTCATCAGATTGCGCTGAACGCCTCCAGTTCCCCGTGCGTCCAAGGGTTGGTTCCAAGGGTTAGTCGTAGCGAGAGCGTCAGCTTTGTCTTTTCCCTCTTTGTCGTCGCAGGTTCCGGTTGGTGCGCTGGTCGGCTGGATGCTGCTGCTGACCTTCAAGCACATCATTGGCGACTTCGTGCTGCAGAACGCCTGGATGGCCTATGGCAAGGACCAGCGGAAGGGCTGGGCGCTGCCGCTGCTGGTGCACTGCCTGATCCATCTCGCCGTCGCCATGGTCCTGATCTTGATCGTCGCGCCGAGATTCTGGTTCGTCGCCGTGATCGACTTCGCCATTCACATCACGATCGATCGCATCAAGGGCATCTGCTCGTCGCGGTTCGGCATGAACACCGAGCACCCCTGGTTCTGGACCCTGATCGGCGTCGACCAGGCGCTGCATCACCTCACCGGATTCGGGCTCTCGATCTTCATGGCCGCAAACGGCTGAGCGTTCGGCCGCGGTGCGTCGCGGCGAAGCCGCACCGACCGCGGCAGTCCCGTGTCAAGCCGGGGGTGGGACGACCGTTCGGTTTGGTTAACCGGTCATTAGCGATTCGCGCTGCATCGTCGCGTCATGGCAATCAAACCGATGCTTCAAAGCCGCGATGCGTTCGACAGCGATTCGTGCCCGGTCGGCGACGAGCTTCTCGGTGAGCTCTACCGTGCCGACGCCAACGGGCTACCCGCGCTGGTCGAGAGCGTCTCCGCCGATGTGAGGGCCATGCTGGCGCTATTCTGTTACCGGCGCACGCATCTTCACCCGCTGGCGCTTGCGATTGCATCCACGTGCAGCGAGCAGGTCCTGTCGCAGTTCGGTGGCCGGGTCGGATCGGCGCTGTATGCGCAGTCCCGCGGCGGTCGGGCGGGTCCGGCCGGCGCGACCTCGAGCCGCAAGCCAATCTCGCTGTCGACCAAGCCACTCTCGGTGATGAAGCCGTTCGAGGACGATCTCGACGACAGCCCCGAGCCGGTCACGGCCTGACTCCCCGTCTTCCTTGCCTCTGCTCAGGCGAGCACGGGCAGCCCGAACTTGCGCCGGGCCATCGCGCATTCGGCGTCACCCGGCATGCAAATGCGGCACACCTCGGGGCGGATCGCGTAGATCCGGCACGCCACGGCGCGCGCGATCTCGCCATCGAGCGCACAGCAGCGGTTGCCGTCGCAGCGCATGCCCGACAGCCGCTCGTTGACCAGCTCGGCCGGGATCAGGTCGAGCGCGGCATCCTCCTCGATCGTGAAGCGCGGCCAGTTCGACGAATAGGCGCAGCACGCGCCGCAGCTCTGACAGGGGCTGCTGTCAGTCTCGCCAGACATCGGTTCAGACATCCTTGGGAACCTCCCACACTAGGCTGCGCCGCCATTTGGCGCGCAGCGCCTCGCGCCTTTCGGGATATTTATCGTCGAGATAATCCGCCTCGACGACACGGTCGGTCCTGAAGCTGCGGAAGTCGCGGCGCAGCTCGCACCAGGCGGCGAGGATGCGCACCGCGTCATGATAGCCGATCGCGATCGGCCAGATCACGCGCTCGCTGTCGCGGCCCTGCTCGTCGCGATAGCGCAGCCTGATCTTGCGTCCCTCGTGGATCTGCGAGCGCGTGCGCGACATGTCGATGCGGTCCGGCTCGCGCATCCACGGCCGCGGCGCTCGGCTCGCCGGTTCCAGCACGAATGGCCGCAGCCGCTCCGGCACGGTGTCGGCGATCTTGGCCATCAGGTCCTCCGCCGCGCGCGCCAGCACCGGGTCGGCGTTGACCGCGACCCATTGCGCGCCAAGCACCGCCGCCTCGATCTCGTCCGGCGTCAGCATCAAGGGCGGCAGATCGAAACCTTTCTCCAGGATGTAGCCCATGCCGGCCTCGCCGCGGATCGGCACGCGCTGGCCGATCAGGGTGGCGATGTCGCGATAGATCGTGCGCTTCGAGGTCTCGAGCTCGGCCGCGATCGCATCCGCCGTCAATGGGCGGCGCGTGCGTCTCAGCACCTGGATGATCTGGAATAGCCGGTCGGCGCGTCTCATGGTGTGTCCTGCATGGGCGAGCACCCCCGCCGATGCTGACAGGATGCTGGCAGCAGCCTGTCCTTATACCGGGCCAACAACGAGATTGAAGGGGTGATGTCGATGATGATGTTTTATGGCCTTGGCCTTGCCACCACGCTACTGCCGCTGCTGACACCATGGTGGCAGCAGCATGCTCGTAGCGTCCGGCGTCTGCTCAGGAAGTCGGGAGTGCTGTCATGATCACATTGTTCGGTTTGGGCGCGGGCTTCGGCCTGCCGGAGATCAGCCCCTTCGTCACCAAGACGGAGGTGCAATTGAAGATGGCGGGCCTCGCTTTTCGGAAGCAGCGGGCGATGCCGCCGGCATCGCCGAAGGGGCAGCTGCCCTTCATCGACGACAGCGGCGAGCTGATCGCCGATTCGACCTTCATCCGCGCTCATGTCGAGCGCAAATATGGCTTCGACTTCGATCATGGGCTCGACGTGCGCGCGCGGGCGCAGGCCTGGGGGTTCGAGCGTATGATCGAGCATCACCTGTATTTCGCGCTGGTCGGGGCGCGCTGGGTCGATCCGGTCAACTTCGCCAAGGGGCCGGCCCACTTCTTCGACGGCGTGCCGGCCGACAAGCGCGAGAAGCTGCGCGAGGACGCGCAGTTTCGCGTCGCCGAGAACTATCTGATCTCCGGGCTCGGCCGCCACGCGCCGGACGAGGACGTCGATCTCGCCGCACGCTCGCTGCGCGCGCTGTCGGTGCAGCTCGGCGACCGGCCCTATCTGATGGGCGATCGTCCTTGCGGCACCGATGCGACGGCGTTCGCCGTCGTCGCCGGCATCCTCACGCCGTTCTTCGAGTCCGAGCTGCGCCGCCGCACCGAAAGCTTCGGCAATCTGGTCGCCTATGCCGAGCGCATGATGGCGCAATATTTTCCGGAGTTCGAATGGGGCAGGGCGGCCGAGGCCGCCTGAGCCGGTCAGTCGAGTCCCACTCACCGTCATTCCGGGGCAAGGCCGCAGGCCTTGAACCCGGAATCTCGATGTCGTCCTGCGTTCGTTGTCAACAATCTCGAGATTCCGGGTGCCCCGGAATGACTAACAAGCCAAAGGCATAGCCCGCAGCGCGCAGGACCTAGGCGGAGGGCTTGCTCTCGCCCTTCAACCGCGCCAGTTCGGTCTCGAGCTCCGCGATGCGAGCATCGCGAACGGCCAGCGCTTCCGCGACGTCGGCCGCGTCGAACTTCTGCGGGATGTGCTGCGGGCAGTTGGTGTCCCACGCGCTGATCGTGAACAGGATGACGTGCTCGGGCCGCGCCTTGTAGCCTCTCGGCATCAGCGAGGCCGTCAGCGCGGCATCATCCTCCACCACCCGCGCCGTCCCCCAGATCTTCACCCGGCGGCGATGCGCGTAGTCCATGATGAAGATGTAGGCGTGCGGGTTCTCCGACAGGTTGCCCTGGGTGATATATTGCCGGTTGCCGCTGAAGTCGGCGAAGGCCAGCGTGTGGCTGTCGAGCACCTTGAGAAAGCCCTTCGGTCCGCCGCGGTGCTGGATATAGGGCTGGCCGTCGGCCGAGGCGGTCGCGAGATAGAAGCTCGTGGCCTCGGCGAGGCGGCCGGCGAGATCGGCGTCGACCTCGTGGCGAAAGCCGCGGCTCCGCTCCACATGCGCGTAGCTCTCGCGCGACCCCTTGCGCGCCTGGATCGCCTTGGCGGCGGGTGAGAACATGACGTCGCCGGGTGCCTGGATGGTTGTCTGGGTCATCGCAATGACTCCTTGTCGCTGCGGCAGTGACTGCCGCCGTGGAGCCAATATGGTCCCAATCCTCTTCGGAAATAATCTGGCCAGTTGACATTGGATCGTTGCAGATGCTGCAATAATCCCATGGACCGCATCGATGCCATGCAGGCTTTCGTCACCGTCGCCGAGCTGAACGGCTTCGCACCGGCGGCGCGCCGGCTCAAGCTGTCGCCATCGGCGGTCACCCGTTTGGTCGCCGCGCTCGAATCGCATCTTGGCGTCCGCCTGCTGCAGCGGACGACGCGCTCGGTGACGCTGACCGATTCCGGACGACGCTATCTCGACCGCGCCAGCCGCATCCTGGCCGATCTGGCGGAGGCGGAGCGCGCCGCGGAGAGCGAGCGCCTGCAGCCGGTGGGGCGGCTGGTGGTCTCGGCGCCCGTCGGCTTCGGCCGGCTCCATGTCGGTCCGGTCATGGCCGCTTATCTGAGCCGCTATGCCGAGGTCGCGGCCGAGCTGCGCCTCGAGGACCGCCAGATCAATCTGGTGGAGGACGGCGTCGACTGTGCCGTTCGTATCGGGCATCTCGGCGATTCGTCGCTCGTGGCCCGCCAGGTCGGCAGCATGCGCCGGATCGTGGTTGGAGCTCCCGCCTACTTCAAGGTCCATGGTGAGCCGCGGACGCCCGAGGCGCTGACGAAGCACCAGACCATCCAGTTCGGTCCGTCCGACGAATGGCGCTTCGTCAAGGACGGCAGGGAACTGCGGATGGCGGTCAGCCCGCGGCTCGTCACCAACAATGCCGACGCCGCGATCCAGTATGCCGAGGCGGGCGGCGGCGTGACACGGGTGATGGCCTATCAGGCGGCGGACACGCTGCGCGGCGGCCGTCTCAAGCGGGTGCTGGCGAAATACGAGCCTCCGCCGCTCCCGATCCACATCGTGTTTCCGAGCTCCCGCCTGCTCTCCGCCAAAGTGCGCGCCTTCATCGACCTGATCACCGCAACCTGCGACTGGCGTTTCGACTGAAAGCGACTACAACGCCACACCCCGTCATTCCTTGAACCCGGAATCCCGATGTTGTCTTGCCTCTGTTCTTCATCATCTCGAAATTCCGGGTTCAATCGACAACGCGCAGATGCGCGTTGCCGATTGCCCCGGAATGACGAGTGGATGCGATTGCGCCGACCTTGGTGCGACACTGGTCTTGATGCGAAAGATCGGCGGTTTCGATCACCCCTTCTTCGGCACCACCCGGAAGGTCGCGTTTGCACGCGCGATCACGGCGTCGTCGGCCAGCACCAGGCTCTGGACGAAGCAGACGGTGCGTCCGCTCTTGATGACGTCGCTCTCGACGCTGAGCCACTGTCCGGTCCCGGCGCTGCCGATGTAGTCCACCGCGAGGTTGATCGTCACCAGCGACGCCTTCCAGCCAAGCGCCTGGGCGCAGCTATAGCCCATCGCATTGTCGGCCAGCGATGCGATCAGCCCGCCATGGATCAGCCCGCGCGAATTGGTGTGCGGCGTGGCGAGCCGCAGGCCGAGGATGACGGCCTTGTCGGTTTTCTTGGCGTAGAGCGGCTCCCAGGGATCGGTGAACGGGCTCTTGCGGAAATGCGGTTCGAATCCGGCGGGGACGCTGCTCATGCGTGTCTCGATCGTTGCTGACGATGTCCGCAGTCAACGACATCAGCGCGGATTTTGCACCGCCTACAAAGTTTCAAACGTCTTTTGCGCGGGCGTTTGACACGTTGCGCGTCGGATGCACGGGATGGGTCGCGCGCGATGTCGCCGGGCGTCCGGTGCGGCCCTGCGGCAATTTCGTGGTGCGATGCTCCCGCCGTGCAATTTCGGGTGCAGGCGAGATCCTTAACGTGTTAATGAAATGGCCACGGGCCTGCAACTTTCGTCTGCCAGACTTGCGCTGGCGGGCGCGCTAGGCTCCGCTTGGCGCGTGCACTGGTGGCCAACCTGCTGCCGCGCTTGCAATGATGCTTATATGCTATAACAATGAAGCAAAGGGCCCTCGAAGGCCCACTGATGGAGGAGACGATCCCGATGAGGAAGACGCTTCTGGCGTTGGCTCTGGCCGCCGGTGTGACCCCCGCGCTCGCGCAGGACAAGACATTCGAATTGAAGATCTCGCACTGGGTGCCGGCGAGCCATCCGCTGCAGAAGGCGCTGGAGGATTGGGCCGCGTCGGTCGAAAAGGCCTCGGGCGGCACCATCAAGGGCAAGGTGTTCCCGGCCCAGCAGCTCGGCAAGGCGTTCGACCATTATGACATGGCGCGCGACGGCATCGCCGATGTCACTTATGTGAATCCCGGCTATCAGCCTGGCCGTTTCCCGATCATCGGCGCCGGCGAGTTGCCGTTCCTGATTTCCGACGCCAAGGGCGGCTCGGAAGGTTTGGACGCGTGGTATCGCAAATATGCCGAGAAGGAGATGAAGGACGTCAAGTACTGCCTCGCCTTCGTCCACACGCCGTCGGCCTTCCATACCCGCACCAAGAAGGTCGTCGTGCCTGAGGACGTCAAGGGCATGAAGATCCGCCCGGCCGATGCGACGATCGCCAATTTCGTCACCCTGCTCGGCGGCACCAATGTGCAGTCGTCGGCGCCGGAAGTGCGCGACATCATCGAGCGCGGCGTCGCCGACGGCGTCACCTTTCCGGCGGGCTCGCTGGTGCTGTTCGGAGTCGACAAGGTCACGAAGTACCACATGGATGCGCCGTTCTACGTGACGACCTTCGTGTTCGTCATGAACAAGGACAAGTACAACCAGATGTCGGCGATGCAGAAGAAGGCGATCGACGACAATTGCAACACGGAGGCCGCCGGCAAGGTCGGTGAGCCCTGGGGCAAGTTCGAGGACGCCGGCGTCGACAAGATCAAGGCCGAGTCCGGCCAGGAGGTCTACAAGCTGACGCCGGAGCAGACCGCGTTGTGGAAAAAGGCCTCCGAGCCGCTGTTCAAGACCTGGGCCGACGGCGTCAAGAAGACCGGCATCGATGCCGAGGCCGCCATGACCGAGCTGAAGGCCTCGCTCGCCAAGTACAAGGCGCTGGCACAGTAGCTTCTTTTCATACCCAAGCTCTTGCGCGGCGGACGGTGCGCTCCCTCTCCCCGTTTCTTACGGGGAGAGGGCCGGGGTGAGGGCAGACGCACGGGTGGTGTCGTCCGTTAGACTTGTACTTCTTCGCCCCAACCCTCTCTCCGCAAGCGGGGCGAGGGGGCCCACCGACTGCTACGCAGCAGCTCGCTTCGCATCCAGCATAACCACCAAGCTTTCTGACACGGGGACGCCATGCAGCGCGCCTTCATGGACCGGATCATCGACGGGATCGAGTGGATCGCCGCGTTCTTCGTCGGCATCGTCGCGCTCGACATCTTCCTGTCGGTGCTGCTCCGCAACACGCTGAACTATTCGATCCCCGATTCCTTCGACATCGGGCGCATGCTGCTCGGCATCCTGATCTTCTGGGGCATCGCTGCGACGTCATACCGCGGCACCCACATCACCGTGGATCTCATCTGGGGCAATGTTGGCCCGCGCTATCAGCGCTGGATCGACATCTTCGCAACGCTGGTACTGCTGTTCGTCGTCACGGTGCAGACCTGGACCCTGTTCGACAAGGTGCGCGGCACCTATGAGGACAACGTCCTCACCTTCGATCTGCACATGCCGACCTGGCCGTTCTTCGCCGTCGCCTGGATCGGCGACGTTTCGGCGGTGCTCCTGATCGCCATCCGGACCTATCGCCTGATCTTCCACCCCGAGGAGATTCATGACCCTCAAGTCAAGCCCACGGAGTAGCGCCGCATGAGCACGGATGCGGTTGCCGTCATCGGCTTCGTTGCGCTGTTTGCGCTGATGCTGCTGCGCGTGCCGGTGGGCATGGCGATGGGACTCGTCGGCGTGTCCGGCTTCGCCTATCTCGTCAACGGTACGGCGGCGCTGAAGCTGGTCGGCCAGACCTCGATGCGCACGGTCACGGACTACACGTTCGGCGTGATCCCGATGTTCCTGCTGATGGGAACGTTCGTGTCCAACTCGGGCATGAGCCGCGAGCTGTTCCGCGCCGCCAACGGCTTCGTCGGCCATCTGCGCGGCGGGCTCGGCATCGCCACGGTGGCGGCCTGCGGCGGCTTCGCCGCGATCTGCGGCTCGTCGGTGGCGACCGCCGCGACCTTCTCGGCCGTGGCCTATCCGGAGATGCGCCGCTTCGGCTATCCGCAATCCTTCGCCACCGGCGTCATCGCCGCCGGCGGCACCTTGGGCGCGATGCTGCCGCCGTCGACCGTGCTCGCCGTCTACGGCATCATCACCGAGCAGGACATCGGCAAGCTGTTCATCGCCGGCATCATCCCCGGCCTCTTGGCGATGACCATGTACATGATCACCATCACGGTGATCGGCCGTGTCAGGCCGGATTTCCTGCCCAGGGGCGAGGCGCCGCCGTGGCGCGAGCGCATCGCCGGCCTGAAGGGCATCTGGGCGCCGGTGCTGCTGTTCCTGTTCGTGATCGGCGGCCTCTACGGTCTGCCCTTCCTGCCGCGCTTCACGCCGACGGAAGCCGGCGGCGTCGGCGCCACCGGCGCGTTCCTGATCGGCGTGTTCACCGGCCGGCTGAACAAGGAGAAGATCCTGGCTTCGCTGCTGCAGGCGACGCGTACCGCCGCGGCCGTGTTCACTGTGCTGATCGGCGCCTTGATCTTCGGCTACTTCCTGACGGTGACGCAGACGCCACAGAAGGTGACGGAGTTCCTCACCGGTCTCGGCCTCGGGCCCTACGGGGTGCTGGCGCTGATCATGGTGATGTATCTCGTCCTCGGCTGCCTGATGGACGCGATGGCGATGATCATCCTGACCGTGCCGATCATCTTCCCGGTGATCTCGCATCTCGGCTTCGATCCGATCTGGTTCGGCGTCATCATCGTGATGACCGTCGAGCTTGGCCTGATCCATCCCCCCGTCGGCATGAACGTGTTCGTGATCAAGAGCGTGGTGAAGGACGTGTCGTTCTCGACCATCTTCAAGGGCGTGCTGCCGTTCGTCGCGACCGACCTGATCCGGCTGGTGATCCTGATCGCCTTCCCGCTCCTCGCCACCTGGCTGCCGCAACAGATGATGGCCCGCTGATGACGACTCCGATCCTCGAGACCCGCTACGTCTTCACCCTCACCGTGATGATCGGCGACGTCACCAGTGCCGGCGAGACCGGCATCGGCGTGCGCCGGATCATCCCGATCCATGGCGGCGAGGTGAAGGGCCCCGGTCGCGCCGGTGAGGGCATCAGCGGCAGGATCTGCAACTTCGGCGCCGACTTCCAGGTCATCCGTCCCAACGAGCTGATCGACCTCGAAGCGAAATACGGCTTCGAGACCGACGACGGCGCGACGATTTACGTCGAGAACCGCGGCATCCGCTTCGGGCCGGTCGACCTGCTGCAGAAGCTCAAGCGCGGCGAGCCGGTGGACCCCAGGCTGATCTACTTCCGCACCCACCCGCGCTTCGAGACCGGCCACGAGAAGTATCGCTGGCTGATGGAGCACGTCTTCATAGGCTCCGCCGCCCGCCACGCCGATCGCGTCCTCATCGACGTGCATGTGGTGCTGTAGGCTACGCTCTCCTTGCGAAGGGCGATCGCATAAAGCGGTCGGGAGTTTAGGGCTTGCCTGTCTCCACGTCGTCATGGCCGGGCTTGTCCCGGCCATCCACGTGGTTCTGCATGCTCCGAACGACGTGGATGCCCGGGACAAGCCCGGGCATGACGGAGCAACTGGTTGAAACGGCTGTTCGTCGCGACGGCTTCGTATTCGGTAGACCTACGACTAATCCTCGTCGTCCCAGCCCGAAGCCCGGCCGTAGCCGTCGTGGTCGCAATTGCGATAGTGGCGAGCCGGCACATAGCGGTAGCGCTCGTAGCCGTAGCCGTAGCCGCCATACGCCGCGTCGCGATAGTGGGACCGGTAGACCGGCGCAGGCTCATACGCCTGCGCGTCCGACGCTGCCGCCAGCGCGCCCCCGATGAGAGCTCCGGCCACCAGGCCGCCGAACAGCGCCGCGTTGCGCCCGTCGTGAGCCTGAGCCGGCGCCGCGCCGGCGAGCAGGGTGGCGGTGACGGCGAGCGCGGCGATGCCGCCTGCGAGAGATGTCTTCAGCGAAACCATGGTCCCCTCCATTGGGAAGTGTGGTGACGATGACGTTCTATAGGGCGCGCTTTGAAGCCACCCTGAATGCAATGTTGTCGGCCGTTCATCTCGGAAGTCGCCCCGGGGCTCCGGCCTAAACGGCAGCCTCCCAGCATATTCTGATAAAAATAAATATCTTGCGTGTTATCGGAAAACGTGGTTTCCTCTCGCCATCCCGTCCCAAGCCGAGGGGCGTAGCGCGCGATCGTCACGACACGCGGGGCGGGGAGCGGTGGCCGCGATCATGTCGCAGCGTGTCTTCGGGCGCGCGGACGAACGATGTGACGCGGACGTGAAGTCGCAGCGTCCTGACACCCCGTTGCCGGTGTTACGTTCGCGATGGCGCCAACGCGCCGCGCGGATCATGGTGGCCAACAAGCCGGTGCACCAGGGAGACTGCGTATAGGCGTGAAGACTATCGCGCAGGGAAGGCCGGGCGTTCCCGGCTACACCTGTGGTACCTGCCGCCTGCATTTTTCTCGCAGGCGGGCCGCAGGCGTCAGCCGGCGCCTGGCCTTCCCTGCGCCCTCCGCACCGGAGGGTGAAGAATATCAGCAAGCCCCGGGCGTGATTTCGCCGCGGGAATGCCGGATCATGTCATTTGCCTTTGCGCGCAGGCGGGCCTTACGATGCTGCGCGACCGAGCCCCTCGGCGGCTTGTTCTTTTGCATTGCACAACATGATGTCGGGCGCCGCTTGTTGACTCCCGCGAAGATCGTTATAAAACATAACTATTCTGAACAGGACACAATAGAGCCCATGGGAAACGCCGACACCGCCACGCCTGCGGGGGATTCGTCTCTGCTGCAGATCGAACAGCAGGGCGCCGTCCTGACGATCGGGCTCAACCGCCCGGCCAAGCGCAACGCGCTGAATGACGGCATCATCCTCGCCATCGGCGAGTGCTTCACCAGCCTGCCTGACGACGTCCGCTGCATCGTGATCCACGGGATTGGCGACAATTTCTCCTCCGGCCTCGATCTCTCCGAGCTGCGCGAACGTGACGCCACCGAAGGCCTGGTGCACTCGCAGATGTGGCATCGCGTGTTCGACCGCATCCAGTATTGCCGCGTGCCGGTGATCGCCGCATTGAAGGGGGCCGTCATCGGCGGCGGTCTCGAGCTCGCCTGCGCCGCGCATATCCGTGTTGCCGAGCCGTCGGCTTACTTCGCGCTGCCCGAGGGCCAGCGCGGCATCTTCGTCGGTGGCGGCGGCTCGGTGCGGCTGCCGCGCCTGATCGGCGTCGCCCGCATGATGGACATGATGCTGACCGGCCGGGTCTATTCGGCGACCGAAGGCTCGTCCTACGGCTTCGCGCAATATCTGGTCGAGGCCGGCGCCTCGATGACCAAGGCGATGGAGCTGGCGGCGAAGATCGCGAACAACGCGCCGCTGACGAATTTCGCGGTGCTGCAGGCGCTGCCGATGATCGCCGAGGCCAATCCGCAGACCGGCCTGCTGATGGAATCGCTGATGGCCACCGTCGCGCAGAGCGACAAGGAGGCCAAGAATCGCATCCGCGCCTTCCTCGATCACAAGACCGCCAAAGTGAAGCCGACGTGACATGACCGCACAAACAATAACAAGCACACAGGGAGGAACGGACGACACGGCGCGCAGCGCCAGTGTTCATCCGTTGCGCGCGATCTCGTTCAATGACCCGGCCGTCACGGTCGACCGCCGAGACGACGGCACCATCTATCTCCGTCCGAAGCAGCCGCTCGGCGACTATCCGCCGCGGATCACCGACCGGCTGCATCACTTCGCCAAAGCCACGCCTGAGCGCGTGTTCATGGCCGAGCGCGTTGGCCCGGAGGGCTGGCGCGAGCTGACCTATGCCACGCTGCTGGCGGCGAGCCGGCACATCGCGTCGGGGCTGCTCGCGCGCGGGCTGTCGCCGAACCGGCCGGTCATGATCCTGTCGGGCAATTCGATCGACCATGCGCTGGTCGCGTTCGGCGCGCTCTATGCCGGCGTGCCGTTCTGTCCGGTGTCGCCGGCCTATTCGCTGGTGGCGCGCGACTACGGCAAGCTCGCCTACCTGATGAAGCTGCTGACGCCGGGCCTCGTCTTCGTCGACGACGCCGACAAGTTCGCCGACGCGCTCATCGCCAACGTACCCGAAGGCACCGAGATCGTGGCGTCGTTCGGCTCGGTGCCGGGCCGCAAGATCACGATGCTCGCCGATCTGATCGCATCGCCGCTGTTTCCTGGCCTCGACGCCGCCCATGACAAGATCGGTCCGGACACGATCGCGAAATTCCTGCTGACCTCGGGCTCGACCGGCAATCCGAAGGCCGTGATCAACACCCAGCGGATGATCTGCGCCAACCAGGTGATGATCCGCGAGACGCTCGCCTTCCTCAAGGACGAGCCGCCCGTGATCATCGACTGGCTGCCCTGGAATCACACATTCGGCGGCAACCACAACATCGGCCTGACCCTGTTCAACGGCGGCTCGATGTATCTCGACCAGGGCAAGCCGGTGCCAGGCGGCATCGAGGAGACCGTGCGAAACCTGCGCGAGATCTCGCCGACGGTCTATTTCAACGTCCCCAAGGGCTACGAGTCGCTGCTGCCCTATTTCCGCGAGGACCCGGCGCTGCGGAAGTCCTTCTTCCAGCGGCTGCACGCGATGTTCTTCTCCGGCGCCGCACTGGCGCCGCATGTCTGGAACGAGCTCGACGAGCTCTCGGTGGCCGAGACGGGCACTCGTGTGCCGATGCTGACGGGCCTCGGCTCCACCGAGACCGCACCGTTCTTCATGTCGGTCAATCCGCGCACCAGCCGCTCCGGCCATGTCGGCCTGCCCGTCTCCGGCAACGAGGCCAAGCTCGTTCCCAACAACGGCAAGATGGAAGTGCGCGCCAAGGGGCCGAACGTGACGCCGGGCTATTGGCGCCTGCCGGAGGTCTCGGCCGCGGCCTTTGATGACGAAGGCTACTACAAGATGGGCGACGCGCTGAAGCCCGTCGATCCCGACGACTTCAATGCCGGCTTCGATTTTGACGGCCGTGTTGCCGAGGACTTCAAGCTGGCGAGCGGCACCTGGGTTTCCGTCGGCCCGTTGCGGGCCCGCTTCGTGGCTGCGTGCGCGCCGCTGGCGCGCGATGTGATCATCGCCGGCATCAACCGCGACGAGATCGCAGCAATCGTCGTGCTCGATCTCGATGGTTGCCGCCTGATCAACGCGACCTTGCCGTTCGACGACCTCGCCGCCACGGCGGCCGATCCGCTGATCATCGAGGCCTTCCGTCAGCGCTTCGCAAAATTCCTGCAGACCGCGACCGGCTCGTCGACGCGCATCACGCGCGCCGTCCTGCTCGGCGTGCCGCTGTCGATCGACAAGGGCGAGGTCACCGACAAGGGATCGATCAACCAGCGCGCCGTGCTGGAGAACCGCAAGGACCTGATCGAACGCATCTACGCCGCGACGCCGGACGACGACATCATCATCGCCGGCTGATCGACGCATCCAAGGGAGAAACGACAATGTTGTTGAAGGACCAGGCCGCCATCGTCACCGGCGGCGCTTCCGGCCTCGGGGCCGCCACCGCCCGCAAGCTCGCTGCGCAGGGCGCCAAGGTCGCGGTGTTCGATCTCAACGCCAAGCTGGCGGACGAGGTCGCGGCCGAGATCAAGGGCGTGCCGGTGGTCTGCGACGTCTCGGACGCCGCCGGCGCGGAAGCGGCTGTTGCCAAGGCCGTCGAGGCGCTCGGCCAGCAGCCGCGCGTGCTGGTGAACTGCGCCGGCATCGGGGTCGCCAAGCGCGTCGTCGGCCGCGACGGTCCGATGCCGCTGGCCGATTTCGAGAAGGTCATCAAGGTCAACCTGATCGGCTCGTTCAACATGCTGCGTCTGGTCACCAACGGCATGACCAAGCTGGAGCCGCAGGCGACCGGTGAGCGCGGCGTCGTCATCAATACCGCGTCGGTCGCCGCCTATGACGGCCAAATCGGACAGTCGGCCTATTCCGCCTCCAAGGGCGGCATCGTCGGCATGACCCTGCCGATCGCGCGCGAGCTCGCGCAGTTCGGCATCCGCGTGCTGACCATTGCGCCCGGCCTGTTCCTGACGCCGCTGCTCGCCAACCTGCCGCAGGAGGCCCAGGACTCGCTCGCCGCCGCGATCCCGTTCCCTCGCCGCCTCGGTCACGCCGATGAGTTCGCCGCGCTGGCGCTGCACATGGTCGAGAACGCCTACCTCAACGGCGAAGTCGTTCGCCTCGACGGCTCGCTGCGCATGGCGCCGAAGTAAGTGCCGCGCGCCGACGTCCACGTGGTTGTCATTCCGGGACGACGCGCCAGCGTCGGGCCCGGAATCCATTCGGCGTCTAGCACTGCTGAGAGATGGATTCCGGGCTCGCGCTCCGCGCGCCCCGGAATGACGACGTAGAGAAACGGAGGGTGGGCAAAGCGTAGCGTGCCCACCGCCGCTGAAAATGGTGGGCAAGGCGCTGCGCGCCGTTGCCCACTCTACAGATCGCTATCGGCGATGGTGTGAGGCTTTCAAGACATGTTCGTTCACCGCCGCGACGTGCAGATCCAGTGGGGCGACTGCGATCCCGCCAACATCGTCTACTACCCGCGCTATTTCGCGATGTTCGACGATGCGACCTCGGTCATGTTCGAGGCGGCCGGGTTCTCCAAGCAGGACATCGTCCGTCGCTACGGCCTGGTCGGCATCCCCATGGTCGACACCCGCGCCAAGTTCTACATCCCCTCGACCTATGGCGACTGGATCACGATCGAGAGCCGGATCGAGAGCATCAAGCGCTCGTCCTTCGACGTCACCCACAAGGTGTTCAAGGGTGAGGCGCTGGCCATCGAAGGGTTCGAGACCCGGGTGCTGGTCGGGCGCGATCCGGCCGACCCGGAGAAGCTGAAATCGGCACCTTTCCCGGAGGAGATGCGAGCCAAGTTTCTCGGGGAATGAGGCGCGGAAATGGGTGCGACATGCGGCCGTCTTAAGGATGTTCAGCTGTCGTGCTTTGGTCGACTGGTGAGGAGTGATCTTCTCGTGTTCAATGCTATGATCACGTTTGGACACATATCGGCCGGTCGTGTTGGAAGATGCCCCAGACAGGGGGCGGGACTGCAAACAGGATCGGCGGATCACGAGCTGAACCGAAAAGATTGAGGGAGGATTTTATGAGGAAGGCCTATCTGGCGGCGGCTGGCGTCATCGCGATGCTGGCATCAGCGCCGGCGCTGGCGCAGACCAGCGAGATCACCATCGGCATCACCACGACGACGACGGGGCCGGGCGCGGCGCTCGGCATTCCCGAGCGCAATGCGCTCGAGTTCGTGCCGAAGGAGATCGGCGGCGTGCCGCTCAAGGTGATCGTGCTCGACGACGGCGGCGATCCGACCACGGCCACGACCAACGCCCGTCGCTTCGTGACGGAATCGAAGGCCGATATCATCATGGGCTCGGCGCTGACGCCGCCGACCATCGCGGTGTCCAACGTCGCCAACGAGGCCGGCATTCCGCATTTCGGCCTGGCGCCGTTCCCGGTCACGCCGGAGCGGATGAAATGGTCGGTTGTGATGCCGCAGCCGGTGCCGATCATGGGCAAGGTGCTGTACGAGCACATGAAGGCGCACAACATCAAGACCGTCGGCTATATCGGCTACTCCGACTCCTACGGCGACCTCTGGTTCAACGATCTGAAGAATCAGGCTGTGCCGATGGGCATCACCATCGCCGACGAGGAACGCTTTGCGCGTCCCGACACCTCGGTCACCGGCCAGGTGCTGAAGCTGGTCGCCGCCAATCCGGACGCCATCCTGGTCGGCGCCTCCGGCACCGCCGCGGCGTTGCCGCAGACCGAGCTGCGCGAGCGTGGCTACACCGGCCTGATCTATCAGACCCATGGCGCCGCGAGCATGGACTTCATCCGTATCGCCGGCAAGGCGGCGGAGGGGGTGATCATGGCGTCCGGTCCGGTGATGTCGCCGGAGACGCAGGACGACAGCGCGCTGACCAAGAAGCCGGGCATGGAGCTGAACAAGGCGTATGAGGGCAAGTATGGCCCGAACAGCCGCAGCCAGTTCGCCGGCCATTCGTTCGACGCGTTCGAGATCCTCAAGCGCATCATCCCGGTGGCGCTGAAGACTGCCAAGCCCGGCACGCCGGAGTTCCGCGAGGCCATCCGCCAGGCGCTGCTGACCGAGAAGGATCTGGCGGCCTCGCAGGGCGTCTACAACTTCACCGAAAAGGACCGCTCCGGCCTCGACGACCGCGCCCGCATCATCCTGACGGTGAAGGATGGCAAATACGTCCCGGCGAAGTAACTGGACGGACGATATCTTCGAGTGAGGAAGGCCGGCTCGGTGAGCCGGCCTTTCGGCCATTTGGACGATGATCTTTGTCGTTTTGGGAGCCTACCATGATTCCCGCCCCCACCGGAGCCACGCGGCTCCACATCATCATCGGCGATCCCGTCGCGCAGGTGCGCGCGCCGGCCGGCGTCAGCCAGGCGTTCTCGGAGCGCGGCAGCTATGCGATCCTGGTTGCGGTCCAAGTCGCGCCGCGCGACCTGACTGACTTCCTGGCGACGATGACACGGGTGAAGAATCTCGACGGCATCGTCGCGACCATCCCGCACAAATTCGCCTGCTACCGCGCCTGTGCGACGGCCACGGAGCGCGCGCATTTCATCGGCGCCGTGAATCTGATGCGGCGTGGTCCTGACGGCCGTTGGCATGGCGACATGGTCGACGGCCTTGGCTTCATCGGCGCTGCGAAGGGGGCGAGCTTCGATGCTGCAGGCTGCCGCGCGCTACAGATTGGCGCGGGCGGTGCGGGCTCGGCAATCGCTTTGGCGCTGATCGATTCCGGCGTGCGCGAGCTTGCCATTCACGACAGCGATGCCGGACGCCGCGATGTGCTGATCGCGCGCCTCAACGAGCGGGGCAAAGGCCGCGCCGTTGTCGGCTCGATGAACGCAACAGGCTTCGACATGGTTGCCAACGCCACGCCGGCAGGCATGCAGCCCGGCGATCCTCTGCCGGTCGACATGACGACCGTCAGCCCGTCGGCCTATTGCGGCTGTGTCATCACCCGGCCCGAGGTCTCGCCCTTCATCGCCGCTGCGCGCCAGCGCGGCTGCCTGACGGCGACCGGCACCGACATGTACCGGGCGCTGGAGCGCGTGATGGTCGATTTCCTGCTGTCGAAGGAGGCGCCCTCCTGAAGCAGCGCCTCACCCCATCGACATCGGGCTCAGCTCGCGGCCGCCTCGGCAAAGCCGAGATAGCTCGCCGCCACGCGCTCGTCGGTGGCGATCTCGCTGGCCTTGCCGTTAAGCACGAACTCGCCGAGCTCCATGACATAGGCGCGGTCGGCGACCTTGAGCGCGGCCTTGGCGTTCTGCTCGACCAGCAGCACCGAGACGCCTTCCTGGCGCAGCTTGGCGACGATTTCGAAGATGCCGGCGACGATGATCGGCGCCAGGCCAAGGCTGGGCTCGTCCAGCATCAGCATCTTTGGCGCGCCCATCAGCGCGCGCCCCATCGCCAGCATCTGCTGCTCGCCGCCGGAGAGCGTGCCGGCGAGCTGCTTGCGCCGCTCCTTGAGCTTCGGAAACAGCGTGTAGACGTGCTCGAAGCCGCGTGCGGCGTGGGCCTTCGACATTCTGAAAGCGCCGAGCTGCAGATTGTCCTCGACGTTCATGGTGGCGAACAGCTCGCGATGCTCCGGCACCAGACAGAGACCGCGCGCGACGCGGTCCTCGATCTCCAGCCGGGCCATGTCCTCGCCCAGGAAGGAGACGCGACCCTTCAGCGGAAACACGCCCATGATGGCACTGAGCAGCGTGGTCTTGCCGGCGCCATTGGCGCCGATGATGGTGACGATCTCGTTCTCGGCCACGGTGAGCGAGACCGAGCGGACCGCCTCGACCTTGCCGTAGGAGACATGGGCGTCGGTGACTTCCAGCAGCGTGCTCATGCGGTGGCTCCGAGATACGCCTTGATGACCTCCGGATTGGTCTTGATCGCGGCAGGTGTGCCCTCGGCGATCTTGGTGCCGAAATCGAGCACCACGATGCGGTCGGCGAGGTCCATGACAAATCCCATGTCGTGTTCGACCAGCAGCACCGACATGCCGCCGGCGCGGAGGTCGCGCAGCAGCGCGCCGAGGCGTTGCTTCTCCATGTGGCGCAGGCCGGCGGCCGGCTCGTCGAGCAGCAGCAGCATCGGATCCACGCACAGCGCGCGGGCGATCTCGACGATGCGCTGCTGGCCGAGAGACAACGAGCCGGCAAGCTGGTGCATCTGGTCGCCGAGCCCGACGCGCTCGATCTGCCGCGCGGCTTCCGCGAGCAGCTTGGCTTCGTCGCCGCGATCGAGCCGGAACATGCTCGTGAGCGCGTTGGAATGGCCGCGCAGATGCGCGCCGATCGCGACGTTCTCGAGCACCGTCATGTCCGGCACCAGCTTCACGTGCTGGAAGGTACGGGAAATGCCGAGCTTGACGACGTCCTGCGGCGGGGCGTTGCCGACGGCCTTGCCGAGCACCGAGATGTTGCCGGAGGTCGGCGGCAGCACGCCGGTGATCAGGTTGAAGGTCGTGCTCTTGCCGGCGCCGTTCGGGCCGATCAGCGCGACGATCTCGCGGGACTGGACGTCGAACGAGACGTTGTTGACCGCGACCACGCCGCCGAACTGCTTACGCGCGTTGTCGACCTGGAGCAGCACGTTTGGAGTCGTCGCAGATCGCTCCCGCGCCGGCAGTTTGACCGACGTGTCCGGCTGCTTGGCAACCGGCTTGAACGGCAGCCGCGCCGTCAGCCACGGCCACAGGCCGGTCGGGGCGAGCTGGAGAAGCGTGACGAGGAGAATGCCGAACACGATGGTCTCGAGCTGGCCCTCGCCATGCAGCAGCAGCGGGAGGTAGCTTTGCAGCACCTCTTTCAGCACGACGACGATCGCCGCGCCGAGCACGCCGCCCCAGACATAGCCGGCGCCGCCGACCACGGCGACGAACAGATATTCGATGCCGGCCTGGGCGCCGAACGGCGTCGGGTTCACGGCGCGGGTGAAGTGCGCATAGAGCCAGCCCGAGAGGCCGGCGAGCACGGCGGCATAGATGAACACCAGCAGCTTGGCGCGAGGTGCATAGACGCCGAACGCTTCCGCGGCGATGTGGCCGCGGCGCAGCGCGCGAATGGCGCGGCCGGTGCGGGAGTCCAGCAGGTTCATCGTCAACAGTGCGGAGATCAGAACGGCGGCCCAGATCGCGAAATAGATCGTGCCGGGATCGAGCATCTTGAGGCTGCCGATCGACAGCGGCGGGATGCCGGAGATGCCGTCGTTGCGGCCGAGGAAGGCGAGCTTGCTGAACAGATAGAACAGGCCGAGGCCCCAGGCGAGCGTGCCGAGCGGCAGATAGTGGCCGGACAGCCTGACCGTGACGAGGCCGAGCAGAACGGCGGCGAGGCCGGACACCAGCAGCGACAGCGGCAGGGTCAGCCACGGCGATACGCCGTAATTGGCCGACAGCACCGCAGTCGTGTAGGCGCCGAAGCCGACAAAGGCGGCCTGGCCGAACGAGGTCAGACCGCCGACGCCGGTCAGCAGCACCAGCCCCATCGCGACCAGCGCCGACAGGCCGATATTGTCGAGCAGCACGATCCAGAACGGCGGCATGCCCGGGACGAACGGGATCGCCGCGACGATGACGGCAAAGACGATGAGAGGCCAACGCTCGCGCACGGCTCAATCCTTCTCTTCTTCGACCGCGGGCGCGGCGAGCGAACGCAGCAGCAGAACCGGGATCAGCAGCGTGAAGACGATCACCTCCTTGAAGTTGGAGGCATAGAACGAGGAGAACGCCTCGACGATGCCGACGACGAGCGCGGCGACCGCAGTCAGCGGATAGCTGATCAGGCCGCCGATGATCGCGGCGATGAAGCCTTTGAGGCCGATCAGGAAGCCGGTGTCGTAATAGAGCGTCGTGATCGGGACGATCAGGATACCCGAGAGCGCGCCGATGGTGGAGGCCAGCAGGAACGCGATCTGGCCCGACAGCGTGGTGCGGATGCCGACGAGGCGGGCGCCGAGCCGGTTGACGGCGGTGGCGCGCAGCGCCTTGCCGTAGAGCGTCAGGCCGAAGAACAGCCAGAGGCCGACGATGAAGGCGATGGTGATGCCGTAGACCGCTATGCCCTGCCCGGTGAAGCGCAGCGAGCCGAGCGTCGCCGTGGCATTGAGCAGGGTCGGGCCACGCTGACCCTCGGCGCCGAAGAACAGCAGGCCGAGGCCCTGCAGTGCGAGGTGAACGCCGACCGAGGCGATCAGCAGCACCAGCACCGAGGTGTGCGCGAGCGGCTGGAACACGATGCGGTAGAGCGACAGGCCGATGCTGGCCACGATCAGCAGCGACAGCACCAGGCTGACGCCGGCGGGCATGCGCTGGTTCGCCGCCCACATGCTGGCGAGCAGAATGACGACAGGGAGGGCGACGTTGAGGCCGAAGGTGCGCGCGATCTTCGGCGCGTGCAGCGTCTTGCGCATGGCGTAGAGGTCGAAGGCGAAGGCCGCGAGCCCGATCACGACGGCGAGCTTCGCGGTGCCCGGCATTTGGCCGGCAGCGAGCGAGGCATAGGTGAGGGCGCCGTAGGTGACGAATTCGCCCTGCGGGATCAGGATCACCCGGGTGACGGCAAACACCAGCACGAGCGCCAGCCCGAGCAGCGCGTAGATCGCGCCATTGGTAATGCCGTCCTGCAACAGGAACAGCAAGATCGTTGTGTTCAAGACAGGACGCTCCCCCTCTGTGGTGACCGGGCGCGGCCGGCGCCCTGCGCCGTCCGCCGGTCTTGGGCAGTTGAATTGGGCTGCCCGTGTTTGATATAGTGGATAACAATTATCGATTATAATCTCAAGGCCGCTGTTCCGGCTGCGGCATTCGAGACCAGGGATGGAAGCAAATGCGATGAATTTGGCGGACCGTGATGGCCGATAGCGCCAAGCCCGTCAGCAAGAGGGAAAGCCGCAAGGAAGCTGCCGTAGCGGCCGACGAGACGCAAGCGGTCCAGCTCGGCGAGCTGTCGGATCTGCTTGGCTATGTGCTGAAACGGGCGCAGTTGAAGGTGTTCGAGGACTTCCTGCGCTGCGTCGCGCCGCTGCAACTGACGCCGGCCCAGTTCTCGGTGTTGCTGCTGCTCGACGCCAATCCGGGCCGTAACCAGACCGAGATCGCCAACACCCTGGGCATCCTGCGGCCGAACTTCGTGTCCTTGCTGGACAGCCTCGAGAGCCGCGACCTGTGTGCGCGGGTGCGTTCGGCCAACGACCGGCGCTCGCACATCCTGATGCTGACCGAGAAGGGCCGCGCCGTGCTGGCCCGCGCCAAGAAGCTGGTGGTGTCGAAGCACGAGGCGCGGCTCAACGAGCTGCTGGGCCCGGATGGCCGCGACGCGCTGCTGGCGATGCTCACCAAGATCGCGGAGGAGTTCTGAAGGACGCAGTCGCGCCCTTCAATCGACCAGGATGACCCTGACGTCGTTCACGTTGGTGAGCGTCGGTCCGGTCTGCAGCAGGCCGCCGGTCGCGGCGAAGAACGCGGTGGCGTCGTTGTTGGCGAGATAGGCCTGCGGATCCAGCCCCTGCGCCCGCATCGCGGCGATGACCTCGGCATCGACAAGCGCACCGGCCGGATCGGAGGCGCTGCCGCCGCCGCCATCGGCGCCGTCGGTGTCGCCGGCGAGCGCCGCGACGCCCTCCATGTCCTTGAGGAGGTCGGCGAGCGCCAGGGCATATTCCTGGTTCGGGCCGCCGCGGCCCTGGCCGCGCACCGTCACGGTGAGCTCGCCGCCGGAAATGATCGCCATGCGGCGGCCGAGCGCGCGGGCCTCGCGCGCCAGTTTGGCGTGATCGGCCGCGACCTCGCGGGCCTCACCCTCGAGATCGGCGCCGAGATCGAGCACGTCGTAGCCCGCGGCCTTGACGCTGGCCACGGCCGCCTCCAGCGAGCTGGCGGGGCGCGCGATCAGCTCGAACGAGGCGCGGACGAAGGCGGCATCGCCGGGCTTGCAGCTCTCATTGGCGGCATCATCGAGCGCCCGACCGATCGCCGGGTCGACCTCGAGCTTGTATTTGGCGACGATGCCGCGGGCATCGGCCAGCGTGGTCGGATCGGGCACCGTCGGACCCGATGCGATCGCCGAGGGATCGTCATGCGGCACGTCGGAGATCGCCAGCGTCACGATCTCGGCCTTCTGCCCGGCCCGCGCCAGCCGGCCGCCCTTGATTCGCGACAGATGCTTGCGGACCGTATTCATTTCGCCGATCGGTGCGCCCGAGCGGAGCAGCGCGCGGGTCAGCTGCTGCTTCTGCGCGAAGCTGACACCGTTCACCGGCGCGACCCAATTGGCGGACCCACCACCGGAGAGCAGCACCAGCATCAGGTCGCCGGGCTCGGCGGTTGCCGCCAATTGCAGCGTCTCGTCGGCGGCCTTCAGCCCGGCCTCGTCCGGCATCGGATGTCCGGCCTCGATCACCTTCACCCGCCGGGTCGGCACACCATGGCCGTGGCGGGTGGTTGCGATGCCGGTCAGCTTCGCGGGATCGAACCCGAGCGTGTCCAGGTAATGGCGCTCGGCCGCGAGCGCCATCGCGGCCGCGCCCTTGCCGGCGGCGAGGCAGATGATTCGTCCTTTGGGAGCCGCCGGCAGGAATGCCGGCAGCACGACGTCGGGATGCGCCGCGGCGACGGCGGCATCGAAGATCGAGCGCAACAACGGACGGCGGCTGGTCATGCGGCGCCGCCCATCTGCCGTGCAGAGCCTATTTCAGCTCGCCGCTCATGACCTCGCCGAACAACTGCCAGCGCTCGCCCTTGAACTGCATCAGCTGCAGCTGCTCGATCGGCTGGAAGTCGTCCGGACCGGTGGTCAGCGTGATGCCGGGCAACAGCCCGCCCTGCGCAAACTGCTTCAGGCCTGCCGCCTGCTTCATGACATTGGCGCGGGTCAGTTCGTCGCCGCATCGCTTCAGCACCTCGACCATTGTGGTGGCGATGTTGTAACCGGTCAGCGCCGACGAATCCACGGGGTTGATTTCCGGCAGATATTTGGCGAGCAGCTCCCTGAACGCGCCAAGACCGGGGTCGTTGGCCCATTGCGGATCGGAGGCATCCTTGGCATAGGCGGCCGAGATCACCCCTTGCGAGTTCTCGACGCCGGCCGGCCGCATCACCGCCGCGGTCGAGGCGCTGACGTTCGAGATGATGGTGAGCGGCTTCCAGTTCATCTCGCCGAGCTTCTTGATCGCCTGTGCGCCGGATTTCGGTGTGGTGAACAGCACGACGATGTCCGGATTGGCCGACTTCATCTTGACGATGTGCGACTCCACCGTGGGTTCGGCGATTTCGTAGCTCTCCTCCAGCACCACGCGGGACGTGTCGCCAAGGCCATCCTTGAGACCCTTCAGATAGTCCTTGCCCATGTCGTCGTTCTGGTAGAGCACTGCGATCTTGCCGGTCGGCTGCTGCGCGGTGAGATATTTGGCATAGATGCGGGCTTCCGACTGATAGCTCGGCAGCCATCCCATGGTCCACGGATTGGTCTTGGGCTCGTTCCACTTGGTGGCGCCGGTGGCGACGAACAGCTGCGGCACCTTCTTGGCGTTCATGTATTTCTGGATCGCCGTGTTGGGCGCAGTCCCGAGCACACCGAACAGGAAGAGCACCTCGTCGCTCTCCACCAGTTTGCGCGCCTGCTCGACGGTCTTTGGCGGCGAATAGGCGTCGTCGTAGGAGATGAAATTGATCTTGCGACCGTTGATGCCGCCCTCGTCGTTGACCTTCTTGAACACTGCCGACATCGCCTTGCCGACCGAGCCATAGGCCGAGGCCGGGCCGCTATAGGGCACGATGTTGCCGATCCTGATCTCGGTGTCGCTGGCTCCGGTGTCGTATTTCTTGTCGGCATGGGCGCTGCCGGCAGCGGCGCCAACCAAGGCGAGACCGAGCATGCTGGAGAGCGTGCGGCGGGTGAGGGCAGTGGTCACGTGGGGACTCCTTCTCGGCCTTGGAGCTTGGCCTTGTTGTTGGATCCGCCCGCAAGGCGGGCGACTCGTTTCACTCCGGACGAGTCCCCATAGCGCAGCCGCGCGCTCGGCGTAACCGCCGCCGCTGCATGACCGCCTCTCTTTCAACTCCTAGCTTAAGAAATTCTTGGCAAAGACAGCAAAGATGCTTGGAGAGAGCGCCGCCTGCGGCGCGAGGCCGCAGGCGGCGGTTTCAACTGCGTCTCGTCGTTAGCCGCCGACGTCGGCGGAGATCACGTCGCCGAACAGCTCCCACTTCTCGCCCTTGAAGCGCATCAGTTGCAGCTGGCTGACGGGTGCGAAGTCGGTCGCCGAGGTGTTGATCGTGATGCCAGGCAGCAGCATCTCGGTGCGGAAGTTGCGCAGCGATGCGGCCTGCTTCATGACGTTCTCGCGAGTGAGGTCGTCGCCGCATTGCTTCAGCACCTGCACCAGCGTCTGGGCCACGCTGTAGCCGACGACGGTGCCGCCATCGAGTTTGTCGCCCTCGGGGAAATCCTTTGCCATGAAGTCGAGGAACTGTTTCATCCCGGCGTCATCCTTCCATTGCGGATCGGAGACGTCCTTGAGATAGGCCGCCGAGATGATGTCCTGCGAATTCTCATAGCCAGCCGGCTTCAGGACGCTGCCGACGGAGGCGGAGACGTTGTTGAGGATATGCAGCGTCTTCCAGTCGATCTCCTTGACCTTCTTGATTGCCTGCGCCGCAAATTTCGGCGTGGTGATGTTCACGAATACATCGGCGCCGGTGGACTTGAGTTTGACAATGTGATTGTCGATCGAGGGTTCGGCGGTCTCGTAGCTCTCCTCCATCACGATCATTGAGGCGGCCTTGGCGCCAAGCCCGTCCTTCAGCCCTTTCAGATAATCCTTGCCGTAATCATCGTTCTGATACAGCACCGCGATCTTGGCGTCCGGCTTTTCCTTCAGCAGATATTTTGCGTAGATTCGGGATTCGCTCTGGTAGTTGGGCTGCCAGCCCATGGTCCAGGGGAAATCCTTCGGGTCGTTCCACTTGGTGGCGCCGGTGGCGACGAACAGCTGCGGGACCTTCTTCGAGTTCATGTATTTGTGGATTGCCGAGTTCGGCGGCGTGCCCAGCGAATTGAAGATGAACAGCACCTCATCGCTCTCGACCAGCTTGCGTGCCTGTTCGACCGTCTTTGGCGGCGAATAGGCGTCGTCATAAGAGATGAAGTTGATCTTGCGGCCGTTGATGCCTCCCTCGGCGTTGATCTTCTTGAAGTAGGCCGCTTCCGTCTTTCCGATGATGCCGTAGGCCGAGGCCGGCCCGCTATAGGGCATGATGTTGCCGATCTTGATCTCGGTGTCGGAGGCGCCGGTGTCGTACTTCTTGTTGGCGGCGATCGCGGAACTCGAGGCGAGGACGATGGCGGCAGCCGAGGCAAGGGCGGCCCGTCGCGTGATCATCATGGTGCGTTTCTCCCGTGTTGGTTCTGGATGACGTGCCGTGGCCTCCTTGACGGAAGCTCTCGTGTGTCGGGGGACTATAGCAGAGCCGCCGCGGCGTGGTTGCGACATCACGGCACGGTCCGTGTTTTATCGGTCCGCGTCCGCGCAACATCTGCGCAGTTGCGAGAAGTGCGCACAATTTGGGCGGGTGATTGCTCTGCGAGAACAGCCTGAGATCAGCTAACGGTGTCTGTCCACCGTTCATGGCATCGTCGGTGCGACCTACGAAAAAGCCCTCCGCGCGGATGGCGCGGAGGGCGAGGTTGAGATCGGCACCGCTCTCGGCGGCGATGCTCGATTGCACGATTACTCGATGGCGCCGCTGATCGCCTCGCCGAACAGCTCCCACTTCTCGCCTTTGAACCGCATCATCTGCAATTGCTCGATGGGCGCGAAGTCGGTAGCCGAGGTGTTGATCTTGACGCCCGGCAGCAAGGTGTCGGGCGCGAAGTCCTTCAGGCTGGCGGCCTGCTTCATCACATTGGCGCGGGTGAGGTCGTCGCCGCACATCTGCAGCACCTTCACGAGCGTCTGTGCGGCGCCGTAGCCATAGACGGTCGAGCTGTCGAGCTTGTTGGCGTCGGGATAATACTGCGCGAGGAAGTCGAAGAACTTCTTCATGCCGGGATCATCGTTCCACTGCGGATCCGCAGCGTCCTTGGCATAGGCGGCCGAAAGAATCCCTTGCGAGTTCTCGAAGCCGGCCGGCTTGATCACGCTGCCGACCGAGGCCGAGACGTTGACGACCAGATGCGTCGGATGCCAATCGATCTCGGCAAGTTTCTTGATCGCCTGCGCCGCGAACTTGGGCGTCGTGACGCTGAAGAAGACGTCGGCGCCGGAGGCCTTCAGCTTGACGATGTGGCCGTCGATCGAGGGTTCGGAGGTCTCGTAGCTCTCTTCCATGACGATCATGGACGCGGCCTTGTCGCCGAGGCCATCCTTGAGGCCCTTCAGATAATCCTTGCCGAAATCGTCGTTCTGGAACAGCACGCCGACCTTGGCGCCGGGCTTGTCCTTGAGCAGGTACTTCGCATAGATGCGGCCCTCGCTCTGGTAGCTCGGCTGCCAGCCCATGGTCCAGGGGAAGTTCTTCGGGTCGTTCCACTTGGTTGCGCCGGTGGCGACGAACAGTTGCGGGATCTTCTTGCCGTTGAGATATTTCTGGATCGCCGAGTTTGAGGGCGTGCCGAGCGGGTTGAAGACGAACAGGACCTCGTCGCTTTCGACCAGCTTGCGCACCTGCTCGACCGCCTTGGGCGGCGAATAGGCGTCGTCATAGCTGACGAAGTTGATCTTTCGGCCGTTGATGCCGCCCTCGGCGTTGATCTTCTTGAAATACGCCTCCTCGGTCTTTCCGATCACGCCGTAGGCGGACGCCGGCCCGCTATAGGGCATGATGTTGCCGATCTTGATCTCGGTATCCGACGCGCCGGCGTCGTATTTCTTCTGGGCGAGTGCTGCGCCCGAGGTGAGGGCGATGACCGCCGTCGCGATCGCGGCGATTCGTAGTTGTTGAACGACCTGCAAGAGTTCCTCCTTAGTTCTTTCTGAGTTTGCCGAGCAGCTGCTGCGCCACCATCGCCACCTGCCGCGAGCCGTGCGGCACGAGGAAGATGACGAGGAACAGCAGCACGCCGAACACCGCGCCGGACAGGCCCTTCGAAATGCCTTCGGCGATGTTGGGAACGAAGATGATGAAGGCCGCGCCGACGAACGATCCGGGCAGCCAGCCGACGCCGCCGACGACCATGCCGAGGAACAGCGAGATCGCGAGAACGATCGTGTAGCTGTCGGGTGCCACGAACTGCACGGCGATGGCGCCGAGGCCGCCGGCGACGCCGGTGATGCCGGCGCTGACGCCGAACGCCAGCGTCTTGTAGGTCGCGACGTCGATGCCCATGGCGGACGCTGCGATCTCGTTGTCGCGGATCGCCATGAAAGCCCGCCCCGAACGCGAGCGTAATAGGTTCACCGAGAACACGTAGATCGCGATCGTGATCGCCAGCGTGAAGTAGTACAGCCACATGTCCTGCGACATCGGCAGGCCGAACGGCGCGTCCGGCTTGGTGACGACGAGGCCCTGCACGCCGCCGGTCCATTCCTCGAAGAAGCCGAGCTTGAGGATCTGCGGCATCGCGGTGGCGAGCGCGAAGGTGGCGAGCGCGAGATACACGCCCGAGAGCCGCAGCGCCGGTTGGCCGAACAGGAAGCCGAAGCCGAAGCAGATGACGCCGGCGACCGGCAGGGTCAGCGCGTAGTTGACATTGTACTGCTCCATCAGGATCGCCGACGTATAGGCGCCGACCGCATAGAACGCGCTCTGCCCGAGAGAGAACTGTCCGGAGCCGCCGGTCAGGATGTTCAACGCCAGCACGGCGAGTCCGTAGATCAGGAGCATCGTCATCTGGAAGATGATGAAGTTCTTGACGAACAGCGGAACCACGAGAAGCAGAAGCACGACGACGAAGGTGGTGCCGGAACTCAAGGTCATGGCCCGCTTCGGAACGGCATCGACCGCGGGCGCCTGGGATGCGATGTCCTCGACTGCGCTCATGATCAGACTCGCTTCACGATGTTGCGGCCGAACAGGCCGGCCGGTTTGATGACTAGGACGGAGATGATGAGGGCCAGTGCGATCGGCAGCTTCATCTCATTGCCCACGTGGGGAATGTAGGTGCCGGCGAGATTCTCGAAGATGCCGACCAGGAAGCCGCCGAGCACCGCACCGAAGGGGCTGGTGAGGCCCCCAAGCACGGCCGC
The DNA here is from genome assembly GCF_032484895.1 of Bradyrhizobium sp. SZCCHNRI3052. Lineage (NCBI taxonomy): Bacteria > Pseudomonadati > Pseudomonadota > Alphaproteobacteria > Hyphomicrobiales > Nitrobacteraceae > Bradyrhizobium > Bradyrhizobium sp. SZCCHNRI3052. The sequence goes on along the minus strand of NZ_JAUETW010000006.1, from coordinate 325,591 downwards.
GGCGAAACCGTAGATCAGCACGCCGCCCATCATGTTGGGCTCGAGGAACACCACCGGCGCGATCAGCATGCCGGCGATCGAGCCGATCGCGGCCGCCATGCCCCAGCCGAGCGCAATCATCCAGGAGGTGTTGATGCCGACCAGCCGCGCCGATTCCGGCAAGGCTGCGGCCGCGCGCATCGCAAGTCCGACACGGGTGTACTGGAAGAAGAAGTACAGCCCGATCAGGAGCAGCAGGGTGATGCCGATCATGCCGGCCTGATGGGTCGAGATCAGCTGGCTGCCCAGGAACGGCGAGGAGCCGAACGGCGTCGGGTACTGCTTGATGGTGAAGTCCCAGATCAGCCCGGCGCAGGAGTTGATGATCGAGAACAGCGCGATGAAGCCGGCGACCTGGGTCAGGATCGGCGCCTTGGTCAGTGGCTTGAACAGCACCCGCTCGATCACGATGCCGCCGGCGAAGGAGAAGGCCAGCGTCACCACGAAGGCGACCCAGTAGGGCAGGCCCCATTGCATCAGCTGCCAGGAGATGAATGTCGAGAACATCGCCATCTCGCCTTGCGCAAAGTTGAGATGGTCGATGGCCTGGTAGATCATCACGACGGCGAGCGCCATGCAGGCGTAGATCGCGCCCGTCGCAATGCCGGCCAGGACCTGGTTGGTGAAGAGCTCCATTGTCCCGCCTCCGTTAGTAGCCCAAATAGGATTTGCGGACGTTCTCGTCTTTCGCGATGTCCGAGGCCGCGCCCGACATGACGATGCGGCCCGTCTCGATCACATAGGCCCGATCGGCGAGCTCGAGCGCGAGCTGCGCATTCTGCTCGACCACGAGGATCGAGACCTTTTCCTCGCGGTTGATCTTGCCGAGGATGCCGAAAAGGTCGCGGACCACCAGCGGTGCCAAGCCGAACGACGGCTCGTCGAGCAGCATCAGCCTGGGTCGCAGCATCAGCGCGCGGGCCACCGCCAGCATCTGCTGCTCGCCGCCGGATAAGGTGCCGGCCTGCTGGGTGTGGCGTTCCTTCAGCTTGGGGAAGTAGGAGTACATCCGCTCGATGTCGGCGACGATGCCCGCCTTGTCGCTGCGCGTGATGGCGCCGAGCTGCAGGTTTTCTTCCACCGTCATGTTGGTGAAGGTGCCGCGGCCCTGCGGCACGTGCGCGATGCCGAAGCGCACGATGCTCTCGGTCGATTTGTTGTTGAGCGGCTTCCCCTCGAACTCGATCGCACCGGTCGAGCGCACCATGTTGCAGATGGCGCGCAGGGTGGTGGTCTTGCCGGCGCCATTGGCGCCGAGCAGGGTCGTCAGCGAACCCTCGTTGAGGGAGAAGGAGAGGCCGTGCAGGGCCTGGACCTGGCCGTAATAGGCGCGCAGGTCCTTGACGTTGAGCAGCGGCGTCATTGATCCTTGCTCCCGAGATAGGCCTTGATGACGTCGGGATCGGCCTGCACCTGGGCGGGCGTGCCCTCGGCGAGCTTGCGGCCGAAATTCAGCGCCACGACGTGGTCGGCGATCGACATCACCAGTCCCATGTGATGCTCGACCAGCAGCACGGTCACCTTGCGGTCGTCGCGAATGCGCCGGATCAGATCGCCCAGCACATGGACTTCCTCATGATTGAGCCCGCCGGCGGGCTCGTCGAGCAGCAGGATCTTGGGATCGGCGGCGAGCGCGCGCGCCAGCTCGACGCGCTTCTGGGTGCCGAACGGCAGCCCGGACACGGTCTTGTGCGCGACCTCCTCGAGGTCGAGATAGGCGAGAATTTCGTGAACCTTGGTGTTGACGGAATTCTCGCTGCGCCGGACCCAGGCCAGACGCAGCGAATCCGAGATGATGTCGCTGGAGGTGCGCGCATGGGTGCCGACGCGGACGTTGTCGAGCACGGAGAGATTGGGAAACAGCGCGACATTCTGGAAGGTGCGGCCGATGCCGATCTCGGCAATGCGGTGCGGCGGCCGCTTCAGGATGCTGTGGCCTTCCATCAGGATGTCGCCGGAACTCGGCTGGTAGAGCCGGCTGAGGCAGTTGAACAGGGTGGTCTTGCCGGCGCCGTTCGGGCCGATGAGGCCGAGGATCTGACCCTCGCGCATCTCGAACGAGACGCCGTTCAGCGCCACGATGCCGCCGAACACTACGCTGACGTCGCGGACGACGAGCAGCGGATCGTTGGTCTGGGCGAGTTGTGCCTGCGTCATCTCGTCTCGCCCCTCCCCAAATCGTTCAGGTCAGGACGCGGCGCCAGCCGACCGCGATGATGCAGGCTATCTGATACCCTCGGCAACACGGGCAACTTTTCCTCCTGGCTTCGGCTTTTTATTGAGTTCTTTGTTTGATGGGCTGCTTGTTTGATTAGTTGACGGCGCGAGGCCGCCGAGCGCCGCTTCGATGTTCCTTACCATCGCGACGAGACGAGGTCCAATGTCGGTGCGCAAGCGCTCTTCCGTGAAGCGGAATGCCGGTGCTCCGCAATTCACGGCGTAGGGACCGGTTCCGTCGTTCAGCCGCAACGCGACGCCGACCGCATGAACGTCGTCCTGCCATTCGCCGGCGGAGATCGTGAAGCCATATTTCGCGACGGTCTCGCCGGCGCGCTCGATGCCGTCGCGGATCTTCGGCCAACGGCTGCCGTAATGCTCGCGCATCTCCCGCATCAGCGCGGCGCGGTCCTCGTCCGGCAGCGCCCAGATGTAGGCGCGGCCCATCGCGGTCGTTGCAATCGGAATGCGCGAGCCGACGTCGAGTTGAACGTTGATGACGCCGTGACGGCTCTGGCCGAAATAGATCATGCTCAGCCGGTCGCGGCCGCCGATGGCGACCGCGCCGCCGGTCTCGCGCATCAGCTGCTCGCGGAACGGCTCGGAAAGATGGCGGATGCCCAGATTGGCGAGCGCGGCGTAGCCCAGCGCCAGCGCCGCTGGGGCCAGCTGGTATTTCTCGAAGCGCGGCACCGGGGTGAGATAGCCGAGCTTGGTGAGCGTGTAAGTGAGGCGCGAGACCGTCGCCTTCGGCAGGTTGGTGCGCGCGGCGATTTCCTGATTGCCCAGCAGGCCGTCATTCGGCCGGAACGCCCGCAGCACGTCGAGGCCGCGCGCCAGCGCGACGACGAAGCTCCGATCGGTCGCGGGTTTCTTCCCTGGGCGTTTCATGTCATCGGCTGTTGATTGATGAGCCTCGTTGACAACGCTCGTGCTTCAAAATAACCCTGGATGTCAAGATGTGGAATTAGATTTCGCACTGCGGAATTGATGTTCGGCAGCGGGTAGACGCAAGCAAGGCTGATACTCTGCGCAAATGAAGAGCCAAGAATTGGCCGGTGCGTTAACCGGCCGCAAAGAAACGACATCCAAGGAGCTTACGCGTGAGCGAAGTGGCAAAGCTTGACCGTCATGACATCATCGGCATCGTCACCATCGACAGCCCGCCCGTCAATGCGCTGAGTGCCGCAGTTCGCGGCGGCATCCTGGACAACGTCAAGGCGGCGATCGCCGATCCCGCGATCAAGGCGATCGTGCTGACCTGCGGCGGCCGTACCTTCATCGCCGGGGCCGACATCACCGAGTTCGGCAAGCCGCCGAAGCCGCCGGCGCTCAACGACGTGCTGAGCACGATCGAGAACAGCCCCAAGCCGGTCATTGCGGCGATTCATGGAACGGCCCTGGGCGGTGGTCTCGAAGTGGCGCTCGCCTGTCATTATCGTGTCGCCACCAAGGAGGCGAAGCTCGGACTGCCCGAGGTGAAGCTCGGCCTGCTGCCGGGCGCGGGCGGCACCCAGCGCCTGCCGCGCGCCGTAGGCCCCGAGCTCGCAGTCAAGATGATCGTCGGCGGTGATCCGATCGGCGCAGCGGAAGCGCTGAAGGCGGGCCTGATCGAGGAGATCGTCGAGGGGCCGGCATCGGGCGGCGAAGCCTTCGCGCGCAAGGTGGTGGCGGAGAACCGTCCGCTGCGCAAATTGCGCGATGACGATTCCAAGCTGGCGGCCGCCAAGGCCGATCGCACGATCTTCACCAGTGCGGTGGCGGCGATCACCAAGAAGTCGCGTGGGCTCGAGGCGCCGTTCGCGGCGGCCGACGCGGTGGGCTACGCGATCGACCTGCCGTTCGACGAGGGCCTGAAGAAGGAGCGCGAAGGTTTCCTCAAGCTGCTTACCAGCGATCAGTCCAAGGCGCAGCGCTATGCGTTCTTCGCCGAGCGCGAGGCCGCCAAGATCGCCGGCGTGCCCGAGGGCACCAAGGGCCGCAAGGTCGAGCGCGTCGCGATCATCGGCGCCGGCACCATGGGCGGCGGCATTGCGATGTCGTTCGCCAATGCTGGCATTCCGGTCACGCTGATCGAGACCGCCGAGGAGCAGCTGAAGCGCGGCATGGGCGTCATGCAGAAGAACTGGGAGGCGACCGCCGCGCGCGGCGGCATCCCGGCGGATGCACCGGCCAAGCGCATGGCGTTGATCGACGGCAAGGTCGGTCTCGAGAACGTCAAGGACGCCGACCTCGTCATCGAGGCGGTGTTCGAGACCATGGCGGTGAAGAAGGAAGTGTTCGGCAAGCTCGATCAATACGCAAAGCCGGGCGCGGTGCTGGCCTCGAACACGTCCTATCTGAACATCGACGCCATCGCCGCAGAGACCAGCCGGCCCCAGGACGTGCTCGGCATGCATTTCTTCTCGCCGGCTAACGTCATGAAGCTGTGCGAAATCGTGCGTGCGGAGAAGACGGCGCCGGATGCGCTCGTCACCGCGGTGTCGATCGCGCGCAAGATCGCAAAGGTGCCGGCCGTGGTCGGCGTCTGCGACGGCTTCGTCGGCAATCGCATGCTGGCGCAGCGCGGCAAGCAGGCCGAGAAGCTGTTGTTCGAAGGCGCGCTGCCGCAGCAGGTCGATGCGGTCGTCACCAAGTTCGGCATGCCGATGGGCCCGTTCGCGATGGGCGATCTCGCCGGTCTCGACATCGGCTGGCGCTCGCGCAAGGACCGCGGCATCAAGAGCGAGATCGCGGATGCGCTGTGCGAGGCCGGCCGCTTCGGCCAGAAGACCGGCAAGGGCTATTACAAATATGAGGCGGGCTCGCGCGCGCCGCTGCCGGATCCCGATGTCGAGAAGCTGATCGACGAGACGCTCGCCAAGCTCGGCCTCAAGCGGCGCGCGGTCAGCGACGAGGAGATCCTCGAGCGCATGATGTATCCGATGATCAACGAGGGCGCGAAGATCCTCGCCGAAGGCATTGCCGCGCGTCCGTCCGACATCGATGTGGTCTGGCTGTACGGCTATGGCTGGCCGATCTATCGCGGCGGCCCGATGTACTGGGCCGACAGCGTCGGCCTGAAGCACATCGCCGAGCGGCTGGCGTTCTATGCCAAGGAGACCAATGATCCCTCGCTCGAGCCGGCGCCGCTGCTGAAGCAGCTCGCGGAGGAAGGCAAGACGTTCGCCTCGCTGGCGCAGGGGAAGGCCGCTTGAGGCTTTGCCCTAGCTCCGTGCACAGCTGCGCCCCCCTCCCCCTTGCGGGGAGGGGTTGTGGGTGGGGGTCCACAACGGCAGTCTCGCCCGGAGCCACCCCCCTCCCTGGCCCTCCCCCACAAGGGGGTAGGGAACGGGAAGAGCGGGGCCGCCTTACGGCAAGAAACACAGAGTCCGCATGACCCATCCTGGCGAACAGTTCTATCCCGAAGGCGTCCGCTGGGACGCGCCGATCGCGCGTGGCACCTTGCCAGATCTGCTGGCAAAGGCGGTCAGTGACTTCGGCGATCGCGATGCGCTGGAATTCCGCGACCGCCCCGTCACCTTCAAGCAACTCGCGGCGCTCGTCGACCAGGCTGCCGCCGCGTTCCTGCGAGCCGGTTTTGGCAAGGGCGCGTCGATCGCGCTGTTCCTCGGCAATACGCCGGATCATCCGATCAACTTCTTCGGCGCGCTCAAGGCCGGCGCCCGCGTCGTGCACCTGTCGCCGCTCGATGGCGAGATCGCGCTGTCGCACAAGCTCAGCGATTCCGGCGCACGCATTCTCGTCACCTCGAACCTGTCGGCGCTGCTGCCGACGGCGCTGAAGTTCCTCGAGAAGGGCCTGCTCGACCGCCTGATCGTCTGCGAGGATGATCATTGGGGCAAGGTCGGTACGTCACAGACGCCGTTGCCGGATAGCTCCGCCGTGACCACCCATCGTGCCTTCGTCGAGGGCGCCGTGGCGCCGGCAGCGTGGCCGGCCATCTCGCCCGACGACATCGCCCTGCTGCAATATACCGGCGGCACCACCGGCCTGCCCAAGGGCGCGATGCTGACCCATGGCAATCTCACCTCGGCGGTGTCGATCGCCGAAATCTGGGGCCGCGCGACGCGCGCGAACGGCAACGGCTCCGACCGAGTCATCTGCGTGCTGCCGCTGTTCCACATCTATGCACTGACGGTGGTGCTGCTGACCTCGCTGCGTCTCGGCAGCCTGATCTCGCTGCACCAGCGCTTCGACTTGGAAGCTGTGATGCACGACATCGAGGTCAAGCGCGCGACCTATTTTCCCGGCGTGCCGACGATGTGGATCGCGATCGCCAACCTGCCCGATCTCGACACGCGCGATCTGTCGTCGCTGACCAGCGTTGGCTCCGGTGGCGCGCCGCTGCCAGTCGAGGTCGCGCGCATCCTGGAGCGCCGCGTCGGCATGAAGCTGAAGAGCGGCTGGGGCATGACCGAGACCTGCTCGCCCGGCACCGCCCATCCCAAGGGTGGCCCGGACAAGCCCGGCTCGATCGGGATCACGCTGCCCGGCATCGAGATGGACGTCGTGTCGCTCGAGGATCCCGCAAAGGTGCTCGGCGTGAACGAGGTCGGCGAGATCCGGATCAAGGGGCCGAACGTCACCAAGGGCTATTGGAACCGGCCGGACGAAACGGCGCAGTCGTTCGTCGGCGATCATTTCCTGACCGGCGACATCGGCTATGTCGACGCCGACGGTTTCTACTTCCTGGTCGACCGCAAGAAGGACATGATCATCTCCGGCGGCTTCAACGTCTATCCGCAGATGATCGAGCAGGCGATCTACACCCATCCGGCGGTGCAGGAGGTCATCGTGATCGGCATTCCCGACGCCTATCGCGGCGAGGCGGCCAAGGCCTTCATCAAGCTGCGCGACGGCTTCGCGCCGTTCCCGGTCGAGGATCTCCGCGCCTTCCTCACCGGCAAGCTCGGCAAGCACGAGCTGCCGGCGGCGGTCGAGTTCGTCGACGAGCTGCCGCGCACGCCGGTCGGCAAGCTGTCGCGTCACGAACTGCGCCAGCAGCAATCACCCACGTCTCACAGCAAACATCCGTAACAACAACAGGAGGTCGCCCATGACCGATGCCGTCATCGTTTCCACCGCCCGCACGCCGATCGGCAAGGCCTATCGCGGCGCGCTCAACGCCACCGGCGGCGCGACGCTGCTCGGCCACGCCATCGGCGAGGCCGTCAAGCGCGCCAAGGTCGATCCGGCCGAGGTCGAGGATGTCGTGATGGGCGCAGCCCTGCAGCAGGGCTCGACCGGCGGCAACATCGCGCGCAAGGCGCTGCTGCGTGCCGGCCTGCCGGTGTCGGTCGGCGGCACCACCATCGACCGCCAGTGCGCCTCCGGCCTGCAGGCGATTGCGCTCGCGGCGCGCTCGGTGATCTTCGACGGTGTCGAGATCGCGGTCGGCGGCGGCGGCGAATCGATCTCGCTGGTCCAGAACGACAAGATGAACACGTTCCAGGCCACCGATCCGGCGCTGCTCGAGATCAAGGGCGACGTCTACATGCCGATGATCGACACCGCCGAGATCGTCGCCAAGCGCTACGGCATCTCCCGCGAGCGCCAGGATGAATATGCGCTGGAGAGCCAGCGCCGCACCGCTGCCGCGCAGCAGGGCGGCAAGTTCAACGATGAGCTGGCGCCGATCTCGACCAAGATGGCGGTCACCGACAAGGCCACCGGCAACGTCTCGTTCAAGGACGTCACCCTGTCGCAGGACGAAGGTCCGCGTCCCGAGACGACGGCCGAAGGCCTCGCCGGCCTCAAGGCCGTGCGCGGCGACGGCTTCTCGGTCACCGCCGGCAATGCCAGCCAGCTCTCCGACGGCGCCTCTGCCTGCGTGATCATGAGCGACGCCACCGCGGCGAAGCGCGGCCTGCAGCCGCTCGGCATCTTCCGCGGCTTCGTCGCGCATGGCTGCGAGCCCGACGAGATGGGCATCGGCCCGGTGTTCGCGGTGCCGCGCCTGCTCAAGCGCCACGGGCTGACCGTCGACGACATCGGCCTGTGGGAGCTCAACGAGGCGTTCGCCGTGCAGGTGCTGTACTGCCGCGACAAGCTCGGCATCGACCCCGACAAGATCAACGTCAATGGCGGCGCCATCGCGGTCGGCCATCCCTACGGCATGTCGGGCGCGCGGCTCACGGGCCACGCGCTGATCGAAGGCCGCCGCCGCAAGGCCAAGTACGCGGTGGTGACGATGTGCGTCGGCGGCGGCATGGGCGCCGCCGGCCTGTTCGAGGTGCTGCAATAGGTCTTCGTCATTCCGGGGCGCGCGGAGCGCGAGCCCGGAATCCATACTCACGATGGTGGTTATGGATTCCGGGTTCGCCTCTTCGAGGCGCCCCGGAATGACAGCTCGATTTGTCGACGAATATATACACACGGGAGGATCCGATGGATCTTGCATTCACGAAGGAAGAGCAGGCGTTCCGCGAGGAAGTCCGGGCGTTCTTCAGGGACAACGTGCCCGCGGAGACGCGACGGAAGATGATCGAAGGCCGCCATCTGTCGAAGGACGAGATGGTGACCTGGTGGCGCATCCTCAACAAGAAGGGCTGGGGTGTCTCGCACTGGCCGGAGGAATATGGCGGCACCGGCTGGACCTCGGTGCAGCACTACATCTTCAACGAGGAGTTGCAGGCCTATCCGGCGCCGCAGCCGCTCGCCTTCGGCGTCAGCATGGTCGGCCCCGTCATCTACACTTTCGGCAACGAGGAGCAGAAGAAGAAGTATCTGCCGCGCATCGCCAATGTCGACGACTGGTGGTGCCAGGGCTTCTCCGAGCCGGGCTCGGGCTCCGACCTCGCATCGCTGAAGACCAAGGCCGAGCGCCGCGGCGACAAGTGGATCATCAACGGCCAGAAGACCTGGACGACGCTCGCGCAGCACGCCGACATGATCTTCTGCCTCTGCCGCACAGATCCGGCGGCGAAGAAGCAGATGGGCATCTCCTTCATCGTCTTCAGCATGAAGTCGAAGGGCGTCACGGTGCGTCCGATCCAGACCATCGACGGCGGCCACGAGGTCAACGAGGTGTTCTTCGACGACGTCGAGGTGCCCATCGAGAACCTGATCGGCGAGGAGAACAAGGGCTGGGACTACGCCAAGTTCCTGCTTGGCAATGAGCGCACCGGGATCGCCCGTGTCGGCGTCTCCAAGGAGCGCATCCGCCGCATCAAGGAGCTCGCCGGCAAGATCGAATCCGGCGGCCGCCCGGTGCTGGAGGATCCGTCGTTCCGCGAGAAGCTCACGGCCTGCGAGGTCGAGCTGAAGGCGCTCGAGCTGACGCAACTGCGCGTCGTCGCCGACGAGGGCAAGCACGGCAAGGGCAAGCCCAATCCGGCGTCCTCGGTGCTGAAGATCAAGGGCTCGGAGATCCAGCAGACCACGACCGAGCTGCTGATGGAGGTGATCGGCCCGTTTGCCGCGCCCTACGACGTCCATGGCGACGACGACAGCAACGAGACCATGGATTGGACCGCCCAGATCGCGCCGAGCTACTTCAACAACCGCAAGGTCTCGATCTACGGCGGCTCCAACGAGATCCAGCGCAACATCATCGCCAAGGCGGTGCTGGGGCTTTGAGTTGCTGTCATTCCGGGGCGCCGCGAAGCGGCGAGCTACGACGCGCAGTTGCGCGTCGGAGAATCCATAACCACCATCGTGAGTATGGATTCCGGGCCCGCGCCTTGCGGCGCGTCCCGGAATGACGCCGATGATGAATTCCGGGTACGAGGATAGAGAGCATGGATTTTGATCTCACCGAGGAGCAGCGTCTCCTCAAGGACAGCATCGACGGCCTGCTGGCGGATGCCTACGATTTCGACAAGCGCAAGCTGTACATGAAGGAGAAGGGCGGCTGGAGCCGCGCGATGTGGTCCAAGCTCGCCGAGCAGGGCCTGCTCGGTCTGCCGTTCTCGGAAGACGACGGCGGCTTCGGCGCCGGCGGCGTCGAGACCATGATCGTGATGGAGGCGATGGGTCGCGCGCTGGTGCTCGAGCCGTATCTCGCAACCGTGGTGCTGGCCGGCGGTTTTCTCCGTCATGGCGGCTCGGCGGCGCAGAAGGCCGCGCATCTGCCTGGAATCATCGACGGCAGTAGGACGTTTGCGTTCGCCCAGCTCGAGAAGCAGTCGCGCTATGACCTGTTCGACGTTGCGACGACTGCGAAGAAGAAGGGCGATGGCTGGGTCATCGACGGCGAAAAGTTCGTCGTGCTCAACGGCGAGAACGCCGACACCTTGATCGTGACCGCGCGCACCTCGGGCGGCCAGCGCGACAAGTCGGGCATCGGCGTGTTCATCGTGCCGGCCGACGCCAAGGGCGTCACCCGCAAGGGCTATCCGACCCAGGACGGTCTGCATGCCGCCGACATCACCTTCACCGGTGTGGAAGTCGGCGCCGACGCCGCGATCGGCGATCCGGTCAACGCCCTGCCGCTGATCGAACGCGTCGTCGACGAGGCCCGCATCGCGCTGTGCGCGGAGGCCGTCGGCCTGATGGACGAGTCGCTGAAGACCACGGTCGAGTACATCAAGACGCGCAAGCAGTTCGGCGTCGCGATCGGCTCGTTCCAGTCGCTGCAGCACCGGGCGTCCGACATGTTCGTCGCGCTGGAGCAGGCCCGCTCGATGTCGATGTTCGCGACCATGGCCGCCGAGTTCGACGACGCCAAGGAGCGCGCCACCTCGATCGCCGCGGCCAAGGTGCAGATCGGCAAGTCGGCTAAGTTCGTCGGCCAGCAGGCGATCCAGCTCCATGGCGGCATCGGCATGACCATGGAGGCCAAGATCGGCCACTACTTCAAGCGTCTGACGATGATCGAGAGCACCTTCGGCGACACCGACTACCACATGCGCCGCGTCAGCGAGGCGGGCGGGTTGATCTAGAAAGCTTTGTCGTTGCCGGGCTTGACCCGGCAACCCATCGCTTTCTGAAGATGGATGCGCGGGCCTTCGCCGCGCCGAAGGGGCTTCGGCCCCGCAGGCGGGTCAAGCCCGCGCATGACGGATTTGAGAGGGCTACGCTGCCGGTGTCGAGCGGCTCCGGAGTGATTTGATCAATCGAGCCGTCATTGCGAGCGAAGCGAAGCAATCCAGGGCGGTATGCTTGATTGCGTCGTCGCTTCGCTCCTCGCAATGACGCGGAGGAAGCAGACATGACCCCCAATCCCTTCGACCTCTCCGGTCAGGTCGCCGTCATCACCGGCTCGAGCCGCGGAATCGGCCGGGCGTCGGCGGAGCTGCTCGCGCAACTCGGCGCCAAGGTGGTGATCTCCAGCCGCAAGCCGGACGCATGCGAGGAGGTTGCGAGCGCCATCCGCGCCAATGGTGGCGAGGCCCACGTCATCCCCTGCAACATCTCCCGGCGGGCCGAGGTCGACGCGCTGATCGACGGCGCCGTGAAGCATTGCGGCCAGGTCGACATCCTCGTCTGCAATGCTGCGGTCAACCCGTATTACGGTCCGCTGCTCGACATCACCGACGAGGCCTTCGACAAGATCATGGCCTCCAACGTGAAGAGCAATCTCTGGCTCTGCGCCAAGGCGATCCCGCCGATGGCCGCGAGGGGCAAGGGCTCGGTCATCATCGTCTCCTCGATCGGCGGCCTGCGCGGCTCGACCGTGATCGGCGCCTACGGCATCTCCAAGGCCGCCGACTTCGCGTTGTGCCGCAGCCTTGCCGGCGAATGGGGGCCGCACGGCGTGCGCATCAATTGCGTCGCGCCCGGCCTGATCAAGACCGATTTCGCCCGCGCGCTGTGGGAGGACGAAGCCCGCCTGAAGCAGCGCTGTGCCACCACCCCGCTGCGTCGCATCGGCGAGCCGCACGAGATCGCCGGCGCGGTCGCCTACCTCGCCTCGGATGCGTCGACCTTCATGACCGGCCAGACCATCGTCGTCGACGGCGGCGTGACAACGGCCGCGGTGTAGCCTTCGTATCCGAGCGGCGGAGCTGATCGCGGGTGTTCACCCTCCCCTGGAGGGGGAGGGTCGCCTCACGACGAGCGAAGCGAAACGTGAGGCGGGGTGGGGTGATCTCTCCACAATCGCCATCGCCCGTGGCTCACCGCACCCCGCTCGCCCGCTGCGCGGGCGATCGACCCTCCCCCTCCAGGGGAGGGTGGATAGACACGTGCCGCTCCACCTTGACCTCGCCCGCCCGATCCGCTTGCTTGTCGGCCCAACGTCGTCAACCTACCGGGAAGAAAACCCATGTCCTTCGTGCTGGCCATCGATCAGGGCACCACGTCCTCGCGCGCGATGGTGTTCCGCTCCGACATCTCGATCGCCGCGGTCGCGCAGCAGGAATTCCCGCAGCATTTCCCGGCCTCCGGCTGGGTCGAGCACGAGCCGGAGGACATCTGGACCTCGACGGTGATGACCTGCCGCGATGCGCTTGAGAAGGCGGGACTGACGGCCAAGGACATCGCGGCGATCGGCATCACCAACCAGCGCGAGACCACCGTGGTATGGGACCGCGCCACCGGCCAGGCCGTCCACCGCGCCATCGTCTGGCAGGACCGCCGCACCGCCGACATCTGCGCCAAGCTCAAGGCCGATGGCCACGAGCCGGATGTCAGCGCCAAAACCGGCCTGATCATCGATCCCTATTTCTCCGGCACCAAGGTCGCCTGGATCCTCGACCACGTCCCTGGCGCGCGCGAGCGCGCCGAACGCGGCGAACTGATGTTCGGCACCGTCGATTGCTACCTGCTGTGGCGGCTGACCGGCGGCAAGGTGCATGCCACCGATGCCACCAACGCTTCGCGCACGCTGCTGTTCAACATCCACACCGGTGCGTGGGACGAGACGCTGCTGAAGCTCTTGCGCGTGCCGCGCTCGATGCTGCCCGAGGTGAAGGATTCCTCCGCCGATTTCGGCACCACCACGCCCGATCTGTTCGGCGGCCCGATCAAGGTCGCGGGGATCGCCGGCGACCAGCAGGCGGCCACCATCGGCCAAGCCTGCTTCACGCCGGGCATGATGAAGTCGACCTACGGCACCGGCTGCTTCGCGCTGCTCAACACCGGCGCCACGCCGGTGAAATCGAACAACAAGCTGCTGACGACGATCGCCTATCAGCTCAACGGCGTCAGGACCTACGCGCTCGAAGGCTCGATCTTCGTCGCCGGCTCGGCCGTGCAGTGGCTGCGCGACGGGCTCGGCATCATCAAGCATGCCGCCGAAACCGGCCCGCTCGCCGACAAGTCCGACTCGATGCAGTCGGTCTATCTGGTGCCGGCCTTCGTCGGCCTCGGCGCACCGTATTGGAATCCGCGCGTGCGCGGCGCGCTGTTCGGCCTGACCCGCAATACCGGCCCGGCCGAGCTCGCGCATGCCACGTTGGAGAGCGTGTGCTACCAGACCTACGATCTGTGGGCCGCGATGCGCGCCGACTGGCCCGATGCGTCCGCCGCCACGATCGTGCTGCGCGTCGACGGCGGCATGACCGCCTCGGACTGGACCATGCAGCGTCTCGCCGACCTGCTCGACGCACCAGTCGACCGTCCCATGATCCAGGAGACCACCGCGCTCGGCGCCGCCTATCTCGCCGGCCTCCACGCGGGCGTCTATCCGGAGCCGGAGAAGTTCGCCGACAATTGGCGGCTCGAGCACCGCTTCCGGCCGGCGATGAGCGCGGCGACGCGAGAGCGCAAGCTCGCCGGCTGGGCTCGCGCCGTGAAGGGGGTGCTGGCGAGCGACGAGGGCGAGTAGGGCGCTCGCCTCCCACAGCAGCTAAGCCAGGAACGCAGCAAGGTCGGCATTGACCTGCTTCATGTGGGTCACGAATAGCCCATGCGGGCCGCCGGGATAGACCTTCAGCTCGGCGCCCTTGATGCCCTTGGCGGTCGGCCGTGCCGTCATGTCGAGCGGCGCTGAGACGTCCTTGTCGCCGTGCAGGATCAGCACGGGACGGTCGATCTTCGCAAGCACCGGCCGCAGGTCGGTCGCGATCAGCGCGCGGTTGGTGGCGACCGCGACGGGAATGGGCATCTGGCGCATCATCGCCGCGACCCATTCCATCATCTGCGGCGAGGCGTCCTTAGTGAAGAACGGCAGCTTGTTGTCCTCGATCCATTTCGGGAAGTCGCTCTGCCACGCGGCCCAGCACTGCTTGAAATAGCCGTGGGGCGCGCCGAGCGCATTGTCCGCGGTCTGCAGCGGAAACGGCGTCGTCGGTCCGAGCATCGCGATGCGCGAGATGCGTCCCGTGCCGTGCCGCGCGACGTAGTTGAGGATCTCGTTGCAGCCCATGGACATGCCGACCAGCGCGACGTCATCAAGGTCGAGCTGCGCGATGACCTCGGCGATGTCGTCGGCCAGCCGGTCGAGCTCGTAGCCGCAGCCCGGCACGTCGGAGCGTCCATGGCCGCGGCGGTCGAAGGCAATGCAGCGCAGCCCGCGCTGGCTGAGATCGGAGATCTGGTAGGTCCACATCGCGCTGGTCAGCGCCCAGGCATGTACGAACAGCACCGGCCGGCCGCTGCCCCACTCCTCGTGATAGAGCGTCACGCCGTCGCTGCAGCGGATACGTGGGCGCGCCGCGGTCGGTGCGGCGGCGAGGCCCGCTCCCGTCGCCGCGAAGCTGGCTGCTGCCGCGGTCAGCAGCACGTCTCGTCGTTGCATGGGCATGGCTCCTGATGTTGAATGCGCCGACCATGCCGGGACCGCTGTGCGGTTCCAATTACGTCCGGGGTAAGCAGGTTGCCGATCACCCTTCAATCAGGTCGTCTTGAGTGACCATTCCCGACGGATATGTCGACGTCCCGCCCGGCAAGGTCGCGGCCGTGGTGACCTCGCTGGAAATGCTGGCGCCGCCGGTGCTGCCGCCCGATCCGATCGGCGACTGGAGCATTCGCCGCGTCGCGCAGCCCGATCTCGCTTGGTACCGCGACCTCTATGCCCGCGTCGGCTGGGAGTGGCTGTGGTCACAGCGCACGCGGATGAGCGATGCGGAGCTTGCCAAGACGATTCGCGCTGACGGAGTCGAGATCTACACCTTGGCGCATGGCGGCGGTGATGAAGCCCTGCTGGAGCTCGACTTCCGCAAGAAGACCGATTGCGAGCTGGCGCTGTTCGGCGTCACGTCGAAGCTGATCGGCACCGGCGCCGGACGGCTGCTGATGAACCACGCGCTGCGCCGCGCCTGGGCGCAGCCGCTGACGCGGCTCTGGGTCCACACCTGCAGCTTCGATCATCCCCGTGCGCTCGTCTTCTACCAGCGCTCCGGCTTCCGCCCCTATCGCCGCCAGATCGAGATCGCCCCCGACCCGCGCCTCGACGGCACGCTGCCGCGCGACGTCGCAGCGCATGTGCCGCTGTTGGCCTGAACATCGGAGCTGACAACGGCGCCGAACGGCGCTTCAATGCGCCGCACAGGAGGATAACCGATGTTCCTGATCGGCCAATACGACTCGCCTTTCGTCCGCCGCACCGCGATCGCGCTCAAGCTCTACGGCGTGCCGTTCGAGCACAAGCCCTGGTCGACCTTCGGCGATGCCGACAAGATCGCGCCGTACAATCCGCTGCTGCGCGTGCCGGTGCTGGTGCTGGATGACGGCGAGGCGCTGATCGACTCGGTGGCGATCCTCGATCATCTCGACGAGACCGTCGGGCCCGAGCGCGCGATGCTGGCGCGGAGCGGCGCGCTGCGCCGCAGGCAGCTGCATACGATCGCGCTCGCGACCGGTCTCGGCGACAAGGCCGTCAGCCTGATCTACGAGCGCGTGCTGCGCAAGGACCGTCTCGCGCTGTGGGTCGCACGCTGCGAGACGCAGATCTCCGGCGTGCTGGCGATGCTGGAGGCCGAGCGCGCAGATGTGACGAGCGCCTATTGGTATGGCGACAACATCGGCCACGCCGACATCGCCGTCGCCTGCGTGCTGCGCTTCACACGCGAGGCGCATCCGCATCTGTTCGACGCCGCGCGCTATCCGGCGCTGGCGGCCCACGCCGCAAGGTGCGAGGCGCTGCCGCCATTCCAGGAGATCGTCCAGCCGCTGGCCCCGCCGAGCGGGGATTGATGGAGTCCATCGAGACGTCAGACCGTGCAGCTTGCTCGGTGCTCACCCTCCCCTGGAGGGGGAGGGTCGCCGCACGATGAGCGAAGCGAAACGTGAGGCGGGGTGGGGTGATCTCTCATCAGCAGCAGTGCTCGTGGCTTCGCCCCACCCCGATCGCCCGCTGCGCGTGCGAGCGACCCTCCCCCTCCAGGGGAGGGTGGGCAGCAGCGCAAGAGGCGTGGGCCGAGCGGCGCGCCCCTCACGGCTTGAAATACACGTCCACCTTCATACCCACCGCGAACGGGCCCGGCTCGGCGAGATCGACCAGCACTTCCACCACGTCGACGTCGGTCATGTTGCGCTGGCTGAGCGCAGCAGTGCGGCTGCTCTCGACCAGCGGGGCGATGGCGGCGACCTTGCCGGCGACGTCGCGGCCGCGGAAGGCGTCGGAGCGGACCACCGCCTGCTGGCCGACCTTGATCTTGTCGAGGTCGCGCTGGTCGAGCTCGGCGCGCACGCGCAGCGAGGACGTATCGCCGAGCAGCACCAGCGGTGGCGTCGTCTGCGGCGAAGCGATCTCGCCGGTGCGCGCATTGACCTGTAGCACCGTGCCGTCGAGCGGCGCGCGGATGGTGAGCTTTTCCAACGTGGCGCGGGCGCCCTGCAGTTCGCTGCGGGCGACGTTGAGCTGGCCCTCGGCGCTGATCGGCAGTGGCGCATCAGCGGTGACCTTGCGCAGCTCGTCGGCCTGCTGCTCCAGCTTCGCCTGCGCGGCTGTCAATTGCGTGCGTGCGGTGTCGACATCGGCATCGGCGCCGCGCCCGGCGCGCCGCTCGGTCACGGCCTTGTCGAGCGCAGCACGCGCGTCGAACACCGCCGCCTGCGCATCGGCGAGGCCGTCTTCGGCGCGGCGCCGGGGACCCGCGCCAGACGGCGTCGACTCCTTGTTGCGCACGCGCTTGCGCATCGCGACCTGCGCCTCGGCGCTGGCGAGCTGCGCGCGAGCTTCGCCATCGCTGAGCCGCACCAGGGCCTGGCCGGCGAACACGGTCTCGTTTGGCCTGACCAGCACCTCCTGGATCAGCCCAACCACCGGCGCGCCGAGCTTGATCAGGCCGGATGCCGGCTCGACCCGGCCGGGTGCGACGGCCAGCCAGCGTTCCTCCTGGGCATTGGCGGCACGCGCTGTCGGTGGAATCGAGGTCGGCGTGACGATGATAGCCAATGCAGCCGCGGCGACGAGCCCGAGCAGGTGAGCGCGTTCTGGAATTCCCGATATCATGCGTGCGAGACTTTCTTCATGGACTCGCCGCCGCTCTCCTCGCGGACGATGCGGCCGTCCTCGATGTGAATGACGCGATTGGCAAACGGCAGGATGCGCGGATCGTGCGTCACCACCAGCACCGCGCGCGACGGATCCTTGGCGATATCGGCGAGCAGGGTCATGATCGCCTGACCGTTGGCGGTATCGAGTGCGCCGGTCGGCTCGTCGGCGAGAATGACCTGCGCCTTGCCGACGATGGCGCGGGCGATCGCGACGCGCTGCTGCTCGCCGCCCGAGAGCTGGCGCGGGAACGACCGCTTCTTCGGGCCGAGGCCGACCCGCTCGAGCACCTCGCGCGCCGCCAGTTTCGCGGCCCGCGCGCGTTCGCCGCGCACGTCGAGCGCGAGCCGCACATTGTCCTCGGCGTTCAACGTCGGAAACAGATGATAGGATTGGAAGATGAAGCCGATGCGCTCGCGGCGCAGCTTCGCCAGCGCCTCGGGATCGAGCCCCGCGACCGGCTGGTTGGCAACCCGCACGGCACCGCCATCCGGCGTCATCAGGCAGCCCAGGATCGACAGCAGCGTCGTCTTGCCGCTGCCCGAGGGGCCCATCAGCAGCGCCAGCTCGCCGCCCTTCAGCGACAGGCTCACGCCCTTCAGCGCCTGCACCCTTCCGGCCCCCTGGCCGAGGTGATGCACGAGATCGGTGGCCTCGAGCACGGTGTCGGTCATCGCGAGAACACCAGGGTCGGATCAATGCGCATGACCTTGAGGATCGCCGCGATCGCCGAGCCGACGCACATCGTCAACGTCAGCACGAACAGCGCGACCGTCAGCGTCGGGGTCATGATGACCGGCAGCGCCGATTCCGCGGTCGCGGCCGCCACGATCCTGCCGATCGCCGCAGCGCCGGCGAAGCCGACGATGGCGCTGAGCAGCGCCTGCCAGATGATGACGGTGTAGATGTAGCGGCTGGACGAGCCGATCGCGCGCAGGGTCGCGAACTCGTTGATGTGATCCTTGGTGCTGGAATAGAGCGTCTGCGCCACGATCACGGTGCCGACGATGAGGCCGAGCAGGGCGCCGGCGAACAGCGCGGCACCCGCGCCGGTGCCGAACAGCCAGAACGAGCGGCTGCGGCTCGCGAACTCGGCTGCGGTCAGCACGTCGACATTGGACAGGCTGTCGCGCAGCGCCCGCTGCGCGGTCCAGAGGTCGGCCTCGGCCGCCAGCTTGACCACCAGATAGGACGCCTTGTTCGAGGCGATGCCGGTATAGGCGCGGGCGCGGTCGACGTCGGTGAACACGTAAGGCGTTGTCGTGAACGAGCGGATGCCTTTGGTGACAGCCATCACCTGCACCTTCTGGTCGCGGAGCTCCGCAGCCTGGCCGGCGCCGCCGATGCCGAGCCGCTCGAAATAGGTCTGGTCGATGGCGACCGCGCCCGGCACGGACAGGTCGTCCAGCCGTCCCTCCACCACGTTCCAGGGATGCAGCCCGAGCCCGCGCAGTTCCGAGCCGACCACGAAGACCGGCGTCGTGGTGCCCTGCGGCAGCCGCCATTGCGCATAGCCGATCACCAGCGGCGTCGCCTCCGCCACTCCGGGAACCGCCAGCGCCCGGAACCGCTGCCGCTCGTCGAGCAGCGAGGGATCCTCGAAGCATTTGGTGCCGACCGGCATGATCCACAGCTCGGCCGGGGAATGGTCGATCATGGTCGTGACCATCCGGCGGAAGCCGACATAGAGGCCCATCTGCACGGTCACCAGCACGATCGAGAAGATGATGCCGATGATGGTGGCAATGAATCGAAGCCTGTCATGGAACAGGTTTCGGGACGCAAGCCTGAACTGCAACGACATGAACGAAAAACCACCCGGAGGCCCCGGCGGCATTTCAGCCGGTTAGCGGGGATAAGTCCACGCTGCATCGCATGGCGCCGGCTGTGGCGCTTTGTCATTCGCGGCGGCCGTGGCGCGGGGGACACGGAGGAGGGGCGTCCAAGTGCAGCGTGTGAGCCGAGCAGGGGGCGTCATAACCGCTGTCGTCCCTGCGAACGCAGGGACCCATAACCACAGGGAGATGTCGTTTTGCGCGATATCAGCCACCGCGGACGACGGGTAGATCACGCGGTATGGGTCCCCGCGTTCGCGGGGACGACAGCTGTGGATGGGGCGACCGCGCCGGCTACTTCGCGCCGACCGCCTTCTTGCGCCAGGCGAGATGAACGGCACAGGTGCAGCCCATCGGATGGCTCGCGAGCTCGGCGGGGGCGGCGTCGTTGGCCGGAGCGGGCGAAGCGACGGCGCGCGCTGCCGCGTCCGCCTGCTGGCCGCCCCTTGCCGGAATGTAGTTCAGGATCGGCGCCAGCCAGCGCTCGACTTCGGCGACGGTCATGCCCTTGCGCGCGGCGTAGTCCTCGACCTGGTCGCGCTCGATCTTGCCGACGCCGAAATAGAAGCTCTCCGGCGAGGCAAAATAGAGGCCCGACACCGACGAGCCCGGCCACATCGCAAAGCTCTCGGTCAGCCGCACGCCGGCATTCTTCTCGGCGTCGAGCAGTTCGAACAAGGTCGCCTTCTCGGTGTGGTCGGGCTGCGCCGGATAGCCGGGCGCGGGACGGATGCCGTGATACTTCTCCAGGATCAGATCGTCCGGCGAGAGCGCCTCGTCCGGAGCGTAGGCCCAGAACTCGCGGCGGACGCGGGCATGCAGGCGCTCGGCGAACGCCTCGGCGAGGCGGTCGGCCAGCGCCTTCACCAGGATCGAGGAATAGTCGTCATTGGCGTTCTTGAAGCGGTCGGCGACGGCATCCTCGCCGAGGCCTGTCGTGACGACGAAGCCGCCGACATAGTCCGGCACGCCCGAGCCCTGCGGCGCAATGAAGTCGCTGAGCGCGGTATTGAAGCGACCCTCGCGCTTCTCGAGCTGCTGGCGCAGCGTGTGCAGCGTCGCGATCTGCTTGGTGCGGCCCTCGTCGGCATAGAGCACGATGTCGTCGCCGGCCGCATTCGCCGGCCAGAAGCCGATCGCGGCGCGCGCCGTGAACCACTTCTCGTCGACGATGCGCTTCAGCATCTTCAGCGCGTCGTCATACAGCGCGCGCGCGGCCTCGCCGACCTTGGCGTCGTCGAGGATGCCAGGGAAACGGCCGGCGAGCTCCCAGGTCTGGAAGAACGGCGTCCAGTCGATATAGGGCACAAGCTCGGCGAGGTCGTAGTCGACGAACGTCTTGGTGCCGAGGAAGGTCGGCTTGACCGGCTTCGCCTTGGCGAAGTCGATCTTCGGCGCGTTGGCGCGGGCGTCCGCGAGCTTCAGCCGCTTCTTGTCGGCCTGGCCGCGCAGATGCGCAGCGGCGATCTTCTGATACTCGCTGCGAACCTCCGTGGCGTAGGTATCCTTGCGCTCCGGCGACAGCAGTGAGGAGGCGACGCCGACGGCGCGGCTGGCGTCGTTGACGTGAACGACCGGGCCATTCTGGTAGTTCGGATCGATCTTGACCGCAGTGTGGACACGGCTCGTCGTGGCGCCGCCGATCAGGAGCGGCACGTTCAGGCCCTGGCGCTCCATCTCCGAGGCGAGATACGCCATCTCGTCGAGCGAGGGCGTGATCAGGCCGGAGAGACCGATGATGTCGGCGTTCTCGGCCTTGGCCGTCTCGATGATCCTGGCCGCGGGCACCATGACACCGAGGTCGATGACCTCGAAATTGTTGCACTGGAGCACGATGCCGACGATGTTCTTGCCGATGTCGTGGACGTCGCCCTTGACGGTGGCGAGTACGATCTTGCCGGCGTTGGAGCGCTCGTTGGCCCGGCCCTTGTTAGCAGCCTTCTCCGCCTCCATGAACGGCATCAGATAGGCCACCGCCTGCTTCATCACGCGCGCCGACTTCACGACCTGCGGCAGGAACATCTTGCCGTCGCCGAAGAGGTCGCCGACCACGTTCATGCCGGCCATCAGCGGGCCTTCGATGACGTCGAGCGGTCGCGTCGAGGCGGCGCGTGCCTCTTCCGTGTCCTGCTCGATGAACTCCGTGATCCCATGCACCAGCGCGTGGCTCAACCGCTTGTCGACCGGCCATTCGCGCCAGGCGAGATCGGCCTCCTTGGTCTGCTTGCCCTGGCCGCGGAATTTCTCGGCCAGCGCCAGCAGCCGCTCCGAGGCGCCGGGGTCGCGGTTGAGCACGACGTCTTCGCACACCTGGCGCAGCTCCGGATCGATGTCGTCATAGACGATCATCTGACCGGCATTGACGATGCCCATGTCCATGCCCGCCTTGATGGCGTGATACAGGAACACCGAATGCATCGCTTCGCGCACCGGCTCGTTGCCGCGGAACGAGAAGGAGAGATTGGAGACGCCGCCCGAGACATGCGCATGCGGCAGGTTCTGCCGGATCCAGCGTGTCGCTTCGATGAAGTCGACGCCGTAATTGTTGTGTTCCTCAAGTCCGGTCGCGATGGCGAAGATGTTGGGATCGAAGATGATGTCCTCAGGCGGAAAGCCGATCTGCTCGACCAGGATCTTGTAGGCGCGGGCGCAGATCTCGGTCTTGCGCTTGTAGGTGTCGGCCTGGCCGGTCTCGTCGAACGCCATCACGACCACGGCGGCGCCGTGGCGACGCGCGATCTTCGCTTCGTGAATGAACTTCTCCTCGCCTTCCTTGAGCGAGATCGAGTTCACCACCGGCTTGCCCTGCACGCATTTCAGGCCGGCCTCGATGACGTGGAATTTCGAGGAGTCGACCATCACGGGAACGCGGGCGATGTCCGGCTCGGCAGCGACGAGGTTGAGGAAGGTCCGCATCGCGGCTTCCGAATCCAGCAGGCCCTCGTCCATGTTGACGTCGATGACCTGGGCGCCGTTCTCGACCTGGTCGCGCGCGACCTGCAGCGCCGCGGTGTAATCGCCGGCGGTGATCAGCTTGCGGAATTTGGCCGAGCCTGTGACGTTGGTGCGCTCGCCGACATTGACGAACGGAATGGCGGGCGTGAGTTCGAACGGCTCGAGGCCCGACAGCCGCAGCCGCGGCGCGATCTCCGGCACGGCGCGAGGCTTGTGCGGGGCGACGGCGGCGGCGATCGCCGCGATATGTTCGGGCGTGGTGCCGCAGCAGCCGCCGACGATGTTGACGAGGCCGTCCCGCGCAAATTCGCCGATCAGTCGCGCCATGTAGGCCGGCGTCTCGTCATACTGGCCGAACTCGTTGGGCAGGCCGGCATTGGGATAGGCGCACACCAGCGCGTCGGCGACGCGGCCGATGTCGGCGACATGGGCGCGCAGATCCTCGGCGCCGAGCGCACAGTTGAAGCCGATGGTCAGCGGTTTCGCGTGGCGGACCGAATTCCAGAACGCCTCCGGCATCTGGCCCGAGAGCAGGCGGCCGGACTTGTCGGTGATGGTGCCCGAGATCATCACGGGCACGTCGATGCCGCGCTCCTCGCAGAGCTCGGCGATGGCGTACAGCGCCGCCTTGGCATTGAGCGTGTCGAAGATGGTCTCGAGCAGCAGGATGTCGGCGCCGCCGTCCAGGAGCCCGCGCGCCTGCTCGCCATAGGCGAGCCGGAGGTCGTCGAAGGTCACGGCGCGGTAGCCGGGGTTGGAGACGTCGGGCGAGATCGAGGCGGTGCGGTTGGTCGGGCCCATCGCGCCGGCGACGAAGCGCTGTTTGCCGTCCTCGGCCGCAACGCGGGTCGCGGCATTGCGGGCGAGCCGGGCGCCCTCGCGGTTCAGCTCGTAGATGATGTCGGAGAGGTCGTAATCGGCCTGCGCGATCGAGGTTGCCGAGAAGGTGTTGGTGGCGACGATGTCGGCCCCGGCGCGCAGATATTGCGCGTGGATGTCCTCGATGGCGTCGGGCTGCGTCAGGATCAGCAGGTCGTTGTTGCCGCGGAGGTCGCGATGGAAGTCCTTGAACCGCTCGCTGCGGAAGGCGGCCTCGTCGAGCTGCAGCGCCTGGATCATCGTGCCCATGGCGCCGTCGAGGATCAGGATGCGCTTAGCTGCAGCGGCAAGGAAGGCGGTACGCGCTGGAGATACGGGAACGGACATCAGGCGGCAGCCTTGTTGGCGGACTTCGGACGGATGCCGAGCAGATGGCTGATCGCGAACACGAGGTCGGCGCGGTTCATGGTGTAGAAATGGAAGGTGTCGACGCCATGCTTGGCGAGCTTTTGCACCTGGCCTGCGGCGACGGTCGCCGCGACCAGCTTGCGGGTCTCGGGATCGTCGTCGAGACCGTCGAATTTTTCGGCCAGCCAGTCCGGCACCGTCGTGCCGGCGCGCGTCACGAAGCCACGCGCCTGCTTGAAATTGTGCATCGGCATGATGCCGGGCACGATCGGGATCGTGATGCCGCGGGCGCGGACACGGTCGAGGTAGCGGAAGTAGAGATCGTTGTCGAAGAACACCTGGGTGATGGCGCGGGTGGCGCCGGCGTCGACCTTGGCCTCGAGCATGTCGATGTCGGCGTCGAAGTCGCGGCTCTCGGGGTGCTTCTCCGGATAGGCCGAGACCGAGACCTCGATGTCGGGATGGCGCTTCTTGATGCCGGCGATCAGCTCGGGCGAGCTCTGATAGCCCTCGGCATGGGTGTAGTAGGGCGTGCCGATGCCGCCGGGCGGATCGCCGCGAAGCGCCACGATGTGGCGGACGCCGACCTCGTGATAGCGGTCGACGACCTCGTCGATCTCGTGGCGCGAAGCGCCGACGCAGGTGAGATGCGCCGCCGGCAGCAGCGCGGTCTCCTTCAGGATGCGCGCGATCGTGGCGTGGGTGCGCTCGCGGGTCGAGCCGCCCGCGCCGTAGGTCACCGAGACGAAGCTCGGCTCCAGAGGGGCGAGGCGCTCGATCGAGGCCCACAGCGTCCGGTCCATCTCCTCGGTCTTCGGCGGGAAGAACTCGAACGAGATCTTCGGCCGGATGATTGCGGAGTGGCCGTCGGCGATGGCGGTGGCGAGGTCGGTCATGGCAGCGCAGGTTCCCGGTGGCGCGTAAATTTCAACTCAAGAGGGGATCGCTCTTTGGATGTGGGAAGATAAGGGAAGTGCGTCGCAATAGACAGCCCACCCTAAATGGGATTTAGCCCACTTGTATGTATTTTGATGACTTTTGTCCGCTATCATCGATCATGTGATGGGCAGATAAAATGTTGATGTTTCAATGTGTGTTGGCTGTGGGTGAACGGATTTGATCGAGATCGAGTGTGGGATGTTTCGAGGGCGACGTTGTATACAATGTCCGCGTCCCAACTCGGGATGATGTCGATCCCTGCATTTCCAGCAGGGCTCCGCCGCGGTTGGCCCATTGTGGCACGCCGCGCAGTCATTAGGTTGAAGCCATGATCCCGCTTTCAGTGCTCGACCTCTCCGTCACGACCACCGCCACGCCTGCCTCGGCGGCACTGCGCAACAGCATCGATCTGGCCCGCCATGTCGATCAGCTCGGCTACGTCCGCTATTGGCTGGCTGAGCACCACAGCCTGCCGTCGGTGGCGAGCCCGTCGCCCGACATCATGATTGGGCAGATCGCGGCAGCGACGCAGCACATCCGCGTCGGCTCCGGCGGCGTCATGCTGCCCAACCATGCGCCGCTGGTGGTCGCGGAGCGCTTCAAGATGCTGGAGGCACTGTTTCCCGGCCGGATCGATCTCGGCCTGGGCCGCGCGCCGGGCACCGACGGCACCACGGCCTATGCGCTGCGCAGCCGGCTCGACCGCCGCGAGGGCGACGACTTCCTGGAGCGGCTGCATGAGCTGATGCTGTGGGAGACCCGCGAGTTCCCTGCCGGTCATCCTTACAACAACGTCATCGCCATGCCCGACGACGCGCCATTGCCGCCGATCTGGCTGCTCGGCTCCAGCGACTATTCCAGCGAGCTGTCGGCGCAGCTCGGCATGGGGTTCGGCTTCGCACATCATTTCGCCAGCCACGACGCCGTCGACGCGATGCGAACCTACCGCGCCCATTTCACGCCGTCGCGCTGGCGGACACAGCCGCATGCGATCCTGGCGGTCGCGGTGGTGACGGCCGAGACCGACGCCGAGGCGGAGCGGCTGGCGTCGTCGATGGACCTCAACCGCCTCAGGCGCGACCGCGGCCAGTTCCTGCCGCTGCCGAGCCCCGAGGAGGCCGCGGCGTACATGTATACAGACGCCGACCGCGCCTCGATCGCACGCAACCGGTCGCGGCTGTTCGTGGGCAGCCCGGCGACGGTGCGAGCCAAGCTCGATCCGATGATCGCGGCAAGCCAGGCCGACGAGCTGATGGTGATCACGGCGACCTTCGACCACGACGCCCGCAAGCGCTCCTACAGCCTGCTTGCCGACGCCTTCGGCCTCGAGCGGAAGGCGGCGGCGTAACGAGAGTCGTCAACAGACCTCGATCGGATTTGGGGGGAGCGGCAGAGCAGGATCATCTCCCCGCCATCTCGATCGAGGATCTGAGTTTTGCGCCCCTCGCTCTCCACATCGTCATGGCCGGGCTTGTCCCGGCCATCCACGTCGATCGGCATGTTGAGAACGACGTGGATGCCCGGGACAAGCCCGGGCATGACTGAGTAATTCACAAGCAGGCTTATTCGTCGGGACAGCTCCGCGTCTTCCCTGCTCACCACGTGATTAGCGGCGAACGACGCAGGAAGCTGTCGTCGCTCACCTGGTCCACCGCGAAGCGCGCGACATCGGCCCGCGCGATCGTGCCGCCGTGAAAACCTGTGAGGTCCGTCAGCGCGCGGACCGTCTGGCCGCCCGGCTTGTCGTTGAGCATGGCGGGACGGACGATGACCCAGTCGAGCCCGCTATCGCGGATGATCGCCTCCTGCCGGTTCTTGTCGGCATAGACGTTGCGCAGCAGCAGCGGCAGGATCAGCCGGTCGTAGACGAAGCCGCCATGTCCCCGGCTGTCGCCTGCGCCGATCCCGGTGATGGCGACAAGGCGCGCAACATTCTCGGCCTCCATCGCCTTGACGAGCGCCCGCGTCGATGTCGAGAGCGTGGTGACCTCGCGAAACGGGCTGAGCGAGGTGCCCAAGGAACTGATGACGACATCCTGTCCCTTGAGCGCCTTGCGAAGCGTGGCTTCGTCGCGCGCATCGCCGACGATCAGTTGCGCGCCTTGCAGGTCCCCGGCCTTGTCGGGCGAGCGCACCAGCGCGGTGACGTGATGGCCGCGCGCCAGCGCGTCGCGCACGATCAGCCGTCCGGTGCCGCCGGTGGCGCCAAGCACGAGGATGTTAGACTTGGGTGTGGTGACATTGCTATCTTGACTGGTCATGATGATCTCCATGGAGGGGGCGCATTCGCGGAAGCGCGCCGCGCAATTTGGTTTCGGGGGATGATGAGCGGCTCGGCTTCAGGCCGTGGCCGAGATCTCGGCGACAAAGTCGCGGTACGAGCGCCGCGGCCGGCCCAGCAGCGTGGTGAGGCGCGCGACGTCGCCCTCGCCCGGCACCATGCCGTCGGTCAGGAAGCGCTCGGCCATCAGTCGCATGTCGAACGCCATCCAGCTCGGCATGACCTGCCGGAGGTTGGTCTCGAACTGCGCGGTGTTGTCGCCGCCATAGGCGATCGTGCGGCCCAGCACGTCAGACCAGATCGCAGCGGCATCAGCGTCGGTCAGCGTGTCCGGACCGACCAGGTTGATGCGATCGAGCGGCAGCGGCACGGCTGACTGCTCGCGGCGGATCAGCTCGATCGCTGCGATCTCGCCGATGTCGCTGACGTCGATCATCGCGAGGCCCTTGGCTCCGATCGGCATCGGGTAGACGCCGTAGTCGAGCACGACGTCCTTGATCGCGAGATCGTTGTTCATGAAGTAGGCGGGGCGCAAGATGGTGGCGTTCAGGCCCATCCGCTCGACGGCGAACTTGCCGGCGAAGTGCGGCACGTTGACGTAGACGTTGCCGTGGATCACCGACAGATAGACGATGCGCTCGATGCCGGCCTCGCGGACCAGATTGAGCGCGATCAGCGCCTGAGTGAATTCATCAGGCGTGACGGCGTTGAGCAGGAACAGGGTCGAGACGCCCGAGAACGCGCCGCGCAGCGAATCGACGTCGAGCAGGTCGCCTTGGGCGATCTGAACGCCCGCCGGAAGCTTGGCCTTCCCAGGATCGCGGACGAGGGCGCGGACATCGGCCCCGCGCCTGACGAGTTGTTCGACGACGCGACGGCCGACGGTTCCAGTGGCACCGGTCACGAGGATGGTCATGGGATCACTCCGGGGTTGGTGTTGAGACACCCGGAAGATATCGATCCAAACGCGAGCCAATAGGCGCTATATTTGGACATGTCGTCTCATTGATGGAACAGATGGATCTGCTCGCGCTCGCCGATTTCACGCTCGTCGCCCGCCACGGCGGCTTCGGCCGGGCCGCCCGCGCCAGCGGTCGTCCGAAGGCAACGCTGTCCCGCCGCGTCGCGGAGCTCGAAGCGAGCCTGGACATCAGGCTGATCGAGCGCGGCGGGCGCACACTGAGGCTGACCGAGGAAGGGCGGGCGCTGTTCGAGCGCACGGGCGCGCTGCTGACCGAGCTCGACGAGACCGTCGGTGCGATAGCCTCAGGCGGCGATCAGCCGCGCGGCCGGTTGCGGATCAGCGCGCCGCTGCTGTTCTCGCAGACCGCGATGGGTAAGCTCGCCGCTACGTTCGCGCTCAGATATCCGGAGGTCCGGCTCGAGGTGACGACCGACGACCGCGCCGTCGACATGGTCGAGGAGGGCTATGACCTAGTGATCCGGGTCAATCCCGATCCCGATGAGAGCCTCGTCGGCCGCATCTTCCTGCGCGATCGGCTGGTGGTCGTGGCCAGCCCAAGCCTGACGCGGCCGGCGGACGGCGCGCTCGTTCCTGCGGTTGTTCGTAGCACCGAGCAGATCGCAGCGTGGGACGTCATGGCTGCAACGGGATCGTCGCGCATCGCGATCGATCCGATCCTGCGGTTGTCATCGCTGATCATGGTGCGCGATGCGGTCCGTGCCGGCGTCGGTGCCGCATGCCTGCCGCTCTCGCTCGTCAGCCACGATCTGGCGGCTGGCCGGCTGGCGCATTGGGGCGATTTGGACGCGCCAGCGGTTGCGCTGTGGGCGCTGTATCCGTCGCGGCGGCTGTTGAGCGCGCGCGTCTCCGCCTTTCTCGACCATCTGAAGCAGGCATTCCCGGTGGGAACGCCGGCCGAGCTGGCGGCCTATGTGGAGCCGCGGGATGACGGTCCGATCATTCCATCCGCTCGCTGAAGGTCGCGCGGAACGGATGCGCCGGATAGACGCCGACGATGCGCAGTTCGCGCGAGAAGAACTTCAATTCCTCCAGGGCGAAGGCCAGCCCCTTGTCGTCGGGATGGCCGTCGACGTCGGCGTAGAACTGCGTCGCGAAGAAATTGCCGTCGACCATGTAGCTCTCGAGCTTGGTCATGTTGACGCCGTTGGTCGCGAATCCGCCGAGCGCCTTGTACAGCGCAGCCGGCAGGTTGCGGACGCGGAACACGAAGCTCGTGACCAACGGCCCGGAGTTCTGCTCGGCCCATTGCTCCTGGCGCGCCAGCACGACGAAGCGGGTGGTGTTGTGGGCCTCGTCCTCGATGTCCTCGGCGAGGATGTCGAGGCCGTAGATCTCGGCGGCGAGGCGCGAGGCGATCGCCGCGACGCTCCTGTCGCCGCGCTGGGAGACGTCCCGGGCGCTGCCCGCGGTGTCACCGGCGACGATCGGCCGGACGCCGAGCTGGCGGATGATGCGGCGGCACTGGCCGAGCGCATGGACGTGGCTCTCGACCGTCTTGATGTCGGCGAGCCTGGTGCCCTTCAGCGCCATCAGCTGGTGGCGGACCGGCAGGAACCACTCGCCAATGATGTAGAGGCCGGAGGCCGGCAGCAGGTGATGGATGTCGGCGACGCGGCCGGCGACCGAATTCTCGATCGGGATCATGCCCAGGTCAGCCTCGCCGGAGGAGATCGCGCTCAGCGCGTCCTCGAAGGTCGCGCACGGCATGGCCTCGGCGGTCGGATAGGCCTCGGAAATGGCGATGTGGGAATTGGCTCCCGGCTCGCCCTGGAATGCGATTTTCAAGATCTTGCTCATGAGGGGCCTTGTAGCAGCAGCTTAGGACTTGGACAGCAGCCGGCGTGCGGTTTCGAGGTCGGCGGGGGTGTCGACGCCGCGGGGCACGGCGTCGACGACCATCACGTCGATGCGCATGCCGGCTTCCAGCGCCCGCAGCTGTTCCAGCTTTTCCTGTTGCTCCAGCGGCGACGGCGGCAGGCTGACGAAGCGCTCCAGCGCCGCCCGGCGGTAGGCGTAAAGCCCGATGTGATGGTACCTCGGTCCGTCGCCATACGGCGCCGTGGCCCGGGTGAAATACAACGCGCGCATGCGCCGGCCGCCGAGAGGCGAGCCGACCGCCTTGACGACGTTCGGATTGAGGCTCTCCTCCTCGGTATGGATCTGCGCGGCAAGGGTCGCGATGTCGACGGCGGGATCGTCCAGCGGCGGCAGCACGTCGCTGATGTTCTGCGGGTCGATGGTCGGGAAATCGCCCTGCAGATTGACCACGATCTCGGCCTCGCGCGCAGGGTCGAGCTTGCACATGGCCTCGTAGATGCGGTCCGACCCGGAGGGATGATTGGGCTTGGTCATCACCACCTCGCCACCCGCCGCCGTCACGGCGTTCGCGATCTCCAGCGTGTCGGTTGCCACGGCCACGCGGCCGATCGCGGCCTCCTGCGCGCGCCGGAGCACCTGCACGATCATCGGCTGGCCGGCGATATCGAGCAGCGGCTTGCCGGGCAGGCGGGTCGAGGCCATGCGGGCAGGGATCAGCACGAGGATTTTGGACTTGGTCATCCGGGAAACGGCAGGTCGGAGCCGGTCGCAACAGCGCGGGCCGGACTGGATGGGGACAGCAGGGGCGGCCCGCTTATACGGGTTGCCAGAGCACGGGCAAACCGATATCTCACTTCTGCCGCAGGGGGAGGCGCGACGGCTCGATTCCGCTCGATGCCTTGACGAATCCTGGGGCGATTCACGGTCGCGGCCCCGCGGCCTCCCAAGCAATGAAATCCGCCCTCGGAGCCTGATTCCAAAATGGACTCCTTCGAACTGAACAAAATCCTCGGCGCCGTTCTGGCCGCCTGTCTGGTCGTGCTGGTCACGAGCTTCTCCGCTGGCGCGATCTTCGCGCCGAAAATGCCGGAGAAACCGGGGTTCGAGATCGCCGTGAAGGAGGCCCAGGGCGCAGGCAAGGAAGCCGCTGCGCCGGCCGCGGCCGAGCCGATCGAGAAGCTGCTGCAGACCGCCTCGGTTGAGAAGGGCGCTGCCGCCGCCAAGAAATGCGCGGCCTGCCACACCTTCGACAAGGGCGGCAAGAATGCCGTCGGCCCCAACCTCTACGGCATCGTCGGCGACAAGATCGGCGAAGGCCGCGGCTTCAACTTCTCGGCCGCGATGAAGGCCAAGGGCGGCACCTGGACGATCGAGGATCTCAACCACTTCATCGCCAATCCGAAGGGCTACATCCCGGGCACCGCGATGGGCTTTGCCGGCATCCAGAAGGACTCGGAGCGCGCCGACGTGCTGGCCTACCTGAACTCGCTGTCGGACAATCCGGCGCCGCTGCCGACCGCAGCCAAGTGATCGGCTGCTAACCCCCCAATTTCCGACGGCCGGGCCTCAAGCCCGGCCGTTTTGCTTTGCGGGACGAAATTCGCCGCATTTGGGACCTTTGGTCGCATCCACCTCGTTCACAACCCGGTATCATGAGGAAAAAGCAAGGTTATTGGTCGAAACCTTGCCGTATATTGGTCCCCTGAATGGAACGGGTTCGCGGGGCCGGAGCACCCTGGCTGAGGCCGGCGAAACCTGCCCTTGCGAATTGGGTTACGATCGAACGTTGGATCTGGGAGCAGCAGCGGCCACGGCCGACCACCTGCTTCAAGCGGTCTTATTCAGAGGAAGTCTCATTTGACGATTACCCGACGACAGCTCCTGCAGAGCAGCGTCTTCGCTGCGATGACCCCGGTGCTCGGCACCGCCGCCAGCCTTGCCCCGCTCGACGCCGCGCAGGCGCAGGCCGGTGAACAACTGGTCTGGCGCCACGGCCTGTCGCTGTTCGGCGAGATCAAGTACCCGGCGGACTTCAAGCGCTTCGACTACGTCAATCCCGACGCGCCCAAGGGCGGCACAGCGCGGATGATCTCGCTCGGCACCTTCGACAATTTCAACATCGTCGTGATGTATGTGAAGGGCAATATCGCGTCCGCGGCGGGGCTGGTCTACGAGACCCTGATGACGCGCTCGCAGGACGAGGTGTCGACCGAATACGGCCTCCTCGCCGAGTCGGCGGCCTATCCGGACGACTACTCCTGGGTCATCTACCGGCTGCGCAAGGAAGCGCGCTGGAACGACGGCAAGCCGGTGACGCCCGAGGACGTCATCTTCTCGCTCGACGTGCTCAAGAAGAACAGCCCGCACTACTCCTCCTACTACCGCCATGTCGTAAAGGCCGAGAAGACCGGCGACCTCGAGGTCAAGTTCACCTTCGATGGTCCGGGCAATCGCGAGCTGCCGCACATCGTCGGTGAGCTGCTGGTTCTGCCCAAGCACTGGTGGGAAGGCACCGACGCGCAGGGCCGCAAGCGCGACGTCACTGCGACGACTTTGGAGCCGCCGCTCGGGTCGAGCCCGTATCGCATCAAGGAGTTCGTGCCCGGCCGCTCGATCAAGATGGAGCGCGTCAAGGACTACTGGGGCGCCAACCTGCCGGTCCAGATCGGCCAGAACAATTTCGACGAGCTGCAGTTCGAATATTTCCGCGACAACATCGTCGCCCTCGAGGCCTTCAAGGCCGATCAGGCCGACTGGATCAACGAGAATTCCGCCAAGCAATGGGCGACGGCCTACGACTTCCCGGCCATCAACGACAAGCGTGTGGTCAAGGACGAATTCCCGATCAGCGATTCCGGCCGCATGCAGGGCTTCGCCTTCAACCTGCGGCGTCCGCAATTCCAGGACGCGCGGCTGCGGCGTGCCTTCAACTACGCCTTCGATTTCGAGGAGATGAACAAGCAGCTGTTCTACGGTCAGTACAAGCGGATCAACAGCTATTTCGAAGGCACGGATCTGGCCTGTTCCGGGCTGCCGCAGGGCCAGGAGCTGCAGATCCTCGAGGAGCTGCGCGACAAGGTGCCGCCGGACGTGTTCACCACGGTCTACCAGGCCCCGGTGGGCGGCAATCCCGAGAACGTTCGCGCCAATCTGCGCGAGGCCACCAGGCTGCTGAAGGACGCAGGCTTCGAGATCAAGGACCGCAAGCTCGTCGATCCCGCCGGCAAGCCGGTCACGGTCGAACTCTTGGTCCAGGACCCGTCCTCCGAGCGGATCGTGCTGTTCTACAAGCCGTCGCTGGAGCGCCTCGGCGTCGCCGTGACGGTACGCCAGGTCGACAATGTCCAGTATGAGAACCGGGTGCGCACCTTCGACTACGACATGATCATCGACGTCTGGGGGCAGTCGCTGTCGCCCGGCAACGAGCAGCGCGATTTCTGGGGTTCCAAGGCCGCCGACGAGTCCGGCTCGAAGAACACGATCGGCATCAAGAACCCCGCTGTGGACGCGCTGATCGAGAAGATCATCTACGCCAAGGATCGTGCCTCCCTCGAAGCGGCGACGCATGCGCTCGACCGGGTGCTGCTGTGGAATTTCTACGTCGTCCCCCAGTTCACCTACCCGTTTGCGCGCAGCGCGCGCTGGGACCGCTTCAGCCATTTCACGCCGTTCCCGAAATATGCGCGGTCCGGCTGGCCGAATCTGTGGTGGTACGATGCCGACAAGGCCGCCAAGGTGAAGCGCTCTTGAGCCGGCTCCCGCATCTGTCGCGCCGCGGCGTGCTCGGGCTTGGGTTCGGCGCGCTCAGCTATCCGCTGCTGACGCCGGCCGTGGCCGCGGAGTTCGGCCCCGAGTCGCACGGCATGTCGGCCTTCGGCGACTTGAAGTACCCGGCCGACTTTCGCCATTTCGACTACGTCAATCCGGACGCGCCGAAGGGCGGGCTGTTCTCGCTGATCCCGTCGGTGCGCGCCTATAACCAGTCCTATCAGACCTTCAATTCGTTCAATGCCTATGTCCTGAAAGGTGAGGGCGCGCAGGGCATGGACATGACGTTCGCGACCCTGATGGTGCGCGCGAGCGACGAGCCGGACGCGGTGTACGGGCTGGTCGCGAAATCCGTGGCGATCTCCGCGGACAAGCTGGCCTACCGCTTCACCTTGCGGCCCGAGGCGCGCTTCCATGACGGCAGCAGGATCACCGCGCAAGACGTCGCCTTCTCGCTGAACACGCTGAAGGAGAAGGGCCATCCACTGATCGTTGTTCAGCTGCGCGACTTCGTGAAGGCCGAGGCGATCGACGATGCGACCGTCGTGGTGAGCTTCGTCGAGAAGCGCGCGCGCGACGTGCCGCTCTATGTCGTGACCCTGCCGATCTTCTCCAAGGCCTGGTACGCCAACCGCGCGTTCGACGAGGGTCCGCTCGACGTGCCGCTCGGCTCGGGGCCGTACAAGGTCGGCAAATACGAGATCAACCGCTACGTCGAGTTCGAGCGTGTCAAGGACTGGTGGGCGGCCGATCTGCCGGTCAGCCGCGGCATGTATAATTTCGACATCGTGCGCTACGAATTCTATCGCGACCGCGACGTCGCGTTCGAAGGCTTCACCGCCAAGAGCTATCTGTTCCGCGAGGAGTTCACCGCGCGCATCTGGGCGACGCGCTACGATTTCCCGGCGATCAAGGACGGCCGCGTCAAGCGCGAGCTCTTGCCGGACGAGACGCCGTCCGGCGGGCAGGGCTGGTTCATCAACACCCGCCGCGACAAGTTCAAGGATCCCCGCGTCCGCCAGGCGTTGACCTACGCGTTCGACTTCGAGTGGACCAACAAGACCATCATGTACGGCGCCTATGCGCGCACGGTGTCGCCGTTCCAGAACTCGGACATGGTCGCGGTCGGGCCGCCCTCGCCCGAGGAGCTGAAGCTGCTCGAGCCGTTCCGCGGCCAGGTGCCCGACGATGTGTTCGGCGAGCCGTTCGTGCCGCCGGTCTCGGACGGCTCCGGCCAGGATCGCGCGCTGCTGCGCAAGGCGACGCAACTGCTGCAGCAGGCCGGCCTGCCGGTCAAGGACGGCAAGCGGCTGCTGCCGTCCGGCGAGGTGTTCGCGATCGAGTTCCTGATCGACGAGGTCTCGTTCAAGCCGCACCACGGCACCCTGATCAAGAACCTGCAGACGCTCGGCATCGACGCCGATCTGCGCATCGTCGACGCCGTGCAGTACCGCGCCCGCGTCGAGGATTTCGATTTCGACATCGCCATTCAGCGGATGTCGATGTCGCCGACCCCCGGCGACGGCCTCCGGGCTTATTTCACCTCGGACACGGCCAAGACCAAGGGCTCCTACAATCTCGCCGGGATCAGCAATCCCGCGATCGATGCGCTGGTCGCCAAGGCGATCGCCGCGGAGACGCGCAGCGAGCTGACCTTGGCCTGCCGGGCGCTCGACCGCGTGTTCCGCGCCGGCCACTACTGGATACCGCAATGGTATCGCCAGACCCACCCGATCGCCTATTGGGATCAGTTCGACCATCCGCCGAAGCCGCCGAAATACGCCTCGGGCGTCGGCGCCCCCGACATCTGGTGGTACGATGCCGCCAAGGCCGCAAAGCTGGAGCAGGCGAAGTAGTTCATGGCTGCCTATATTGCCCGTCGCATCTTGCTGATGCTCCCGACCCTGCTCGGGATTCTCTTCATCTCCTTCGTCGTGGTGCAGTTCGCGCCAGGCGGTCCGGTGGAGCGCGTCATCGCGCAATTGACCGGCGCCGACACCGGCGGCACCTCGCGGATTTCAGGCGGCAGCGGTTCGGATTTCGGCGCGCGGCCGCCGGGACAGGTGGGATCCGGCAGCGAGCTGAACTCGAAATACCGCGGCGCGCAGGGGCTCGATCCCGCCTTCATCAAGCAGCTCGAAAAGCAGTTCGGCTTCGACAAGCCGGCGCCGGAGCGGTTCGCGCTGATGGTCTGGAACTTCGCGCGCTTCGATTTCGGCAAGAGCTATTTCCGCGACACGTCAGTACTGCAGCTCATCAAGGAGAAGCTGCCGGTGTCGATGTCGCTCGGCATCTGGATGACCTTGCTGACCTATTTGATCTCGATTCCGCTGGGGATCCGCAAGGCGGTGCAGGATGGCTCGCGCTTCGACGTCTGGACCTCGGCCGTGATCATCGTCGGCTACGCCATTCCGGGCTTCCTGTTCGCGATCCTGCTGATCATCCTGCTCGCTGGCGGCTCGTTCCTCAACATCTTCCCGCTGCGCGGGCTGACCTCGGATGGCTGGTCGGACTTCCCGTGGTACTGGAAGATCATCGACTATTTCTGGCATCTCACTTTGCCGCTGGTGTCGATGGCGCTCGGCGCCTTCGCGACCATGACCTTGCTGACCAAGAACTCGTTTCTCGACGAGATCCGCAAGCAATATGTCATGACTGCGCGCGCCAAGGGCTGCAGCGAGAACCAGGTGCTGTACGGCCACGTCTTCCGTAACGCCATGCTGATCGTGATCGCCGGCTTTCCGGGCACCTTCATCCACGCGTTCTTTTCCGGCTCGCTGCTGATCGAGACCATCTTCTCGCTGGATGGGCTCGGCCTGCTCTCGTTCGAGAGCATTCTGAATCGTGATTATCCCGTTGTGTTCGGCAATCTCTTCATCTTTTCGCTGCTCGGCCTCGCCATCAACCTGGTCTCGGATCTGACCTACATGTGGATCGATCCGCGGATCGACTTCGAGGCGCGGGAGGTCTGATGACGATCACAGCCACCCCTCCGGTCGAGACCACGACGCAGGCCCCGCTCGGCGAGGCCGTGCCGCCGACGCGGCATCGTTTCCGCCCGTCGCCGCTCAACCAGCGCCGCTGGCAGAATTTCAAGGCCAACCGCCGCGGCTACTGGTCGCTGTGGCTGTTCCTGTTCCTGTTCGTCGTGTCGCTGTTCGCCGAGCTGATCGCCAACGACCGGCCGTTCCTGATCAAGTTCGACGGCCACCTTTACTTCCCGGCGTTCGTCTCCTATCCGGAAACGGCATTCGGCGGCGACTTCGAGACCGCGGCCGACTACCGCGATCCCTATTTGCAGAAGCTGATCGCCGACAAGGGCGGTACGGTGATCTGGCCTTTGATCCGCTATTCCTACGCCACGCATAATCTCGACCTGCCGACGCCCGCACCGTCGCCGCCGACCTGGATGCTGAAGGAATCGCAGTGCAAGGCGGTGGTCGAGAGAAAGGGGCTGAAGAGCTGCCGGGATCTCGAATACAACTGGCTCGGCACCGATGACCAGGGTCGCGACGTCGTCGCGCGGCTGATCTACGGCTTCCGCATCTCCGTCCTGTTCGGCCTGTCCCTGACGTTCTTCTCCTCGATCATCGGCATCGCCGCCGGCGGCGTGCAGGGCTATTTCGGCGGCTGGGTCGATCTCCTGTTCCAGCGCTTCATCGAGATCTGGAACGCGATTCCCTATCTCTATCTGCTCCTGATCCTGTCGGCGGTGCTGGTGCCCGGCTTCTTCACGCTGCTCGGGATCATGCTGCTGTTCTCCTGGGTGTCGCTGGTCGGCCTGGTCCGCGCCGAATTCCTGCGCGGCCGCAATTTCGAATACATCCAGGCCGCGCGCGCGCTCGGCGTCTCCAATGCCGTCATCATGTGGCGGCATCTCCTGCCGAACGCGATGGTCGCGACCATGACCTTCCTGCCCTTCATCGTGTCGAGCTCGGTGATGACGTTGACCGCGCTCGACTTCCTCGGCTTCGGCCTGCCGCCCGGCTCGCCGTCGCTGGGCGAGATGCTGTCGCAGGCCAAAGCCAATGTGCAGGCGCCGTGGCTCGGCCTGACCGGCTTCTTCTCGGTCGCGATCATGCTGTCGCTGCTCATCTTCATAGGCGAGGCCGTGCGCGACGCGTTCGATCCGCGCAAGACGTTCAGGTGACCGACATGGATGCGATCAGCCAGCCGCTGCTCTCGGTCAGCGATCTCTCGGTGACCTTCCACCAGCAGGGCCGCGTGTCGACCGCCGTCGACCACGTCTCGTTCGACATCAGGCGCGGCGAGTGCGTTGCCCTCGTCGGCGAGTCCGGCTCGGGCAAATCGGTCAGCGCGCTGTCGGTGCTGAAGCTGCTGCCCTATCCGGTCGCCTCGCACCCGTCGGGCAGCATCCGCTTCAACGGCCGCGATCTGCTGCCGCTGTCGGAGGGCGAGATGCGCGGCATCCGCGGCAGCGACATCTCCATCATCTTCCAGGAGCCGATGACCTCGCTCAATCCGCTGCACACGATCGAGCGGCAGATCGGCGAGATCCTGCATCTGCATCGACCGATCTCGAACGGCGCGGCGCGGGCGCGCGTGCTCGAGCTGCTCACGCAGGTCGGCATCCCCGAGCCGGAAACCCGGCTCGGCAGCTATCCGCATCAGCTCTCCGGCGGCCAGCGCCAGCGCGTGATGATCGCGATGGCGCTCGCCAACGAGCCGGATCTGCTGATCGCCGACGAGCCGACCACCGCGCTCGACGTCACCGTGCAGGCACAGATCCTGGCGCTGCTCGCCGACATCCGCGCGCGGCTCGGCATGAGCCTGCTCTTCATCACCCACGATCTCGGCATCGTCCGGCGCATCGCCGATCGCGTCTGCGTCATGAACGGTGGCAAGATCGTCGAGCAGGGGCCGGTGGAGCAGGTGTTCACCGCGCCCTCCCATCCCTACACCAAGGCGCTGCTCGCGGCCGAGCCGAAGCCGGACCCGGCGCCGCCGCGGCCCGATCAGCCGGTCGTGATGCAGGCCAGGGACCTCAAGGTCTGGTTTCCGATCAAGCGCGGCCTGTTCCGCTCCACGGTCGGCCACATCAAGGCCGTGGACGGCGTCAGCATCGCCGTGCGCAAGGGCGAGACGCTCGGCGTCGTCGGCGAGTCCGGCTCCGGCAAGACCACGTTGGGCCTGGCGCTGCTGCGGCTGATCTCCTCCGACGGCCCGATCGTGTTCCTGGGCAAGGAGATCCAGGGCCTGTCCTTCAAGGATGTCCGGCCGTTCCGCCGCGACATGCAGATCGTGTTTCAGGATCCGTTCGGCTCGCTCAGCCCGCGCATGTCGGTCGGCGACATCATCGCTGAGGGCATCAGCGTGCATCAGCCCAGGCTCAGCGAAGAGGAGCGGGAGGCCAAGGTCATCAAGGCGCTGAACGAGGTCGGGCTCGATCCGACGACGCGCTTCCGCTATCCGCACGAATTCTCCGGCGGCCAGCGCCAGCGCATCTCGGTCGCGCGCGCCGTCGTGCTCGAGCCGAGCTTCGTCGTGCTGGACGAGCCGACCTCGGCGCTCGACATGCTGTTTCAGGCGCAAATGGTCGCGCTGCTGCGCGACCTGCAGCGCAAGCTCGATCTCACCTACATGTTCATCTCACATGATCTGCGCGTGGTCGCCTCGCTCGCCAGCCACCTGATCGTGATGCGCCACGGCAAGGTGGTGGAGGAGGGGCCGGCGGTGGAGCTGTTCAAGGCGCCGAAGACCGACTACACTCGCGCGCTGTTTGCGGCGGCGTTCCGGAACGAGACGGCGGGGAACGGCGCGGCGGCTTCGTAGAGGATCAGCGGACCTCCGCAGCCGAGCAATCGCGAGACAATGCCATCCAAGCTGGATCTCATCAGAGCTCTTCTGCTGTCCGAGTGGGACCCGATCGGTGTTTCGGGCTGCGAGGGCGCCGAAGACGAATATGACCGCTACGCTCTGCAGGTCTTCAGCATGCTTGACGATGGTGCCGATGCCGAGTCGATCGCGAACTATCTCACCGAAGTCGTCACCGACAGAATGTCACTTCCGGGTCGTCCTGAAGCGGATCGCCTGATCGCGGCCAGGGCAGTCATGATCCATCAAAGCCAAGCCGCCGGCGACGACGGCGGATAGGTGTGATGATTTGCCCGACGGGTCGTGTCTGCGAAAGCCCGTCCAGCCCCTCCTGAAAAAATATTTCTGTTTCTTATTTTCGGAAGTCGTGCGTGCTCCGCCCCGTCCTGCCCACGAGAGGGACGTACGCGTCGTCAGCGATTGCCCGAGCGGGGTGCCGTAGCGCTCCGGTTGCTGGAGCGCGAGGCAGACCGACTTCACGCGAGGCGCAACGCCGCGCCATCGTCGCGAAGCTCGCTGCACCATTTCGAGCTCGATCAGCGAGCTCGCCTGCAGCGCTCAAATCCCCATAGAGCCTGCCGCGCCAGTCCTGCCCACCATGCACGGTGTCCTCCCTTGGAGGCTTTCGGACGCCGGCCGCCCGAATATGCCGCGCCGTCAATCGTGCTGCCGGCATCCGAAACCCTTCACAGCAGCGGACTCGCGCGCTGCACAAATCGAGACCTCGGGCGTCGATGCATATCTTCGCGATCGGAGCGTACTACTGGCGAGCCTGCTGAATTCTGGCCTTCAGCGTGGCAAGTCCGACCGCGCCGACGATGACATTGCCGCCGATGACATAGCTCGGCGTCCCGCTCAATCCCAATTTCTGCGCAAGATTGCCGCTCTCATCGAGGCTTTGGCGCACCTCCAGGCTGTCCATGTCCTTTTCAAGCTGAGCAACGTCGAGACCGATCGTCTGCGCGATGGCCAACGCGCGCGCCTTGTCGGCGGGTCCGCTGCTTTGGAGCAGCCGCTGATGAAAGTCGAGGTATTTCGCGCCCGTCGGGTCTTGCATGCGTACCGCTACCGCGACGCGCGCCGCCTCCAGCGAGCCGGGGCCGAGGATCGGAAGTTCCTTGAGCACGATCTTGAGCTTGGGGTCGCTCTTCAACAATTCGAGTATCTCGCCGAGCGCGCGCTTGCAGTAGCCGCAGCTGTAATCGAAGAACTCGACCAGGGTGACATCACCTAGCGGGTTGCCGAGCGTGACCTGGTGCGCGGACGCGAACAAGGCCGGCGCATTCTGCTTGACCAGTGCGGTCTTGTCGGAGCCGGGCGCTGCCGCCGGCATCGCGGCTTGCCGCTTCTTGATCAGGTCGGAGATGGCCTGTTGCACGGCTTCGGGGTGCTTGGCGAGGTAGTCCTTCACGACCTGCTCGATTTCTTCGGGATGGGTCGCTATGTAGTCCTTGACGATCGCCTCGATGTCGCTGCGCGAACTCTCCGCGCGGCCGGGCTGCACGCAAAGCAAAGACAGCGTGAAGACGGCAACCGCCGTGGCAACGCTACGGATCAAATTGGTCATCGGTCATCCTCCATATGGCTGCCGACTTCCGCAGTTGGCGTGCAGTAATGATTTGCGAATTCGTGTCCTCGTGCATCGCTGCTTCCCTTCATCGTCGCGGCATCATCATGCCGGGTGGGGGGACCGGTCTGACCCCCGGCATGCGCGGCGCAAATCGGCCGGTCGGCCGGCAGCGCGCGCCAAGCGGCCCCGGAATCCAACCGGGGGGGCAGACGATCGGGCGACCGACATCCGGCGCCCGCCGGTCCCGCGTCACCCCCGGCTTGCGTGCCACGCACACGCCGTCGGCATTGCGCCGCTCACCAGGTTGGCACGTCGTCGGCAGCTTCGGAATCACGGGGACGACCGTGGTGGACTTCTTCTCGATCGTCTTGGAGCACTGGCTTCGATCCTTTGGGTCGACCGGGGCCGCGCAGCACTCGCCGCTCGTCGTCAGATTCGCGGACGCGCAGCATTTGCTATTCGCAGTCGGCACGAAGCCCGAGGCGCAACACTGTGAAAGTCTCGGTAGCCAGTGCAGCGGTATGCATAGCGTGCCGTCGGGGCTCGCAATCTGGCCGGCCGGGCAGCACTGTCCCTTCGACGTCGCCTGGCTCTTGAGACAGCACTTGCCGGCGATCTTCACATAGCCGGTTGCACAGCAGCCGGGGCATTTCCAGTCCGGGATTTTCGGCTTCAACGGATCGCACACGCCGTTCACCACGGTCGTCCCGCAGCAAAGTTGTTGGCCAATCGGGCCGGAATAGATCTGGCTGTTCTCGCAGCATTCGTTGTTCGGGCCGATCGCCGTCTGGTTGACGCCGCACATCGGCTTGGCGATATCAGTGGACGGATTGTTGTTCGAACAGATGCCCCCCGGCTGCAGGTCTTTGGGCGAGCAGCATTGGCCATTGACCAGAACATTGGGCGGGGCGCAGCTCGACGCGCAGCTCTTGGTCTTGATGATCCAGATCTGATTGGGCGGACAAACCGATCCGTCCGAACCGCAGACATGGGTCTTGCAGGTCTGCAGACCCGGTGGCTTCGGCATGCCGGCGGGAGGCGGCGCGCCGGCTGGACGCGGCGCCAGCCGTGTCCGTGCGGCTTCCCTTGTACACGCGCGCAAGATGGCGATATCTCCCATGTGCCCGCGAGCTGATAGATCGGGCGGCGCGTCGGCATAGTCGATGAAGTAACTGAGCAGCGGTGGCTCATCGCCGCGGCGGATGCGCCAGATCGGATTCCCCTGCAGTCCGTCGATCGCAAGCGCGTCGTTCTGGCCGAGTTGAGCCACGAGCTTGGGATCGGTGGCGTTGCGCAATTGTTCGCCGGTGGTCCAGACGAAGCCGCCGCAGGAGGCCGGATTCATGGTCCCGCCCATGTCGTAGCTGTAGCCGATCGCGACGCCGCCATTGCCATTGCGGAAACGTTCGGGGAATCCCACCGCATATTCGTCCGGCAAGGGCTGCCAGATCGGCTGCTTGATCTCAGTGACACCGATCAGCGTATAGCGCAGCACGCGGCCGATCGACGGCGCGGACAAGGCCTCGAAATCCTGCGCCCCGGTCGGCGCCGGCCGCTCGGCCAAAAACATCCGTCCCTCGTCGTCGAAAGTGATCCTGGAGATCTCGGTGGGACCGGCGGCGGACGGTACGACGACTTCGATTCTGGCGTCCGCACCGAACGAGCCGTTCGCGTTGAGCCCGACCGACCACACCCGCAAGCCCTCGGCGACCGCGTAGTAGAGCCGGCCGTCGCGAATGGCGAGGCCGAACACTCGCCGATCCGGTGCCGCGTAGCCCCAGGTCTCGGGCTGCGCGCTGTCGAATTGAGGACTCGTAGTATCGACGCCTGGCCCGGCTGGCGCCGGCGCCGTTGGAAGTTCCGCGGCTGCGTTGCCGGCGACGCCGTGATCATAGACACCGAGGTCGACGCCGTTCGGGTCGAAGCGATGGATCAGCCCGGTCTCACGGTCGGCGACGAACAGAGACTTGGTCGCCGGATCATAGGCCAATCCCCCGAGCGCCGCGCCCGAATTGGCCTTGTCGCCCGTGGTGACATTCGCGAACAGCGTCACCGCGCCGGTGGCGCCATTGATCTTCCAGATCGATCCCGGACCGCCGCCCGGACCCCATTGTGCCGGCATGAAGGTCGCGCCGCTAGTCCCGAGCCTGACATGTTGCGGTCGACCTTCAGGTCCCGGCGCGACGATCGAGAGACCATAGGCGGATGTCGCCGCGACGTAAATGTTGGCGGGGGAACTG
The DNA here is from genome assembly GCF_032484895.1 of Bradyrhizobium sp. SZCCHNRI3052. Classification (NCBI taxonomy): domain Bacteria; kingdom Pseudomonadati; phylum Pseudomonadota; class Alphaproteobacteria; order Hyphomicrobiales; family Nitrobacteraceae; genus Bradyrhizobium; species Bradyrhizobium sp. SZCCHNRI3052. The sequence continues at coordinate 282,557 of NZ_JAUETW010000006.1, read as the reverse complement.
TCGTCCAGAGCGACGCCAAACACCTGCCCGATCGACTTCGCGCTGACGGTGAACGGCTTCGGCGCACCGACCAATTGCGCCTGGGGCGGACCGCCCATGCGTCTTAGATCGACGATGCGCAGCGACGGCCCTCCAGGATCGATGATGGTCCGAACGTCGGGATCCTGACCGGGCTCGATCTCGAACGGGCGAATAGCCCCGGAGAATCCGGTGACTGCAGCATCGCCGGGGGTGTAAACGCCGGGCGGCGTTTGCGCCGACGCGGGCCCCCCGAGTGCGAGAGGCAGGATCAGCAGCCAGGCGAGGTGCCGCATCGCACGGACGGCGGCTGTCAAGGACGTCTGTCGGCCAAGCTCGATCATGTCGGTCCGCCTCATTTCGGCTGCTTGGGCCGCGGCTCGCAGGAGCCGGTCTTGACGTTGGGCACGGTGTCGGGCGGGCAACATTCTCCACAATTGGTCATCTGCGCGGGATTGCAGCAGCTCCCGTCAAAGGCCATTCCCTGGCTCTTGTCGGAGCAGGGCGTGACACAGGGGCTGTTCTTGTCGCCGCCGAGTCTTGTCTGTCCGGCCGGGCAGGCCGCGGGCGGACACATGCCGTAGGGCGCAAAGCCGAAGACCGCCACCTGGTTGGTGTCGTCGCACAGGCACTCGGAGAGCCCGTCCGACTTCAACGCGCCGGGATGGGTGTCCTTCGGGCAATCGCACGAGAACACGTACTTGCTATCGCCGGATCCGGGGTTGGGGACCTGTTGCCAGTGCGGCACCATCGGTTTCGGACAGGTGCAGTAACTGCTCCCTGTGTGGCAGGCATAGGCGCCGGGATCCGTGACCACCAGCGTCCCGTCGCCGGTTTCCACCATGCCCACGCCATATCGATCGTATTGATCCTGATAGACGCCTTTGCTGGAAGGGCTGAAGATCGAGCCGGGACCGCCGATGCCTTGACATTCCGGGTACCTCCACCACTCCATGTAAGGTACTTTTTCGCACGTCGCGTTGATCGCGGCGCATGTGGCTTGAACAGGCGGAAGGACCTCGCAATCGCCGCAGGACTGCATGCCAAGCTCTTCCTGCCCCCAGCACAGCACCTCCTGAAGACATGAGCCGATTTCGGAACCCAATCCAACGGTGCTCTGCTCGCTCTTGCAGGCGCATTTCACGACGTCTGCGGCCGCGCCAATGGCTGCGAGCTCCTTGGAAAGATCGCCGAGAACATTTTCTGCGATCGCGTTGCCAAAGATCGTGTTCAGCTTGCTGACGACTTGGTCGGCGTTGCCCTGCGCCTCTGCGCAGAATTGATTGACCAGGGCTTGCCCTTTCCCCGTGTCCGACCCTGACAAGGCGACGCCGCTGAGTGCTGCGGTCAGTGCAATCGCTGCGTAGCGGCTTGCGTCATTCTCATAGACCGACTTGCACACATATGCGGCGGACAGCGTCCCGATAAAGGCATCCGCGATGTCTTCTGGACTGCAGCCCGCCCGCGCCGGCGATGCCAGCAGAATCATCGCGGCGACGACGGCCGCTCCTTGAACCCGCCAGCGTCCTGCGCGCACCATGGTCCGCCCCTCTGTCGCATCAACGTGGGCGTTCTTCTCAATTCCAGCCTTGCGCTAGATCAACAGAGGCGACGGCAGCCGCGCCATCGACCGACTGCGCCAACCAGCGCCATCAGGATCGACACCTCATCACCGCACAACCGCCGTTCTGCAAAGCTGTTCGTCGTGCCCGCCGCTCATTGACCGGCCACGGTGGAAAGCGCCTCCGCACCAGTCCTGCCCACCATGCGCGGCTTCCTCCCTTGGAAGCTTTCGGACGCCGGCCGCCCGAACATGCCGCGCCGTCAATCGTGCGGCCGGCATCCGAAACCCTTCACAGAAGCGGCAATCGTCTGCCGGGCCACGAATCTGTCGCTATACTCTCGAGATCGGGCGAATTACCAAAAGCGCCGACAGTCAGAATCTCAGCTCTCTTGGGCTGCGGCGAGAACCCACGCGATTGCGGGTGATTTGGCCGACGGGCGCGGTCCGCGAACGCCTGTCGAGTCCTCTCGCGAAAAATATTCATCTTTCTTTTTTTCGGAAATCGTGCATACTCCGCCCCGTCCTGCCCCACGAGAGGGACGTACGCGTCGTCACGGACGTCGGGTGCGGGATGCGATGGCCGCGATGATGTTGCAGTGTGCATGTGCGCACCGACGAACGGCGTCATGCGGACGGCGAAGTCGTGTGGTCCTGGCGCCCCGATGCTGGCGTCAAGGTCGCGGGAGCCGATGAGGCCTGCGGCCGACAGGGGCAAGAAAGCCGGTCCCTGGGGAGATCACGAAGTAAGTCGCAAAACATCGCGCAGGGAAGGCCGGATGTTCGGCCCGTACCTGTGGTGACTACCGCGTGCTTGTTGCACGCAACCACGGGTGCGGTCGGCACCCGGCCTTCCCTGCGCCCTCTCATGTTGCCGAGGGCGGATGATTGCAGCAGGACTCGGACCGATGCGGCCGCGAGAATGCGGATGCTTGCCCTGCTGTTTGGCGCGGCCTGTTGCTGTTTGATAGGTATATCGGACTCTTGCGCCGCTCTCTCCGCGTCATTGCGAGCGCAGCGAAGCAATACAGAGTCGTGGGCGGGACTCTGGATTGCTTCGCTTACGCTCGCAATGACGGAGGAGGGAGCCTGCGTCTCAAAACCTCATCGGGAGGACGCGCCAGCGCGATGAGGCGAGTCAATCCAGCCGCTTGATCGCGAGCACATCGCTCCCGCTCGCCTTGATACGGGCAATCGCTTCGCCGATCGGCTCGATCTGCGTGGCCATATGAAACGCGTTGGCGTGGACGATCGTGTCAGCATCGCGCACGATGGCGACGTGGCCCTTCCAGAACATCAGATCGCCGCGGCGAAGCGGCTCTCCCCCGTCGAGCAAGCGCCCCAGCGCGGCGAGCTGCATGTCGCTGTCGCGCGGGCACGGCACACCCGCAGCATTCAACGACACCTGCACCAGGCCCGAGCAGTCGATGCCGAGGCTGCTCTTGCCGCCCCACAGATACGGCGTGCCGACGAAGCGCTCGGCGACTGCGACGAAATCGGACTCGACATGGTCGAGACCGACGACATGCTGCTTCGGCACGAACCAGCCATCGGCCGTCACGGCGAAGCTCGCGTCCTCGCGCGCGACCGCGATGGTCGAGCCCATCACCAGCGTCGCGACCGGCGGCAGTTTGATCGACGGTCCGGGGAACGCGAAGCTGCGCACGGCGCTGATCTTGTGCGTCGGTGCTGCGGCGGGCGCCGCCAGCGCAGCCTCCGGCAGCCAGCCGACATAGCCGTCGGCTGCGAGCTGGCCCCAGACCCAGCCCTCGCCGTTGCGGTCGTAGACCGTGACGCGCTCGCCCTTCAGCGCCTGCGTCGCCAGCTCGGCGCCGGAATATGGCTGCTGGCGCAGCGGCGCGATCGGATCGATGACGACCAGCGCCTCGCCCTCGACGAAACGCGCGGCCGTCACCTGGCCTTCGAGATGTTTCGCCGCGACGTCGCCGCGCGCAGGCGTGAGGCGCGGATCAGCCATAGCGCTCGCTCAGGAGCTTGTAGAGCGCACGCGCCGCCTGGCACTCGCCACCCTCGGGCCGGCCCGGCTTGGCGGATGGCGTCCAGGCGAAGATGTCGAGATGCAGCCAGCTCTTGGCATGCTCGACGAAGCGCTGCAGGAACAGCGCGCAGGTGATCGAGCCGGCGAAGCCGCCGGACGGCGCGTTGTTGATGGTCGCGACCTTGGAGTCGAGCCACGAGTCGTACGGCGCCCATAGCGGCATCCGCCACAGCGGATCGTTCTCGGCGGCCGCGCAGCGCGCGACGTCCGCGGCGAGCGCCTCGTCCTGGGTGTAGAACGGCGGCAAATCGGGACCGAGTGCGACGCGCGCGGCGCCGGTCAGCGTGCCCATGTCGATCAGCAGGTCGGGCTTGTCCTCGTCGGCCAGCGCCAGCGCGTCAGCCAGGACCAGCCGGCCCTCGGCATCGGTATTGCCGATCTCGACCGTGATGCCCTTTCGCGAGGGAAACACGTCGAGCGGACGGAAGGCGTTGCCGGCGACCGCGTTCTCGACCGCTGGAATCAGCACGCGCAGATGCAGCTTGAGCTTGGCATCCATCACCATCTGCGCCAGCGCCAGCACGTTGGCGGCGCCGCCCATGTCCTTCTTCATCAGGAGCATGCTGCTCGACGGCTTCAGGTCGAGCCCGCCGGTATCGAAGCAGACGCCCTTGCCGACCAGGGTCACCTTGGGATGCGATGGATCGCCCCAGACGAGCTCGATCAGGCGCGGCGCGCGGGTCGAGGCGCGACCGACGGCATGGATCAGCGGATGGTTCTGGCGCAGCAGATCGTCGCCGACGATGCTGGTGAAGCGCGCGCCGAAGCGGTCGGCGACCTGCTTCGCCGCGGCCTCGAGCTCCTCGGGTCCCATGTCGTTGGACGGCGTGTTGACGAGGTCGCGCGCCAATGTCGCCGCGTCGGCCAGGCGGTTCAGCTCGGCGGCGTCGACGCCATCCGGCGGAACGAGGCGGACCTCCGGCGTCTCGGTCTTGCGGTAGCGGCCGAAACGGTAGCTGCCGAGCGCAAAGGCGAGCGCGGCGAGCCGTGCATCATGCGGCGCATTGGCGAAGCGGTAGGTGCCGGCGGGCAGCAGGCCGGGCAGGGCGCCCGGCCGGAACTGGTCACGGTGCTTGGCGTCGTCGTCCTCGAGGCCGAACAGCACCTGCGCGATGTGGCCGTCGGCGGCGGGCAGCGCCAGATAGCTGCCGGGCTTGGCGGCGTAGACGTTGGCCTCGGCGAAGTTGCGTGCTTCAGCCGACAGGCTCTCCTTGATCCCCGGCCAGCTCGCCTTCGTTACGAAGGTGATCGGGATGGCGGACGTTGTGGAGGCGGTCTCGAACATCGACGGCATGCCTAATGGTTCCCTAACTGGCGCGCGGCAGCCAGACTTCGCAGAGTTTGAAGGCTGCTGCAATCACGCCGGCCGCCTGGCCCGCAAACCGACGCGGATGTGACGATGGCGCCGTGGTCGCGCCATTAACCGGCTGTTAGCGTTAACAGTTTATTGCTGGCGCGTTCAATTCGCTCGTTCGAGTCCACGTGACATGCGTCAATCGCCTTCCATTCCCCGGCTGCTTGCGTCCGTTGTCCTCACCGCGCTCGTCGCTGCGGGCCTCGGCGGCTGCCAGACCATGTCCGACGTCACGGGCTCGCTGCGCGGTCGGGCCGAGCCGCCGCCGCCCGCGACCCCGCAGCGCGCGGTCGAGGTGTATGGCGAGCGCTACCGCGCCAACCCCAAGGATGCGGCCATCGCAGTCGCCTACGGCCAGGCGCTGCGCAACAACGGCCAGCGCGAGCAGGCGGTTGCGGTGCTGGAGCAGGCGACGCTCGCCAACGCCGGCAACAAGACCGTGCTCGCGGCCTATGGCCGAGCGCTGGCCGACAACGGCAATTTCAAGCTCGCATTCGACGTGCTGTCGCGCGCGCACTCGCCGGACAATCCCGATTGGAAGCTGCTGTCGGTGCAGGGCACGGTGCTTGACCAGATGGGCCGCCACGAGGAGGCGCGGCGCTACTACGATAGCGCGCTGAAGATCGTGCCCGGCGAGCCCTCGGTGCTGTCCAATCTCGGCCTGTCCTACATGCTGACGCGGGAGCTGCCGAAGGCCGAGGAGGTGCTGCGGCAGGCCTACGGCTCGCAGGGGGCGGACGCGCGGGTGCGCCAGAACCTCGCGCTCGTCGTTGGCCTGCAGGGACGCTTCGCGGAGGCCGAGCAGATCGCACGGGCCGATCTGCCGCCGGACGAGGCCGCCGCCAACGTCGCCTATCTCAAGCAGATGATTCAGGGGCAGAGCCAGGGCAAGGGCAAGGCGCGCAATGCGCCGATCGCCGCGCTCAACCAGCCGGACTGACGACGTGCCTCGCTGATGACGTGGCCTATCGTGTCGCGCCTGTCAGCAGGCGGCGGCAGGTGTCGACGAACACGTCGGCTCCGGTGACGATGTCGGCATCGGAGGTGTTCTCGGTCCAGTGATGGCTGATGCCGCCGATCGACGGCACGAACAGCATGCCCGCCGGCATGATGGTGGCCAGCACCTGCGCGTCGTGTCCGGCGCCGCTCGGCATCCGCAGCGACTTGCCGGCGGCGAGATCGCGGCTGGCGGCCTCGATCGCATCCTGGGACGTGCCGTCCATCATGGCCGGCGCGCCGGTCCGGATGCGCTCGACCACGACCTGGCATGGACCTGCCGCTGACGCCTGCGCAGCCATCTCACGCAGCAGCTCTTCGAGCCGGTCGACCACGGCGGCATTGTCGCCGCGGATCTGGAACAGCATCTCGGCCTGGCCGGGGATGATGCTCGGTGCGCCGGGATCGAGCGTGATGCGTCCCGTGGTCCACACCGTGCGCGGGCCGCAGGCGGCCGGAAAGCGCGCATCGATCGCCACACAGAACTTGGCGAGCGCGAGCCCGGCATCCTTGCGCACCGCCATCCGCGTCGTGCCGGCATGGTTCTGCTCGCCGGTGAAGGTGATGCGGTATTGCCAGATGCCGACGATCGAGGTGACGACACCGATCTTGAGCCCGCTCGCCTCGAGCGTGTCGCCTTGCTCGATATGAGCTTCGAGATAGCCGATATGCCGGCCGCGCTCGGCCTGCAGGCGCGGCCGTCCGGCGAGGCCCATCTCGGCAAGCGCCTCCCGCATCGTACGCGGGCTGCTGCGGTCGCGGGCAGCATCGATTTCGGCCTCGCTGACGTCGCCGACATAGGACCGGCTGCCGAGCATGCTGCCGAAATGGCCCTCCTCGTCGCACCAGGAGGCGACCTCCACCGCACCGACAATGGACGGATCGGGATTGAGCACGCGCGCCGCCTCCAGCGCGTAGACGACACCGAGCGGGCCATCGAGCCAGCCGGCCTGGTTCTGGCTCTCCAGATGCGATCCGGCCAGCAGCTTGGGGCCTGGCTTGGCGCTGGTGCCCAGCACGTTGCCGATGCCGTCGATATCAGGCGTCAGCTGCGCGTCGGGCAGGCGCTCGGCGAGCCAAGCGAGCGATTGACGATGGGCGTCGGAGAAGGTCGGCCGGTGCACGCCGGTCTTGTAGGTGCCGAAGGCGCGCAGCGCGTTCAGATCGGCCAGGACGCGGGCGCCATCGGCGCGGCGGAGCTTGTCGGACATCAGGCGGAGACCTCGATCATGCTCCGCCTAGCTTCCAGCGTAGAGCCGCGACCGCAAGCGAAATTTCTCGCGAGCGGTCTACCTCTACTGCATGGCCGCGACCTTGATGCCGGTCGGTCCCAGAATGACCACGAACAGCACCGGCAGGAAGAACAGGATCATCGGCACCGTCAGCTTCGGCGGCAGCGCGGCCGCCTTCTTCTCGGCCTCGTTCATGCGCATGTCGCGATTTTCCTGCGCCATCACGCGCAGCGATTGCCCGAGCGGGGTGCCGTAGCGCTCCGATTGCTGGAGCGCGAGGCAGACCGACTTCACGCCTTCGAGGCCGGTGCGGCGGGCGAGGTTCTCGTAGGCCACCTTGCGGTCCTGCAGGTAGGAGAGCTCCGCGGTGGTCAGCGTGAACTCCTCCGACAGCGCGATCGACTGGCTCGAGATCTCGATCGCCACGCGGCGGAAGGCGGCCTCGATCGACATGCCGGATTCGATGCAGATCAGCAGCAGGTCCAGCGCGTCGGGAAACGCGCGCTTGATCGACAGCTGCCGCTTGGAAATCGCGTTGCTGAGGAACAGCATCGGAGCCTGCAGGCCGAGATAGGCCATGCCGACGCAGATGCCGATCTTGACCGGCATCGATTTCTGCAGATGCGCGATCACGAAGACGTACAGCACGGAACCGACGAACAGAACCAGCGGCGTCACCAGGCGCGCGAACAGGAAGGTGATATAGGGCGCCTGGCCGCGGTAGCCCGCCATGATGAGCTTCTCGCGGGCCGCCTCCTGAGCGAGCCATTTGGTGAGGTTGAAATCCTCCACCACACGAGAGATGAGCTGCTTCGGCGTCTGCCGCAACGAGACCTTCTCGCCGGCGTTCAACCGCTCGCGCTCGCGCTGCTTGATCCGCTCGCGTTCGCTGGCGACCGCCTTCATGCGCTTGTTCAGGTTCTCGCCTGCGAACAGCGGCATGATCAGCGTATAGACGGTGGCCGTCGCCGCGATGGCGGCGAAGAACATCGTCATGAAGTGCGGGTCGTGCAGCTTGGAGACCAGAATGTCGACCATGGTCCACCTCAGAAATCGAAATTGATCATCTTCTTCATGACCAGGATGCCCATCGACATCCAGATCACGCAGCCGACCAGCATCAGCTGGCCGGTCGGATGGGTCCAGAGCAACGAGATGTAGTCGGGCGTGCTCAGATAGACCAGCAGCATCACGATCGGTGGCAGCGATCCGATGATGCCCGCGGACGCCTTGGCCTCCATCGACATCGCCTGGATCTTCTCGCTCATCTTCTTGCGGTCGCGCAGCACCTTCGAGAGGTTGCCGAGCGCCTCGGAGAGATTGCCGCCCGACTTCTGCTGGATCGCGATGACGATGCCGAAGAAGTTGGCTTCGGGAAGCGGCATCCGTTCATAGAGCCGCGCACAAGCCTCGCCGAGCGGCATGCCGATCGCCTGGGTCTCGATGATCCCGAGGAACTCGCTGCGCAAAGGCTCCGGCGCGTCGGCGGCGACGACCTTGATGGATTCGAACAGCGGCAGGCCTGCCTTGATGCCGCGCACGATCACGTCGACGGCGTCCGGCAATGCCGCCAGGAATTTCTTCTCGCGCCGCTTCTTGAGGTAGCCGAGGATCCAACGCGGCAGACCGAGACCGGCGGCGAAGCCGAGCCCGAGCGCGCCGAGCGGGCCGCCACCGGCGAAGAAGGCAACGGCGCAGACGACGAAGCCGAGGACACCGGAAACGATCCAGAATTTCTGCACGGTCCAGTCGAGTCCGGCCTGCGAAATCCGCATGTTCAGCGGGACTTTACTCTGCTTCTGGGCCTTCGCCTCGAGATCCTTCAGCGAGGACTCGACCTGCTCGCGGCGCGAGCGTTGGCTGCGTTCGGCCTGTCGGACCACCGGCTCGGACTTGGCGACGGTGCTGCGCCGCTGCTCGGCCTTCCGCTCACCCGACAGCAGGGGATAAAGGAACACCCAGGCGATGCCGCCGATCGCGGTGGCGGCGAGGAAGGCAAGGGCGAGAGCCTGAAGCTTCATGGGGTCTCTCCTCAGTCCTTGCTCGCAACTTCGGCGGCATCGAGTGCAGCCGCAAGCCGCTTCTCTTCGCCGTAGTAGCGCGCACGTTCCCAGAACCGCGGCCGGCCGATTCCGGTCGAGCGGTGGCGCCCGATGATCTTGCCGTTCGCGTCCTCGCCGATCATGTCGTAGAGGAAGATGTCCTGGGTGATGATGGTGTCGCCTTCCATGCCCATCACCTCGGTGATGTGCGTGATGCGGCGGGAGCCGTCGCGCAGTCGCGCCGCCTGGACGATGACGTCGATCGAGGCGCAGATCATCTCACGGATGGTCCGCGACGGCAGCGAGAAGCCGCCCATCGTGATCATGGATTCGCAGCGGGACAACGCTTCGCGCGGGTTGTTGGCGTGCAGCGTGCCCATCGATCCGTCGTGACCGGTGTTCATGGCCTGCAGCAGGTCGAAGGCCTCGGGTCCGCGGACCTCGCCGACGATGATGCGCTCGGGCCGCATACGCAGGCAGTTTCTCACCAGCTCGCGCATCGTCACCTGGCCTTCGCCCTCGATGTTGGGCGGCCGGGTTTCGAGGCGCACCACATGTGGCTGCTGCAGTTGGAGCTCGGCGGCGTCCTCGCAGGTGATGACGCGCTCGTCGTGATCGATATAATTGGTCAGACAGTTCAGCAGCGTGGTCTTGCCCGAACCGGTACCGCCGGAGATCAGCACGTTGCAGCGGACGCGGCCGATGATCTGCAGGATCTCCGCGCCCTCCGGCGAGATCGCGCCGAACTTGACGAGCTGATCGAGCGTCAGCTTGTCCTTCTTGAACTTACGAATGGTGAGCGCGGGGCCGTCGATCGCCAGCGGCGGAACGATGGCGTTGACGCGCGAGCCGTCGGCGAGACGCGCGTCGCAGATCGGTGACGATTCGTCGACGCGGCGGCCGACCTGGCTGACGATGCGCTGGCAGATGTTCAGGAGCTGTTGGTTGTCGCGGAACCGGATGCCCGTGCGCTGGATCTTGCCGTTGACTTCGATAAAGACCGTACCGGCGCCGTTGACCATGATGTCAGCGATGTCGTCACGCGACAGCAGCGGCTCCAGCGGGCCATAGCCGAGCACGTCGTTGCAGATATCGTCGAGCAGCTCTTCCTGCTCGGCGATCGACATCACGATATTCTTGATCGCGATGATCTCGTTGACGATGTCGCGGATTTCCTCGCGCGCGGATTCGCCGTCGAGCTTGGCCAGCTGAGCGAGATCGATCGCCTCGATCAGCGCCCCGAAGATCGTCGCCTTGACCTGATAGTAACTGTCCGAACGCCGGGCCTCGACAACCGGTGGTGGCGGCGGCGGAGCCTGCCGGGTCGGAGCCAGAGGTGGCGACGGCACGGCCGGAGACGCCGCGCGTGGTGCAGCCGGCGCCGGCTCGGGCGCCGGCGCGGCCGGCCTGAGGGCCCTGGTATCGTTGTCCAATCCGCTACGCTTACCAAACACGACTTAGAACTCCACGCGTGCTTACTTCGCCCTCAGCTTGTCCAGCAGAGGCGACAGGAAGGAGCCTTTCGGCTTCTTTGTCTCGCTGCGGCCGGTGAGCCGCTGCGCGATCTGGAGAAACATCTCCGTCGTCCGATGGCTGGGAGACATCTCCGCAATCATCTGGCCGTTGTTGGCGGCCGCGCCGAAGATCTGCGGCTCGAACGGGATCGTTGCGATCGGCGGGCTTTCGATCGCCTTGGCGAACTCGCTCGCATTGATCTCGGGCCGCTTGGGAACGCCGACCTGGTTCAAGCAGTAGAGCGGCATGCGATCGTTCGGCCGGGCGGCCTTGAGGAGATCGAACATGTTCTTGGTGTTGCGCAGCGAGGCGAGATCCGGCGCCGCGACGATCAGGATATCATCCGCGGAGATCAGCGCCCGCTTGGTCCAGCCTGCCCATTGATGCGGAACATCGAGCACGATGCATGGCATCGAGGCCCGCAGCGTGTCGAAGACCGCATCGAATGCCTCGGCGCCGAAATCGTAGACCCGGTCGAGCGTCGCAGGCGCGGCCAGCAGGCTCAGATGATCGGTGCATTTCGACAACAGCCGGTCCATGAAGGCGATGTCGATCCGGTCCGGTGAGAAGACGGCGTCCGCGATGCCCTGCGCGGGATCCTGGTTGTAGTCGAGGCCGGCGGTGCCGAACGCCAAATCGAGATCTGCCACCACGGAGTCCATCGACAGGTCGCGCGCGATCGCCCAGGCAATGTTATGGGCCAGGGTCGAGGCTCCGACGCCGCCCTTGGCGCCGACGACGGCAACGATGCGCCCGACGGCCTTGGCTTCCGGCGCGGAGAATAGGTTGCAGATCGAGCGGACGACGTCGATCGGCGTCACTGGCGACAGCACATAGTCGCTGACGCCGCGCCGAACGAGCTCGCGATACAGCGTGACGTCGTTGACGCGGCCGATCACGACGACGCGCGTGCCCGGGTCGCAAACCGTCGCGAGCTGATCCAGGCCGGCCAGGATGTCGGTGCGTGCATCCGTCTCCAGAATGATGACGTTCGGGGTCGGGGCAGACCGGTAGGCCTCGATCGCCGCCGCCATGCCACCCATCTGAACCTTCAGATGGGCCTTGCCGAGGCGCCGGTCCTCACCGGCGGCCTGGACCGTCGCGGCGGTTTCCACCGTCTCACAGAACGCCTGCACGGACACGCGCGGCGCGGGCGCGATGTGATCGTCGGCCGGCGGCGGCACGACGTCAGGCTGCTCCTCTTGGGTCTGTCGGGCGTAGCTGATCATTTGCCTGTGTCGCTGAGTTTGGCCTTGTCGGCCTCTGGATACGTGATCGCGGTTGATTGTCCCTTGCGATATTTGTCGAACAATGCCGTGCGCCGGGTGGTATAGGACGGCGTTTCGGATCGCGGCTGCACGAGATCCGACGGGTTGGCGACCATTGCCGCCATGTTGCGCTGGTAGGCGCAGCCGTAGTTCCAGTCAGGCTTGTTGTCGAACCAGTTCTTGTTCTTGATCGACGGCCCGAGGTCATCCGGCCAGATCCCGCAGGGCCCCACCGTGGCCGACATTTTTGGGTAGCTCAGCCGGATCGCGGCCATCTGGCGCGGGTCCTTCGGCTGATAGTTGCGTACGGTGATGCCGTGCGGCGGGACGCCGGCGGCGGCCAGCAGGGAGTGGATCTCCCGCATCGAGTCGGCGGCCGCCCGTGCGTTGGGGGTGCCGCTCGGCACGTCGGCGCTGATCGCGCCCGTGCCTTGGCGAATCCAGCTCTGGGCCAGTCCCATCACGTCGGCGCGCTGCTCGGCCGTCAGGCCGCCACGACCCTGGCCGACGAAGACCACCAGGGAGTCCGGGGCCTCCTGGATCGCGATCGGGTGGCGCAGCCGGTAGTCGTCGGGGATGCTCGCCGTGGTGGCGGCGTCTCTGGTGTAGTTGCAGGCGCCGAGCAGGGCTGCGGCTCCGGCGAGCGCTGCGGCAAGGGGCAGGCGTCGGTATCGGGCGGGGCTGGATGTGGTGGTCATCGTTGCAGGTCCTTGTCCCGGCTCAGTCCGTGATGAAGCCATAGGTGCCGCGATAGTTGCGTCCGGGTTCGACCCGGCCGGGTACGCCGTAGATGCGGTTGATGCTACCCAGGAGATCGGCCTGGGGGTCGGACGCGGCCGCAAAGCCGTCGTCTGGGCGGGAGAGATCCTTCTGTGCCACGGCGCGGACGACGAACGGCGTCACCAGAACCATCAGTTCGGTCTGGTTGTTGACGTAGTCGCGGCTGCGGAACAGCGCGCCGAGGACCGGCAGCTGCATCAGGCCCGGCATGCCGCTGATCGCCTGCTTGGTCTGCTGCTGGATCAGGCCGGCCATCGCCATGGCGCCGCCGGAGGGAATTTCGAGCGTGGTCTCGGCGCGCCGGGTCTTGATCGATGGAACCGTCAACGAGTTGACCGTCGTCGAGCTGACGGCTTGCGACAGCGTGATCGAGTTCTCGTTTGAGAGCTCCGAGACCTCGGTCATCACCCGCATCGAGATCCGGCCCTCGCTGAGCACGACGGGCGTGAAGTTGAGCGAGATGCCGAACTTCTTGAAGCTGATCTGCGTCGTACAGACATGGGTCGTCGGATCACAGGAGTAACCGGCGGGAACCGGAAACTCGCCGCCGGCGATGAAGGTCGCGGACTCGCCCGAGATGGCGGTCAGATTGGGTTCGGCGAGCGTACGGATCACGCCCGCGTTCTCCATGGCGCGCAGTGTCGCCTGCACCGTCGGGGTCGCCCCGCCCAACGCTGCGGTCACGGCGTTGTTGGAGACGAGATTGCTACCGTAGGCGGTGAACGGATTGGAGTTCGCGAATTTGACGACAGCAGTTCCGTAGTTGAGCTGGCCGGAGAGATCGATGCCAAGCTGCTTGACGACCGAGCGCTGCACCTCGGCGACCGTCACCTTCAGCATCACCTGGTCCCGGCCGCGCACGGTGATCGAGTTGACGACCTTGTCGGCGCCGCCGGCGAGCCGGGCGGCCAGTTCGCCGGCCTGCTGGGCTTCGATCTGGCTCGACGCCGAGCCGGTCAGCACGATGCTGTCGGCGAGGCCCTCGATCTGGATATCGGCATTCGGCAGCAACTGCTTCAGCGCCGCCCGGGCGCCGTTCAGGTCGCGCTTGACCGCGATGTCGTAGGCCGCGATCTGCTGGCCCTGCGCGTCGAAGAAGACGATATTCGTCTGACCGATCGCCGCACCAATGATGTAGGCGCGCTGAGAGGAGCGCACGACGGCATTCGCGATCTTCGGATCAGCGACAAGAACGTCCTTGATGTCGCGCGGCAGATCGATGACGACGGACTTGCCGATGCCGAGCGCAAGGAAACGTGCATTGATCTGGCCGTCCGCGGCGGCGGCTGCAGTCGCCGGGCGATAGTCTGCCGCGATCACCGGCGCGATCGCCGGATTGAGGGTCAGCGCAGCGGCGGCCGAAAACGACAGCGCGCGGACCAGCAGGGTCCGCATCTTACGCTGATTTTCGCTGCAGGTCATCTGGGTGGTCCTCTTGCTCACTTCTGCGTCGTCATCGTGCTGGGAATGCCGAAGCGGACGACGGCAACGCTGTCGCTGCGCTTGCGGCTGGTCTCGTCCGTGCGGCGCTCGGCCACGTTGACGTCGGCGATGCTGCGGAGCGCCAGGGACAGCGTTCCGGTTTGACGGGCACGCGCGAGCGTCTCGGCCTGTTCCGGCTTCAGCTCCAGCGTGACGGTCTTGCCGACCACCGTGGTCTGGCCGTCCTTTTCCTTGGGGGCCTGATCGATCGCCAGCACACGGATGTTCGACAGGATGATATCGGAGCTGACGACGTCGCCCGCGTTGGGCTGATCCGGATTGCGTTCGCGCTTGGACAGGATCACGTCGACGCGGTCGTTCGGCAGGATGAAGCCGCCGGCGCCGGTCTCCGGAGAAATCTCGGTGGAAACGGCGCGCATGCCGGCCGGCAGGATCGCGGCCATGAAGCCCGAGCCGTCGGCCTTGACGAGCTTTTGTTCGCGGATGGGCTCGCCGGCAATGAACGGCGCCCGCGCGATCGTGCCGGTTATCTGCGTCTGTCCTTCAGGCCGCTCGTTGCGGCGGATGAAGCTGGCACTAGCCGTGGCCGCCGGCCAGCTCTGCCACTGCAGATCTTCGGGCTTGAGGGATTGGCCGAGGGCGATGTCGCCCTTGGCGACGAGAACGTCGACGGTCGGCATCTGCGGCGCGGGCGCGGCGACTTGAGCCGGCCGGTCGTCGGACCCGCTCGCGAGATATGCGGCCACGCCGCCAGCGCCTACAGCGATGGTCAGAACCACAATGCGTGCGGTATTCATACGCTTCACTTTCCACATGACGCCGCGACGTTTCCGCCGCCGTGATGGGAGTTGAGCAGTTATTCGTCAAAGCATGGTTAATGAGGCGTATCTAAATCGCCTTAACACCGCGTTGACACGGTGTGTTCAGAGCAATGCAAGGCGCGCGGCGTCGATCGCCTTCACCCAATCGGTCTCCGGATAGACCATCAGAGCGCCCAGGGCGAGCGCGATGCCATAGGGCACGCCGCTCTCCTTGGCGTGCAGGCGTGCAAGCCAGGGTTGCCCCGCCAGCATGTAGGGCAACGGCCATTGCCGGAACTGCATGAGGGCGAGGGTGAGCACGCCGCCGAAGATCGAGGCGTACAACAGGTAGTTCATCAGGTGGGCGAAGCCGAACCACAGGGCGGCGGCGGATGCGACCTTGGCGTCACCGCCGCCGATCCAGCCGAATGCAAAGCAGCTGAAAGCAATCACCAGCAGGGTCGCGCCCGCGCCCAGATGCATCAGCATGTCAGCCATGCTCATCCCGCTCAGCGGCGCCAGAACCAGGAAGCCGGCGACGAGCGCCAGGGAGACCCGGTTCGAAATGGTCATCGTGAACAGGTCGCTCGCCGCGGCAAAGGCCATCAGGGCCGGAAACAGCAGAAGGCGCGCGAGATCGAGGGTCATGGGCTCTCAATGGCATCGACGCGGGGCATGGGTGCGCCGCTGCGCCAGAGCCTAGCTGCAAGAAATAAACGATCGGGAAACAGCCGGAATGGCTGGCTGGTTGTCATTCTCACCAGACGCTGACGATGCGGGCCGCCAGAGCGAGGATGGACAGGCCGAGGCCGCCGCAGATCCAACGCAAGGCGACGTCGGCCCCGCTGGACGGAGGCCGGGACGCGGCTGCGGACAAAACGTGGTTACGCATCACTGAACGCCGCGAAGCTGAATGTGGAAATGATAAAGGCCCCGGATGTCCGGGGCCTTTTTTGCTCGGCCGTGACGACCGCTTACTTCAGCGAGGTGTTGATCGCGCCGAACTTGGAGCTCAGGCTGGAGCCGAGACCGTTCACCGCGGCAATGATCGCGAGCGAGATGCCGGCGGCGATCAGACCGTATTCGATCGCGGTCGCGCCGGATTCATCCTTCACGAAGCGAGCAAGAAGATTCTTCATAGGTAACTCCATGTACACGTGGCTGGTCGAACAAACTCTGGTCGTTGCGGCGTTCTCAGCACCGTGACCATGCGGCCACCGTAGGGGGCAGGAATTTCGGCGTAGTTAATTCGGTCGCCGAAACACGGCGACAAATGGCTGTTATTGTGCAGAGTAAACATTGGATGAAGTGCAGCACGACCATTCGAAATAACGCATGGCCACGCCGCAGTCGGTCTCGCTGAAAAGACGAGCGCAGGGTTTTGGCCGTCATGCCCGGCCCCATCCATCGCCAGGCCTGCTCCGCATTCCACACTATCCACACGATATGCATGGGGCCGTGTCGACCTGGCTGGTGGAGCATGTGGCTCGATGTCGATCGCGCTGGGCCGATCGGCAGAGCGGTTCTGCGGGCGCGCAGGTTCACGGCTCCTTAAGCGCCTGGGAGTACCCCTCGGAACAGTTCATGAGATGAGGAATGTGATGTCCGGTCTGCCATGGGAAGTCGCGCTGATGCTCGGCCAGACCATCGAGAAGGTGTTGCCGATCACCTTGATGCTGGCAGTGGTGTTCTCGGTGCTCAGTCACTTCTGGGCCTGCAATCCCGGCAAGCCGTGGTGGCAGAAGCGCGAGCTCGTCACCGACGTGGTCTACTGGTTCTTCGTGCCGGTGTTCGCGCGGGTGCTCCGCATCGGCTTTCTCGTGCTCGGCGCCAGCGTTGTCTTCAAGATCCGCGACGCCGACGAGTTGATCGCCTTCTATGAAAACGGGCACGGCCCGCTGGCGCAGCTTCCCGAATGGCTGCAGGGGGGGCTCTTCCTCGTGCTCTCCGACTTCATGCTGTACTGGACGCATCGTCTGTTCCATGGCGGCGAGTTCTGGAAATACCACGCGGTTCACCATTCGTCGGAGGATCTCGAGTGGATTTCGGCGGCCCGCTTCCATCCGATCAACCTGATCCTCGGCACGATCGCGGTCGACGTCATCCTCTTGATGGCCGGCATCTCGCCCAACGTCATGATCTGGGTCGGACCGTTCACGACGTTCCATTCGGCCTTCGTCCACGCCAATCTCAACTGGACGCTGGGCCCGCTGAAATATGTCCTCGCCACACCCGTCTTCCATCGCTGGCACCACACGTCGATGGAGCAGGGCGGCAACACCAATTTCGCCGGCACGTTCCCGATCTGGGACATCCTGTTCGGCACGTTTCGGATGCCGGAGGGGCAGTTGCCCATGGCCTACGGCAAGGACGAGGCGACGATGCCCGGTGAGTTCGGCGGTCAGCTCGCCTTTCCGTTCCGAAGATGACGTGTTCTGCAACCGCCCGAGGCTTCGTCGCGACGTTTGCAGATCATTCACCAATTGAGCGCAGATTTGCCGCGTCGGGCGCCGTCACCGCTGCGTATCGCTTGAGACGGCTCGTCAATGTCCCGGGGTTGAGTATGTCGTTCTTTGTGTCGTGTCGTCCTAGTGTTTCCTTCGCATTGCGGGCGGCCGTCGCCGCGGTGCTGCTGTGGCCGGCTGCCGTCTCGGCGGAGCCTGATCCCGCCATCGCCGTGAATGTCGACCAGGCCAAGCTGGTCAAGTTGCCCGACCGGGTCGCGACGCTCGTCGTCGGCAATCCGATGATCGCCGATGTGACCTTGCAGAGCGGCGGCATCATCGTCGTCACCGGCAAGAGCTACGGTGCCACCAACTTCATTGCGATGGATCGCGGCGGACAGGTGCTGATCGATCGCCAGATCCAGGTCGCCGGACCCACCGACCAGCTCGTGACGGTGTATCGGGGCGTCGATCGTGAGACCTATAGCTGCATGCCGATCTGCCAGCGCCGGGTGACCTTGGGCGACGGCGACAACTACTTCAAATCGGTGCTCGACCAGGCTGGAACGATGTCCAGCACGGCGAGCGGCAACGCGGCAGCGGCCTCGAAGACCAACTGAGCGCTGGCCTGGCCATGCTTGGCCGGGTCGATGGCAGCGCCTGACCGGATCTCCACGCGCCTCCGCACCGACGATGCGGTGAGCCTTGCCGCCGGTGCTGCGGCTGGATCGCCCGATTCGTTTGGTTTCGATGATCGGGTCGGGCAGGTGGCGCGCTGCCTCGAAGGGCTGGCTGCGAGCGAACCCCCAAGCATGGTTAGCGGGACGTTGATGCGGCGGGCCATACTGTCCGTATTGTAGGAAACTCTTTCCCAAGGAGTTTCCGCTATTCGTTTCACCCAGGTTGATGCCTTCCAGTCCGGATGACCCCATGCAAGCCCCCGTCTCCTTGACCGCTTCGATGCGCCGGCTGTTGCGCCGCTTCCGGCGTAACCGGCGGGCATCGGCCGCGCTCGAATTCGCGCTGGTCGCGCCGGTCTTCTTTGCGCTGCTGTTCGCGATCATCGAAACGGCGCTGATGTTCTTTGCCGGCCAGGTGCTCGAGACGATCACGCAGGACTCGGCGCGCATGATCCTGACCGGACAGGCGCAACAGGGCGCCTATACGCAGTCGCAGTTCGCGAGTTACGTCTGCACCCAGGTTCCCGCGCTGTTCGACTGCAACAAGATCTATATCGACGTGAAGAGCTACTCCTCGTTCGGGAGCGTCTCCATCAGCAACCAGATCGACAACAGCGGCAACTTCGTCAACAACATGACCTACAGCCCGGGCGCGGCCGGAGACATCGTCGTCGTCAGGCTGTTCTATCAATGGCCGATCTTCGTGACGGGGCTCGGCTACAACATCGCCAATCTGAGCGGCAGTAAGCGCCTGCTGGTGGGTACGGCCGCATTCAAGAACGAGCCGTATTCATAACGCTGACCTCGCGAGCTTCTTCTGAGGGACACCAGGAATTCATCATGCCGTTGGGAAGAATGCCGGGTATGTCTTCGAGCCTGCGCCTGTGGCGTCGCATCGACGCCTTCGCTGCCGATTGTCGCGGTGTCGCGGCCACCGAGTTCGCATTCATCGTGCCGCTGATGCTGGTGATGTTCTTCGGCACGGTCGAATTCTGCTCGGCCATCGCCGTCGACCGCAAGGTCACCCTGATGGCGCGCACCCTGTCGGATCTGACCTCGCAATCGACCTCGGTTGGCGACAGCGACATGTCGAACTTCTTCGCCGCCTCGACCGGCATCATGTACCCGTATTCCACGACGCCGGTGAATGCGACGATCACCGAGCTCTATGTCGATCCCACCACCAAGCAGGCGACGGTGAAGTGGAGCAAGGGATCGACGCCGCGAACCGTCGGCATGACGGTCGGCGTGCCGGCTGAATTGCTGGTGTCCGGCACCTATCTGATCTTCAGCGAGGTGAACTACCAGTACGTTCCGACGATCGGCTACGTCATGGGCAAGACGGGCGTCAATCTCAGCGACGTCGCCTATACCCGCCCGCGGCAGTCGACCTGTGTGATGTATAGCCCGGCGACTTCCTGCTGAGGTGAGGGCTGCCGCAACGGAGCCCGCCCGGCCCCGGGGCCGCAGTCGCATACGCGCCTGCGAACCGGAGCGACCGACACTACGGTCATTTGGACGAGCAGAACTCGGCGGCAAACAATCAAGGCAATAAAAAAGGCCGCGCAAGGCGGCCTTTCGTTGTCCAGATGGGCAATCGCATGCGCGATCGCCCGGCGTCGCTCAATTGGCGGCGCGGAGATTGTCGGCCGACGACTTGCCCGAACGGCGGTCCGCCACGATCTCGTAGGAGATCTTCTGGCCTTCCCGCAGCGTGCCGAGACCAGCGCGCTCGACGGCGCTGATGTGCACGAACACGTCGTTGCCGCCGTCGTCCGGCTGAATGAAGCCATAGCCCTTGGTTGCGTTAAACCACTTCACGGTTCCCATGCTCACGGGGTAGTTCCCTTCTCAGATACCAAATGCGTAGCCCAGTCTCCTGGGCTGGTTAGATCGAATTTTTGGAAGGGTCGTCAGCGTCTGAACCGGCTGTACCGGTAATAGCTAATCTCGTCCGGCCGAAAATCGATTGCGGGATATATTATTGGAAATGCCCGCGCAAAACAATCCTGAGCTGCGCGAGAGTGCATGATTTTTTGACGCGCCGGCTCGACGCCGACGCGCTGAATTGTCGCTGATTGCGCAAGGCTTGATCAATCCGCCGGGCCGGGCGGAACATTGCTCCGCCCAATGCCCCTAGCGCCGACGGAACTGGCCGCCGCGCTGCGCTGCGCCACGCGGAGGACCGCCGGGCGAGCTGGCACGCTCGTCCTTGTGGCGGAAGATCAGCCGGCCCTTTTCGAGGTCGTAGGGCGACATCTCGACCGTCACGCGGTCTCCCGCGAGCGTCTTGATGCGATTCTTTTTCATCTTGCCCGCGGTGTAGGCGACGATCTCGTGCCCCGCGTCGAGTTGTACCCGATAGCGTGCGTCGGGAAGGATTTCGGTGACCAGCCCTTCGAACTGGATCAGCTCTTCCTTAGCCATGTCTTTCTCCAGATCGATAGACGTCTAGTTTGGCCGTTGGTTGCGGTTTTGAGCGTGGTTTTTGGGTCTGCCCTCGCGATGCAGGAAAGCAACGCCTTGAATCGACCCGGCCTTACCGCCGCCTTGCGACGGCCGCTGGGGCTCCTGACGATTGCCTGGCAGAGACGCCATCTTAGCATTGGAACGACGGTGACGGCGAGGGCCTTTTGCGGCGGTGCCACCCTCGTTGGTCCGCGCATTCTGCATGCCAGGACGGCCACCGCGCTGAGGCGGCTTGGCCGGTGCAGCGGCCTCGCGGAGGCCGGGCGTGCGGCGATCGTCGCGCGGCAGCGAGATCTTGATCAGCCGTTCGATGTCGCGAAGGTAGGACAGCTCGTCCGATCCGGCCACGAGCGAAATCGCAACGCCCTCGGCGCCGGCGCGCGCCGTGCGGCCGATCCGGTGGACGTAGGTCTCGGGCACGTTCGGCAGGTCGAAATTGACGACATGGCTGACGCCGTCGACGTCGATGCCGCGGGCCGCGATGTCGGTTGCGACGAGGGTTCGGATCTCGCCGGTGCGGAACGCCGCCAGGGTGCGCTCGCGATGGTTCTGCGACTTGTTGCCGTGAATCGCCTGGGCGGGGATGCCGGCTCTTTCGAGGCTCTTCACGACCTTGTCGGCGCCGTGCTTGGTGCGGGTGAACACCAGCGCGCGGTTGACCGGCTCCTGCTTGAGCAACTGAGCCAGAAGGTTCGGCTTGGCCGAGTGGTCAACGTGGATGACGCGCTGGGCAATGCGCTCGACCGTCGAGGAGACGGGGGTCACCGCGACCCGCGCGGGGTCGCGCAGCATGGCGTCCGCGAGCTCGGCGATGTCCTTAGGCATGGTGGCCGAGAAGAACAGCGTCTGCCGCTTGATCGGCAGCTTGGCCACGATCTTCCGGATGTCGTTGATGAAGCCCATGTCGAGCATGCGGTCGGCTTCGTCGAGCACCAGGAACTCGACATGGGTCAGCTTCAAAGCGTTGCTCTGAACCAGATCGAGCAACCGGCCAGGGGTGGCAACCAGCACTTCGAGGCCGGGCATGATAGCGCGGACCTGGCGCCCCATCGGCACGCCGCCGATCGCGAGCGCCGAGCTCAGCCGGATGTGCCGGCCATAGGTGTTGAAGCTGTCGAGGATCTGACCCGACAATTCGCGGGTCGGGCTCAGCACCAGCACGCGTGCCGTCTTCGGCTGCGGCTTGATCCGGTTCTGCAGCAAGCGGTGCAGGATCGGCAGCGCAAACGAGGCCGTTTTGCCGGTTCCCGTCTGGGCGATGCCGATCACGTCGCGGCCTTCGAGCGCGAGCGGGATGGTCTGGGCCTGGATCGGGGTAGGGGTGGTGTAGTTCTCTTCCTTCAGCGCGCGCGTCAGCGCGTCGGCGAGGTTAAAATCCTGGAAGGATGTCAAAAGATGGGGCTTTCCATAAGAGGATAAGGCCCGTGTCGGCAGGCAGCCGGACGCGGGTGGGTGGTTGAGAGACACCCGCGTGTTTGGAGCGCCTAGATTGGATGGGTGAGAATGCGAAGCCAGAAGCTCTGGTCGAGCTAAAGAACACGCGGCTTGCAAAGATCCGGCCGATTCGCCCTGATCTACCAGCTATATGGAACAGATGGACGGCACTTTCAAGGCCGGTGCGCAACGGATTGGCTTTCCGGGTGGTACTCGGCTGCTTTAAATTTAGCCATTCAAAACAAGTGCACAAATCCTGCGCTGTATGCCATCTGATTAATCATCGGGCTTGCTCAATCCGGCAGCAGAAGGTCGCGGTACCTCTCTGCGAGAACGCCTAGTTCCACTTTTATGTCAATGCCTTACCAGATGTGCACGGCATGGCACACTTCTTGCGATTCCTGCCTGCGCAGACCGCCGGCCGCCTTGGCTGCGAAGCAGGTCTGCGTCAGGGAGATATTACCTCATGCTTACTCGACTCACTCGGGAATTAACGGCGCCGTTCAGCCGCCGTCGCTGGCTGGCTGCTGCTGCCGGCCTGGCGCTCGGCGCAGCCGGCTTTGGCCCGGCCAAGGCCGCTGACGACACCATCAAGATTGGCGTTCTGCATTCTCTGTCCGGCACCATGGCCATCAGCGAGACCACGCTGAAGGACACGATCCTGTTCTTGATCGACGAACAGAACAAGAAGGGCGGCGTGCTCGGCAAGAAGCTCGAGGCCGTCGTGGTCGACCCCGCTTCGAACTGGCCGCTGTTCGCCGAGAAGGCGCGTGAGCTGATCACCAAGGACAAGGTCGCGGTCGTGTTCGGCTGCTGGACCTCGGTGTCGCGCAAGTCGGTGCTGCCAGTGTTCAAGGAGCTGAACAGCATCCTGTTCTACCCGGTCCAGTACGAAGGCGAGGAGAGCGAGCGCAACGTGTTCTACACCGGTGCGGCGCCGAACCAGCAGGCGATCCCGGCGGTCGACTACCTGATGAAGGAAGAGAAGGTGAAGCGCTGGGTGCTGGCCGGCACCGACTACGTCTATCCGCGCACCACCAACAAGATCCTCGAAGCCTACCTGAAGTCCAAGGGCGTGGCTCAGGACGACATCATGATCAACTACACGCCGTTCGGTCATTCCGACTGGCAGACCATCGTCGCCGACATCAAGAAGTTCGGCTCGGCCGGCAAGAAGACCGCCGTGGTCTCGACCATCAACGGCGACGCCAACGTTCCGTTCTACAAGGAGCTCGGCAACCAGGGCATCAAGGCCAAGGACATTCCGGTCGTCGCATTCTCGGTGGGTGAGGAAGAGCTCGCCGGCATCGACACCAAGCCGCTGGTCGGCCATCTCGCCGCCTGGAACTACTTCGAGTCGATCAAGACCCCGGCGAACGAGAAGTTCATCAAGGACTGGCAGGCCTACACCAAGAACCCGAAGCGCGTGACCAACGACCCGATGGAAGCGCATGTGATCGGCTTCAACATGTGGGTGAAGGCGGTGGAGAAGGTGAAGTCGACCGATCCGGACAAGGTCATCGACGCTCTCCCGGGCACCGAGGCGCCGAATCTGACCGGCGGCGTGTCGAAGATGCTGCCGAACCACCACATCACCAAGCCGGTGTTCATCGGCGAGATCAAGGGCGATGGCCAGTTCAGTGTCGTCTACAAGACCAAGGACCTCGTCCCCGGCGACGCCTGGTCGAAGGAGCTCGAGGGCTCGAAGGACCTGATCGGCGACTGGGTCGGCAAGAAGTGCGGCAATTTCAACGTCAAGACCAACAAGTGCCTGGGCTCGGGCTCCTGATCTCGACCTGACGCGACCATGACGACAGGAGAAGGCGGCGATGTTGCCGCCTTCTCCCGACCTCCTGAACTCCTGCCGGGGTTGTCCAGTGCCTGCTCCTTTTTTGGCGATCATTCGCCGTCTGCTTGTTTTGCTCGCCCTGATCGCCGTTTCCGTTCCCGCCTTCGCAGCCAGTTTCGAAGAGTCCGTCGCGAAGTTCGCGAACGATGATTTCTCGGACACGGACGAGGCCGTCGGCGAGATCGCCGTGTCGGGCAACCCGCTGGCTTTCCCGATCATCAGCGCGCTCCAGGACGAACGGCTGATGTTCGATGCCGACACCAAGAAGGTCTTCATCAAGCAGGCCGACGGCAGGATCATCGATGCTGCCACCGGCGCCGCCGTCGACAAACTGCCCGACAATGCCGCCGCCGTCAGCCTCAACAACCGGCTGCGCCGCAGCGTCGATGCCGCGCTCGGCGGTTTGACGCTGCTGTCGCCGGATACCAACACGCGCCTGACCGCCGCAAGATCGGTGTTCAAGTCGCATGACGAGGCGACGTTGCCGACGGTGGAGTCGGCGCTCGCCAAGGAAACCAATCGCGCCGTGAAGCAGGCGCTGACCGAGGCGCGTGCCGCCATCCTCCTGTTCAAGTCTGACGCCAGCGAGGTCGACAAGCTCGAAGCCGTCGCCACCGTGAGGGCGCGCGGCGACCAGGAAGCTCTGGCGCTGCTGACGGAGATCGGCGGCGCGGACCAGCCGGCAACCGTCGCCAAGGCTGCGGCGAGCGCCATCTCGTCGATCCAGAGCTCGCTCGCAATCTGGTCCGGCGTGCAGAACGCCTGGTACGGCCTGTCGCTCGGCTCGGTGCTGCTGCTGGCCGCCATCGGCCTTGCCATCACCTTCGGCGTCATGGGTGTCATCAACATGGCCCATGGCGAGATGGTGATGCTCGGCGCCTACACCACCTTCGTCGTCCAGGAGGTCATCCGCACGCGCTACCCGGCGCTGTTCGACTATTCGCTGCTGATTGCCGTCCCGCTCGCCTTCCTGGTGGCCGGCGCGATCGGCGTGCTGATCGAGCGCACCATCATCCGCTTCCTCTACGGCCGCCCGCTCGAAACCCTGCTGGCGACCTGGGGCCTGTCGCTGATCCTGCAGCAGGCGGTGCGCACGGCATTCGGTCCGACCAACCGCGAGGTCGGCAATCCCTCCTGGATGAGCGGTGCGTTCGAACTCGGACAGATCACCATCACCTATAACAGGCTCTGGATCCTCTGCTTCACCATGGCGGTGTTCGCCATCCTGCTGGCGATGTTGCGCTACACCGCGCTCGGCCTGGAGATGCGTGCAGTGACGCAGAACCGGCGCATGGCGGCGTCGATGGGCATCGCGACCTCGCGGGTCGATGCGCTCACCTTCGGGCTCGGCTCCGGCATCGCCGGCATCGCCGGGGTGGCGCTGTCGCAGATCGACAATGTCAGCCCGAATCTCGGCCAGAGCTACATCATCGACTCCTTCATGGTCGTGGTGTTCGGCGGCGTCGGCAATCTCTGGGGCACCTTGGTCGGCGCCTTCACGCTCGGCATTGCCAACAAGTTCCTGGAGCCGGTCGCCGGCGCCGTGCTCGGCAAGATCGCGATTCTGGTGCTGATCATCCTGTTCATTCAAAAGCGCCCGCGCGGGCTGTTCGCGCTCAAGGGCCGGGCGGTGGAAGCATGATGCCGCACGTCCTCACCCGGTCGCTGGACCGCGCTGCGACCGTCTTCGTGCTCGTCGTCGCCGCCTGCGGCGTGCTGATCCCGCTGTCCAACCTGCTGCTGCCGGCCGGTTCGGCGCTGCAGGTGCCGACCTATCTGGTCGCGCTGTGGGGCAAATATGTCTGCTACGCGATCCTGGCGCTCTCGATCGACCTGATCTGGGGCTATTGCGGCATCCTCTCGCTCGGTCACGGCGCGTTCTTCGCGCTCGGCGGCTATGCGATGGGCATGTATCTGATGCGCCAGATCGGCACCCGGGGCGTCTATGGCAATCCGATCCTGCCGGACTTCATGGTGTTCCTGAATTATTCCAAGCTGCCCTGGTACTGGCACGGCTTCGACATGTTCTGGTTCGCGGCTTTGATGGTGCTCGTGGTGCCCGGCCTGCTCGCCTTCTGCTTCGGCTGGCTCGCCTTCCGCTCGCGCGTCACCGGCGTGTATCTGTCGATCATCACCCAGGCGATGACCTACGCGCTGCTGCTCGCCTTCTTCCGCAATGATTTCGGCTTCGGCGGCAACAACGGCCTGACCGACTTCAAGGACATCCTCGGCTTCAACGTCCAGGCGGAAGGCACCCGCGCCGCGCTGTTCGCGCTGAGCTGTCTCGCGCTCATTCTGGCGTTCCTGATCTGCCGGGCCGTCGTGTCGTCGAAGCTCGGCAAGGTGCTGATCGCGATCCGCGATGCCGAGTCGCGGACGCGTTTCCTCGGTTATCGTGTCGAGTCCTACAAGCTGTTCGTGTTCACGCTGTCGGCGTGCATGGCCGGCGTCGCAGGCGCGCTCTACGTTCCTCAGGTCGGCATCATCAATCCATCCGAGTTCGCGCCCGGCAATTCGATCGAGGCCGTGATCTGGGTCGCGGTCGGCGGCCGAGGCACGCTGGTAGGTGCTGCGCTCGGCGCCGTCGTCGTGAACTACGCGAAGACGTTCTTCACCTCGGGCGTGCTGGCGCCGTACTGGCTGTTCATGCTCGGCGCATTGTTCGTGCTCGTCACTCTGCTGCTGCCAAAAGGCATCATAGGCACCTTCAATTCCTGGTGGGATCAGCTCGGCAGCAGGAGGCTGAACGCCGAGAGCGCCGCCCGCGAGGACGGCGTCACCGAACCCAAGATGGCGGAGTGAGCGCATGAACGTGATGGACACCCGCGCGACGTCGTCGCTGCTCTATCTCGACGGCGTGCACGTCTCGTTCGACGGCTTCCACGCCATCAACAATCTCTCGCTGACGCTCGAGTCCGGCGAGATGCGCGCCATCATCGGCCCGAACGGGGCCGGCAAGACCACGATGATGGACATCATCACCGGCAAGACCAAGCCCGACGAGGGCACGGTGCTGTTCGACGGCAAGACGGATCTCACCCGCCTCGACGAGACCCGCATCGCCGAGCTCGGGATCGGCCGCAAGTTTCAGAAGCCGACGGTGTTCGAGAGCCAGTCGGTCGAGGACAACCTGCTGCTCGCGCTCAATGTCGATCACAGCGTCAAGGGCACGCTGTTCTGGCGCGGCTCGAGGAGCGAGTCCGAGCAGATCGACCGGGTGCTCGAGACCGTGCGGCTCAAGGATGCCAGACGCAAGCTCGCCGGCAGCCTGTCGCACGGCCAGAAGCAGTGGCTGGAGATCGGCATGCTCCTGGCACAGGACCCGAAGCTGCTGCTGGTCGACGAACCGGTCGCCGGCATGACCGACGTCGAGACGCATCAGACGGCTGAGCTGCTCAAGGAAATCAACAAGGATCATACCGTCATGGTCGTCGAGCACGACATGACCTTCGTGCGCGAGCTCGGCGTCAAGGTCACCTGCCTCCACGAAGGCACGGTGCTGGCCGAAGGTACCATCGATCAGGTGTCGTCGAACGATCGGGTAATCGAAGTGTATCTGGGGCGCTAGGCGATGTTGGACGTCAAGGACATCAACCTCTATTACGGCGCCGCCCAGGCGCTGCGCGGCGTCTCGATCGCGGCGGAGCCCGGCAAGGTCACCTGCGTGCTCGGCCGCAACGGCGTCGGCAAGACCTCGCTGCTGCGGGCGCTGGTCGGACAATATCCGCTGGCCTCCGGCAGCATCACCTTCGATGGCGCCGACATCACCCATCTCAAGCCCTATGAACGGGCGCGCAAGGGCATCGGCTTCGTGCCGCAGGGTCGCGAGATCTTCCCGCTGCTCACGGTGGAGGAGAACCTCAAGACCGGCTTCGGACCGCTGAAGCGCAGCGATCGCAGCATCCCGGACGACGTGTTCTCGCTGTTTCCGGTGCTGGAATCGATGCTCGGCCGCCGCGGCGGCGATCTTTCCGGCGGCCAGCAGCAGCAGCTTGCGATCGGCCGTGCCATGGTGATGCGGCCAAAGCTCCTGCTTCTCGACGAGCCGACCGAGGGCATCCAGCCCTCGATCATCAAGGACATCGGCCGGGCGATCTCGTATCTGCGCAATCTTGGCAACATCGCGATCGTCCTGGTCGAGCAGTATCTCGACTTTGCCTGCGAACTCGGCGACAACTTCGCCGTTATGGATCGCGGCGCGGTGAAGTTCACCTGCACCCGCGCCAATCTCGATCAGGCCGAGATCAGCCGCCAGATGGCGCTGTGATCATCACGTAGCTTCTCGACGCGGTCTCGCCCGCGTCTGGTCCCAGGGGAGGGGATCGATGCGGGCCGATCCCGCCAGCGCCGCTGCCGACATCTTCGAGGCCAACCGCGCCCGAGGCGCGGTGCGCTTCGACGTGCGGCTGCAGGATGGCATGACGCGGCGCCATCATCTGCATGAATCCGGCTCGCTGCGGGTGCGCTTTCCCTCGCCCGAGGACGACGGTCTGTCGGCGATGTTCGTCAACACGGCCGGCGGCATCGCCGGCGGTGACCACTTTGCGATCGAGGTCACAGCCGGCGAAGGTAGCCGCATGACGCTTTCGAGCGCCGCGGCCGAAAAGGTCTATCGCGCCGCTGGCAAGCCCGCAGAGCTCGATATCGCGCTGACCGCCCATGCG
Organism: Bradyrhizobium sp. SZCCHNRI3052; assembly: GCF_032484895.1. Taxonomy (NCBI): domain Bacteria; kingdom Pseudomonadati; phylum Pseudomonadota; class Alphaproteobacteria; order Hyphomicrobiales; family Nitrobacteraceae; genus Bradyrhizobium; species Bradyrhizobium sp. SZCCHNRI3052. Next base: position 253,949 of record NZ_JAUETW010000006.1, on the reverse strand, counting down.
GGTGCCCACATCTCCTGGCTGCCGCAGGAGACCATCCTGTTCGACCGCGCCCGCATCCATCGCCGGATCGACATCGACCTTGCCGATACCGCCTCGCTGTTGTTGTGCGAGATCGTCGTGTTCGGCCGCACCGCGATGGGTGAGTGCATGCGCGAGGGCGAATTCGTCGATCGCTGGCGGCTGCGGCGCGGCGGCAAGCTGGTGTTCGCCGAGACGGTCCGCCTCGACGGCGACATCGGCGACAAGCTGGCGCGGCCGGCCATCGCCAAGGGCGGCGCGGCCATCGGGACCGCGCTGATCGTGCCGGGCGACGCCGCGCTGGTCGACCGCATCAGGGACAGCCTGCCGGCCTTCCGGGGAGAGGTCGCGCTGTCGGCCTGGAATGGATTTGCAATGGCCCGCTTCTGTGCCCAAGATGCCGCAAGCCTGCGCGCCGACATGATGGCGGTGCTCGGCTGTGCTTCGACCGGGCCGCTGCCGCGGCTGTGGCTCAACTAGACGTTTACCAACTGATGACTACCAGAAGACCATCACCAGAGAGTCCGCATGAACCTGTCTCCCCGCGAAAAGGACAAGCTCCTGATCTCGATGGCCGCCATTGTGGCCCGCCGCAGGCTCGATCGCGGCGTCAAGCTGAACCACCCCGAAGCGGTCGCGATCATCTCCGACTTCATCCTGGAGGGCGCGCGTGACGGCCGCACCGTGGCCGAACTGATGCAGGCCGGCGCCCAGGTCCTGACCCGTGACCAGGTGATGCCCGGTATCCCCGAGATGATCCACGACATCCAGGTCGAGGCGACGTTTCCGGACGGCACCAAGCTGGTCACGGTGCACGAGCCGATCCGCTAATCATTGCACGTCATTCCGGGACAGCGCGCAGCGCTGGGCCCGGAATCCAGAGATGGCTTGAAAACAATCGTTTGAGATTCCGGGCTCGGTCCTGCGGACCGCCCCGGAATGACGGAGAAAAAGCGAAATGATCCCCGGCGAACTCTTCATCCAGGACGGCGAGATCGAGCTCAATGCCGGCCGCAAAACCGTGACCCTGTCGGTCGCAAATACCGGCGACCGGCCGATCCAGGTCGGCTCGCACTACCATTTCTTCGAGACCAATCCGGCGCTGAAGTTCGATCGCAGACGCGCGCGCGGCATGCGGCTCGACATCGCGGCCGGCACGGCCGTGCGCTTCGAGCCGGGCCAGACCCGCGACGTGCAACTGGTGGCGCTCGCCGGCAAGCGCATGGTCTACGGCTTTCGCGGCGACGTCATGGGCAAGTTGTAAGCCGATGCTGACCGGATTACGCCTCGTCTCCGAAGCCGCCGAGCTGGCGGCGCGCCGTCACGCCGGCCAGCAGCGCAAGGGCCGCGACGAGGAGCCTTACATCAATCATCTCGCCGAGGTCGCAAACATCCTGTCGGCAACCTGCGACGGCGAGGACGCCGAGCTCGTCGCGGCAGGCTGGCTGCACGACACCATCGAGGACACCGATACGGCCGCTGACGAGCTGGCGGAGCGCTTTGGGCGTCGTGTTGCCGACCTCGTCGTGGAAGTCACAGATGACATGACCCTGCCGAAGAGCGAGCGGCGCCAGGTCCAGGTCATCGCCGCGCCCGGCAAGTCCGCTGGTGCCAAGCAGATCAAGATCGCCGACAAGATCAGCAACATCCGCGCCCGCATCTTCTTCGAGCCGGACCTGGAGCAGCAGCTCGAGCTGATGGAGTATCTCGGCTGGGCCGAGCAGGTCGTCGCCGGCTGCCGCGGTGTCAACGCGCGGCTCGATGTGCTGTTCGATGAGACGGTTGCGAATGCGAGGGCGACGTTGTGAGCGTATTGGCTCGCATGCGCCCTGCTGCTGTCTGCGGCCTGCGTGCGGCATCGGCTCTTGCAGCATTTGCCTCTGCTGCTTGGGCGGCCGACGATCAGCGCTGGCGCATTTTCGAACAGGACGGGGGAGCGCTGCTATCTCCGAGTCATAGCGATGAGGCCACCGACGATGTCGGTTCGCCCTCCTTTCGCTGCAAGGCCAAATCCGGGACCATCGCCGTCACGGGAGATGCCGGCCAGGAGCTTCGCAATGCGGTCGCTGATCTTCTGCGGTCCAACGGCTATCCGCAGGTCGAGATGGTCCCGGCGAGCCGGTTCGGGCAAGCCCTCCTGAGCGTGTCCTACAGCGAGGCGGGATCGGTCTGGGAGTATAGCTTTGAGTTGGAGGCGGATGCGCCCGCCTTCGATGCGTTTAAGCGGTCCGGACGATTGACGTTCAAAGTCGGCAAGACCGTCGTTCGCGAGGAGTTCAAGGCGGGTCTTGAGAACGTCGCCAAGTTTCAATCGATCTGCGCGCGTCCCAAATGAGCCGCACCGGATATATTTGAGAGCTAGAGGCTGGAGCACGACATGTCCGTCAAGATCAAGCGTTCCGTCTACGCCGACATGTTCGGCCCGACCACCGGTGACAAGGTGCGCCTCGCCGACACCGACCTGATCATCGAGGTCGAGAAGGACTTCACCACCTATGGTGAGGAGGTGAAGTTCGGCGGCGGCAAGGTGATCCGTGATGGCATGGGCCAGTCGCAGGCGACCAACAAGCAGGGCGCCGCCGACACGGTCATCACCAATGCGCTCATCGTCGATCACTGGGGTGTCGTGAAGGCCGACGTCGCGATCAAAGAGGGCATGATCTCAGCGATCGGCAAGGCCGGCAATCCGGACATCCAGCCCGGCGTCACCATCGTGATCGGCCCGGGCACCGACGTGATCGCGGGCGAGGGCAAGATCCTCACCGCCGGCGGTTTCGACAGCCACATCCATTTCATCTGCCCGCAGCAGATCGAGCACGCGCTGATGAGTGGCGTCACCTCGCTGCTCGGCGGCGGCACCGGCCCGTCGCACGGCACCTTCGCCACCACCTGCACGCCCGGCCCCTGGCACATCGGGCGCATGATGCAGTCGTTCGATGCGTTCCCTGTGAACCTCGGCATCTCCGGCAAGGGCAACGCGTCGCGCCCGGCCGCGCTGGTCGAGATGGTCAAGGCCGGCGCCTGCGCGCTGAAGCTGCACGAGGACTGGGGCACGACGCCGGCGGCGATCGACAATTGTCTCTCGGTCGCCGACGATCACGACGTGCAGGTCATGCTGCACTCCGACACGCTGAACGAATCCGGCTTCGTCGAGGACACCATCAAGGCCTTCAAGGGCCGCACCATCCACGCCTTCCACACCGAAGGCGCCGGCGGCGGGCACGCGCCTGATATCATCAAGGTCGCCGGGCTGAAGAACGTGCTGCCGTCGTCGACCAACCCGACGCGGCCGTTCACGCGCAACACCATCGACGAGCATCTGGACATGCTGATGGTGTGTCACCATCTCGATCCGTCGATCGCCGAGGATCTCGCCTTTGCCGAGAGCCGCATCCGCAAGGAGACGATCGCGGCGGAGGACATCCTGCACGATCTCGGCGCGCTCTCGATGATGTCATCGGATTCGCAGGCGATGGGCCGGCTCGGCGAGGTCATCATCCGGACCTGGCAGACCGCCGACAAGATGAAGAAGCAGCGCGGCGCGCTGCCGCAGGACAAGGGCAAGGACAACGACAATTTCCGCGTCAAGCGCTACATCGCCAAATACACGATCAACCCGGCGATTGCGCATGGCGTGTCGAAGCTGATCGGCTCGGTCGAGAAGGGCAAGCTCGCCGACCTCGTGCTGTGGTCGCCCGCCTTCTTCGGCGTCAAGCCGGACTGCGTCATCAAGGGCGGCACCATCGTCGCCGCGCCCATGGGCGATCCGAACGCCTCGATCCCGACCCCGCAGCCGGTGCATTACCAGCCGATGTTCGGCGCGTTCGGCAAGTCGCTGACGGCTTCGTCCGTGATCTTCACCTCGAAGGCGGCCATCACCGGCGGGCTCGCCCGCAAGCTCGGCCTTTCGAAGAAGCTCTACGCGGTGCAGAACACCCGCGGCAGGATCTCGAAGAAGAGCATGATCCACAATGATGCGACGCCCAACATCGAGGTCGATCCGGAGACATACGAGGTGCGGGCCGACGGCGAGCTCCTGACCTGCGAGCCGGCCGAGGTGCTGCCCATGGCGCAGCGCTACTTCATGTACTAAGCTCCCGCCCGGTACCAGAACCAGAAAAGTACCGGGAGGACGAGTTCGTGATCTATGTCGTTGCCACCTTGACCATCAAGCCCGAAACCCGTGCGGAATTCATCGCCGCTGCGGCTGCCTGCATTGCGGGGACCCGCAAAGAACCCGGCAATATCGCCTATGATTTGCATGAGAGCGTCACCGACCCGAGCAAGATGGTCTTCGTCGAGCAGTGGGAGAATGCCGAGGCCTTGGTGCCGCACCGCGCGACCGAGCACATGAAGACGTTCGGGCGCGTCGCGGTCAAATGCATGTCGGCCCCGCCGAAGATCGAGATCATCACGCCTGAGAAGGTCGATGTCCGCTGAGCGGAATAAGAGTGAGCGCAATAAGAGAATGAGAGTTTCAGCATGATCCGCGCGACACGCGTGCTCGGGCAGCATCGTTGGAAGGAGGCTGCCGCCGATTCCGTCCTGCTCGATTTCGATGACCGGCACCGGCGGCGGCTGGTGATGACCGGAACGCGTGGGCTGGAGTTTCTGCTGGACCTCGAGCACGCTACCGCATTGCGCGGTGGCGATGCCCTGGTGCTGGAGGACGGCCGGCTGATCGAGGTCGTGGCGGCGGCCGAGCCGCTGCTCGAGATCCGGGCTTCCGATCCGCATCATCTGGTGCGGCTGGCCTGGCACCTCGGCAACCGGCACCTGCCGACGCAGATCATGGCCAAGAGCCTGCGCATCCGCCGCGACCACGTGATCGAGGCCATGGTCAAGGGTCTCGGCGCGCGCGTCATCGAGATCGAGGCACCGTTCGATCCGGAAGGCGGCGCCTACGCCGAGCCCAGCCATGCGCACGGCCACGATGATCATGATCACCACGGTCACGATCATCATCACGATCATGCCGGGCACGATCACGCGCATCACGGCCACGACGACGGCCATGCACATGATCATCACGTGCATGACGAGCACTGCGGCCATGACCATCACGATCACGGTCATTCCCATGCTCATGAGCACAAATGAGGAGGGGGCTCGGCCGGCTGCAATCAGGGCCGCGGATTCGGCTGCGCTGTATCGGCTGCTGACATGGCTGTCGCCGGCGTTTCCGATCGGCGGCTTCTCCTATTCGAGCGGCATCGAATGGGCCGTGGAGGCAGGCGACATCGGCGATGCGGCGGAGCTGCGCGGCTGGCTCGCGACGATGCTGACCAACGGCTCCGGCTTCTGCGACGCGGCTTTCCTCGCGCACGCGTATCGCGCGGTCGAGCTCGACGATATGGCCAGCCTCCGCGAGGTGGCCGAGCTTGCGGCCGCGTTCGTACCGTCGCGCGAGCGTCAGCTCGAGACCACCGCGCAGGGCCGGGCCTTCATCGAGATCGCGCGGTCCGCCTGGAACTGCGCAGGCCTCGACGAGGCGGTGGCGCGCTGTGAGACCATCGTCTATCCGGTCGCCGTGGGGCTGGTCGGCGCGCTTCACGGCGTTCCTCTGGGACCCCTGCTGCACGGCTTTCTGCACGCCCTGACGTCGAACTGGATTTCCGCCGGCAGTCGTCTCGTACCGTTGGGGCAGACCGACAGCCAGCGCGTGCTCGCCGCGTTGGAACCTGTCGTCGCCGCGACGGCGGACCGCGCTCTGCTCGCCTCGCTCGATCACATCGGCGGCGCAACGTTCCGCTCCGATCTCGCAAGCCTTCATCACGAGACGCAATATACAAGGCTGTTTCGGTCGTGATGAAGCGGGGCAACGGCTGCTCGATCACGGCCCCGCGCGGTCGCGCGCACGACAGAAGGATAAATGACATGGCATCGTCTCACGGTCCGCTCCGCGTTGGCGTCGGTGGCCCGGTCGGGTCCGGCAAGACTGCGTTGATGGATCTGCTCTGCAAGTCGATGCGGGAGCACTACGACATCGCTGCGATCACCAACGACATCTACACCAAGTGGGACGCGGAGTTTCTCGTTCGCTCGGGATCGCTGACTCCGGATCGTATCGCCGGCGTGGAGACCGGCGGCTGCCCGCATACTGCGATCCGCGAGGACGCGTCCATGAACCTCGCCGCCGTGGCCGACATGCGAGCCAAGTTTCCCGGACTCGACCTGGTGTTGATCGAGTCGGGCGGCGACAACCTCGCCGCAACGTTCTCGCCGGAACTCGCCGATATCACGATCTACGTCATCGACGTCGCGGCGGGCGACAAGATCCCGTCGAAGGGCGGACCGGGTATCACCCGCTCCGACCTTCTGGTGATCAACAAGATTGACTTGGCACCCCATGTGGGCGCTTCTCTGGAGAAGATGGAGACGGATGCCAAGCGCATGCGCGGCTCACGGCCCTTCGTCATGACCAACCTGAAGAAGAGCCAGGGGCTTGACCGGATCATCGGCTTCATCGAAGCCAAGGGCGGTCTGAAGCCGTCGGCCTGAGCGCGGGGACGGATCTGCGTCGCACGGCTCTTCGTTGCTCGATGCGTCTGCTGGAATGACCGACGCAAAAAAGCCTCATCCGGCCGGAACAACTTGAGCCCTCGGGTGTTGCCTCGACCCGGGGTGCGCCTTGCCCAAGGCGTCTCGGCGCCGATGCACCGGTATCCTGGGATCGCTATCCGCTGATCGCTCCGATCACTTCCGATCGCCCCGAGGTGCGTCCTTGAGTTGCAGGCCCGGTTATTGGATGACTCGTCTCCTCCTTCGCCAACCCTTTACTTCAGAGTGAACGAGTGCTCCGGCTGGGTGTCATCATCGGTTTGATCGCGCTGGTCGGGACGGCGCTGTCCGGCTTGGCCGCCTATCGCGTACACGACCAGGAGCTGGCGCTCGATCGCATTGCGCTGGCCCGTGCCATCGACGTCCATGCCAGCCTCGTCCAGGACCGGCTGACCGAACGTGAGCTGCTGGCCCGGGTGGCCTCCGGGCTGTTCCGCGCTCCCTCCGTGATCAAGGCCAATATGCTGGAGCCGCTGCGATCGTCGATCTACGCGTTCAAGACCGACTTCGTGGTGGCGTCGTGGATCGCACGGCTGCGGCCGGATGAGCTCCCCATCGCGCAAGCCGAGCTGCGTCAGGCTGGCTTCCCGAATCCAACCATTCGCAATTTCGACGACATGCCGCTCGGGCCGAACGTCGATCGTCCGTTGGACGTTCTGATGGATCTCGAGCCACGCAATGCCGAGACCTCGAAGCTTCCCGGTATCGCACTCGACCGGCAGCCGATCGTCGGACCGATGCTCGCGCGTGCCATGGCCGAGGGCAAGCCGGTCGCATCCGATCCCACTCCGCTGCTGCGGAGCGATGGTCCGATCGGGATCGTGCTGGCAGCCCCGGTCGTCCCGCAAGGTGCCACTGCGCCGGCGGGCTTCGTGACGTTTTCCTACGAGATCGGGCCACTGCTGCTCACCAATGACGATCTGTCGTTGTTCTCGGTGGCGTTGAAGGATCCGCGCAACGCCTCGGATGAGCTGGTTGCCAACGACCAGGGGGCGGTGACGAGCCGGACCCGCAGGCCCGACGATCCTGCTCCGTCGTCGACCCGCACCGTGGCCTTCGGCAATCACGACTGGTCGCTGGTCTATTACGCCAAGGGCAATGCGGTCCGGCGCGCGCAACAGACCGCGGCGATCGTCGGCGTCATCGGGATGGCGCTGACCGGTATCATCTGCGGCCTGTTCGGCTACGTCGCCTACAACAATCTGCGCCTGAGCCGCGAAATCCAGGTGCGGATCGGCTTCGAGCGCCGACTGACGGCGGTCATCGACGAGCTGAACCACCGGGTCAAGAACATCCTGGCGGTGATCCAATCCATCGTGACGCGCACGCTGCGTCATGGCAGCGACATGGACGTCGCACGCGAGCTGCTGATCGGACGGATCCATGCGATGTCGAACGTCGTCACGCTGCTCAGCGAGAGCCAATGGCAAGGCGTGCAATTGCGCGGACTGTTCGAAGCTCGCGCGATCCCGCATGCGGACAGGATTGCGGTCAACGGACCCGACATCACCGTGAGCGCGCGTGCCGCGCAGAGCCTCTCGCTGCTGTTTTTCGAACTCGCCTCGCACTCGGACGAAGGCCTCTCGCTCGTGGGAAAGCACCCGCACATCACCGCCAAATGGGAGGTGACCGGCGAGGAGCCGAATGCCGTCTTCCACTTCCGTTGGGAGGAATTGAACACCAGTGAAGCAACGCGGCGGCCGGACAGCGATTTCGGACTGATCCTGCTCGATCGCGTGGCACCGGAGGCGCTCGGCGGCACGTCAAAGCGCTTCTTCACCGAGGCGAGCTATGTGTATGAGCTGACCGCTCCGATGGAGACGGTGATCGACATGACCGAGCGCGATCGCACCGAGCAGTTCTCCGCGCCGGTGCATCCGGCGCGATAGCCGCAGCGCTCGTCGGCAAACAGGATGCCAGGGCGCACGATGCCCGAGTGCAAGTGATCAACAACAACAAGAAGAGGCGGCTCTTTCGCGAGCCGCCTCTTTGCTGGTTCGTTTGCGACGGCTTGGCTGATCAGCCGCCGCTGCCGCCGATCACCGCCCGCACGGTCTCGTCCGGGCCGAAATCCTCGGCGCCTTCGACATAGAGCAGCGCTGCCAGCTTCGAGCGCGCGCGGTTCACGCGGCTCTTGATGGTGCCCACCGCGCAGCCGCAGATCGCTGCCGCATCCTCGTAGGAGAAGCCCGATGCACCGACCAGGATCAGCGCCTCGCGCTGGTCCTGAGGCAGCTTCTCGAGCGCCGCGCGGAACTCCTCGAACTCGAGATGCGCGCCCTGCGAGGGATGCGTCTTGAGCGTCTTGGCGTAGTTCCCTTCGGCATCCTCCACTTCGCGCCGGCGTTTGCGGTAGTCGGATCGGAACAGGTTGCGCAGGATCGTGAACAGCCAGGCAGGCAGATTCGATCCCGGTTGAAACGAGTCGATGTTGGCCAGCGCCCGGAGCAGGGTTTCCTGCACGAGGTCGTCGGCACGATCGCTGTTACCACTCAAGGAAATCGCAAATGCGCGAAGGCTGGGGACGGCCGCGAGGATATCGTCCCGCAAGGAATCAGTGAGAGGCATTCACTCCCTCCCGTCGGTTTGGTCGTTGGATCCCCCGCCGTTCTCCACGTGGGACTGTGCTGCCGGCGCATCAAGCTTCCGCACCAGTTCCGCGAAGCGGTCCGGCACTCCCTGACGGACGACGTCGTCGTACATCGCGCGGAGTTGATGACCGATTCTGGATTGAATTTCCGCGTTCAGTCCGCCGGGCTTGCGCGGTGCCGCATTCTTGCTGGCTTGAGACTTTACATCTTTCATGACCTTTTCCACGTTTCCCCGAGAGTTAAGTCCCTGAAGCTTCAAGAATTATTCTCGCCACCGAGAGGGTCTGTCGGGAACTAATGCGACGGGGCGATAAAAGTTCCACGCGTTTGGGGAACTTTTCGTCGGTTCGGGCGTAATCAGCCCATCATGGAACCCGGGCGGGAAGCCCAGATGACCGAATGGAGTGGGGATGAGCCGATCACAGCTTGTTGCTGAACATTTGCCGCTGTTGCGCCGGTATGCGAGGGCCCTCACCGGTAGCCAGGGTTCCGGAGACGCCTATGTCGGAGCGATGCTCGAGGCGCTGATTCAGGATCCCGCTCTGCTGGACGAGCGCTATGGCCCGCGGGCTGCGCTGTTCCGGCTGTTCACGCAGATCTGGAACTCGGTGGCGCTCAACGACGACGCCGAAGTGGCGACTCTGCCGATGCCGCCGGAGCGGCGCCTCTCCAACATCACCCCCTTGCCCCGCCAGGCCTTCCTGCTGCTCTCGCTCGAGGGTTTTCCCGAGGAGGAAGTGGCCTTCATCCTCGACATCGACGTCGCGGAAACCCGCCGGCTGGCGGATGCAGCCGGACGTGAGCTCGCCGCCGAGATCGCCACCGATGTCCTGATCATCGAGGATGAGACCTTCATCGCGATGGACCTCGAGAGCCTCGTCAAGAACCTCGGTCACAACGTGATCGGCGTGGCCCGCACCCATGCCGACGCGGTGGCTCTGGCCAAGAACAAGAAGCCCGGTCTGATCCTGGCTGATATTCAGCTCGCGGATGGTTCGTCCGGCCTGGATGCCGTCAACGAGCTGCTGCGCACCTTCGAAGTGCCGGTGGTCTTCATTACCGCCTATCCGGAGCGCTTCCTCACGGGTGAGCGGCCCGAACCGGCGTTCCTGATCTCAAAGCCGTTCCAGCCGGCCATGGTGTCGGCAGTCGCCAGCCAGGCTCTGTTCTTCCAGCGCAACTCGCGCAACAGGATGCCGAAGCCGGCGGCCTGATCAAGCCGCGCGCACAACGTCGCCCCGGCGCGTTCCTCACGGAGCGCGCCGGATTTCGTTGCAGCATCGAAGACGAGATCAGCAGCCGCGGCACACGCCGTTGAGCCGTGCCTTCAGCGTCGCGTCATTCGGCTTGGTCTCTTGGAGCTTCAACGTTGTCTCCTCAAGCCGGATGATTGCGGACGTCCGTCGAGGCGCGAACACGATCGGCACGAGAAAAGTGAGATCGCCGTCCGCCAGTTCCGGCGGCGGTGGCGCAAATGGTTGGGCTCGCTCCACCATGGCGAGCGCTTCCCGGTCGAGCGCGGGGTCACCGGTCGTTTCGGCCAGCACCGCCGAGATCAGGTGGCCTTCGCGGTCGATGTGAAACAGGACCTTGGCCGTCCCGCCCTGATCCGAGGCCTGCAGCGGATAGCGACGCTGAACCTTCAATTGTGCGACGAGGTTCTTGATCCAAGTGTCCCTGGCGCCGTCGGCCGCTGCAATCCCGGGAAACAGGCACACGAGAACCAGCGCCAGTCCAAACCCTCTCCATACGCCGACGCGATCCAGCGAGCTCAGCATCCCTGCCCCCACGTGCGCGGACCATGAACGCAGCCGCGCTGCTTCAACATATAACCGGGACGAAAAGGGGATAAAGCGCCGCGAATGTCGGGGCCGCGATCTGACCGGAAGGGTGGATCAGGAAAGAATGCGGGGCACCGCCGGCATCACCACGGCGGTGCCCCGCGTCGCCGGTCAATGGGGCAGGGGGAATAACCGGCTGCCGAGATGACGCGCGACCCGAAAAGTCGTTCCGCGTGAGATCGAATTTTTTGGCGCCATGAAATTGAAGAATACCGCCGCAGTTTACACACGGTTAAGTGATTTGCCCAACCGAGAACCCAGTTCCTGCGACTTACGTTGGTATGCCGATCGCCTTACGGCGAGGGGAGCAGAGACATGTCGCAGACCAGGAAGGTTATCGTTTTGGGTTCGCTTGCGGCTTCCGCGATGCTCGTGGGCGCAATGCAACTGGCTTCAGGCCATGATCTTGGCGCCAACCTGCCGGTTCAGAGCCCCTCTCCCCAGCCGATCGTCGCAACCGCGAATGACGTGAACCGGGCCGCCAAGGCTGACCGCGCCAAACAAAACGGTACTGCGGCGCCGTCGCAGACTGTGTCGATCAAGCTGGCAGCCTTCGCGGAGACCTCCTTCTTGGTGCGGCTTCCCTTCAACCCCACGGGTGTAAGCGCGGGCTCGTTACCATCGCCGCAGGGATCGCAGCTCATCACCACCGGCAACGAGCGGCAGGCCGTCAAGCATCCGGTGGCGTGCGAGCCGTCGGTGTCCGTGCTGACGGAGATCGCCAAGCGCCTGCAACCGGGACGGTGTGTGACTTAGTTACAGCCCCTCGCACCAGGCCCGCGGCTCAAGCGGCGGATCAACGCCTGGCAAATGATAAAAGCCGTCCGATGACGGTCAGGGGCAGTCCTCACTCTGCGGGAGTTTGCTCCTCCGCGGCTGGGCGGCTGACCATGAATCCGAGCGCCAGACCGCCCACAGCCAGAATGGGAATCAGCCGCTTGATGCCAATCATGCGGACGATCTGCAGGCCGCTTGCCAACAACATCGGGTCTGCGAAAGCAGATTGGACTGCCGACCGCGCCGTTTCCGCGGTTCGCGCGGCACGACTCTCGATTGCGCGCTTGCGCGCCATGTAGCTGATTGCGGCCATCAACGTCACCACGAAGAAGATGGCGGCACCTGTGAGGCACGCGGCCACGAGCCCGTAACGATCCAGGACGGCGACAAAAGCTGCGGCGCACAGAAAGCTCGTGGTTACGAACAGTCCGACCGCTGCAGCGATTGCGAGCGATGTGAGCCGAACGGCATGCCCGGTCGATTCCTGGAAGTCCGCAATCAGGCGCTGCAGCATGTCATTCTCCTCCTCGTCTCGTTCATCTGCGCAACAAACTCAAATCGGCGCCGAAAACGCGGCGCCGAAACAAGACGACCTCTGGATTTCAGGGGCCAACCCTCAGCGTCTCCAGGCGGCGCCGATGAGAAATCCGAGTCCGAGCGCAAGACCCACGGTGGCGAGTGGGCGATGGGAGATCACGTCCTCGAGGCGCTCCTCCAGCGAGTTTGCGGCATCCTGGGCTGCACCAAACATCGCAGTGCCGCGCTCGGACATGTCGTCGAACGTCTGGTCTACGTTCTCGCGTGCCTGACGATAGCCGCTGCGGGCCTGCTTGCTGGCCTGCCCAGCGAAAGCATTGAGCGCGTCGGTGATCTGTTCGGCGAGAGCTGCGATATCGTTTTTCACGGCGTGGACATCCTTCTGCAGGCGTTCGTAGTTCGCTTTGTCGACGAGATCTTTCAGGGCGGTCTCACCGTCAGTCGGTGGCATGGCAAGCTCCCGGAGCAAGGTGATTGCGTCTGCTCGACAAACGCGGGGTCTCAGCCGAAGTTCCGACGGTGGAAACCGAATTAGTCTGCCGGCAGTTGCGGCGAGTCGTCCGGCAGCAGATGCTCCTTGACGATGAGGGCGACGATCAGGAGCGGCGAGGCAAGGAAGGCTCCCATCGGGCCCCACAGCCAGGTCCAGAATGCCAGCGCGATGAACACCGCGAGTGCGTTGAGAGCCAGCCGCCTGCCGATGATGGTCGGCGTGACGAAGTGGCCTTCCATGAAGGTGATCACGGCGAAGATGGCGGGCGCGACCATGCCGGCGCTCAAGGTCGGGAATGCGATTGCGCCGACCAGGACGAGCACCGCGAACATCGCGATCGGCCCGATGATGGGGATGAAGTTCAGCGTTGCCGCAAGCGCCCCGAGGCCGGCGGGATTGGGCATGCCGGCGAGGGCGCAGGCGAGGCCGGCTGCAATACCGACACCGGTGTTGATGAGCGTCACTGTCAGGAGGTAGTTGCCGAGGTGCAGCTCGAGCTCATTGAGGATGCGCAGCGTCCGCAGCCGTGCCTCGTGATCACCAAAGGTCATGATCAGCGCTCGCCGGAGATCGCGCCAGCTTGCGATGAACAGCACGAGCGTCGCGAAGAACAGTAGGAATTCGGTGAAGGTCGGCGACAGGAATTCGATCGTTGGCTGAACCCAATCGAACTTGGGGAGCTCCAGGCTGGCCGAGGCTTGTGCGCTTCCGCCGCCGACGGCCGCCTGCATTTCGTGCCACAGCGCGAGCGGTCGATCGAAGACGTGCAGCTTGGCCTTGAGCGTCGCGGCAAGCTCGGGAAGGCGATTGGTCCAGTCGAGCAGAGGCGCCGAAATCAGGCCAATGATGAAGGCGAGCCCGGTGGCAACGGCGATCACGATCAACACGGCGCCGACGCCGCGCGGCACGTGATGGCGTTCGAGAAAGTTGGCGGCCGGCGACAGCATGGTGCCGACCACGAAGGCCATGACGATCGGCAGGAAAAACCCCCGGGCGACATAGAGGACACCCGTCACGCAGACGGCCGTGAGGATGACGAGAGCGATGGCGACGACGTCAGCCCGCCTGATCACGGGCGGTGCTTCTTGGTGACTTTCATTCAGGGCTGAATCGTCGTTCCCGCTGGCGAGCAGCCGCTCGGTGGGAAGTACACGCACCATGAATCTCCCGATCGAGTCGTTCGCGCACAGCTCGCGTGGTGACGTTCTCGTCATCCAACAACCGAGGGGGCCATCCGGTTCCGTCGCGCAAACGTGAGAACTCATACGCTTGACTGACGCAGGGCGACCACACCGGGCCGGAACTACGGCGAGACGTTCGGCGTTTGGAAAGCAATCACGCATCGTACCGCGATGCTCGTCTGACAGGGGCACTCCATGACACAGCTCGTTTCCGATCACCGCAGCTTTGCGCGGACCGCTTCGCTGATCGCCGGCGTCGCGGTTCTTCTTGTTGCTAGTCCCACCGCGTCTCACGCACAGAGCCTCGGATATGCGTCGGTCGAACAGCAGCAGGCCTTCCCGCCGGACGAGGCGACTGCACCCGCCGTGGAGCAGGACGAGGACAGCCGGCTGCCCGACAGGTTGCGGCGCACGATCGTCAATCTCGATACGCGGGAGGCGCCGGGGACGATCATCATCGATACCGGCAATACCTATCTGTACTACGTGCTCGGCGGCGGCCGCGCGCTGCGCTACGGCGTCGGCGTGGGGCGCCAGGGCTTCACCTGGTCGGGTGTCCAGACGGTGACGCGCAAGGCGGAATGGCCGGACTGGCATCCGCCGGCGCAGATGATTGCGCGCCAGCCCTATCTGCCGCGTTTCATGGCCGGCGGCCCGGGCAATCCGCTCGGCGCCCGGGCCATGTATCTCGGGTCCAGCGAGTATCGCATCCATGGCACCAACGACCCCACGACGATCGGCAAGTTCGTGTCGTCGGGCTGCATCCGCCTGACCAATGAGGATGTTTCCGACCTGTTCAGCCGCGTGCAGGTGGGGACGAAGGTCGTGGTGCTGCCGAAGGCCGGCTCGCTGCAGGCGCGCACCAATGCCGGCCGTACGCCGCGCGTGACGTCGCTGCCGTCGGGGCGGCAGGCGATGTCGCTGCCCGTCTCGGCCGTCAATTGATATGGGAGCGGAATGATGAACGGTCGACGTGCACTCGCCGCCATTGCAGTGGCAACCATGGCAACCGCGGGTGCGTTGGCAGCGCCGACCACAGCGGGCGCGCAGGATTTTTTCTCGGCGCTGTTCGGCGGCTTCAACGCACCGCAGCGTCAGGCGCCCTATATCCGGATGCCGTTCGCCGACGAGGTGCCACCGGCGCCACGGCCGGCCCCGCGGGGCGACGTCACCTATCGCGGCGGCAGCAGCAGCGTCGCCTGGTGTGTCCGCACCTGTGATGGCCGCTACTTCCCGCTCGGCGCGACCGGCGACCAGAGCAAGGAAGCCGCCTGCAACAGCTTCTGCCCGGCGGCCAAGACCGAGATTGTCTATGGCAGCTCGATCGACGGTGCCGAGACCGATGGCGGCAAGCCGTATTCGGCGCTGCCCAACGCCTTCAAGTATCGCACCGAGATCGTCGACGGCTGCACCTGCAACGGCAAGGACCATTTCGGCCTTGCCAAGGTGTCGATCGACAACGATCCGACCCTGCGCAAGGGCGACGTCGTCGCCAGCGACGACGGCCTCAAGGTCGCCAACCGGACCGGCAGCGGCAAGCGCGCCGAGCTGAACTTCTCGCCGGCGCCCGCGGCGTTGCGCGCGAAATACGAGCGCGCGCCGGTGACGGCGTCCGACTGATCCTGCGAGGTCGTCAGGCGGCGCGGATCTTGCCGAGGAAGTCCCTGACCTGATGACCGAGATTCCTGCTCTGGCTCTCCAGCGTCTCTGAGGCGGAGCGCACGTTGTCGGCCGCCGCCGCAGCGGCATCGGCGTCCGACTTGACGCCGGTGATGTTGTCGGAAACGTTCTTGGTGCCGTCGGCGGCGAACTGGGTGCTGCGTGAGATCTCCTGCGTCGCCGCCCCTTGCTCCTGCACCGCCGCGGCGATCGCAGTCGCCACCTCGTTGACCTCGCCAATGATGCCGCCGATGCGCTTGATCGCGTCGATCGCGTCATTGGCGACGCGCTGGATGTCGGCGATCTGCTCGGAAATCTCGTCGGTCGCCTTCGCGGTCTGGCTCGCCAGCGTCTTCACCTCGGAGGCGACGACCGCAAAACCCTTGCCGGCCTCGCCGGCGCGCGCTGCCTCGATGGTCGCGTTCAGCGCGAGCAGGTTGGTCTGCGAGGCGATGCTGTTGATCAGCCCGACCACCTCGCCGATCCGATTGGCCGATTGTGCCAGCCCCTGCACCGTGCCGTCGGTCATGCGGGCCTGCTCCACTGCGCGGCTGGCGATTCCGGCCGCATGCGACGCCTGCTTGCTGATGTCGGCGATCGAGGCGTTCAGTTCCTCCGCGGCCGAGGCGACCGTCTGCACGCTCGTCGACGCATCGCTGGAGGCCTTCGAGGCCTCCTCGGCGCGGGCATTGGTCTGCCGCGAGACGTTGGTCAGTCCGGCGGACGTCGCCTGCATGTCGGTGGAGGCGCGGCCGAGCTGCTCGAGCGAGTCGCGGACCAGCCCCTCGAACTCGCTCACATAGCTTTCGATCGCCCGCTGGCGCGCGACCGTCGTTTCGTTGCGTTGGCGCTCCTGGGCCTCGATCGCGAGCTTGTCCTTGGCCTGCTGCTTGAACGTTTCGAGCGCGCCCGCCAGCGCACCGATCTCGTCCTGCCGCTGCATGTAGCCCGTCTCGACGCTGAGGTCGCCGCCCGCAACCGCCAGCATGGCATCGCGCATTCTGTTGAGGGGCTGGATCACCCGGCGGCTCACCAGCATCAGCGCGGTGCCGCCGATCACGGTCGCCGCGATCAGGAGGCAGAGTTCGACCCCAAGGGTCCGCATGGCCGCCGCATGCTGCTCCTCGATATAGGTCCTTGCGGTCTCGAGCGCGGTCTCGGCGACCGCAACCGCCGCATTGAGGCGCCCGACCGTGAACGGGCTCCATTTGTTGGCGACCATCTCTGGCGTCTCGCCGCTCGCGAGCGCGTTGACGAGGCGATCGCGCAGCGCCGTGTACTCGGTCTCGAAATAGGCCTTGCGCGTGGCCTCCAGCGCGGCCGTCATCGCGGCCGGCCATTTTGCGCCGCTGGTCGCGAGTTCGAGCGCCTTCCATGCGGCCTCGGCGCCGCCGACCGCTTTGGTATAGTTCAGCCGCGCCTCGGGCGTGATCTTGCCTGCGGCGAGGCCGTTCGAAACCAGGAAGGAGGCATCGCCGGCGGTGTTGCGCAGCAGCCATGCGATCTGCTTGATCTGCAACAGCTGATCGATGGTCGGATCCGCATGGTTGACCTCGGCGGCGAGAATGGCCTGGATCTTCTCCAGCGTCTCCAGCAGCCTGTCCTCGGTCTGCATGTATTCCTTGCCGAGCGCCAATCGGCGCGACGCCTTCGGCTTGGCGACCTCCTGCCAGAATTCCCTCTGCTGATCGCTCAGCGTTGTCAGCAGTTGTTGGAATTGCGAGAGCAGCGCCGCCTTGTCAGCAAACTCGATGCCCGGAAGGGTGCCCAGCGCGCGGCCCATGGCGGGCATGGCGACGTCGCGCAGGCCGCGGACGTATCGCTCGGTCTCTGGCTCGACCTTCTCGTCCACGGTCACCATGCGGTTCGAGGTCGAGCGGTCGGCCCGCAGCTTGTCCATCGCCTTGAACATGCTTTCGGAGGCATCGACGATCGAGCTGATGCGCGCGGTGAGCTCGAGCTGCTGCCACGAATTGTAGGCCCGCGAGGCGAACAGGCCGACAAACAGGCATGCCGTCACCAGGATGATGGCCTTCAACGTCGTGGAAATGGTCAGGCGGTTCAGCATGTTGATCTCCGATTCACCGCATTTGACCGCAGACCCGTAAAAATCTGGATGAGGGCTGGCTCCGTTGAACTACGGAGACAGTCGTTGAGCACTCAGGTTCCGGGAGTGGAACTACCAGCCGCCGAGCGTGTTAGCTGATCACCGCCAGCGCATCCTCCTCTCGTTCAGGGGCTCATTCATGCTCGTCAGTGCTCTCGTCACCTTTCTCGTCGTCATCCTCATCCTCTATTTGATCAACCTGCTGCCGATCGACGGCCGGGCCAAGCAGATCTGCCGCGTGATCGTCATCGTGCTCGGCGTGATCTCGCTGCTTCGATTCATCGCGGTGATATGATCTGGCATCATGTTACCTCCGGCAGATCAAAAAAAGCCCCGGCGGATGGCCGGGGCTTTTCGCATCAGGCGCTTGCCTTCGCCTCGCGGCGGCGCGCCGTGAGGATGTATTCGGTGTAGCCGTTTGGCTGGGTGCGGCCTTCGAACACGAGGTCGCAGGCCGCCTTGAACGCCACGCCGTCGAACGACGGCGCCATCGGCTGATAGAGCGCATCGCCGGCATTCTGCTTGTCGACCACGACGGCCATGCGCTTCAGCGAATCCATCACCTGCTCCTTGCTGACCACGCCATGGTGCAGCCAGTTGGCGAGATGCTGGCTCGAGATGCGCAAGGTGGCGCGGTCCTCCATCAGGCCGACATCGTGGATGTCGGGCACCTTGGAGCAGCCGACGCCCTGGTCGATCCAGCGCACGACGTAGCCGAGAATGCCCTGGCAGTTGTTGTCGATCTCCTGGCGCACGTCGTCGGGCGCCCAGTTCGACTGCGACACCGGAATGGTGAGGATGTCGCCGAGCTTGGCGCGCGGGCCGCCCTTCGCGAGTTCCGCCTGGCGGGCGTGAACGTTGACCTGGTGATAGTGCAAAGCGTGCAGCGTCGCCGCGGTCGGCGACGGCACCCAGGCGGTGGTGGCGCCGGCCTGCGGGTGGCCGATCTTCTGCGCCAGCATGTCGGCCATCTTGTCCGGCGCGGCCCACATGCCCTTGCCGATCTGGGCATGGCCAGGCAGGCCGCAGGTCAGGCCGTTGTCGACGTTCCAATCCTCGTAGGCCTTGATCCAGGGCTGCGCCTTCATCTCGTTCTTGCGGATCATCGGACCGGCTTCCATCGAGGTGTGGATCTCGTCGCCGGTGCGGTCGAGGAAGCCGGTGTTGATGAAGACGATGCGCTTGGACGCGGCCTGGATGCACGCCTTGAGGTTCACCGTGGTGCGGCGCTCCTCGTCCATGATGCCGACCTTCATGCTGTTCTCGGGCAGGCCGAGCATCTTCTCGACGCGCGCGAACAGCTCGACCGTCAGCGCCACCTCGTCCGGGCCGTGCATCTTCGGCTTGACGATGTAGATCGAGCCGGTGCGGCTGTTCTTGACCTTGGAGAGACCCTTGAGGTCGTGCATCGCGAGCAGGCCGGTGACGGCGGCGTCGAGAATGCCCTCCGGCACCTCCTTGCCCTGGGAGTCGAGCACGGCGTCGGTGAACATGTGATGCCCGCAATTGCGGATCAGCAGCAGGCTGCGGCCGTGCAGCGTGAGGCTGCCCCCGGACGGCGTGGTGTAGCTGCGGTCGCTGTTCAGCGCGCGGGTGAGTGTCTTGCCGCCCTTCTCGAAGTCGGCCGACAGCGTGCCGTTCATCAGGCCGAGCGTGTTGCGGTAGACTAGCACCTTGTCCTCGGCGTCGACGGCGGCGACCGAGTCCTCCATGTCGAGGATGGTCGAGACCGCGGCTTCCAGGATCATGTCGGAGACGCCGGCCGGATCGTCCTTGCCGATGACATGGCTGCGGTCGATCACGACCTCGACATGCAGCCCGTTGTTGGCAAGCAGGATCACGGAGGGCGCGTCGGCCGAGCCTTGATAGCCGGCGAACTGGTCGGCGTTCTTGAGCGCAGTGGCGTTGCCGCTCTTCAGCTTGGCCGAGAGCTGGCCGGCAATGACGCTGTAGGCGGTGACGTCGGTGTGGCTGCCGGTGGCGAGCGGCACGGCGGCGTCAAGGAAGGCCTTGGCCTTGGCGATCACCTTGTCGCCGCGGGCCTTGTTGTAGCCCTTGCCCGCTTCGCTCGGATCGTGCGGGATGGCGTCGGTGCCGTAGAACGCGTCGTAGAGCGAGCCCCAGCGCGCATTCGCCGCGTTCAGCGCGTAGCGGGCGTTGGTGAGCGGCACCACGAGCTGCGGCCCGCAGATCTTGCCGATCTCTTCGTCGATATTGGCGGTCTCGACCTTGTGCGTGGCCGGCTCGGGCAGCAGGTAGCCGATCTCCTTCAGGAATGCGGTGTAGGCGCCGAGGTCGAAGGCCTTGCCCTTGTTGGCGAGGTGCCAAGCGTCGATCTTGTCCTGCAGGGCGTCGCGGAAGGCGAGCAGCTCGCGGTTCTTAGGGCCGAGATCGCGCAGGATCGCGGCAAGGCCGGCCCAGAACGCGTCCGGATCGATCCCGGTCTTCGGCGCGGCCTCCTTGGCGATGAAGTCGAACAAAACGGGGGCGATCTTCAGTCCATGGGCGTCGATACGGGTCATGATGAGACGTTTCTCTCGAATAGGGCGACGTTGCGCGTGTCTTGGGCGTGCTGAAATGGCCGCCTCGAAGGCGGCGTGTGCAGTGCATTTAGCGCCAAAGCGGGGGCCACGAAAGGGGGGAGGGGTATCGCAGTTGGTCGGGGGAGGGCAGCGGACAGGCGGGCTGGTTCCGGGCGGAGTGATGACAAGTAATTTCGCAGGACCGCCTCAGAGTTCGGCCGCGAGCCCACAGCCGTGCAGAGCCCTCGGATCGGGCACGCTGCCACCCTCCCCCTCCAGGGTAGGGTGACAACGCACAGCGTGCCGCAAATGGCGTTTCGACGTACACCAAACGGCTGCGGACAACTCAACGAAGGTGATCGCTCGTGGTGGTGATGGCTCATGCAACTTCGTCCTCGCGGCGCCTGTTCGCGTCCGAGCTTTGCACACTTGCCGCCTCTCGGTCACGAGAGGCGCAGGGAAGGCCGGGTGCAGGCTGCACCCATGGCCCGCCTGCAGAAAAAAATGCAGGCGGCAGTCACCACAGGTTCAGCCGGACATCCGGCCTTCCCTGCGCGATGGCTCTACGGTTGCTCCGTGGTCTCCCCGGTGCGCCGGGCTTTCTGGTCACCGTTGCCCGCGCGACGCGTCGGCGTCGCAGCTTGCGTGGCATCAGCGTCGGGATGCCAGGACCCCACGGCTTGGCCGTGCGCCTCGGGACTGTCCGTCGACATGATTGCTCACGCCGCAGCCCAAAGCGCCCACCGCATCCCGCACCCGACGTCCGTGACGGTCGCGAACTGTCCCTCGTGTGGGACGGGATGCGGAGAGATAAGCATGATTTCTGAAAAAAAGAAAGAAGAATATTTTTGGCGCGGGGACTGGACAGGGCAAATCGGGTTGATGGGGCTGAGCAATTCGGCTTTTCTGCGCAGGCAGATTTTGCGGACTTCGGGGCAGGGCAAGCTGGCGAGCTAGTGCCGACCGAGCTTCCATCTGGTCTTGCCTGTTGGCTTTGTGAGAACCTTCGAATATGACGTCCGCGCCGGCAGAGTGTTCGCACAACGGAGCCCATGTCGATGGCTCGCCTGAAAGATCGATACGAACTCAATGCGCTGCTGCCGGAAGATGCACGTCGTGCGGAGCTCCTGACACTGATTGATCGCCTCTGTCCGGGAGGATCAATCCATCATGTGCTGAGGCATATCCCCGAGCAGGCTGAAGACGTCTATACCATCCTTGTCGATGATCATTCTGTCGTGAGCTTCGATGTGGCGCGCGGGCGTGATCCGATGATTCTGACAGAAGTCAGAATTCAGAGCTTAAAGGAATTTCGCCATGAGATCGGCCAGGGCAAGGACCGGATCAGATTGGATCGCGCCGCTGAACAGGCGAGGAAGCTGCTCGGATCGACCTCCGCACCGCGCTCGTGAGCGCGGGTGCTCTGTAGGCGTGGTCCGGAAGCGGGCTTGGCCGCTCCTCAGGTCGATGGCGGCGTCCGGAATTGACTTGGTAGCGACTCCCCTCCGTGCTCCCAAATGCCAGCATTCGTGAAACGGTTGGGTTTTGCGGATGCAAAAAGCCATTCGTGACCGTCAGACGGGTCGCTGCGTCGATCCGGGCCGTCCGTGCTATGCCTGCTCAGAGCCGGGGATACCCGACCGCGCGAGTTCTAGCAGCTCGAACAGCGCAACGGGCGCTCGCGCAGCAAATTCGGTGAAGTGAGGTGAGGAAAGCATCTTCAGCATTTCGGTGTCTTGTCCCGCGGCGCTATCATGGGTGATGGAGCGACTGAGTTCCCATCCCGTTGGGGTGCAGTTGACATCGAGGAGCCACCAGCGTGCAGTGCCGTCCACAAGATCGACTTCAACATAGACTTCGAACGCGCAAAAGGGTTGATCCTCATAACGAAACGCATCCTTGTACTCGCGGAGATCGCAGCCGTGCCTGACCTCAGCGACTGATGGACGCTGGCGAAGATCGTGTGCCAGCTTCGCCATGTCGCGGTTGATGCTCGCGAGCAATGTCATCAAGGTCTTCGCCTGCGATGACACGGCATCAGCAGCCACGTGCGATGATTGGCTCATTTGGCCTCCCCTGTTGGACGTCAGGGCTTGCTTGCTCTGGCACTGTGGTCACGCGCCGCCTTTGGTGTCGCTTTGTCAGTCCAGCGATGTCGCAAGACTCCTCAGTCTTCCATGATGATGTAGCGCAATGCCTGGCACGACGTGATTCAATCCTATCAAAAATCGTCCGCCCATGATCCTGCGCTAATGCGCGGAACGCCCTGAGGGTCGACGGTTTGACCAGGGTCGATAGCCTCGTTCCGCAATAGGGGCAGACTTGGATTTGGAACGCGGCGGTCAGGCTCACATCTCCGGCGGTGCCGTGCGGCCTTCCGGCGAGACGGCGATCGATGTCGCTTCATTGGGCCAGCGCTTTTGTCTCGCGGCATCGACGAGTGTGGCGATCGTCAGCGGCAACTGGGGGCGGCGCAGGCGAAGAACGGTCAGGACAAGCCGGGTCAGCGACAGGCCCTCCGGTCCGAAATGGCGGTCGAATTCGAAGCCGGACAGGTCGACGTCGAACGCCCGCTGGAATGCAAGCATGAATTCGCGCGCATCATCGCCGTCGACGCCGAGGTCTCCGGCGATGTCGGACTCGTCAGAGATTTGCTCGCGGATCCCGGTCTCGGCCCTGACGAAGTCCAGAATTTTCTGAAGGAGTTGGTCTGAAGTCTGTGACATCATCCAACTATCCGACACCTTCTGCTGCAGGCAAGCGCAGGTCGCTCGTGGGCCGGGCAAAGGCGCGGAGCGCCGTGCTCACCATGCTTCACCGGTTTGAGATGGGGGGCACGCGCCGCCTGCCCGCGCCGCTTTGCCCACCCGATGGTCGCAAAAGATCGCAGGCGCGTCGCTGAATGAATAGCAAACCATCAATCCGCATGGCGCTTTCCTTTGTCCGCGCCTAGGCTATCCAACGAGCTTGTCGTAGTCGGCGTGTGAGCCGATCCAGAACCACAAATAGCCGTCGTCGACCTCGGTCGCGAGGGCTCGGTAGCGTAGTCCGACCCGAGCGGACCAGAACCGTCCGACCTTCTTGAACTGGAGTGAAGGGTGACGTGGATCGCGTTTCAGAAGCTCGAAATTCTGATCGGCGAGCCTTTTGATGGCTTCAGGCAGCAACTCGTAGGCCGCCCAAAATTTCGGAGATGCGAAATGGGTCACAATGGCCGGGAGCGGCCAGCTCGATGCGCCGCAAGAGCTTCGTCCGCCAAGGCGTCGAGTTTCCCGGTATGAGCATCACGCTCGATCGCAGCATCGAATGACGCAGCATCGAACCGTTCGAACCATGCGCGAAAGCGCGCGAGTTCGTCTGGATTGAGCTGTTGGACGGCCTTTTCGATCTCTTCGGCGGTTGTCATGATGGGAACATAGCACTGAACATTGAAGCCGAAAAGGTGGCGGCCCGATGGGACCATAAAGCGGCATTGAGGGACCGCATTGCCGAATGTGACGCAGGCGTGTTGCTTGAGCGTGCCGCGATACGGCAAGACCAGTCCCGGATGTCGCCTGGCTCATGCGGCTACGCGCTACCCTCACGTCCGCGACGGCGCCAGGCGGAATTCGACGACGTCCTCTGCGCCGGACAGGTCGCGCGCCATCTGGGCGGTTTCAAACCGGCCGGCGGCCTGCAGCACCAGCTCGAAATGGAATTGCCGCTTCGTCTCGCTGTATTCGTAGCACCAGTCCAGCACGTCGAAGCCATAGGCCCGCATGCATTCGCGCAATTCGGCCTCGCTCGGCTGCAGGCCATGGCGGTAGACGACCGACAGCGACAGCGTGGTCTGATGCGGCAGCCATTTCTCGACTTGGCCGAGCAGGGTCATCGCGGCCAGCGACAATGCCGTGGCGCAAAGCGCGGTGCCGTAGAAGCCGATGCCGATGATGATGCCGATCGCCGACGTCATCCAGATCGAGGCGGCCGTCGACACGCCGCGGATGGTGAAGCCGTCCTTGATGATGACGCCGGCGCCGAGGAAGCCGATGCCGGTCATCAGGCCCTGGATCACGCGCGTCGGATCGGAGACGGTCGGCGACACCGCCATTCCGCCATACCAACTGCCGGGAAAGCCGTTGATCGCCGTCAGCAAGGTCGATGCGACGCAAACCAGGGCGTAGGTCCGCATGCCGGCCGCGCGTCCGTGATAGGTGCGCTCGTAGCCCAGCAGCAGGCCGACGGCCGCCGCACCCATCAGGTGCAGCAGCAGAATCCCGTTCGTCTCCAGTTCGGCCGTCGACCAATAGGCCGCCAGATGCTCCATCATGCGCCTCGACCGCGTTGCTGCGGGTGGCGTGAACTGTGCGGATCAAGTGCTAATTTCTGCTTGCCGATGCGGCGGCCGCGCCGTGGGCAAACTGCTGTCCAGGCACGAGCCGGCGCACTCCTCCGTAGTTCTCCGGCCAGGATGCGCGCATCGCCTGACGCGCCGGCGCGCCGTCGTCGATGGAGGCGACAGGTTCTCACATTCGCCGCGCCGGCTGTTCTCGACGCACGCCGGCATCGCGTCCGCCGATGGCGGTCAGGCCGTGCACTGACGCCGCTCAATCCCGCCTGCGCCGATTCATTGCCCCCGCACAGTCCCACTTCGGACGTAAAAGCTATCGATAACGATTTGCATCAAGGGGATGTCGGGGGAGACGGGCGATGTCGTTCACGGGGCTGCGGTCGGTCGTCTTGTGTCTTGGCCTGCTCGCCCTGCCCGCGCTTGCGGCGGACAAATCTGTAGCGCCCTATCTCGCGGCAGCTCCGCAGAAGCCGACCTTGCTGCAAATGCTGGCTTCAGCGTTGAAGCCGAAATCGGCGCACGCGGCGTCGTCCGAGCACAGGCCGAGAATCCGCCACGCCACCGCGGCGGTGAGGAAGCAGCCGAAGGCGCCGTCAGCACCTGCCGTGACCGAGGCGCCGGTGGCCGAGCCCACCACGGTCGGCGCCGCCGTGGCGCCACCGGCCCAGCTCTCCGAAGCCGAGCTCGCCGCCAAGGGGCTGGAGCTGTTCAACGACGCGAGCCTCTCCGGCGGCGGCAAGGCGTCCTGCGCGACCTGCCACTTCTCGACCGGGCATACCAACAACAAGACCTATGTCGGCCTCGACGTGGTCGCCGACGGCGATCCCAATGGCCGGAATACGCCGACGCTGTGGGGCGTCGGCGAGCGCGCGGTGTTCGGCTGGGCCGGCCAGGCGCCGACCCTGGAGGACAGCATCCGCGGCATCATCGTCAACCGCATGAAGGGGCCGGAGCCGTCGCCGGAGACCCTGGCGGCGCTGGTCGCCTATGTGCGCACGCTGAACTATCCGGCGAACTGGCAGGTCAAGGGGGACGGCACGCCGAGGGAGGATGCCAGCGCGGCCGTCAGGCGCGGCTATGAGCTCTATATCGGCGACGGCGGTTGCGGCACCTGCCATCAATTGCCGAGCTTCGACAAGAAGAGCAAAGACGACATCGGCACCGGCGGCAAGTTCAAGGTGCCGACCCTGCATGCGGCCGCGTCGACCGCGCCGTATTTCCACGACGGCCGCACGGCGTCGCTGCGCGACGCCGTCAAGCTGATGTGGGAGTTCTATGCCAAGAAGATGGAGACGCGACTGCCGACCGAGGCCGAGCTCGACGATCTCACCGCCTATGTCGGCGCGCTGTAGCGTCCGGCTGAGCTGGGTCGCGCTTCACCGTCATTCCGGGGCGATCGGCAATGCGCAGCCGTGAAGCGGCTGTGCGTCGACGATCGAACCCGGAATCTCGAAGTGATTGGGGATTGAGCGCAAGGCAATGTCGAGATTCCGGGTTCAAGGCCTGCGGCCTTGCCCCGGAATGACGGGGTGCATGACAAGTCTGGAAGCAGACGTCAGATATTCGCGCCGAGATCGGCGATGTCGTCGAACAGCACGGATGTCCGCGACAGCAGCGCCTCGAGCTCGTCGGTGGCGTCCGCAATCCCGCGCGTCGCGGTGTCGATCACCAGTTCCGCATCGAGCGGCGGCTCGTAGTCGGTGCCGATGCCGGTGAAGTTCTGCAGATTGCCGGCGCGGGCCTTGGCGTAGTGGCCCTTGGGGTCGCGGCTCTCGCAGATCTCGGCGGCCGTCGCGACGTAGACCTCACGGAACAGGTCGCCGGCGACGCGGCGCGCAGCCGCGCGGTCCTCGCGCGCGGGCGACACCGCGGCGACGATCGCGATGTGGCCGTTGCGGGCGAGATGGGTCGCGACCTCGGCGAGGCGACGGATGTTCTCGGCGCGGTCCTCCGGCGTGAAGCCGAGATCCTTGTTGAGGCCGGCGCGGACGGTGTCGCCGTCGAGCAGCACCGGAGCGCCGCCGCGGCTGAACAGCCGCCGCTCCAGCGCGCGCGCCAGGGTCGACTTGCCGGCGCCGGGCAGGCCGGTCATCCACACGACGGCGCCCTTGTGGCGATAGCGATCGGCGCGCTCCTGCGGCTGCAGCGCCGATTCCACCGGCATGATGTCGACCGGTGCGGCGCGCTTGCCAGCGGCGATCGACAGCACCAGCCCGCCGCCGGCGATGCGGCCCTGCACCTCGATGACGAGACGGCCGGTGCGCGCATTCTCGGTGTAGGGATCGACGGCGACCGGCTGGGTCAGTGCGATCTCGATCTCGCCGACATGGTTGCGCGCGATCGAAGCGTTCTCTTCGTTGGACAGCGAGCCCGGGTCGACCGCCTTCGCGATCGCGACGACGCTGCCGCGCGCCTCGCGGGTGCCGAGCCGGACCAGGATGCTGTCGCCTTTCGACAGCGGCTGGTCGTGCAGCCAGAAGATGCGGGCATGCAGCCGGCGCGCCGCCTGCGGCTCGCGGCCGACATGGGCGATGACGTCGCCGCGCTCGATGAACAGCTCGCGATCGAGCGTGATGCCGACCGAGCGGCCCGCGCCCTGCGCCGTGGTCACCGGGGTCTGCGGCCAGCCCTCGACGGTCCTGATCTTGGCGATCTTGCCGGCGGGCATGATCACGATCTCGTCGCCGGCGCGCAACTCGCCGGCCTCGACGCGGCCGGCGACGATGCGGCGGTCGTCGAACTTGTAGATCGCCTGCACCGGTAGGCGCAGCGGCAGGCTCGACAGCGGCTTGGCCGGCTCCAGCCCGTCGAGCGCCTCGACCACGGTCGGGCCGTCGTACCAGCCGATCCGCGAGGTCAGCTCGGCGACGCCGTCGCCGTCTCGCGCGGAGATCGGGATGACGGCGACCGGCTTGACGCCGAGGCCTTCGAGATGGGCCGAGATCTCGGCCTTGATCGCGTCGAAGCGGTCTTCGCCGAAATCGACGCGGTCCATCTTGTTGACGACGACTGCGACCTGCTTCACGCCGAGCAGATGTAGGAGATAGCCGTGGCGGCGGGTCTGGTCGCGCACGCCTTCGAGCGCGTCGATGATCAGCACAGCGCCATCGGCCTGCGAGGCGCCGGTGATCATGTTGCGCAGGAATTCGGCGTGGCCGGGCGCGTCGATCAGCACGACCTCGCGTGCATTGGTGCGGAAGCGGATCTGCGTGGTGTCGATGGTGATGCCCTGGTCGCGCTCGGTCTGCAGCGCGTCGAGCAGGAACGACCATTCGAACGGCATGCCGCGGCGGGCGGAGACGGCCTGCAGCATCTCCAGCTTGCCCTCGGGCAGGCTTCCGGTCTCATGCAGCAGGCGGCCGACCAAGGTCGACTTGCCGTGGTCGACATGGCCGACGATCACGATGCGGACCTGCGGACGGGTGGTGCCGTTCGGCGTGGCGGGGGCGGCTGACGGGACTCGCATGTTCATCGCCTTATCCCCCCTCACAGATAGCCGGCGACGCGAAGCCGCTCGAAGGCGTCCTCGGTCTCGTGGTCGAGCGCGCGGCCGGCACGCTCCGGCACCTTGGTGCTTTCGAGTTCGGCGAGAATCTCGGGGATGTTCGAGGCGTTCGATGCGACCGGGAAGGTGATGTCCTGATCGCCGAGCGAGCGATAACGCTTGCCGTTCCTGGACAGATACAGCGGGATGATCGGAATGTTCTCGCGCGCCGTGTAGGCCCAGATGTCGGCCTCGGTCCAATGCAGGATCGGATGGATGCGCAAGTGAGCGCCCTGCGGCGGCGAGGCGTTGAAGTGATCCCAGAATTCCGGCGGCTGGTCGCGCACATCCCAATGGCCCTCGGCCCCGCGCGGCGAGAACACGCGCTCCTTGGCGCGCGTCGCCTCCTCGTCGCGGCGGATGCCCGCGATCAGGCCGTCGAAGCCATGCTTGGCGAGCGCCATCTTCAAGCCTTCGGTCTTGCGCGCAGCCGAGCGTGCGGCGGGCGGCAGGGTGGGATCGACGGCATCGATCGGCGGGCACGGCTCGATCTTGAGATCGAGGCCCCATTCCTTCGCGTAGGTGTCGCGGAAGGCGTACATCTCGGGAAACTTCTTGGCCGTATCGACATGCATGGCGGGGAACGGCACCCGGCCGAAGAACGCCTTGCGCGCCAGCCAGATCATCACGTTGGAATCTTTTCCCAGCGACCACAGCAGCGCCAGCTTCTTCAGCCGTGCAAAGGCCTCGCGAAGGATGTAGATGCTCTGCGCCTCCAGCTCGTCGAGATGGTCCATCGTCGGTGCGGCGTTGAGGACGCGCGGCATGGAAGATGCTTGCTCGATCTCGGAGGAGGGTAACCGATCTCTGGAAACGTCGTTGGTGAGAATGTGCATGCTATCAGCCATCGCCTGCCTGGGAGAAAATTCTATGGCGGAGCCAAGGAATAATTTTCTCTTTACGTCGTAGGCGGGACACTTATATAGAAAATAATTCCAGTCAACCCCCAAGTGCCGAAGCTGAAGAACGCAATGCAATATCTGCCGGTGTTTCTCGATCTGAAGACCGGCCCCGTGCTGCTGATCGGCGCGGGCGAGCTCGTGCGCGCCAAGCTTCGCGTGTTGCTGTCCGCGGGCGCACGGATCCGCTGGTTCGCCACCGACGGCGACTTCGATCTCGCGGGTCTGCGCGATCAGCACGGCCAGATCGAGCGCGCCGAAGGCGACCCGCTGAGCGCCGATCTCACTGGCGTCATCGCCGTGCTGTGCGCGGGCGCTGGCGACATCGGCGTTGCGATGTCGGCGCGGGCGCGCAGCGTTGGTCTGCCCGTCAACGTGATGGACGACCTCGCGCATTCCAGCTTCATCTTTCCGGCGATCGTCGATCGCGGCGACGTGGTGGTGGCGATCGGCACCGGCGGCTCCTCGCCCGTCGTGGCACGCCGCGTGCGCGAGCGCATCGAGGCGCTGCTGCCGGCGCGGATCGGCGAGCTCGCGAGCTTCATCGGCGACTTCCGCAAGACCATCAACCCGCAGATCGCCGAGATGACGCTGCGCCGCCGCTTCTGGGAGCGCATCGTCGACGGCCCGATCGGTGCACTGGTGCTGGCGGGCCGCAAGCAGGAAGCGGAGGCGGCGCTGCATGGCATTGCCGATCCCACGGCGTTTGCGGGCGCCGATCATGCCGGCCGCAGCAACGGCCATGTGACCTTGGTCGGCGCCGGTCCCGGCGATCCCGACCTGCTGACGATCAAGGCGCTGCGCGCGCTGCAGGACGCGGATGTCGTGTTCTACGACGAGCTGGTCACGCCTGAGATTCTCGACCGCATCCGCCGCGATGCCTCGCGCGTGCCGGTCGGCCGCCGCGTCGGCAAGCCCGGCATTGGCCAGGATGCTGTGAACAGGCTGCTGATCGAAGCGGCACGCGAGGGCAAGCGCGCGGTCAGGCTGAAAGGCGGCGACTCCTACGTGTTCGGCCGTGGCGGCGAGGAGGTCGATGCGCTGCGCAAGGCGGGCGTGTCCTACACGATCGTGCCCGGCATCACCGCCGGCCTCGGCGCCGCCGCGCAGTTCGAGGTGCCGCTGACCTTCCGCAGCAAGGCGCTGCGCATCACCTTCCTCACCGCGCACAAGGAGCGCGATGCCGAGGCGGTCGACTGGTCGGCGCTGACTGACACCAAGATGACCGTCGTCGTCTACATGGGCATGACCGCGGCGCCGGCGGTGCGCGCAGGGCTCCTCGCGGCGGGCCGCTCACCGCAGACGCCGGTCGGTGTGTTCGCGAAGGTGACGCGCCCCGATGCGCAGGCGGCGGTCGGCACGCTCGATCAGTTGCCGGATCTCGTCGGCCAAATCGATGGCGGTCCGGCCATCCTCATCATCGGTGACGTCGTGGCGCACTCCGCGCCGTGGCGTCAGCAGACTATCAGTGGCGTGATCGCACAACTCCTGGAACCCGTCTGAATGACCTCCCCGCTGCAACAGAAGATCAAGATCACCGGTCCCTCGATCATCACCGCGAACCGGACCTGGGATGGCGCGGTGATCTACCGCACCGGCACCAAGAGCTGGTCGGATGAGCTCTCCGATGCGGCGATCGTCCGCACCGCCGACGAGGCGCGCGCCCTGCTGTCGGAAGCGGTGGCCGACGATCTCGGTGCGATCGGTCCCTACATCGCGCCGGTCGAGGTGGGCGCCGACGGTGCGGTCAAGCCCGGCAATATGCGCGAACACATCCGGCTCACGGGCGCCTCCATCGCGCTCCCGGCTCAAGTCTGAAGGCCTGTCATGTACGCTTATGACGAAATCGACCGCACCTTGGTCAACGAGCGCGTCGCCGAATTCCGCGACCAGGTGAAGCGGCGCCTGTCGGGCGAATTGTCCGAGGACGAGTTCAAGATGCTGCGGCTGCAGAACGGCGTCTATCTGCAGCTCCACGCCTACATGTATCGCATCGCCATCCCCTACGGCACGCTGGCGTCGAACCAGCTTCGCCGGCTGGCCCATGTCGCGCGCCGCTACGACCGCGGCTACGGTCACTTCACGACGCGGCAGAACATCCAGTTCAACTGGATCAAGCTCGCCGAGCTGCCGGATGCGATGGCCGACCTCGCCGAGGTCGGCATCCAGTCGATGCAGACCTCCGGCAACAACATGCGCAACGTCACCTCGGATCAGTGGGCGGGCGTCGCGCCGGGCGAGGTCGAGGATCCCAGGATCTGGGCGGAGCTGCTGCGCCAGTTCACCACGCTTCACCCGGAATTCTCGTTCCTGCCGCGCAAGTTCAAGATCGCGATCACGGCGTCCGACCACGACCGTGCCGCGATCAAGATCCACGACATCGGCCTGCGTCTCAAGAAGAACGAGCAGGGCGAAACCGGCTTCGAGGTGCTGGTCGGCGGCGGCCTCGGCCGCACGCCGTTCATCGCCAAGACCATCAAGCCGTTCGTCCACGGCCACGACATTCTCAGCTATGTCGAGGCGATCCTGCGCGTCTACAACCAGTACGGCCGCCGCGACAACATCTACAAGGCGCGCATCAAGATCCTGGTGCATGAGCTCGGCATCGAGAAGTTCGCCGCCGAGGTCGAGGAGGAGTGGCAGCAGATCCGCGACGGCGTGCTCAAGCTCGATCAGGGGATCATCGAGGACATCCGCTCGCGCTTCTTCTATCCGGCCTACGAGACGCTGCCGCACATGCCGGAGGAGCTGAAGCAGGCGGCGCACGATCCGAAGTTCGAGGCATGGCGCAAGAACTCGGTCTTCCCGCACAAGGTGCAGGGCTATGCCATCGTGACCGTGTCGCTGAAGCCCATAGGCAAGCCGCCTGGCGATGCGACCGCCGACCAGATGGATGCGCTGGCCGACATCGCCGACAAATACTCGTTCGGCGAGATCCGGGTCGGGCATGAGCAGAACCTGGCGCTGCCGCACGTCCGCAAGCGCGACCTGCCGGCGGTGTGGAAGGCGCTCGAGGCCATTGGCCTCGCGATCCCCAACGTCAACCTCGTGTCCGACATCATCGCCTGTCCGGGCCTGGACTACTGCTCGCTGGCGAACGCGCGCTCGATCCCGATCGCGCAGGAGATCACGCGCCGCTTCGCCAATCACGACACGGCGAACCTGATCGGCCGGCTGCACATCAACATCTCCGGCTGCATCAATGCCTGCGGCCACCATCATGTCGGCCATATCGGCATCCTCGGCGTCGAGAAGAACAACGAGGAATTCTATCAGATCACGATCGGCGGCCGTGCCGACGAGGGCGCCGTGCTCGGCACCCTGATCGGACCCGCGGTGCCCTATGCCGAAGTGGCCGATGTCGTCGAGGACATCGTCGAAGCCTATCTTGCGCTGCGCGCGAGCCCCGAGGAGCTGTTCGTCGACACGGTGAAGCGGCTCGGGGTCGAACCATTCAGGGAGCGGGTCTATGCCACTCGTTAAGGGCGGACACATCATCGCGGACGCGTTCGTCCGCCTCACCGACGATGCCGAACTGCCGGCGCAGGGCGCGATCCTCGTCTCCGAGACGCGTTTTCTCGCCGGCCCCGACGCGCTGGTCAGCCGCTCCAGTGGCAAGCTCGGCGTGATCTGGCCGAACAATCGCGACGTCGACGATCTCGTGCCGTATCTCGACCGGCTCGCGCTGGTCGCGCTGGTGTTTCCGAGTTTTCGCGACGGCCGCGCCTATACCCAGGCGCGTCTGCTGCGTGAGCGCCATGGCTTCCGCGGCGAGCTGCGCGCGACGGGGCAGGTGCTGCGCGATCAGTTCGTGTTCATGCTGCGCGCCGGCTTCGATGCCTTCGACGTCAAGAAGCAGGCCGATGCCGAGGCGTTCACCGAGACCGTGAAGCGCTATTCGGTGTTCTACCAGCCGACCGGCGACGGCCGGATCTCGGCGCTGCATCAGCGCCTGCAACTGCGCCATTCGGAGAGTGCCGGGCTGTGAGCACGCTGGCTGCATCGCCTTCCGTTGCGGAGATCCCGGTCGCGGCGCTCGACGCCGCGCTGCGCACCGCCGCGCCGCATGAGGTCATTGCCGCTGCTCTCGCGGCGATCGGTCGCGAGCGGCTGGCGGTGGTGTCGTCGTTTGGAACGGAGTCGGCTGCGCTCCTGAAGGTGACGTCCGACGTCGATCCGGCGATCCCGGTGATCTTCCTCGACACCGGGCACATGTTCGCGGAGACGCTGGCCTATCGCGACCGGCTCATCGAGATCCTCGGCCTGCAAGACGTCCGCTCGATGAAGCCGGACGCCGCCGCGCTCGAGCGCGAGGACGCCGACAACGATCTGTGGTTCTCCGATCCCGACGCCTGCTGCCGCATCCGCAAAGTCGAGCCGCTGGCACGCGCGCTGGCGCCGTTCGCCGCCTGGATCAACGGCCGCAAGCGTTTCCAGGGCGGCTTGCGGGCGGCGATCCCGGTCGTCGAGCAGGACGGCGTGCGGGTGAAATTCAATCCGTTCGCCAATGTGACCCGCGAGGAGATCGCGGCGATCTACCGCTCTGCCAATCTGCCGCAGCATCCGCTGGTCGCCGCCGGCTTCCGCTCGATCGGATGCATGCCCTGCACAAGCCGCGCCGACTCCGGCGAGGACGAGCGGGCCGGCCGTTGGCGCGGCCGTGACAAGACCGAATGCGGCATCCACACGATCGCGACCTCGAAGGTGTAGTTCGAAACTCACCGGCCGGCTGACCTGGCAGCCCATGACGACATTGTGCCGCGGCAAGAACAGCTATCCCAACGCCGAGCGCTTCGTAGCAAAATGCCTATGTCCGGCCGGAAACAAGAAAATCCGGTTCCGTTGACTCCGACGTGAACATTTGGCGATCTGCAGTGCGCGCCTGCAACATTGCGGGCGGTGAATGGAACGGAGAGCTTGGATGATGATGCGACGTCTTCTGGCTGCGGTCGCAGGCCTGGCATGGGCAGGATCGGCCTATGCCGCGGACATCAGTCTGCTCAACGTCTCATATGACCCGACCCGCGAGCTCTACGTCGAGTTCAATAAGGCGTTTTCAGCCGCCTATCAGAAGGAGACCGGCAAGAGCGTCGAGGTCAAGCAGTCGCATGGCGGCTCCGGTGCGCAGGCCCGCAGCGTCATCGACGGGCTGCAGGCCGACGTCGTGACCCTGGCGCTCGCCTATGACATCGACGCGATCGCGGGCAAGGGTCTGCTCGACAAGGAATGGCAAAAGCGACTGCCGCAGAATGCCTCGCCCTACACCTCGACCATCGTTTTCCTGGTGCGCAAAGGCAATCCCAAGGGCATCAAGGACTGGGACGACCTGCTCAAGAAGGGCGTCGACGTCATCACGCCCAATCCGAAGACATCCGGCGGCGCGCGCTGGAACTATCTGGCCGCCTGGGGCTATGCGCTGAAGAAGTTCGGCTCGGCCGACAAGGCCAAGCAGTTCGTCGGCGACCTCTATCAGCACGTCCCTGTGCTCGACACCGGCGCCCGCGGCGCCACCGTGACCTTTGTGGAGCGCGGTGTCGGCGACGTCCTGCTCGCCTGGGAGAACGAGGCGCATCTGGCCCTGCGTGAGTTCGGCAAGGACAAGTTCGAGATCGTCGCGCCGCAGCTGTCGATCCTGGCCGAACCGCCAGTTGCGGTGGTCGACTCGGTGGCCGACAAAAAGGGCACGCGAAGTGTGGCTGAATCCTACCTGAAATACTGGTATACAAAGGAAGGTCAGGAAATTGCCGCACGCAACTCCTACCGTCCGCGTGATCCCGAGGTGGCCAAGAAGTACGAGGCTGCCTTCGCCAAGGTCGAGTTGTTCACCATCGACGAGGTGTTCGGCGGCTGGACCAAGGCCCAGAAGGACCATTTTGCGGAAGGCGGAATCTTCGATCAAATCTACAAGAATTGATCGAATCAGAAGGAACAAGTTGGTGACCGCCGATCTGATACGGCTTCGAGACAACAAGGCAAGAAGCTGGCGTTGCGGCGATCTGCGATATCGCGCATGAGACGCGGTCCCCGGTCTCGATTGCCGAGACGAGGCTGGGGGCGGCGGCCGGACACCACAATCGATTCAAGCCCATCGACACCGATCATCAACGGACCAGGCCTTTTTTTGAACGTACTTGCACCACGTCGCAGCACCTTGCCGGGCTTTGGTCTCACCATGGGGCTGACGCTGACCTGGCTGTCGCTGATCGTCCTGATTCCACTGGCGGGACTGTTCGTCCGCTCGACCGATCTCAGCCTGGAGCAGTTCTGGGGCATCGTCACCAGCCGTCGCACCTTGAGCGCGCTGAAGATCTCGTTCGGGCTCGCCTTCGCCGCCGCCTGCGTCAATCTGGTGATGGGCACCATCGTCGTCTGGGCGCTGGTGCGCTACCGCTTTCCCGGGCGCCGCCTGTTCGACGCCATCGTCGACGTGCCGTTCGCGCTGCCGACGGCGGTGGCGGGCGTGGCGCTGACGGCGCTGTTCGCACAGAAGGGCTGGCTCGGCGCGCCGCTCGCCGCAATGGGCATCAAGGTGGCGTTCACGCCGCTCGGCATCTTCGTTGCGATGATCTTCATCGGCATCCCCTTTGTCGTCCGCACCGTGCAGCCGGTGCTGATCGATCTCGATCCGGAGATCGAGGAGGCGGCGGCGAGCCTCGGCGCCGGGCGCTGGCAGATCGTGGCCCGCGTGATCCTGCCGAGCCTGACGCCGGCGCTGCTCACTGGCTTCGCACTCGCCTTTGCGCGCGCTGTCGGCGAGTACGGATCGGTGATCTTCATCGCCGGCAATCTGCCGAACGTCTCCGAGATCGCGCCGCTGCTGATCGTGATCCGGCTGTCCGAATTCCGCTACGCCGATGCCACCGCGATCGCGGTGGTGATGCTGGTCGTGGCGTTCCTGATCATCTTTGCCGTGAACCGGTTGCAGCGCTGGGCGCAGAGCCGGGCGCCCTTGAACTAGGACCCGACATGAGCGTGGAGATGACCCTGCAGGCGCCATCCGTGGCATCGTCCGCGGCCAGCCCGCACGTCGCGCAGGCCGGCCGCCCCGATCCGCGCACCGAGCCGCGCCTGGTCCGCATCGTCATCACTACGCTGGCGTTGGCGTTCCTGTCGGTGTTCGTGGTGCTGCCGCTGATCGTCGTGTTCGTGGAAGCGTTCGGCAAGGGCATCGCGGCCTATTTCACCGCGCTTGCCGACGCCGAGGCGTGGGCCGCGATCCGCCTGACGCTGCTGGTGGCGCTGGTCTCGGTCGGGACCAATCTCGTGTTCGGCCTGTGCGCCGCCTGGGCGATCGCCAAGTTCGACTTTCCGGGCAAGACGTTCCTGATCACCCTGATCGATCTGCCGTTCTCGGTGAGCCCGGTGATATCGGGCCTCGTGTTCGTGCTGCTGTTCGGCGCGCAGGGGTTCTTCGGTCCGTGGATGCAGAGCCATGGCCTGCAGATACTGTTCGCCTTTCCCGGCATCGCGTTGGCGACCGTGTTCGTGACCTTCCCGTTCGTGGCGCGCGCACTGATCCCGCTGATGCAGGAGCAGGGCACGCAGGAGGAGGAGGCGGCGATCTCGCTCGGCGCGTCCGGCCTGCAGACGTTCTTCCGCGTCACCCTGCCGAACATCAAATGGGGCGTGCTGTATGGCGTGCTGCTCTGCAACGCGCGCGCGATGGGCGAGTTCGGCGCCGTCTCGGTCGTGTCCGGCCATATCCGCGGCGAGACCAATACGATGCCGCTGCTGGTCGAGATCCTCTACAACGAATACCAGATGGTCGCCTCATTCGCGATCGCCTCGCTCTTGGCGATGCTCGCGCTGATCACGCTGGTCGTCAAAACCGTCCTCGAACGGCAACTCGATGAGGGAGGTCCGCGTGACCATTGAAGTCAGGGGTGTCGTCAAGACGTTCGGCACGTTCAAGGCCCTCGACGGCGTCGATCTCAAGGTCGCCGACGGCGAATTGCTGGCGCTGCTGGGCCCGTCCGGGTCGGGCAAGACGACCTTGCTGCGGATCATCGCCGGGCTGGAGTGGCCCGATTCCGGCGAGATCCTGTTCGACGGCGAGAGCGCGCTCGATCGCGGCGCGCGCGAGCGTCACGTCGGCTTCGTGTTTCAGCACTACGCGCTGTTCCGGCACATGAACGTGTTCGAGAACGTCGCCTTTGGCCTGCGCGTGCAGCCGCGCCGCATCCGCAAGAGCGAGGCTGAGATCCGCGCGCGCGTGAAGGAGCTGCTCGACCTCGTCCAGCTCGACTGGCTCGCCGATCGCTATCCGAGCCAGCTCTCCGGCGGCCAGCGCCAGCGCATCGCGCTGGCGCGCGCGCTCGCCATCCAGCCGCGCATCCTCCTGCTCGACGAGCCGTTCGGCGCGCTCGACGCCAAGGTGCGCAAGGAGCTGCGGCAATGGCTGCGCACCCTGCATCACTCGATCAACGTCACCTCGATCTTCGTGACGCATGATCAGGAGGAGGCACTCGAGGTCGCGCACCGCGTCGTGGTGATGGACAAGGGCCGCATCGAGCAGGTCGGCTCGCCGAGCGACGTTTACGACAGTCCGGCGACGGCCTTCGTGCACGGCTTCATCGGCGAATCGATCATGCTGCCGGTGGAGATCTCCGGCGGCGCCGTGCATCTGAACGGGCGGCCGCTGGACCTGGCTGCAGAGGGCGTGGCCGCGGGCGCCTCGACCTTGTTCGTGCGCCGGCACGACATGCTGATCGGCTCCGCGGACAGCGGCACGCTGCACGGCGCCGTCACCCACGTCCGCAGCTTCGGCCCAGTGCAGCGCGCCGAGATCGCGCTGACTGAAGGCTCGACCATCGAGATCGACGCCCCCCGCGACCGCGAGCTCCGCATCGGCGACCGCATCGGCCTGAAGCCGCGGCATTATCGGATTTTCGCGGCCGGGTAGGGGCTGTTCGGGCTCGTCCCGGATCGCTGCCAAACATGCGGTGTCGTCCCGGACAAGCCCGGCAACGCGAAAGCGTTGGCGGGCGCTGATCCGGGAACCATACGCCGTGAAGCTTGCTTGAGGCACGCCGGAGCGGCATCGGGTCTCACCACGACCGCTGCGGAGTAAGGTCCCGGCTCAAGGCCAGGACGACACCGAGGGCGTCGTGCCGTTCCTGGCTTGACCGAACTGCTCCTATGGTTGACGAACGGTTGCCGGCAGGAATGGCCGCAATTGTCGCGACGGAACTTACCGCCGATTCACCTTTCAGCCACGGTTGATGTGCAACAACCCGCCTCTCGCATCGGCATAGGGATTGGTTCATTGAAGCGTCTGGCTCTCGCTCTCTCCATTGCATTCCTGCTCGCCGGCTGTGCGGCCGAGACGCCGGTCGTGCAGGCGCCGACCATGTATGCCGATATGGCGGTCGCGGGCGCCAAGCTCGATGCGGTGGCTGCGGCGACGATGATCTCGCAATACCGCCAGAACAACGGGCTCGGCACGGTCGAGGTCGACCCCGAGCTGATGCGGCTGGCGGAATCGCAGTCGCAGGCGATGGCCGACAAGAACAAGCTCGATCATGACGTGCGCGCCCCGCTGGCGAAGCGCCTGACGGGTGCCGGCTATGACGCTGTCGTCGCGGTCGAGAACGTGTCGGCCGGTTATCACACGCTGGCGGAGGCGTTTTCCGGCTGGCGTGACTCGCCGCCGCATCGCGCCAACATGCTCAAGAGCGGTGTCACAAAAATAGGCATCGCAGCGAGCTATGCTCCGAACACCAAGTACAAAGTGTTCTGGACCATGATCCTGGCCGCGCCGGACGGCAAGAAGCCCTCCTGACAGGCTGGGCTGCCGCCGCCCTGCGCAGGCCGCGTGCGCATGGCTCGCGCGCGAGTCAGGCCGGCCTAGCCCTTGGGGTGGATTGACGTCACCGCGAAGTGACGCCACGGTGGCGCCTTGCTTTGCTAATGACCGCGGTAATGACGCAACATCCATTTCCCCCGCTGCCTGCAACCCCCGCCGAATCGCAACGCGTGCTCGTCCTGCAGGGCGGCGGCGCGCTCGGCTCCTATCAGGCCGGCGCCTATCAGGCACTGTGCCATTTCGATTTCGAACCGGAATGGGTCGCCGGTATCTCGATCGGCGCCATCAATGCCGCGATCATCGCCGGCAACGACCGGGAGAAACGCATTGGCCGTCTCAAGGAATTTTGGGAGATGGTGTCGTCGCCGGTGCCGTGGAAGCCGCTGCTCAATGGCGATCATCACCGCTCGGCCTTCAACGAAGTCAGCGCCGGGCTGATCGCGGCGTTCGGCGTGCCCGGCTTCTTCACGCCGCGCTTCCCACCGGCGCCGCTGTGGCCGTCAGGCACGCTGCAATCGGTCAGCTATTACGACACCGCGCCGCTCAAGCGGACCCTGGAACGGCTGGTCGATTTCGACCGCATCAACGATCTGAAGACGCGGCTCTCCGTCGGAGCCGTCGGCGTCACCACCGGCAACTTCACCTATTTCGACAATGTCGAATTCAGGAAGCAGGGCAAGCGGATCGGGCCCGAGCACATCATGGCGTCGGGCGCGCTGCCGCCCGGCTTCCCGCCGGTCGAGATCGACGGCGAGCACTATTGGGACGGCGGCATCGCCTCCAACACGCCGCTGGACTACGTGCTCGATACCGAGACCGATCGTGATCTGCTGATCTTCCAGGTCGATCTGTTCTCCGCGCGCGGCGATCTGCCGCGGACGCTGCTGGAGGCCGCCGAGCGCGAGAAGGACATCCGCTATTCCAGCCGGACGCGGATGAACACCGACAAGAACCGCATGATCCACAACACGCGCAAGGCGCTGCGCGAGCTCTATGCCAAGCTGCCCGACGAGCTGCGCAACGATCCCTCGCTCGAGATCCTGTGCAAGGCGGCGCAGGAAAACACCGTCACGGTGGTGCACCTGATCTATCGCAGCAAGAACTACGAGACGTCCTCCAAGGACTACGATTTTTCCCATGTCGCGATGGTCGAGCATTGGGAAGCGGGCGTGCGCGATGTCCACCAGTCGATGCGCCACAAGGACTGGCTGGAGCGGCCGCAGTCCGGCGAGACCATGGTCACCTACGATCTCACGCAGGACGGCAGTCTCGCTGCCGCCAAGAAGGAGTGAAGCAATGACGACGAATCTGAAGGGCAAGACCGCGGTCGTGACCGGCTCGACCAGCGGCATCGGGCTGGCCTATGCGCGCGCCTTCGCGTCCGCCGGCGCGAACATCGTGCTCAACGGTTTCGGCGCGCCAGCCGACATCGAGAAGGAGCGTGCGGCGATCGAGAGCGACTTCAAGGTCAAGGCCGTGCACTCGCCGGCCGACATGAGCAAGCCGGCCGAGATCGCCGGCATGATCGCGCTCGGCGAGACCACGTTCGGCTCGGTCGACATCCTCGTCAACAATGCCGGCATCCAGTTCGTCTCGCCGGTCGAAGACTTCCCGCCGGAGAAGTGGGAGCAGATCATCGCGATCAACCTGTCGTCCGCGTTCTACGGCATCCGTGCCGCCGTGCCCGGCATGAAGAAGCGCGGCTGGGGCCGCATCATCAACACGGCGTCCGCGCATTCGCTGGTCGCCTCGCCGTTCAAGTCGGCCTATGTCTCGGCCAAGCACGGCATCGCCGGCCTCACCAAGACCGTGGCGCTCGAACTCGCGACCTTCAAGATCACCTGCAACTGCATCTCGCCGGGCTATGTCTGGACGCCGCTGGTCGAGAAGCAGATCCCCGACACGATGAAGGCGCGCAACCTCACCAAGGAACAGGTCATCAACGACGTGCTGCTCGCGGCGCAGCCGACCAAGGAGTTCGTGACCTCCGAGCAGGTCGCGGCGCTGGCGCTGTTCCTGTGCGGCGACGATGCGGCGCAGATCACCGGCACCAACCTCTCGATCGACGGCGGTTGGACGGCGGCGTAACGATCGCAGGGAGCGCTGAACAAGGCACCAGTTTCGCGCCGGGGCGGGTTTCGCTTCGGCGCGGTCCATTCTACAAGCGTGCGTTTCCACGACCAGCGCACGGACCCTCGACCTTGCTCACCACCATCATCGGCCTCGGCGCCGCCATCTGCACCACGAGCTCGTTCCTGCCGCAGGTCATCAAGGCCTGGCGGTCGCGCTCGACCCATGACATCTCGATGGGCATGTTCGTGCTGCAGACCACCGGCAACTCGATGTGGCTGCTCTACGGCGCGCTGATCAGCGACCTGCCGCTGGTCGTCGCCAACGCGATCACGCTCGGCCTGGTGGCCGCGATCCTCGGCCTGAAGCTGCGCTACGGCTAGGAAACCGCAGCCGGTCAGCTGCGGCGGGCGAACACGTTCGCAGTGGTGGACGCGACGCTCTGGCCCGGCGGCAGCACGACCACGGTCGATCCGAGCTGGACGTGGTTGTAGAGGTCGGCGACGTCGGTATTGGTCATGCGGATGCAGCCCGACGAGATCGCCTGGCCGATATATTCGGGCTGGTTGGTGCCGTGGATGCGGTACAGGGTGTCCTTGTTGCCCTCGTACAGATAGATCGCGCGGGCGCCGAGCGGATTTGCCGGGCCGCCGGCGACGCGCTTCGGATACGGCCCGAGGCGCGCCTGGATGTCCGCGGTGGGAACCCAGTCCGGCCATTCCGCGAGCTTGCCGACGGTGGCGACGCCGGAGAAGGCCATCGCCTCTTCGCCGACGGCGACGCCGTAGCGGATCGCCTTGCGGTCGGGCAGCACGTAGTACAGGAAGCGCGCATCGGTATCGACGACGATGGTGCCCGGCTGTTCCTGCCGGGTGTAGTCGACGATGTGGCGCTGGAACTGTTGCGGGATCTGCGCCTCGGCATAGGGCGCGTGCGCCAGCAACTGACGGTCGCGGGGCGTCAACGCCGCGTCTGACGTCGGCGACAGCGTCGCTTCCATGCAGCCGGCCAGCATCACGGTTCCGGCCAGCGATAGTGCGACCCCCAGTCTCGACATCTCATTCTCCCCCAGCGCGCATTCAAATCATGTGCCCGGAGGATCGCGCCAATATCAAGGCGTTGCACCCAACACTTGCGTGATCGCCGGGCGAGACGAGGCGTGGCGGCACGACGCTCGCAGTTCCGCCAAGGCGAGGCCAAGATGACGCAACAGATGCGTCAATATGGTTTCCTCAAGATGCCTTGCCGAAGGCGAGGACATGCAGCCCGAGCCGCTGCTTGACGATCCGGAACAGCAGCACGGTCTCGAAGGCCAGCGACAGCGAGGTCGCCGCCGCGGCGCCGTGGCCGCCGAACTGCGGCACCAGCAGGATGCAGAGCACGAGGTTCATGACGAAGGCCGCCGCATAGGCCATGGCGCAGGCGCGCTGCTGGCCCAGCATGTTGAGCAGCCGCTCCACCGGTCCGATCGCGGCGCGTACGACGAGCCCGATTGCGGCGATGAACATGATGTCGTAGCCGGCGGTGAACTGCGCGCCGAACAGAAACAGCAGCGGCTTGCCGAACGCGAGCAGCACCAGCGTCGCCGCGAGCGACGGCCAGAACGTCCACTTGATCGCATGCGCGACATAGGCCGACAGCCGCGCCTTGTCGCCTAGCGCGTGGTATTCGGCGAAGCGATGCGCCGTCGTCGCCGACATCGCGTAGTGGATGAACGACACCAGCGCGAGCGTCTTCACCACCGCGAAATAGATGCCGACCTCCTCGGAAGAGCGGAATTGCTGCAGCACCAGAACGTCGGTGTAGGACAGCAGCAGATAGAAGCTCTCGACCAAGAGGATCGGCAGCGAGATCGCGAGCCAGCCGCGGAGATCATATTGTTTGGGACCTGGCTCGACGTGGCCGCGGAGCCGGTTGTTCAGCACCAGCATCTGGCCGAGCATCGCGAGCCACACCGCGGCCGCGCTCGCGGCCATCGCAGCGGTGGCGCCGAGATCGAGGCCGAGCACGAAGGCGCCTGCCGTGAAGCCGATGATCAGCGTCTGGCGGATGATGAATTGCGGCATCAGGCCGAGCGTCATCCAGTCGTGCGAGCGGGCGATGCCGTCCTGGGTGTTGGCGACGACGAAGGCCGGCAAGGTGAGGCAGCCGATGTAGAGCGGCATGCGCTCGCCGGCGTCGATCCAGGGCGACAGCAGCGCGATCAGGCCGGCGAGCAGCAGCGCCGCAGCGGTGGACGTCGCCAGCGTCAGCCAGCGTCCGCCGGAGAGGAAGCCGCGCAGCAGCGCCTGCTGGCCCGCGGTGCGGTAGTCCGGAATGATCTTCTGCGCCGAGGAGGCGATGCCGACATCCAGCATGCTGCCGAGCAGCAGCACCCAGGTCCAGACATAGACATAGGTGCCGTAGTCCGAGCCGCCCATCCAGCGCGCGAGCAGGATCTGGCTGAGATAGGCGAGGCCCGCGCTGAGCACGCGGATCAGGAAGATGGTGCCGGCCAGGCGGCGCGTCAGCGATGCCTCGCCGCTGCCGCCGAGCGCGGCCAAGCGCGCCTTCAGGCGGGCCGCGAGGCCGCTCGATGGGGGGGCGTTGCGGGCATCCATCACAGCCACGGCGGGGTCCGGCTCCACGGCCGCACGGATGGCGGCGATGGTGCTTCCCTATCAACGCAACGTTAAGATTGAGTTGGGCCGGCGCCGCGTCGGTCGCGCGGCGCTACAGCCGTCACGGCAGAGTGAAGTTGAACTCGTAAGACTTGTCGGGGCCGACCAGCGTGAATTTCAGGGCCGCGCCGTCCGGCTTCACGCCCGGCGGAACGCCGTCGAGCTCGAAGGCGAAGCGCTTGATGCCCGGCATGCCGCTGTCGCGCACGGTCGGGATCGGCAGTGCCCAGTCAGGCGTCGGCCCCTCGACATAGAGCTGGACGCCGCGCGGATCAGCGACGGCGACGTCGACGACGACGTCCTTCGGGCCGTCGCGCTTGACGTCGCGGATCGTCAAGGGAATGGCGTCGCCGACAGTGGCCGGCTTCGGCACCGTGTCGAGGGCCGCCGAGAGCGCCGTATCCTCGGTGCTGGCGACGCTGGTGAAGGCGAGCTCGGCCTTTGCCTCGACGGGAATGCAGATCTTCTCGCAGACCGCGTAGCTGACGTCGGCGCGCAGGGTCATCGG
This sequence comes from Bradyrhizobium sp. SZCCHNRI3052, assembly GCF_032484895.1. Taxonomy (NCBI): domain Bacteria; kingdom Pseudomonadati; phylum Pseudomonadota; class Alphaproteobacteria; order Hyphomicrobiales; family Nitrobacteraceae; genus Bradyrhizobium; species Bradyrhizobium sp. SZCCHNRI3052. The sequence continues at coordinate 209,846 of NZ_JAUETW010000006.1, read as the reverse complement.
CTTGTCGGGGTTCTTGGCGACGATGCGCAGCGGCAGCACGACCTGATCATGATAGCCGAGCGAGTGTCCGCCGGCGCCGTCGTCGAACTTTGTTGGCGCAGGCCACAGAACCGTCACCGCTTCGACGTTCTCCGACTTGGAAAAGTCGAACCGCGGCGGCACGCCAGAATCGCCGGGCGTTCGCCAATAGGTCTTCCATCCCGGCTGCAGCGCGAAGGCGATGCCGCCCAGCATGACCGGACCGCTGCGCGAGCCCGCGAGCAGGCGCACCGCGGAGTGGCTGTCGCGCTGCCAGGGCGAGGAATCCTGCGCCTGCGCGCCGAACGCAAGGCAGGATGATACGACGGTCGCGACGAGCAGTGTGGCAGAGTGGTGAGGAACCAAGGCGGACATGAGACGTCTTTAGAGTGCGGTTCGGGCGCAAACCATTGAAATGCTTGTGAGCAGATTTCCTCGCGAGGACCTGAACCTTGATTGACAGATGCGCATCCCAATATCAGGATATCGATGATCATGAGAGTCCTTGCGGATGAATCCTGAGGCAAAAAGGCTGGGCGACATTCGCCGCAAAGTGACGGGGATCGGGGATCACACCTCTCACGGTGGTTACCTCGACGGTCAGCTGCTGGTTGCGATGCCCGTGATGGGCGATTCCCGTTTCGAGCGCTCGGTGATCTATCTCTGCGCGCATTCGGCCGAGGGCGCCATGGGTATCATGGTGAACCGGCCGGCGGGCAGCATCGACTTCCCTCAGCTCCTGATGCAACTGAATATCATCGAGAAGAGCGATCAGATCAGCCTGCCCGACAGCGCCGAGACGATGAAGGTGCTGAGCGGCGGCCCGGTCGATACCGGGCGCGGCTTCGTGCTGCATTCGAGCGACTACTTCATCGCCAACGCGACCTTGAAGATCAACGACGGCGTCTGCCTGACGACGACGATCGACATCCTCAAGGCGATCGCCAAGGGCGACGGTCCGAAGCACGCGATCCTCGCCCTCGGCTATGCCGGCTGGCGCGCCGGCCAGTTGGAGGAAGAGATCCAGGACAATGGCTGGCTGCACTGCGACGCCGATCCGGAGCTGATCTTCGGCGACAATGTCGACGCCAAATACGATCTCGCGCTGCGCAAGATCGGCATCGATCCCGGCATGCTGTCCAACGCCGCCGGGCACGCATAGGCCTTATCGTCCGGTTGGAGCTCCCGCGCTCGCTGGGATCAGAGAAGGCTTAATGGGGCGCTCTGCCTCTCCGCCGTCATTGCGAGCGCAGCGACTTGTCCGCCGAAGCTTTGAGAGCGTAGGCGGAAGCCATCCAGAATGTCCCCCGCGGATGCAGTCTGGATTGCTTCGTCGCTTCGCTCCTCGCAATGACGACATGGAGAGGGATGAGGCCGCGCATCTCTGCTGAAGGCAGAACTATTCCGCCGCCTGCTGCGCGACCGTCGGTTCGGTGCCGGCCACCGTGGCGCGGCGCATGTCGCGCGGTTGCGACTGATCGTAGCGGCGCACGCGATGCATGGTCTGCCTGTTGTCCCACATGATCAGGTCGTGCAGCGTCCATTTGTGGACGTAGACGAACTCGGGCTGCGTGGCATGCTCGGTGAGGTCGCGCAGCAGCAGCCGGCCTTCCGGCATGCTCATACCGATGATGGCGCCGGCATGCGATGACAGATAGAGCGACTTGCGGCCATGGGCAGGATGAATGCGGACCAGCCGCTGCCTGACCGGTTTGAACATCTCCTTCTCCTCGTCGGTGTAGTCGAGGAAGCCGAGCGCGCCGCGCGAATACATCAGCGAATGTTCGCAGACGAGATCCTCGATCTCGGCCTTGGTCTCCCGGTCGAGCGCGTCATAGGCGGCGCGCATGTCGGCGAATTCGGTGTTGCCGCCCTTCGGGTTCACGATCCGCGCCGAGAGGATCGAGTATTTCGCCGGGATCGGCCGGAACGAGCTGTCGGAGTGCCACAGGCAGTTGCCGAGATTGAACAGATGCGTGCGATGGTCTGATGGCAGCGGCTTGCCATCCTTGCCGAGATTGGAGACGTCGTTGAGGCCGGTGGTGAGGCGGTAATCCTCCTTCTTGGTGACGGTGCCGCCGCGCGCCTGCTCGCGGTCGCCGAAGCTGAGCGCGAAGGCGAGCTGCTGCTCGTCGGTGACGTCCTGATCGTGAAATACGAGAACGGCGTAGTGATCGATCGCGGCCTGCAACTGCGCGACCTCGTCCCGAGCGAGAGGCTTTCGCAGATCGACACCGGATACTTCGCCGACGAAATGCCGATGCAACTGCCGGATGGCGATCGCCATGGTCTCCTCCTCGCGTCCTCATCAGGGCGGACTCCTGTCCGCTTCTTCTGATGGAAGAGGCTACGCCGGCGATGCGCGAAGTCAACGCAAGGCGCGGATCGCCGACCGCACGGCTGTCATGCCGGCGCGTCAGACGTCATGCATTGCGGGCCATCAGCCCGCCGTCCACGGGGATCACCGCTCCGGTGAGGAACGAGGCCGCCGGCAGGCACAGGCTCAAGGTCATGTGCGCGACTTCTTCGGGATCGCCGTAGCGGCCAAGCGCGGTGCGGCGCCGTGCGTAGACCGCCTTCTGCTCATCTGGAATGCGCGCGGTCATCGCCGTGGTGATCGGGCCCGGACAGATGCAGTTGACGGTGATGCGATCGCGGCCGAGCTCGACCGCGAGCGAGCGCGTCAATCCGGTCACCCCGGCCTTTGCAGCCGAATAGGCGCTGTGCCGCGCGGTTGCGCCGAGCGCCTCGGTCGAAGCGATGTTGACGATGCGCGGGCTGTTCGAGCGGCGCAGATGCGGCAGCGCGGCACGGATGACGCGCTGCTGCGCCGTCAGCATGATGGCAAGCCCTCTTGCCCAGGCCTCGTCGTAGGATTCGTCGTCGATCGCGACATGCACCGAGATGCCGGCATTGTTGACGATGACGTCGAGCCCGCCGAAATGCGTCGCAGCATCGCCGACGACGGCCGCGATGGCGTTGCGGTCGACGAGGTCGAGCCGCCAGGCGCGCGCCGTTCCGCCGCTGGCCTCGATGTCTGCCGCCACCGCGCGGGCCGCGTTCTCATCGACATCGGTGACTGCGACCCTGGCGCCTTCATCGGCGAACACGCGCGCGGTCGCGCGCCCCATCCCCGACGCGGCGCCGGTGATCAGGACGGTCAATCCCTTGACCGAGCGGCTGAGTTGCCTGTGCTGGTGCATATTTGCGGCTCACGGAAAAATGCGGATCGCATGCTCGCCGTCGGGATTATCACTGATCGGACGTATTCGGTAGGCACCGATCCGGCATGGCCGAATTCTCGTTGCCGACAACACGGATCAACAAACCGGAGTGATCATGGTGCTCTCCACGACCTTCCTGCGCCTGGCATTGGTGATGGGACTCGTTGCGACCACGGCCGCGCGAGCCGAGAGCATCAATGCCGGCGATCGCAAGGCAAGCGCCGTGCGCCCGTTCGAGGCGCGGAGCGTTGCCGAATTCGATACGCCCTGGGCCATCGCCTTCCTGCCGGATGGGCGGATGCTGGTCACGGAGAAGCCAGGCCGGATCTTTCTCGTCACGCAAGGTGGGCAGAAGATCCAGATCGGCAACGTGCCTGCCGTCGCGGCGCGCGGACAGAACGGCCTCCTGGACATTGCGGTGTCGCCGAGCTTCGCGACGACGTCGCAGATCTATCTCACCTACACCGAGCCGAGCAGCGAAGGCAGCCGGCTCGTCCTGACCCGTGCCGTGTTGTCGGTTTCGAATGACAACGCCACGCTGACCGACCCCACCGTCATCTGGCGCCAGACGCCCGCCGGCGGCGGCGGGCAGCCCGGCGGCATCATCGCGTTCGATCCGTCGGGAACGCATCTGTTCCTGACGGTCGGCGACCGCATGCAGCCGAACAGCGCCCAGGATCCACGTCAGGCGCGCGGCAAGGTGCTCAGGCTCGATCTCGACGGCGCGACTCCGTCGGACAATCCCATGGCCGAGGACAAGGGCGTGCCGGCCCAGACGTGGACCACCGGCCACCGCAATCCCTACGGGCTCGCCTTCGCATCAGATGGCAAGCTCTGGCTGCACGAGATGGGACCACGCGGCGGCGACGAACTGAACCTGATCGAGCCGGGCAAGAACTACGGCTGGCCGCTGGTGTCGAACGGCGACAATTACAACGGCACGCCGATCCCGCGGCATGCGACGCGGCCCGACCTCGCGCCGCCGCCGCTCTATTGGGATCCTGTGATCGCGCCGGCCGGCCTGGTCTTCTATGATGGTCCGATGTTTCCGCAATGGAAGGGATCGGCGCTGATCGGAGGCTTGCGGGTGCACGCGCTGGTCCGCGTTGCCTTCCGGACCGATGGTCAGCCTGACGAGGCCGAGCGCTGGGACATGGGCGAGCGCATCCGCGACGTCGCCGTGGCGCCGGACGGCGCCGTCTGGGTCATCGAGGACGACTCGCCCGGCCGCCTGCTGCGGCTGACACCGATGAAGTAGCTGCGCAGCAGCATTGATGCGAAGGCGCCGATGCCGGGGTCGCCACAGCCCGCGATGCCGTTGACAGGGCCTGCGCCGATCCCCACACCATCCGACAAACAACAAGAGAAGGAGTGGGGAGATGAACGCGCTCGATTTCACGGGACGCTCGGTGCTGGTGATCGGCGGATCGAGCGGCATCGGCAACGGCATCGCGCAGGCGTTTCGCGCGCAGGGCGCGCGCGTCGACGTCAGCGGCACGCGGGCGAGCGCCGCCGATTATGCCGAAGGTGAGGGCTCCGATCTCGCAGGGGTGAACTACCATCAGCTCGATGTGAGCGATCCCGGCGCGATCGAGAGCTTCGCGCCGCGGCTCGATCGGCTCGATGTGCTGGTGCTGGCGCAGGGCGCGGTATTGTACCGGCGCGGCGAATTCGCCATGGAGGGCTTTCGCAAGGTGGTCGAGGTCAACCTCATCAGCCTGATGGCCTGTGCGACGAAATTTCACGGCCTGCTGCGCGATGCCAGGGGCGCGCTCATCATCGTCTCGTCGACCGCGGCCTATCATTCGACCATGGGCAATCCGGCCTACAACGCCTCGAAAACCGGCGCGATGGGATTGACGCGAACCCTGGCCGAGGCGTGGGCGGAAGACGGCATCCGCGTCAACGGGATCGCGCCCGGGCTCGTCGACACCAAGATGACCAAGGTGACGACCGCCAATCCGAAGCGCCTCGAGGGCGCGCTGCAGCGCATTCCGCTGCGGCGGCTGGGGACGCCGCAGGACATGGCCGGTGCGGCGCTGTTCCTGGCCTCGCCGCTGTCGTCCTACATCATCGGCCAGACCCTCGTCGTCGACGGCGGCCTGATTTTGTAGTCGTCCGGAACCTGCGCCGTGCTGGCCGGTTAGCAGGCCAGCAATCCCGCACAATGCAGAGAAGGAGAGCGGCAATGGATCAGGATCGGCTGACCGGTACGGCCAAGGATGTCGCAGGCAAGATCGAAGGCGGCGTCGGCGAGATGTTGGGCGACAAGAGCACGCAGGCGTCGGGGCGTGCGCGCGAGGCCTCGGGCGTCGTGCAGAACATGTATGGCCAGGCCAAGGACGCGGCGCGCGAGGCCGGCGATGCGGCGATGGATTTCGCCAAGGATACGTTCGGCAACGGCTCCGAGACGCTGCGTGACGGCACGCAGGCGCTGACCAAGCGGGTTCAGGACAATCCGATGGGCGCGCTGCTGGTCGCCGGCGGCATCGGCTTCCTGCTGGCGATGCTGATGCGCTCGCCGAGCCGGCCGCAGCCGCCGCAGCGCTGGCGCTACTGAGCCTGCAAAGACCCGCTGACGATCAGATGACAATCAGCCCGCATTCGCTCTCGAATGCGGGCCGATTTGTCATTGGCACCTTGGTCCGGAATGATCCGCGTCGATCGCCCTCAGCGCCGAAATGTGGTCACGATCAGCGGCCCTGGGTCTCCAGCGATGCTGCCGAGCGGCCGACCAATCCTGGCGGCCGCGGCGGCGCGTTCGGATTGCGCGCGGCGGGCGGCCGCGCCGGCTGCTGTTGCTGCTGAGGCGCGCCGAAGCCGAAAAACTCACGAACGCCCTGATTCGGCTGCGGCGTTTGGGCTGGCGGCTGCTGGGTGGGCGCCCCCGGCGTGGTCAGCCGCCTTTGCCGCGGCTGCGGCGACACCGGCCCAGGTGCTGCCGGCGTCGCTTCCGCCGGCGAAGTCGCTGCCATCGGCGCTTCGGGCCGGGTCGGCTCCTTCGGCGGCTCCTTGGCCTGCTCACGGCCGACCTCGCGGCGAGGCCAGACGAAATCGTCGGCGCGGCCGGCCGGCGGGCTCAGCGCCTCGCCCTTGACCAGGGTTCGGGCCGCCAGCGCGTCGATCGCCGCAGGTCGGGAGCCGGGGCCGCCCAGCAACTGATCGGTGCCGACGGATGACGCCACCAGCGGCAGGATCGGGCCGGCGACTGGCCGCGGCGCCGGCTGGCCCGGTACGGCATTGGCGTCCGGCGTGGCCGGCTCGTTCGGCAGCTCGAGCGGCGCGGAACGGGCCGCGAGCAGCCGGTTGATCTCACGCTCGGCATAATGGGCGAGCTTGCGCGCGCCCGGCTTGGTGAAATAGACGCCGTCATAGGAGCGCAGCTGGCGGATCTGGCCCTCGAAGTCCGGGCCTTTCTGCAGGAAGCGGCCGGCCTCGTCGACGAAGCCGTCCCAGACATCGACATAGGTGATGCCGGCCTTGCCGGCGGCATCGCGATACAGCGAGTCGAGGAACAGCGTGTCCGCCGTCCCCTTGGGACCGCGAACCGCGGGCAGGCCGACCCAGAGCACGGGCACGCCCTTGCTCTTGGCGATCGCGATCATCTCCTCGATCTTCTTCGTATACAGCTCGACCCAGCGCTCGTCCCGGAACTCGTAGAGGCCGCCCGGCGAGCGGGCGGCCTTCTCCGGTGCCGCGACCGCAGGCGTGTCGTTGTCGGCCTCGTCCTGCGGCAGATCGGTATCGGCAGCCTTGTCGTCGGGCTTGGCCGCCGTGTCGGCCTTGCCATCCGGCTTGGCTTCGCCCGGCTTGGCCTCACCGGGCTTTGTCTCACCAGGCTTTGTCTCACCAGGCTTGGCCTTGGCATCCTTCTTGGCCTTGTCGCCCTTCTTGTCGTCGGTCTTCTCGATCGCGGGCTCGCGCAGCGAGATGCGGTCGTTGAGGCCGAGCATGATGACGATGGCGTCGGCGCGTTCGGTCGCCAGGATACCCTTGGCGGCGGCGGCCCAGTCGGCCGGCTCGCCCCTGGGCTGATACTTGATGAGGCCCGACGTGGTCCGGATCCTGCGGGTCACGCCCATGTCGGGCTGCTCGGCATAGGCCTCTTCCAGGCCATAGGCGAGCCAGTCGGCCATGGCGTCGCCGAGCACCAGCACGTAGCGGTCCGGCGCGCCATCACGCTTCTCCGGCGGCGGCGCCTTGGAATAGTCTTGGATCACCCTCTTCGGCTGTTGCTGCGGGAACGGAGCGAAGAATTCGCCGCCGAACCAACCTCCGCCACCTCCACCGCCGCGCGGTGCCGGGCGGGGCGAAGCGAACGGGTTGAAGTTGAAGAACTGGGCCGAGGCGGGACCGGCGATGCCGACGAGCATGGCGATGACGACCGCCAGCACGACCAGCGGGCCGGGCTCGTTCAACAGCTTGAGGATGGACTTCAGCTTTGACATGCGCACCCGTCGCGCGGCGTGATCGTGACGATTCATATAATAGGACGCGAATCAGGCCGCAAACGGGCATTCACCGGATGGTGTTGACGGCGCCGGTAATCGCCCCAGAAGGTTACCGGCAGGGCAGATTGGGGCTGCGATCAGCGCGTCCGCAGCCGTTCGAGCACATCCGAGGTGGCAAATCCGTCCGCCGGCGCCCCGATCGAGGCCTGGAAGTTCCGCAGCGCCTCGCGCGTCTGGCCGCCGAACTGGCCGTCCGGCGTTCCGCGGTAAAATCCGCGCTCGGCGAGCAATTGCTGCAGCTCGAGCCGCTCGCCGCGCGACAGCGTTCGCTCCTCGCGCGGCCAGGCCTGAACGAACGGCGGTGCGCCGCGGAGGCGGTCGGCGAAGTGTCCGATCGCCAGCGCATAGGCTTCCGCAGGGTTGTATTTCATGATGACGCGGAAGTTCTGCAGCATCAGGAAGCCGGGGCCCTGGGCGCCGGCCGGCGCCAGCAGATAGGCCTTTTCGGCGCCAGTCGGGAACGGCTGACCGTTGGCCCGCCGCAGGCCGAGCTGTTCCCACTGGGCGAAGCTCATGCTCTTGGCGCGGTCGGCGAGCATGTAGTTGAAGCCCTGGGGCACCACGACCTCGTAGCCCCAGCTCTGGCCGCTCTGCCAGCCGTCCTTCTTCAGATTGTTGGCGGTGGAGGCGATCAGGTCGGCCGGATTGTCGACGACGTCGCGGCGGCCGTCACCATCGGCATCGACGGCGAAGCGCTTGAACGCGGTCGGCATGAACTGGGTCGGGCCGAAGGCGCCTGCCCAGGAGCCGCGCAACTGCTCGGGGCGCAAATCGCCGCGATTGAGGATTTCCAGGGCGGAGAGGAACTCATCCTTGAAATAGGCCTGGCGGCGGCCGATGCAGGCGAGCGTCGCGGTCGACTGCAGCACGCTACGGTCGCCGATCTGGGTCGAGTAGTTGGACTCGATGCCCCAGATCGAAGCGACGATGTAGCGGTCGACGCCATAGGTACGCTCGGCCGCATCGAACTGCGGCTTGTACTTCGCCAGCACCTCGCGGCCCTTCGCCAGCCGGTTGTCGTTCACCAGGATGTCGAGATAGTCCCAGATCGATTTGGTGAATTCGGGCTGCGCGTCGAGCAGGTCCATGATGCGCAGGTCCGGCGACAGGCCGGCGGTAAAGCGCTGGAAATTGTCCTGCGTGATGTTGCGTCGTGCGGCATCTGGCCACATGCCGGCGACGCAATTGTCGAAATTGCCGGCGGCTTCGCGGATCGCCGCCGCCGTCATCAGCGGATGGCCGGAGGCGCCGTCCTGGCCGCTCCACGGCTGCGGCCCGCCGGCGGCAGGGGGCTGGTTGGGGGCGGGGTCGCCCTTCGTCAGGGTGCCCGTGAACAGGCCGTCGAGAAAGTTCAGCGGCCCGCCTGAGGATTGCGCGACAGCGGAACCAGACACCACCGTCAACGCCGTGACCAGAACCGCCGCGCCAGCACCGGCCTTCAGAGCTGTCAGCATCACGTTCCGTCGCATCATGTCTCGATCCAGATCGCATGGAAGATCGGCCTCCACGAGGCCCGGTCCTGCTTAACGGGAGATTAACAAGGTTAACGATTTCCGCAGCGAAATTTAGCCGTTCGGTCCGTGTCGAGCGGAACACTGGACCAACATCCGCCTTTGTTCTCGGCTGCAAACGAGCTACCTAAAATGCGATCGATTTCGCATTCATATCGCCACAAGGTCTAGTCATCCCCATGAAGATCCGCAAAGCCGTTTTTCCGGTCGCCGGTCTCGGCACCCGCGTCCTGCCCGCCACCAAGGCGATGCCGAAGGAAATGCTGACGATCGTCGACAAGCCGCTCATCCAATACGTCTTCGACGAAGCCAAGGAGGCGGGCATCGAGCATTTCGTGTTCGTGACCGGGCGAAACAAGACCGCGATCGAGGATCATTTCGACCGCATGTACGAGCTCGACGCGACGCTCGCGGCGCGCGGCAAGAAGACCGAGATGGAAATCCTCGCGCGCGACCAGCCGGAGGCCGGCGCGGTCAGCTTCACCCGCCAGCAGGCGCCGCTCGGGCTCGGCCATGCCGTGTGGTGCGCGCGCGACATCGTCGGTGACGAGCCGTTCGCGGTGGTGCTGCCCGACGAGCTGGTGCTGAACGCGCCGGGGTGCCTGGCGCAGATGATTGCTGCCGCCAGCAAGCTGCCGGAAAAGAGCAACGTGCTCGCCGTGCAGGAGGTGCCGGCCGATCAGACCCATCAATACGGCATCTGCGGCGTCGGCAAGCGCGACGGCAAGATGTTCGAGGTCGACGGCATGGTCGAGAAGCCGGCCAAGGGCACCGCGCCGTCGAACTTCTCGATCACCGGGCGCTACATCCTGCAGCCGGAGATCTTCCAGATCCTCGCGACGCAGGAGCGCGGCGCCGGCGGCGAGATCCAGCTCACCGACGCGATGATCGGTCTGTCGAAGACGCAGAAATTCTACGGCGTGGACTTCGACGGCGAGCGGCATGATTGCGGCTCGAAGTCCGGCTTCCTGAGGGCCAACATCGCCTTCGCCATGGCGCGAGCCGACCTGCGCGATGGCCTGCGCGCGGACATGAAGCGCTATCTCGAAGGCAAGGGCTGAGGCCAAGCCGGCGCGAAATGCCGCGCCTTCGAGGCGGTTGGCGGCATCACGCCGCCAGCGAAGCCGCGGGTGACGGATGACGCACCGCTGCGCTGGCGCAGCGGTTACGGCCCGCGGCCTTGGCCATGTACAGGGCGCGGTCGGCGGCATTGAGCAGGCCGGTCCAGTCCGTGTCGCGCGACGGCGTGACGCTGGCGGCGCCGATGCTGATCGAGGTGGTGCACGCTTCTCCCGCCCACAGCTTGACCTTGCTGCGGATCGTCTCCGCGACGCGCAGCGCATCCGCTTCCGAGGTCCCCGGCAGCAGCACCGCGAACTCCTCGCCGCCATAACGCGCGGCGCAGTCGCCGGCGCGCCGCACCGAATCGGAGATGCACACGGCGATGCCGACCAGCACCTGATCGCCGGCCTGGTGCCCATGGGTGTCGTTGTAGCTCTTGAAGTGATCGGCATCGATCATCAGCAGCCCCAGCGGCGCGCCGGCGCGCTGCGCCCGCCGCCATTCGAGTTCGATGGTCTCGTCGAACTTGCGCCGATTCTTCAGGCCCGTCAGCGGATCCGTGGTCGCGAGCTGCTCCAGTCTGGATTCGACCTTCGCCCGGAGCTGGATCTCGCGCGCGGCGACCTGCGTCGCGGCCAGGACGAACACGATCAGCGCCAGCATCATCGCCCCGATCTCTGCAGCCTCATGGCGCCAGTATGCATAGACGCTGTCCCACGACTTGCTGGCGATCACGACCAGCGGCTCATTGGCATTGCGCCAGACCAGCAGCCGCGGCAGATCGTCCAGCGCGCCATAGCTGCTCGACCAGCCGGCCGGCTCGGTGAGCGCGCGGGTCACGGCCGGCGCCCGCGCCAGGTTGCGCCCGATCGCGCCGGTATCGAACGGCGCGCTGACGATGACGGTGCCGTCGCGCCGGAGCACGGTGATGTTGTCGCCCGCCCCGAGCGTGAGCCTTGCGAACAGGTCGCGGAAATAGCCGATGCGGATCGAGCCGGCGACGACGCCGGCGAAGCGTCCGTCCGGCGTCGAGATGCGGCGGCTGAGAACGATGGAATATTGGCCATGATGCTGAGCGGGCCGCCCGACATAGAGCCCGGTGTCGGGCCGGTCGCGATGCACCTGGAAGAAATCGGCGTCGCTGCGGTCCTCCGGCAGCGGGTCGAGCGTCGACGACTCGAGCGACAGCCGCCCGCGGGCATCAAAGACTTGGATGGTGCCGAAATTCTTCGCGGTGGACGAACGGTCGAACAGGATCAATTGGCGGACGTGCTTGCTGACCTCGTTGATTTCGGGCAGCAACATGTTGCTGGCCACCGCCCGCAGCGAGAGATCGTAGAGCTCGACGGTGCGGCTGATGTCGGCGCCGATGCTGGCGGCCATGTTCTCCAGCGCCTGCCGGGCGCGGACTTCCTCGCTCCGGCGCAGGTCGATCATGACGCTGGCGCAGATGGCGGAGAAACCGATGATGGTCGAGATGGAGCAGGTGATCAGCGTGCGCGCCGAAAGCCGCCAAGGCTGCGTCGCCCGGCCCGTTCGGCGTGTCCAGCGCATCGGATCGTCCCGTCCCCCGTGGAGTCCCGTCCGTAGACTGACGGATAAAGCCGAAGTAACGCATGTTAGGTTAACGAGTCGTTGCGTTCGCCGCGCCTGTCGTCAAGGCGGCCGCACACGCGCTGGTACGATGGAGTCGAGACTTGCCGGACTATGATGCGCTTCGAGACTATCTCAAGCGGCAGACCCGCCCCGAGCTGGTGCTCAGCCTCGACGAGATCGAGGAGCTGATCGGCGACGGCCTGCCGCGCGCCGCGCAGCGCGCCTCGTGGTGGGACAGCCTGCGAAGTCCGCAGGAGAAGATGCCGCAGCGCGAGGCCTGCCTGGCGGCGGGCTATGTCGCGACCCGGCTGCCCGATGGCAAGGGCGTCCGCTTCCGCAAGCTGAAGCCGGAGCGCTGAGCTGTATCCGTGTCCGCGGCACTGGAGCTGTGTCCTGATTTTCCGGCGGTGCGGCAGTGTGGTTGAGCTTTCAGGGCGCGATCGAGCCCGCATTGTGACTGAGGATATGGGAGGCGGACATGAACGAGCAGGACCTGCGCCACGAGATCGCCGCGGTCAAGGACGGGCGGCTGTCGCGCCGCGACTTCGTGCAGCGGATGCTGGCGGCCGGACTGACGGCGCCGCTGGTCGGCATGATGCTGGCGCATTCGGGAGTGGCAATGGCTGCGCAGGAATTCCCCTACAAGCCGACCAAGGCGGGCGGCGGCGGCGCGCTGAAGCTCCTGTTCTGGCAGGCGCCAACCCTGCTCAATCCGCATTTCGCCATCGGCTCCAAGGACCAGGAATCCGCGCGCGCCTTCTACGAGCCGCTGGCCGGCTGGGACGCCGACGGCAATCTCGTCCCGGTGCTGGCGAGCGAGATTCCCAGCGTGGCCAACGGCACCGTCGCGGCCGACGGCACCTGGGTCATCTGGAAGCTCAAGCAGGGCGTGAAGTGGCACGACGGCCAGCCGTTCACTGCCGACGATGTGATCTTCAACTGGCAATATGCCACCAATACCGAGACGTCCGCAGTCACCATCGGCGACTACAAGGACATCAAGACGATCGAGAAGATCGACGACCACACCGTTCGCCTCGTGTTCAGCCAGCCGACGCCGCAATGGTTCACGCCGTTCGTCGGCGGCCGCGGTGCCATCATTCCGAAGCATCTGTTCGGCGACTACATCGGCGCCAAGTCGCGCGAGGCGCCGAACAATCTCAAGCCGGTCGGAACCGGCGCCTATCTGTTCGTCGACTTCAAGCCGGGCGACATACTGACCGGCAAGCTCAATCCCGACTACCACGTTCCGAACCGGCCGTATTTCGACACGCTCGAGATCAAGGGCGGCGGCGACGCGGTATCGGCGGCACGCGCGGTGCTGCAGACCGGCGAATATGACTACGCCTGGAATCTGCAGGTCGAGGACGAGATCCTGGTCAAGCTGGAGACCGGCGGGACCGGGGTCGCCGAGATCGTGCCGACCGGTAATCTCGAATTCATCCTGCTCAATGCCACCGATCCCAATGTCGAGGTCGACGGCGAGCGCTCGAGCCTCAAGACCAAGCACCCGCTGTTCTCGGACCCGGCGGTGCGCGAGGCCATCAACCTCCTGATCGATCGCACCTCGATCCAGAAATTCGTCTATGGCCGCGGCGGCATCGCCACGGCGAACTGCGTCAACAATCCCGCGCGCTATCGCTCGCCCAACACGCGCTTCGAGTTCAACATCGACAAGGCGAACGAGATCCTGGAGAACGCCGGCTGGAAGAAGGGGGCGAGCGGAATTCGGGAGAAGGACGGCAAGCCGCTGAAGCTCGTCTTCCAGACCTCCACCAACGGGCCGCGGCAGAAGAACCAGGCGATCGTCAAACAGGCCTGCCAGAAGGCCGGCATCGAGCTCGAGCTGAAGTCGGTGGTGGGTTCGGTGTTCTTCTCCAGCGACGTCGCCAATCCCGACACCTACACGCACTTCTATTGCGACATGGAAATGCTGATGATCACGATGGCGTCGCCGGAGCCGCAGGCCTTCATGACCCAGTACGTGTCGTGGGAAGCGGCCAGCAAGGCCAATAAATGGCAGGGCCGCAACGTCTCGCGCTGGCAGAGCAAGGAATATGACGATCTCTACAACGAACTCACGCGCGAGCTCGATCCGGTGAAGCGCGCAGCGCTCTATATCAAGCTCAACGACACGGTCTGCGCCGGCCGCCATGTGCTGCCGGAGCTCAACCGTCCGCGCGTCAGCGGCATCCGCAAGGGTTTGCAGACCCATTCCTCGGGATGGGACAACGATCTCTGGCAGTTGCCGAACTGGTATCGAGAGAGCTGAGCGCTGATCGCGGCGTTCGCGCCGAGGCAGTACCTCCCGGCGCGAGCGACCGTCGCGAGCGACGTAGTTCCATTTTCCGGGATGTGACTCGCAGTCAATCTTTCCGCATCTGCGAAGTGCGACAATCGATCCGTTCTTTATTGCGGAATTGGCCCGGATTCTGCTTTGACAGTCGCTTCGAAGGCTGATCCAATTTTATGCAGTTCCCGATCGATCCAGGACGGGGACGCGTTTTTGGCATTCAGCACCACCTTTGGAGTCGATGGATGAACGAGCGTGACCTCCGTAGCCAGATCGCTGATGTCAAAGCAGGACGCCTGTCACGGCGCGAATTTGTGCAGCGGATGATTGCCGTGGGGCTGACCGCGCCGATGGCTGGCGCGATGCTCTCCTACTCAGGCGCCGCGGTCGCTGCTGATGCCATCCCCTACAAGCCGACCAAGGCCGGTGGCGGCGGTCCGCTCAAGCTGCTGCTCTGGCAGGCGCCGACGCTGCTCAATCCGCATTTCGCCATCGGCACCAAGGACCAGGAGGCCAGCCGCCTGTTCTACGAACCGCTGGCCGGATGGGACAAGGACGGCAATCTGGTGCCGATTCTCGCGGCCGAGATTCCGAGCAAGGAGAATGGCGGTCTTGCCGCCGACGGCATGTCGGTGACCTGGAAGCTGAAGAAGGGCGTCAAATGGCACGACGGCAAGCCGTTCACCGCCGACGACGTCATCTTCAACTGGGAATACGCCAACAACCCCGAGACCTCGGCGGTCTCGATCGGCAGCTACAAGAACGTCAAGTCGATCGAGAAGATCGACGATCTGACCGTGAAGCTGGTCTTTCCGCAGCCGACGCCGTTCTGGGCCGATGCCTTCGTCGCCTCGTTCGGCTGCATCATCCCCAAGCATCACTTTGCGGATTATATCGGGGCGAAGTCGCGCGAGGCGCCGGCGAACCTGAAGCCGGTCGGTACCGGTCCCTACATGTTCGTGGACTTCAAGCCGGGCGACACCGTCGCCGGCAAGCGCTTTCCGGACTATCACGTGCCGACGCAGCCCTATTTCGACACGGTCGAGATCAAGGGCGGCGGCGACGCGGTCTCCGCTGCGCGCGCAGTGCTGCAGACCGGTGAATACGATTACGCCTACAATCTGCAGGTCGAGGACGAGATCCTGACCAAGCTCGAGGCGGGCGGCCAGGGCAAGACCGAGCTGACGCTGACCGGCAACATCGAGTATATCGGCCTCAACGTCACCGATCCCAATGTCGAGGTCGACGGCGAGCGCGCCAGCCTGAAGACCAAGCACCCGCTGTTCTCCGATCCCGAGGTGCGCAAGGCGATCAATCTCCTGATCGACCGTGCGTCGGTGCAGAAGTTCATCTATGGACGCGCCGGCGTCGCGACGCCCAACTTTCTCAACAACCCCGAGCGCTTCCGCTCCAAGAACAATACTTTCGAGTTCTCGATCGAGAAGGCCAACCAGATCCTCGACGCCGCCGGCTGGAAGAAGGGCGCCTCCGGCATCCGCGAGAAGGACGGCAAGCCGCTCAAATTCGTGTTCCAGACCTCGATCAACGGCCCGCGCCAGAAGAATCAGGCGATCATCAAGCAGGCGTTCCAGAAGGCCGGCATCGAGGTCGAGCTGAAGTCGGTGGTCGCGTCGGTGTTCTTCTCCTCGGACGTCGCGAACCCCGACACCTACTCGCATTTCTACTGCGATATGCAGATGTATCAGACCACGATGCCGCAGGCGGATCCGCAGTTCTTCATGAACCAGTTCGTGTCCACCGAGGCCGCGACCAAGGAGAACAAGTGGCAGGGCCGCAACATCTGCCGCTGGCAGAACAAGGAGTATGACGAGACCTACATGCTGGCCCAGAGCGAGCTCGATCCGGTCAAGCGCGCCGCGCTGTTCATCAAGCTCAACGATCTCGTCGTGCGTGACAACTACGTCCTGCCGGAGATCAACCGGCTCAATGCGATCGGCGTGAAGAACGGCATGGTGCTGTACAAGAGCGGCTGGGACAACGATCTGGCGTTCATCGCCACCTGGTATCGGGCGAGCTGACGCGCGGCCAGCATGACCAGCCAGACATCGTAGGGGTGGAGCGATGGGAAACTATCTTCTCAGGCGCCTCATCGTCGCTGTGCCGAGCCTGCTCGGCATCAGTCTCATTCTGTTCGTGCTGCTCGCGCTGGCACCGGGCGATCCGTTCGGCGAGCTCGCGAGCAACCCGAACGTGCCGCCCGAGGTGCGCGAGGCGCTGCGCATCAAGTTCGGGATGAACGATCCCGTGCTGTTGCGCTATGTCCACTGGCTGGTCGCCATGTTCCAGGGCGACTGGGGCTTCTCCTTCGCCAGCCGCGTCAACGTCGACACGCTGATCCTGCAGCGGATACCGACCACGCTCTACGTGGTCGGCACCGCGCAGATCCTGGCGCTGGCGGTGGCGCTGCCGGTGGGCGTGCTCGCGGCGCGGCGGCCGTATTCGATCTTCGACCAGATCGCCAACACCTTCGCCTTCATCGGCTTCTCGCTGCCGACCTTCTTCACCGGCCTGTTGCTGATCCTGATCTTCAGCGTCAATCTCGGCTGGCTGCCGTTCGTCTATCGCGCCGACCTGCAGGCGACCGGCTGGCAATGGTGGTGGGAGAGCATCAAGCAGGCGATCATGCCGGTCATGGTGCTCGGCCTCTACCAGGCGGCGTCCTATACGCGCTATGTTCGCTCCGCCGTGCTCGACGTCATCAAGCTCGACTACGTCACGACCGCGCGTTCCAAGGGCCTCGACGAGCGCAAGGTGATCGTCAAGCACGTCGTGCGCAATGCGCTGATCCCGGTGGTGACGCTGGTCGCGCTGCAGATGCCGACGGTGTTCGGCGGCGCCATCGTCACCGAGCAGATCTTCCGCATTCCCGGCATCGGCTCGCTCCTGATCAGCGCGATCCTCGCCAACGATACGCCGGTCATCATGGCGGTGACCTTCGTGTTCGCCTGCCTCGTCGTCCTCTTCAACCTCATCGCAGACATTCTGTATGGCTGGCTTGACCCACGCATCTCCTTCCGTTGAGACGGTGCCGGTCGTCGCATCGCCCAAACGGCGTTTCTCGCCGGGCCGCGACGCGCTCCGCCGCTTCCTCCGTCACCGCCTTGCGGCGGCCAGCATCGTCGTGCTGCTGCTGCTCGCGCTCTCGATCCTGCTCGGCCCGTGGCTGTGGCGGATTCCGATCAACGAGATCGACTTCACGGCACGCCTCGCGCCGCCGTCCTGGGAGCACCCGTTCGGCACGGACGATCTCGGCCAGGATCTGCTGGCGCGCATGATCTATGGCGGCCGCATCTCGCTTGCGGTCGGCTTTGCCGCGATGGGCGTGGCGCTGTTCGCCGGCATTCTCGTCGGTGCGATCGCCGGCTCGGCCAAGGGACCGGTGGATGCCGCGCTGATGTGGCTGACCGATCTGTTTCTGTCGCTGCCGCAACTGCCGCTGCTGCTCCTGATCATCTATTTGTTCCGCGATTTCCTCAAGGGCTGGCTCGGCCCGGAGGGCGGCGTGTTCGTTCTCATCGTGCTCGTGATCGGCGGCTTTCGCTGGATGCATGTGGCGCGTCTGGTCCGCGCCCAGTTCCTGTCGCTGCGCGAGAAGGAATTCGTCGAGGCGGCGCGCGCGCTCGGCGCCTCCAACACCCGTCTCGTCGTCCGCCACATCCTGCCGAACGCGCTGGGGCCGGTGATCGTCGCCGGCACCATCGACGTCGCGGCCGCGATCATCGCGGAATCGACGTTGTCGTTCCTCGGTCTCGGCTTCCCTCCGGACATTCCGACCTGGGGCCGGCTGCTGTTCGACGCCAAGGACTATCTCGACATCGCGCCGCATTGGGCGCTGTTCGCCGGCGGCGCGATCTTCCTCACGGTCATCGCGATCAACTTCATCGGCGATGGCCTGCGCGATGCGCTCGATCCGCGGAAGGTGATGTGATGGACGCGCGCGTAGCTCCGCTGCTCGAGATCAAGGGGCTGAAGACCTATTTCAACACCGACGAGGGCGAGGTCCAGGCCGTCGACGGCGTCGACATCTCGATCGGCAGCGGCGAGACCCTGTGCGTGGTCGGCGAGTCCGGCTCCGGCAAGACCGTCACCGCGATGTCGGTGCTGAAGCTGATCGCGATGCCGCCCGGCCGCATCGCCGGGGGCCAGATCCTGTGGCAGGGCCGTGACCTGGTGCCGCTCGGCTCGTCCGAGATGAACAAGATCCGCGCCAGCGAGATCGCGATCGTGTTCCAGGAGCCGATGACCTCGCTCAACCCGGTCTACACCGTCGGCGATCAGATCGCCGAGGTGATCCGGCTGCATCAGGGCCTGTCCAACAAGGCGGCGATGGATCGGGCGGCCGAGATGCTGGCGCTGGTGCAGATCCCCAATCCGAAAGCCCGCGTGCACGACTATCCGCACCATTTCTCCGGCGGCATGCGCCAGCGCGTGATGATCGCGATGGCGCTGTCATGCAATCCCAAGCTCCTGATCGCCGACGAGCCGACGACGGCGCTCGACGTCACGATCCAGGCGCAGATCCTCGATCTGCTGCTCGACATGAAGGAGCGGCTCGGCATGTCGATCATGCTGATCACCCACGCGATGGGCGTCGTGGCCGAGGTCGCGCAGCGTGTCGTGGTGATGTATGCCGGCCGGGTCGCGGAGGAGGCGCCGGTCGAGCGGCTGTTTGCCAATCCGCGCCATCCCTATACGCAGGGCCTGATCCGCTCGATACCGCGGATCGATCTCGACGCGGTCAGGAAGAGCCGGCTGGAAAGCATCCCCGGCAGCGTGCCGAAGCTGGTCAATCCGCCGGAGGGCTGCCGCTTCGCCTCTCGCTGCCGCTTCGCCATTCCCGATTGCAGGACCGCGCAGCCTCTGCTGCGCGAGATCGAGCCCGGCCACAAGGTGGCGTGCATCCGCGCCGAAGAGACGTTGCTGTGATGACCGAAGCTGCCATTGCCACCCCCGTCGTACCCGCGCCGCTGCTCAGCGTACGCAACCTGACCAAGGCGTTCCCGATCCGGGGCGGGCTCTTGAAGCGCCAGATCGGCAGCGTGCGGGCCGTGGACGGCGTCAACTTCGACATCGAGCCGAGCGAGACCTTCGGCCTCGTCGGCGAGTCCGGCTGCGGTAAGTCGACCACCGGGCGCTGCGTCCTCAGGCTGATCGAGCCGAGCTCGGGCGAACTGAATTTCGAGGGCAAGGACGTCATCGCGCTGTCCGGCGACAGGCTGCGCGCGCTCCGCCGCGACATTCAGATCATCTTCCAGGACCCCTATGCCTCGCTCAACCCGCGCATGACCATCGGCGCCATCATTGGCGAGGCGCTGACCATCCATGGGCTGGCGACCTCACGCCAGCAATACGAGGCGCGCATCGTTCATCTCCTGGAGACCGTCGGCCTGCAGGCCGACCACATGACGCGCTATCCGCACGAGTTCTCGGGCGGCCAGCGCCAGCGCATCGGCATCGCGCGGGCGATCGCGGTCGAGCCCAAGCTGATCATCTGCGACGAGCCGGTGTCGGCGCTCGATGTGTCGATCCAGGCCCAGGTCATCAACCTGCTCGAGGATCTGCAGCAGAAGTTCGGCATCGCCTATCTGTTCGTCGCCCACGACCTCTCGGTCGTCGAGCACATCAGCCGCCGCGTCGCGGTGATGTATCTTGGCCGCATCGTCGAGACCGCGCCGTCACGCCAGCTCTATTCGACGCCGAAACATCCCTACACCGAGGCGCTGCTGTCGGCGGTGCCGATCCCGGATCCGAGCGTCAAGCGCAAGCGCGTGCGGCTCAAGGGCGAGGTGCCGAGCCCGATCAATCCACCATCGGGCTGTCACTTTCACACCCGCTGCCCGATCGCCAAGGACGTCTGCAGCAAGGAAGTGCCGCCATTGAAGGCAAGCGCCGAGGGGCATCTCGTCGCCTGCCATTTCCGTTGAGGCGGAGGTCGGCGCGTTACGCCGCCTGACGGTCCGAGACCAGCGCCGTCAGCCGCGCCGATTGCTCCGGGTTCAATGCGAACTGGACCAGCGCGGTACGGTCGCCAACGCGGGTCACGGTCCCCGGCAGATCGGACACCATGCCGGTGATGGCAAGCGTCACCGACGTGTTCATCGTCAGACGAACCGGAACGGCTTCGAGCAGGGCGCCGCCGAGCGAGAGGTTGCGCACGGTGACAGGGATCGCTTCGCCGTTCACCTGCAGCGTGCCCGGGCGGTTGATGTTGAGCCGCGTCGACAGCCGGCGATCGACGTCGGCAGTCGACGTCCGGATCACCCGCACCAGTTCGGTGCGCAGCCGCTGCACCTTGTCGGCGACAACAGTCGAGCCGTCGCGGATGTCGGTCGAGCGCCGGCCGGCCTCGCTGGCTTCGCGAGAGACCTCGGCGATCTGGCTGGCGACCTCGCGCGCGGCGGCGGACGTCTCCTCGACCGTGCGCGAAATCTCGATGGTCACGCTGTTCTGCGCCTGGATCGCATCGGCAATGCCGGAGGATACGGCTTCGACGTTGCGGATGACTTCGCCGATCGCCCCGATCGAGGTGACCGAGGCGCGGGTCGAGTCCTGAATCTCGGCAATCTGCTGCGCGATCTCGCTGGTCGCCTTGGCGGTCTGCTCGGCAAGCGATTTCACCTCGGAGGCGACGACCGCAAAGCCGCGGCCTGCATCGCCGGCCCGGGCGGCCTCGATGGTGGCGTTCAGCGCCAGCAGGTTGGTCTGGCCGGCAATCTCGCTGATCAGGCTGGTCACGGCGCCGACCTTGTCGGCGGCTTCCGACAGCTTCGCGATGGTGGCCTGGGCGTCGGACGACGCGGCGACGGCCTTGCGCGTGAGCTCGCGCGACGAGCTGACCTGGCTGGAGATCTGCGAGATCGAGGCGGCGAGCTGGGCCGACGCCTTGGCGACCGTCTGGGTGGTGGCGAGGGCCTGCTCGGCCGCCGCCGCAACGCTGCTCGAGTTGCGCTCCAGCGTCAGCGCACTGTCGGTCATCGACTTGGCATTGTCGGCCATGTGGCCGGTTCCCTGCGCGACCTCGCCGACCGCGCTGCTGGCGGCCTGCTCGACGGCTTCGGCCATCTCCTGCAGCGCCTTGGTCTTGATGCGCTCTGCGACCTGCCGCTGCTCGTCTTCGAGCATCGCGGTCTGCCGCGCCTTCTCCTCGGTCTTCTGCCTGAACTGCTCGATCGAGCGCGCCATGTCGCCGAGCTCGTCGCTGCGGTTCTGGCCCGGCAGTTTGATGTCGAAGTTTCCATTGCCGAGCTCGGTCAGCGCGCCGCTCATCGCGGCCAGCGCCGACGACATCCGCCGCGCGATGATCAGCGTGATCGACCCGATGATCAGCATCACCAGCATGGCGGCAATGAACACGCTGCGCTTGCTCTCCCACATCTGGGCTTCGAGATCGTCGACATAGACGCCGGTGCCGACGATCCAGCCCCAGGGCTCGAAGCCGGCGACATAGGACATCTTCGGCTGTGGCGCATCCTTGCCGGGCTTCGGCCACATGTAGTCGACGACGCCGGCGCCCTGGCGCTTGACGACGTCGACCATTTCGACGAACAGCCGCTTTCCGGTCGGGTCCTTGTTGTCAGCGAGGTTCTGACCATTCAGCTCCGGCTTGATCGGATGCATGACCATCTTCGGACCCATGTCGTTGATCCAGAAGTAGTCACCGCTGCCGTAGCGCAGCTTGCCGATCCGCTCGGCCGCCTTCTTCTGCGCGACCTCGGGCGCCACCTTGTCGCGCGCGATCGCGTCATATTCCTCGCGGGCGATGCTGACTGCCGTCTGCGCCAGATGGCTCAGCTCGCTCTGCCGCTGATCCTTGAGAGCGGTCTCGAGGTTCTGGCTCTGCGTTGCGGCGAGCCCCACCAGTCCACAGAACGACAGGCCGATGATCGCGTAGATGCGGAAAGCGAGAGAGAAACGCGGCTGAGCCATGGGGCGGTCCGGGCAAATGAGGGAGCTAGATGCGAGTGATTTTAAGGATTCGCAGTTGATGCCCGGTTAAGTGTGGATGGTAACCAATTGCCGCACTCGCGAGGCATTCCCGTAGTAATACGAGCGCCGTCTTGTGAGTGAGTTGAGTAGTTGCGTAGTTCTGGGTCAGGACATGTCGGGCCTGATCAGCTCGGTCGCGGTTTCATCCTTCAGTCGTGCGACCAGATCGGCGCGGCGGGTGAGCACTGCGCGCTGGTTGATATAGCCCTTGTCAGTGATCTCGCCGGCATCGAGCAAGGGCGGCTCCGCCATCAACAGCGCACGGGTCGCATAGCGCGACGAGCCGACCGCCTCGGTGCGGAGCCTGGCCAATCCTCGCGCGATGGCGGTGCGCACCGATGGATGCGCCAGAACGTCGCCGGCCGGGACGGCCTCGGTCATCCCGGCAGCGCCGCGGCACGCTGCGATGTTGGGCACGATGAGAAAGTGCACCTCGTCGGTGCCGTGGCCGGCGATCACGATGTCCTGCGCCAACGGCGCCAGCGCCGCGATGCCGGCGACGCGCAGCGCGCCGACGTTCACCCATGTCCCGGAGCTGAGCTTGAAATCCTCGGTGATGCGGCCGTCGAAGAACAGGCCGCGCTCCGGATGCTCGGGATCTGCAAGCTTCACGGCGTCGCCGATCTTGTAGAAGCCCTCCTCGTCGAAAGCCGCGGCCGTGAGTTCGGGCGCCTTCCAATAGCCCGGCATCACGTTCGGCCCGCGCACGCGCACCTCGAGCTTCTCGCCGGTCGGCACCAGCTTGAGCTCTGTGCCGGGGATGGGCACGCCGATGTTGCCGGCGCGCTCGGCGAAGAAGTGGCAGTCGGTCGCGAGCGGCGATGTCTCGGTGGCGCCCCACGCCGACACCAGCGGTGCAGGGCGGCCGATCGTGGCCCGGCTCATCTCGTTGAGCGCATCCCACAGATTTTGCGGCAAGGCCGCGGCCGCATAGAGGATGCACCTGACGCCGGAGAAAAATCTGCGGCGCAGATCGTCGTCGGACCTGAGTGCCGCGACCAGCATGTCGAAGCCGCGCGGCACGTTGAAATAGATCGTCGGCACCAGGCTGCGTAGATTGGCGAGCGACGTCTCGAACAGGCCCGGCGCAGGCTTGCCGCCGTCGATGTAGATCGACCCGCCGTGGCTCAGCACCAGGTTGAAATTGTGGTTGGCGCCGAAGGTGTGGCTCCATGGCAGCCAGTCGACGATGACGGGGCCGCCCTCGACCTCGCGCAGGAACGTCCACAACTGCGCCTTGGCCTGCTGGCTCATCGTCAGCATCCGGTGCGTGTTGATCACCGCTTTCGGCTGCCCGGTCGAGCCGGAGGTGAACAGCAGCTTGGCCACCGTGTCCGGCGTGACCGCGGCGAAGGCGCGGTCGACCTCCGGCCCGGGCTTTGTCGCGAGCAGGGCCTGCAGCGACAGCGCGCTCGTTGCATCGCCGTCGCCGGCGATGACCGTCGCCCGATGCAGGCCGTTGACGGCGGCGAGCGCGCGCGCGAACGGCTCGCGCTGGGCGACGAAGATGGCGCCGGGATCGAGCAGACGGATCATCGCACGCAGCTTCTCGTGGTCCGTCGACATCAGCGAATAGGCCGGGGAGATCGCGCAGACGGGGATGCCGACGTGCTGCGCGGCGAGCGCCAGCACGGCATGCGCGATGCTGTTGTCGGACAGGATCGCCAGCGGACGCTCGGGACCGAGGCCCTGCGCGAGCA
This sequence comes from Bradyrhizobium sp. SZCCHNRI3052, assembly GCF_032484895.1. Classification (NCBI taxonomy): domain Bacteria; kingdom Pseudomonadati; phylum Pseudomonadota; class Alphaproteobacteria; order Hyphomicrobiales; family Nitrobacteraceae; genus Bradyrhizobium; species Bradyrhizobium sp. SZCCHNRI3052. The sequence continues at coordinate 185,924 of NZ_JAUETW010000006.1, read as the reverse complement.
TCCAGGCCGCGGCGGCGCGGACCTGCATCAATGTTTCGCCGTAGGTGAGCCAGGTCCAGTTGTCGCCACGACGTTCGGCCAGGAACGTGCGATCCGGGAAATGGCGGCCCCAATGCTCCAGCCATTCGCCGGTGCAGCGCGCGGCCGGCTGCAGCGGCATGCGCGAGCGCAGGATGATCGCGCCGTCGTCGCGCCTGACAGCCTCGATCGACGGCTCGGCGAACATCGCAGGCTCGGAGGCGCGGCGTTCTGCATCAGCCATGGCGCGTCTCCGGGCTGCGGGAGGTGATCGCTGAAGCTGCAGTGCGGGAGGAACACGCTGCGCGGCGGGCGCCGCGATCGGGTGTAATGCGCTGCCGCATTGCGGTTGCAATGCAGGCAACCATCGCCATCGATGACGGCATGCGTTTCCCTCCCATGTTGTATTCGTTGACCGCGAGACTAACAGAATGGTTGTACTTTGCAATTATTGTGGATGTGACCGATTGGAGCGGCTTGCCCCTGTGACGGCATCGGTCTAGGCAGGGATGCCTCATGTCAGCGAGCCAGCATGCCCAAGAGCGCGAGCACCGGAGCGCAGCGACACGCAACCAGCCAGGATTCCGGGATCGGTCTCGGTGAGCTCGAGAACCATCTCGGCTATTTCGTCCGCCGCCTGCAGCACTGGATTTTCCGCGACGTCAACGCCGCGCTCGCGACGATCGACCTCGACGTCATCCTCTATTCGATCCTGGAGACGATCGCGGCCAATCCCGGCGCCGCGCAGATCGCGATCGCCGGCGCGCTGGGCATCGAGCGCGCGCGCATGGTCGCGCTGCTCGACGACCTGCAGCAGGCCGGCCTGATCGTGCGCGAGCGCTCCGAGCACGACCGCAGGGCCCATGCGCTCGGCCTGACGCCGCGTGGCCGCCTGCTGCTCAAGAAGGCCAATGCACTGGTCGCCGCGCACGAGAAGCGGGTGGCACGCCGGCTCGGGGGCGACAATTATCGCCGCGCGCTCACGGCGCTGTCGCAGTTCGAGACGGACTAGGCTCGTCGCGAACGGGCCATGTCGCGAGCCTTCTGCCCCGCAAGCACGCATCGGTCATCACTCACACGGCACCCTTTACGCGGTACCGCGGTAAATCTACCTCAAACGAAGCAAAATGAAAGATGCATCCTGAGGCTGTTGCCGTCCTGGATGCATTGCAGCCTCAGCTCGCCGCTTCCAGCCGCTCTTCCGTGAGAAGCCGCATCGCGGCGTCGGCGTCCATCGGCTCGCCGAAGGCGTAGCCCTGGGCGTATTCGCAGCCGAGCTGATAGAGCTCGACGGCATCGGAGTCGGTCTCCGCGCCTTCCGCCACCACGTCCATGCCGAGGTCGTGCGCCAGCGCGATGATCGATTTGAGGATGACGGGACGGGTGCCGCGCGCGGTGGTGCGCACGAACGACTGGTCGATCTTCAAGGTGTCGAACGGGAAGCGCTGCAGATAGGCCAGCGAGGAATGGCCGGTGCCGAAATCGTCGATCGACAGGCCGACGCCGAGCTCGCGGATGCGCGCCAGCATCTGCGCGGCGTGCTCGGGGTTTTCCATCACCAGCGATTCCGTCAGCTCGATCTTGAGCGAGCCGCGCGCCACCGAAGAGCGCGCCAGCACCGAGCGGATGTCGTGGATCAGGTCGTGGCGCAGGAGCTGGCGGGAGGAGACGTTGACGCTGGCGAAGATCGGCTCGCGCAGCCGTGTCGCGCGCTGCCACACCGAGAGCTGCCGCGCCGTCTGGTCGAGCACGAAGGTGCCGAGATCGACGATCAGGCCGATCTCTTCCGCGATGGTGATGAACTCGATCGGCGACATCCGGCCGAGCTTCGGATGGTCCCAGCGTGCCAACGCCTCGAAGCCGGCGATCGAGCGATCCTCCAGCCGCACGATCGGCTGGTAAAGGATGGTGATCTCCTGGCGCTCGATCGAGCGGCGCAGCTCGCTCTCCAGGGTCAGGCGGTCGTTCTTGCGCGCGCGCATCGCCGGCTTGTAGACGTCGATGCGGTCGCCGCCGATGCGCTTGGAATGATACATCGCAAGCTCGGCATCCTTGATGATGTCCTCCGACAGTTGCGTCTGCGGATCGGACAAAGCGAGCCCGATCGAGGCGGTCAGGAAGATCTCGCGCTCGTTGAAGGCGATCGGCGCGCGGATGGTCTTGCGGATGGTCTCGGCGAAGGCGGTGATGCGGGCGGGGTCCTGCTCGGACAGCAGGATCAGGCCGAACTGATCGCCGGCCAGCCGCGCCAGCGTGTCCTGGGGCTTGAGGATGCGCGACAGCCGCCGCGCCAGGGTCAGCAGGATGGAATCGCCGACCGCAATGCCGACGGAGTCGTTGACCTGCTTGAAGCGGTCGAGATCGATCACCATCAGGGTCGGCCGCATGGCCGGCATCGACTTGGCGAAATTGGCGACGGCGGCAAGACGGTCGATGAACAGCTTGCGGTTGGGCAGGCCGGTCAGATTGTCGTGCACGCTGTCGTGGAGCAGGCGCTCCTCGGCATTCTTGAACTCGGTCACGTCCGTCAAGGTGCCGACCACGCGCGAGACCTCGCCGTCGGAGCCGACCACGGGGCGCGCCTTCAGCGCGAACCACATGAAATGGCCATCGGGCGTGCGCAGCCGGAAGTCCTGCACCAGGCGGCCGCGGCGCTGGTCGAGGACACTGTCGAGCGCAGCGCGGAAGCGGTCCTGATCGAGCGGATGCAGCACCTCGAGCCATTTCGCGGCCGGACCTTCGAGCGTGCCGCGCTTGAGGCCGAGCAGGCTCTCGGTCTCCGGGCTGGTGAACACCTTGTCGGCGGAGACGTCCCAGTCCCAGATCAGGTCGCCGGAGCCGGCGAGCGCCAGCGCGCGGCGCTCGACGTCGGAGACGATGCCGGTGGTGGCGCCGCCGCCGGCGAAGGCGTGCTGCATCACCGTAAAGCCGATCAGCATCACGATCAGCACGAGGCCGCCGAGCAGCGCCGGGCCGACGATGTCGTTGGTGACCTGGCCCGCGACCGTCATGCCGGCGGCGGCGACCCACACAGTGAGCAGGAACCAGGTCGGGATCAGCAGCACCGCGCGGTCGAAGCCGTGGCTGGAGAGATAGACGATCAGCGCAAAGCCCAGCACGGCGATCAAGAGCAACGACATGCGCGCGATGCCCGAGGCCACCGCCGGGTCGAACAGCGCCACCGCGACCAGCGAGCCCAGGAAGAACAGCCAGCCCAGCGTGATGTGCGAGTAGCGAACGTGCCAGCGCGACAAATTGAGATAGGCGAACAGGAACACCAGCAGGGTCGCGGCGAGGATCGCCTCGCCCGCCGCGCGCCAGACGCGCTCGGCATTGTTCGACATGTCCAGGACCTTGCCCCAGAAGCCGAAATCGACGCCGATATAGACCAGCACCGCCCAGGCCAGCGCCGCAGCCGCCGGAAACATGATACTGCCCTTGACCACGAACAGGATCGTGAGAACGAGGGCGAGAAGACCGGAGATGCCGATCACGATGCCCTGGTACAGCGTGAACGAGTTGACCTTGTCCTTGTAGGCCTCGGGCTCCCACAGATAGAGCTGCGGCAGCTTGTCCGTGCGCAGCTCGGCCACGAAGGTGACGACCGAGCCCGGATCGAGGGTGACGCGGAAGACGTCGGCGGTCGGACTCTCCTGCCGCTCCGGCAGGTCGCCGACCGAGGGCGTGATGGTGGCGATGCGCGACAGGCCGAGATCGGGCCACAACACGCCGGAGCCGACCACGCGGTAGTGCGGTGCCACGATCAGGCGGTCGAGCTGGTCGTCGGTGTTGTTGGCCAGTGCGAACACGATCCAGTTCTGGCCGCCCTCGCGGGCCCGCACCTCGATGCGGCGGACGATGCCGTCGGTGCCGGGCGCGGTCGAGACCTGGATGCGGTCGTTCTCGCTGCGCTGATGATCGAGGATGCCCGTGAGGTCGATCGCAGGCGCGTCGCTGCGAACGCTGACGGCGTCAACGGCCTGAGCGGGGGCAGCGGCACCACACATCACGAGGCCCAGCGCCGCCAACGACGCGAGGCACCTGATCAGACGCAATGTCAAATCTCCGCGTTCGACACCAATCCAAAGCGAAACAAGCCAAATCGAAAGAGGTCGTCGCCGGGCTAATTGGAGCCGTTCCAGGCACGGTTCAGCTGTGCGCGATCATTGGCACGAAAGCGAGGAGAATCAAAGAGTTTCCAAACACGCTGTGTTTAGACTGCGCCTAGATTTCCAACACAATTTTGCCAATATGTTGGCTCGTCTCCATGCGTGCATGCGCTTTGGCTGCATCTGCGAGGGGAAAGGTCGAGTCCATCAATGGCTTGATGCGGCCCTCGCGCAGGAACGGCATCACCTTGGCCTCGATCGCCGCCACCATCGCCGCCTTGTCGGCGTTGCTGCGCGGGCGCAGCGTAGATCCGGTATGGGTCAGGCGCTTCACCATCAGCTTGACGAAATTGACTGACGCCGTGGGGCTGGCGAGGAAGGCGATCTGGACGATGCGGCCATCGGTGGCCGCGGCGTCGTAGTTGCGCTCGATGTAGTCGCCGCCGACCATGTCGAGGATGACGTTGGCGCCCTTGCCGCCGGTCGCTTCCTTGACCGCGGCGACGAAATCCTCCGTCTTGTAGTTGATGGCGCGGTCGGCGCCGAGCTTCACGCAGGCGTCGACCTTGTCCTGCGAGCCGACGGTGACCAGCACCTTGGCGCCGAATGCCTTGCCGAGCTGGATCGCCATGGTGCCGATGCCGGAGGAGCCGCCATGCACCAGCAGGGTCTCGCCCGCCTTCAGGCCGCCGCGCTCGAACACGTTGTGCCAGACCGTCATCAGGGTCTCGGGCAGGGCGCCGGCTTCCAGGAGGGACAGCGCCGGCGGCACCGCCATCGCCTGCGCGTCTTGTGCGATGCAATATTGCGCATAGCCGCCGCCGGCGACCAGGGACATCACGGTGTCGCCGAGCTTGTGCCGGACGGCGCCCTCGCCGAGCGCCACGACCTCCCCGGCCACTTCCAGCCCCGGCAGGTCGCTGGCGCCGGGCGGCGGCGGATAGCTGCCGGAGCGCTGGGCGACATCGGGACGGTTAACGCCGGCGGCCTTCACCTTGATCAGGATCTCGCCGGGGCCGGGCTTGGGCACGGGCCGGGTTTCCGGCTTGAGCACCTCGGGTCCGCCCGGCTGGCTGATGGCGACCACGGTCATTTGCGCGGGCAGCTGTTCCATGAGAAATCCTTCGGCGAGGGCTGAAAGCGGGTGCTGCCGCGTGCTTAAGCCAGCCGGGGCATGGCTGGCAACCGGGAGGAGGGTGAGATGGCGAACGAGGACGACGATCGGCCGCGCAAGGCCGTTTCGCACGAAATCGGGCAGGATCTGTCGATGCTGTCGGTCGAGGAGCTGACCAGCCGGGTGGCGCTGCTCCGGGCCGAGATCGAGCGCATCGAGCAGGCGGTGGCGAAAAAGCGCGCCTCGCGTGATGCCGCCGCCAGCATCTTCAAGTCGTGAACCTCGCGGCCGTAGAAACGCGGTCGGCCAGTGGCCGACATGGCTAACGAAGATTGAAAAATTTTCGCCATTTACGGTTGATTAAGCTTTCGCGTTTACAACCGGAACCGTCCTCGTTTGGACACCGAGTGGCTCCTGTCCACTCTGTTTGACGCCTCCCTGTTATCAACTTCAAAGCCGCCGGAAACGGCGGCTCTTTTTTTGCGCCCGCGCCGAGCCGGGCGAACCGGGCGGTCGCCCGTGGCGCGCTCCCCCATGCGCAGGCGGCGATCGTGGAACGAACGTCGTGCCGGCTCATTGCGCCCGTGCCGGTCTTCGGTCGCCAGCAGGTCAGGCGCGAAAATCCTGTGCGCCGCGGCAGGCGTGACGATCCTCGTTCGACGACTGCAAACTATTGCCGTGATCATGGTTGCTAGTTGAGCTGATCGTGCGACTCGGCCGCGATCGGCCGTGTTGCAGTCGCAAATGGTACGAGGGCACGGCATGGCCCACGCCGTGGAAACCATAAAAGGCGTTGCTGCTGGACTCTCGAAACCGGCCGCGCAATGATTTGTTCATCATACCGGCGACGTTGCCGGGTTGCGTAAACAGTCGCGTTTAAGAGGCGTTAACCATGTCGGACCGTTTGCTGGGCGATGGCGCTCTGGTTCAGTTCAACGAGCGGCTCACCAATTCTGCTGCATTCGGCGCGCTGTTCCGGGAAGGCATGGATCTGGTCGAGGAGACCGCCGCCTATCTCGATGGCGACGGCCGCAACGAGGCCAAGGCGCTCGACCGCGCCGTCAGCCTGACCTACGCGACCGAGAGCATGCGTCTCACCACCCGCCTGATGCAACTGGCGTCCTGGCTGCTCCTGCACCGCGCGGTGAAGGAGGGCGAGATGACCCTGAGCCAGGCCAACCGCGAGAAGACCAAGGTCAAGCTCACCGCCGCAGATCCCGGGCCGGATGATCTGCTGGAGAAGCTGCCGCAGCAGCTGCAGAGCCTGATCTCGCGCTCGATGAGCCTGCAGGTGCGGGTCCGCCGGCTCGACTCGACAATTCATTCCCCGCCGCCGGACCAGAGCGCGATCGGCAATCCGCTGGTGCCGCATCTCAACCGGCTGAAGGCCGCGTTCGAGCAGTAGGCCCCGGCATCGGGCGGCCCCCGCCGGGGCCGCTCCCCCAGCCGAAGGTCTCGTTGCGACCAGCTCAGAAACAAAAACGCCCCCGTTTCCGGGGGCGTTTTGCTGTGAGCTCTCGATCAGGCGCAGGCCAGGAAGGCCGGTGCCGAGGGCAAGAAGGCATCAATCCTTCTTGAGGAAGCCCTGGAACTTCTTCTGGAAGCGCGAGACACGGCCGCCGCGATCCATGATCTGCTGGGTGCCACCGGTCCAGGCCGGGTGCGACTTGGGGTCGATGTCGAGGTTGAGCTTGTCGCCCTCTTTGCCCCAGGTCGAGCGGGTCTGGTACTCGGTGCCATCGGTCATCACGACCGTAATCGTATGATAATTCGGGTGAATGTCGGCTTTCATGGCTGATCCTACGGCACGATGCGAAGACATGATGCGACGCGGCCGCGCCTGATCCTGTCGTCACTGAAGGGGGACAATTGGCGGGCTCTATAGCCCAAGGTTCTGCCCAAAACAAGCCAAGGTCGCGGATGAACACCTTGGTACGTTTCCGGATTTGCCAAGCCCGGCCCGGCGGGCCTATCAGGACGGCAGATCGGTATTTGGAAGAATTCTCAGGTGGCCCATGAGCGCAGTGGAACGGCTTGACGAGCGGCAGGGCGCTGCCCCAGGGCAGGATCCGGTTGGAGATGCCGTTGCGGCCGTCGAGGCATTGGCCGAGCCGGCAAGCCCTGTGCGGCGCTCGAAGCTGCGCCCGCTGCTGGCGCTGTCTCCCTATGTCCTGCGCTATCGCGGCCGCGCCCTGCTGGCGCTGATCGCGCTCACGGTCGCGGCCCTGACCACGCTTCTGGTGCCGATCGCGGTCCGCCGCATGATCGATTTCGGCTTCACGCCGAAAGGCATCGAGCTGATCAACAGCTATTTCAGCGTCATGATCGCCGTCGTGGCGGTGCTCGCGCTGGCAAGCGCGGCCCGCTACTACCTCGTCATGACGATCGGCGAGCGCATCGTCGCCGATCTCCGGCGCGACGTGTTCGCGCATCTGATGTCGCTGTCGCCGTCGTTCTTCGATTCCGCGCGCTCCGGCGAGCTGGTGTCGCGGCTCACCGCCGACACCACCCAGATCAAATCGGCGGCGGGCGCCTCCGTTTCGATCGCGCTGCGCAATCTGCTGCTGTTCATCGGCGCCACCGCGATGATGGTGATCACGAGCCCGAAGCTGTCCGGCTTCGTGCTGCTGGCGATCCCGCTGATCGTGCTGCCGCTGGTGGCGTTCGGGCGCTGGGTCCGGCGGCTGTCGCGCAACGCCCAGGACACGCTCGCCGACGCCTCGGCCTATGCGTCCGAGCTGATCGGCTCGATCAGGACGGTGCAGGCCTATACCAGCGAGAGGCTCGCGGCGGCGCGTTTCGGCGGCGAGGTCGAGCAGGCCTACGAGGCGGCGCGGATCTCGACCCAGGCGCGCGGCGTGCTCACCGCGATCATCATCTTCATCGTGTTCTCCAGCGTCGTCGCGATCCTCTGGGTCGGCTCCCACGACGTGCTGACCGGTGCGATCAGCGCCGGACGGCTCGGTCAGTTCGTGCTCTACGCGGCCTTCGCGGCCGCCGGGCTCGGCCAGCTCTCGGAGGTCTGGGGCGAAGTGTCGGCGGCGTCCGGCGCCGCCGAGCGGCTGTTCGAGCTGTTGCACGTGCAGCCGGAAATCACGGCGCCGGCGCAGCCGCGCCCGATGCCGGAGCCGGCGCGTGGCGACCTCGGCTTCGAGCGGGTCAGCTTCGCCTATCCGGGTCGCCCCGATGTCCGCGTCCTCGATGACGTCTCGTTTGCGATCCGCGCCGGTGAGAAGGTCGCGATCGTCGGCCCCTCCGGCGCCGGCAAGAGCACGCTGTTCCATCTTCTGCTGCGCTTCTACGATCCCGCCTCCGGCTCGATCTCGTTCGACGGTGTGCCGGTGCGCGCGGCCGACCCGCGCAGGATGCGCGAGCGCATCGCGCTGGTGCCGCAGGAATCCGTGGTGTTCGCCGCCAGTGCGCGCGAGAACATCCGCTTCGGCCGGCCGGAGGCGACCGACGCCGAGGTCGAGCGCGCCGCCGATCTCGCTCATGCCAGCGAATTCATCCGCCGCTTGCCGGACGGCTTCGACACCTCGCTCGGCGAGCGCGGCGTCACGCTCTCGGGCGGCCAGCGCCAGCGCATCGCCATCGCGCGCGCCATCCTGCGCGATGCGCCGCTGCTGCTGCTCGACGAGGCGACCTCGGCGCTCGACGCCGAGAGCGAGACGCTGGTGCAGACCGCGCTCGAGGGGCTGATGAAGGACCGTACCACGCTGGTGATCGCGCATCGCCTCGCGACGGTGCTGTCCTGCGACCGCATCCTGGTCATGGATCGCGGCCGCATCGTCGAGCAGGGCACCCACACGTCGCTGGTTGCGGCCAACGGCCTCTATGCGCGGCTGGCCCGGCTGCAGTTCGAGGGCGTGTAGTTCCTGCAACACCGTGGACGGCCGGCAACACCCTCGGAATTCTCGTTCCCGCCCCTGCAACCTTTCTCCCGCCTTGTACGTTCCCTGCCGGAACAGATGGCGCGCCGCTCGTAGCAGGCGTGCCGGGTCCCAACAGGAGCAACGGACATGCCTTATCGTCGTGGCAGTTTTGCCCTCACGCCGCCCTCGTTCGTCATCTTCGCAATTGCGCTGGTGCTCGCCCTCGTCGCGATGCTCGCGCACTACATGCATGCCTCGGTGCCGCTGCTGTCGGCCGCCCACGCCTTCGACGCGCTGGCGATCGCGTTCGTGGTGCTGACGATCGGTGTGCTGTTTCGCGGCGTTTGAGGACAATACGAAACGGGTCGAGCAGAGAAGTCGTTAGCTCCCTGCGCCAGCAATTGTGTGAATAGAAATCGCGGCGCGCTCGGTGCACCTCGCCCCGCGTGCGGGGAGAGGTCGGATTGCATCGTCAGATGCAATCCGGGTGAGGGGGGCTCTCCGCACGGTCGGTGCGCGTGGCTGCCCCTCACCCCAACACTCTCCCCGTAAGAACGGGGAGAGGGAGCGCAGCGTCATTGCGGCACCATCTCGGATTCAACAGATTGTGTTGGCATCCACACCATCCGCAGCACGGGACGGCCCGAGGTCGGGTTGACGTCCTCGCCGGCTTCAATGAAGCCGTTGCGCTTGTAGAAGCGGATCGCGCGCGCGTTGTCTTTGTTCACAAGCAGCGTGATGCCGTGAGGTGATCGCTCCTTCGCTGCATCGACCAACTGAGTAGCGAGCGGCGAGCCCCAATGCTCGGGCGAGACGACCAGCTGATCGAGATAGCCCGTCGCATCGATCGTGACGAACCCGGCGAGCACGCCCTCCGCCTCGGCCACGATCACATCGGCCTTCGGCACCAGCTCGCTGCGCCAGCGTTCGCGCCACCACGGAACGCGCGCGGCGAAGTCGATGGCGGGATAGGCGAGCTGCCACGTCTCCTGCCACAGCGCGATTGCCGCGTCCTCGTCGTCGGCGCGATAGGGGCGCAGGGTGGAGCTCGACGTCACCGCTCCGTCAGCTTCAGCTCGATACGCCGGTTGCGGCGGAAGGCGTCCTCTGTGTTCGCGGGGTCGAGCGGCTGGAATTCGGCGAAGCCCGCCGCGACCAGGCGCTGCGCCGGCACGCCGAGCGAGATCAGATACTGCACCACCGAGATGGCGCGCGCCGAGGACAACTCCCAGTTCGACTTGAACACCGGGCTGTTGATCGGACGAACGTCGGTGTGGCCGTCGACCCGCAGCACCCAGGAGATCTCAGCGGGGATCTGCTTGTCGAGATCGACCAGCGCCGTCGCCACCGAGTTCAGCTCCTGCTGGCCCTCGGGCAGCAGGGTGGCTTGCCCCGTGTCGAAGAACACCTCGGACTGGAACACGAAGCGGTCGCCGACGACGCGAATGTCGGGACGGTTGCCGAGGATGGCGCGCAGCCGGCCGAAGAACTCCGAGCGGTACCGGGTCAGCTCCTGGACCCGCTGTGCCAGCGCGACGTTGAGGCGCGAGCCGAGATCGGCGATGCGGCTCTGCGATTCCTTGTCGCGCTTCTCCGACGCATCGAGCGCATCTTCGAGCGCGGCGAGCTGGCGGCGCAGTGCGCTGATCTGCTGGTTGAGCACCTCGATCTGGGCCAGCGCCCGCGCCGCGACCTGCTTCTCGGAGTCGAGTGCCCGGTTGAGCTCGTTGGCGCGGCCGGCGGCATTGCTGCCGGCATTGGCGAGCCCGTCATAGAGGCCCTTGACGCGGTCGCGCTCAGCTTCGGCACTTGCGAGCCCGGCGCGCAGTTGCGCAACCTGGTCGTCCAGCGAGAGCTTGCCGAGCTTCTCCAGGGACAGCATCTCGTTGAGCTGCGCGATCTTGGCGTTGAGCTGCTCCAGCGCCTTGTCCTTGCCGGTGACCTCCTGCGACAGGAAGAACTGCACCACCAGGAACACGGTCAGCAGGAACACGATCGACAGCACCAGCGTCGACAGCGCATCGACGAAGCCCGGCCAGTAGTTGAGGCCGGAATCTCCACGGCGGGTACGGGCAAGCGCCATTCAGCGTCTCCTAGTTCGTCTTCGGCCGGCCGGTCGAGCAGCTCAACTCTTCTCGGTCTGCCGCGCCAGCCGCTCCAGCAGCCGCTTGATCTCGCGGTTCTGCTCGCCCTGGCCATCGGCCCATTCGCGGATCATCTGCTGCTCGGTGCGCATGTGCCCGACCAGGCCCTGGATCGCCTCGGCGAGGTTGGCCATCGCCGCGGTGGCGCCGCGGTTGGAGCCGTCCTCCATCGCGGTGCGCAGCCGCTCGATGGCAACCGAGAGGTCGGCACCGGTGTCGCCGCTGCCGCCATATTCCCGCACGGTGCCGGCGAGCCAGTCCTCCAGATCGGTATAGAAGCGGTTCTGCGCCTGGCTCGATTGCAGGTCGAGGAAACCGAGGATCAGCGAGCCGGCGAGGCCGAACAGCGAGGACGAGAACGAGATGCCCATGCCGCCCAGCGGCGCGGCAAGGCCGCCCTTCAGCGTATCGAACAGCGCGCCGGCGTCGCCACCGACCTTGAGCCCCTCGATCACTTTGCCGACCGAGCCGACCGTTTCGATCAGGCCCCAGAACGTGCCGAGCAGGCCCAGGAACACCAGGAGGCCGGTCATGTAGCGCGAGATGTCGCGGGCCTCGTCGAGCCGGGTGGCGATCGAGTCGAGCAGGTGGCGCATGGTCTGCTGCGAGATCGACATTCGCCCCGAGCGCTCGCGGCCGAGGATCGCGGCCATCGGCGCCAGCAGGACCGGGTGGCGAGGCACCGCCAGGCCGGGATCGGCGATGCGGAAATTGTTGACCCAGGACACTTCCGGATAGAGCCGGACCACCTGGCGGAACGCCAGGATGACGCCGATCAACAGTACCGCCCCGATCAGCGCGTTCAGGCCGGGATTGGCGAAGAACGCCAGGATGATCTGCTTGTACAGCACGACACCGACCAGGGCGCACAGCACCAGGAAGACCAGCATCCGCACCAGGAAGATCCGGGGCGTGGACAGCTTGGTCGGTTCGAGATCCATCGCGGAGCGGGAAGGGGAGCCTTGAGGCATTGTCGATGACATCCGTTGCGGGGACCGGTCCCTGAAATCCACTATGGCACAGCAGCGGCGGGAAAAAAGCCGCGATCAGCGCAATCCCGTCCCTGCGCGGAACTATGGCTGAAACCGGCGGGCATCCGCGGCGTAGTTAGTCCCGTGGCTCATATCTAACGGGAACGCCCTGGCTTTGTCATGACCGTCGTTGAATATCTGCAGGCGCTGCTGGCGATGGCCGTGGCGATGTCGGTGCTGATGGGGCTCGCCTGGGTCGTGCAGCAGCGCACCGGCAACTCCGGCTGGGTCGACACGATCTGGACATTTTCCGTCGGGCTGGTCGGCGCCGCCGGCGCGATCTGGCCCGCCGGCGGCGTCGCCCCCAACGCGCGGCAGTGGCTGGTCGCGGTGCTGGTGGCGGTCTGGTCGCTGCGGCTCGGCGGCCATGTCGCAGCGCGCAGCCGCGGCATCTCCGACGACCCGCGCTACGCGGAGTTTGCCCGGCAATGGGGCGCGGCCGCACCGCGAAAGATGTTCCTGTTCCTGCAGCAGCAGGCCTGGGGCTCGATCCCGCTGGTGTTCGCGATGTTCGTCGCCGCCCATGCGCCGGCCGCCGAGCTTCGGCTGCAGGACTATCTCGGCATCCTCGTGCTGTTCGCAGGCATCGCCGGCGAGGGCGTCGCCGACGCTCAGCTCAAGGCGTTTCGCGCCGATCCCGCCAACAAGGGCAAGGTGTGCGACGTCGGCCTGTGGCGCTGGTCGCGCCATCCCAACTATTTCTTCGAGTGGGTGTGCTGGCTGTCCTATCCGGTCATCGCGCTGTCGTTCGACCATCCGTGGGGCCTCGCCAGCCTGCTCGCGCCATTGTTCATGTACTGGATCCTGGTCCACGTCACGGGCATCCCGCCGCTGGAACAGCAGATGCTGCGCTCGCGCGGCGATCGCTACCGGGCCTATCAGGCGCGCACCAGCGCATTCTTTCCCCTGCCGCCAAATCCTTTTACGAAGTAACGGAGCCACCGCATGAGCTTCATCTCGACCATCATCGGCGCCGCCGAGCGCGTGCCGCTGCCCGATGCCGTCATCCGCTCCGCGATCTCCGAATTGTGCGCGCGCACGGCGGCGCGGCTCGGCGGGGCCGATGCGATGGGTGACGCGGAGTTCGCCCGCCTGCTGACGACGCGGCCGATCGCCGAGCATACCGACGCGGCGAACAGCCAGCACTATGAGGTGCCGGCGGCGTTCTTCGCCCGCGTGCTCGGGCCGAACCGCAAATACTCCTGCTGCTTCTACAAGGAGCCGGTCTCGACCCTGCGGGAGGCGGAGGAGGAGGCGCTGCGCCAGACCGTCGCCAATGCCGATCTCCAGGATGGCCAGACCATTCTGGAGCTCGGCTGCGGCTGGGGCTCGCTGTCGCTGTTCATGGCCCGGCAGTTCCCGCGTGCGAAGATCACGGCGGTCTCCAACTCGCACTCGCAGCGCCGCGCGATCGAGGAGATGGCGGCCGCGCGCGGCCTGCTCAACCTGCGGGTCGTCACCGCCGACATGAACGGGTTCGCTCCCGACGCACGCTTTGATCGCATCGTCTCGGTCGAGATGTTCGAGCACATGATGAACTGGCGCGAGCTGCTGTCGCGGGTCCGGTCATGGCTCCTGCCGGACGGCCGCCTGTTCATGCACATCTTCACCCACCGCACCGGATCCTACCTGTTCGACCGCAACGATCGCGAGGACTGGATCGCGCAGCACTTCTTCACCGGCGGCATCATGCCGAGCCACGGCCTGATCCGGCAGTACGCGGATCTGTTCGCGGTCGAGAAGGAATGGCGTTGGAGCGGCACGCATTATCAGCGCACGGCACGGGACTGGCTCGCCAATTTCGATGCCGATTACAACCGCATCCTGCAGGTGCTGCAGCCGGTCTATGGCGACGACACGGCGCTGTGGATGCGCCGCTGGCGCTGGTTCTTCCTCGCCACCGCGGGTCTGTTCGGGCACGACGAAGGCCGTGAATGGGGCGTCAGTCACTACCGCCTGCGGCCGGCGAACTAATTTGTTCGCTGCGGCGGGATGCCGCAGTGCTGGAGGTGGATTCGCGTTTCGCTCCGCGGAACCTGCTGGGAACCTGCTGCCACAAAGCACTCACAATTAGGTGAGTCCCAAAAAAGCTTGATCTATCAGTTACGTAGTTCGTGTGACATCAAGCCGCCCGGGTTTCGCGTTGCGTCGCAGCAGCTCTTTTCTATGTTGCAGCAAGGCGAGCGCCAGAATGGCGCCATGACTGGGCCATCCGGTCGACCGGCTTTCATCATCATCGAGGGGGCTCCTCCACGCATGTCACGTTTTCGCGCGTTGCTGGTCAGCAGTGCATTGATGCTCGCGGCCGCCGCGCCGCTGCTGGCCGGCTGTAACGACCCCATCCAGGCTCAAGCCTCCGCCAATGAGCAGATCGTCATTCCGGACGTCGGCATCGTGACCGTCGAGCAGAAGGCGCGAGCGATCGTGCGCGAGCTGCCCGGCCGCATCGCGCCGACCCGCGTCTCCGACGTTCGTCCGCGCGTCTCGGGCATCATCGTCGAGCGGCTGTTCCGCCAGGGCAGCGAGGTCAAGGCGGGCGATCCGCTCTATCGCATCGATCCGAAGCCGTTCGAGGTGGAGATCCTGTCGAGCCGGGCGGCGCTGGCCAAGGCCGAGGCGGTGCATGAGCGCGCGGTGCAGCAGGCCCACCGCATCAGCCTGCTGTTCAAGGAGCGCGCAGCCCCGGCGGTCGAGAACGAGAAGGCGATCTCGACCGAGCGCGAGGCAGCGGCCGACATCGAGGCCCGCAAGGCCGATCTTGCGCGTGCCCAGCTCAATCTCGACTATGCGACCGTGCGCGCGCCGATCGACGGCATCGTCGGCGCGGCCCAGGTCAGCGAGGGCGCCATCGCGGTCCAGAACGAGACCTCGCTGGTCACGATCCAGCAGCTCGATCCGATCTATGCCGACTTCACCCAGTCGGTGAGCGAGCTCAACCGCCTGCGCCGGGCGTTCGAGTCCGGCGACCTCGACCAGATCGCGCCCGACGCGATCAAGGTCCGTCTCGTGCTCGACGACGGCACGCCGTATTCGATTCCGGGCAAGCTCCTGTTCTCCGACGCCAAGGTCGATGCCGCCACCGGTCAGGTCACCTTGCGCGGCGAGTTCGCCAATCCGAAGCGCGAGCTCCTGCCGGGCATGTATGTCCGCGTCCGCATCGAGCAGGGCATCGACAGCGACTCCGTCGGCGTGCCGCAGCAGGCGGTGCAGCGCAACGCGGCCGGCGGGTCCGAGGTCTACGTCATCCGCGACGACAACCGCGCGATCGCCAGGCCGGTGCGCACCGGCCCGACCCAGGATGGCCTGGTGCTGATCACCGACGGTCTGCGCGCCGGCGACAAGGTCGTGGTGGACGGCTTCCAGAAGTTCGCCGCCGGCGACAGGGTCGCGCCGCAGGTCTGGACCGAGGTCAGCGCCGCGACGCAGCTCGAATCGAAGTCGGCGACGCGGTAAGTCGCCATGCCGAGCTTCTTCATCGACAGGCCGATCTTCGCCTGGGTGGTCGCGCTGTTCATCTGCCTGATCGGCGCGATCGCGATTCCGCTGCTGGCGGTGGCGCAATATCCGATCATCGCGCCGCCCTCGATCTCGATCTCGACCAGCTACCCCGGCGCGTCGCCGGAGAATCTCTACAACAGCGTGACGCGGCTGATCGAGGAGGAGCTCAACGGCGCCTCCGGCATTCTCAACTTCGAATCCACCAGCGATTCGCTCGGCCAGGTCGAGATCACGGCGAACTTCGTGCCGGGCACGTCGACCAATGACGCCTCGGTCGAGGTGCAGAACCGCCTCAAGCGTGTCGAGGCGCGGCTGCCGCGCGCCGTCATCCAGCAGGGCATCCTGGTCGAGGAAGCCTCCGCCGCCGTGCTGCAGATCATCACGCTGCAGTCGACCGACGGCAGCCTCGACGAGGTCGGCCTCGGCGACTTCATGATCCGCAACGTGCTCGGCGAAGTCAGGCGCATTCCCGGCGTCGGCCGCGCCACGCTGTATTCGACCGAGCGCTCGCTGCGCGTCTGGCTCGATCCCGCCAAGCTGATCGGCTACGGCCTCACCGCCGACGACGTCACCAAGGCGATCGGCGCGCAGAACGCGCAGGTCGCCTCGGGCAGCATCGGCGCCGAGCCCGCGACGACCTCGCAGCGCACCTCGGCTCTGGTGCTGGTCAAGGGCCAGCTCGATTCGCCCGACGAGTTCGGATCGATCATCCTGCGCGCCAATCCCGATGGCTCGACGGTGCGGCTGCGCGATGTCGCGCGCGTCGAAATCGGCGGCCTCAGCTATCAGTTCAACACCCGCCTCAACGGCAGGCCGACCGCCGGCCTGTCGGTGCTGCTGTCGCCGACCGGCAATGCGCTGGCGACCGCGAGTGCGGTCGAAGCCAAGATGAAGGAGCTGTCGCGCTTCTTCCCTGCCAACATCTCTTACGAGATTCCCTACGACATCACGCCGGTGGTGAAGGCTTCGATCAAGCGCGTGCTGATGACCCTGGTCGAAGCCGTGGTGCTGGTGTTCGTGGTGATGTTCCTGTTCCTGCAGAACATCCGCTACACCATCATCCCGACCATCGTCGTTCCCGTGGCGCTGCTCGGCACCTGCGCGACCCTGATGCTGGTCGGCTACTCCATCAACATGCTGACGATGTTCGGCATGGTGCTCGCGGTCGGCATCCTGGTCGACGACGCCATCGTCGTGGTCGAGAACGTCGAGCGCATCATGACCGAGGAGGGGCTGTCGCCGAAGGAGGCGACGCGCAAGGCGATGGGCCAGATCACCGGCGCCATCATCGGCATCACGCTGGTGCTGATGGCGGTGTTCGTGCCGATGGCGTTCTTCCCCGGCTCGGTCGGCATCATCTACCGGCAGTTCTCGGTCACCATGGTGGCGGCGATCGGCTTCTCGGCGCTGCTGGCGCTGTCGCTGACCCCGGCGTTGTGCGCGACGCTGCTGAAGCCGGTCACGGCCGGCCACGGCCACGCGAAGAAGGGCGTGTTCGGCTGGTTCAACCGCTTCATGGACAATAGCCGCAACCGCTACACCGGCGTTGTCGGCGGCGCGCTGAAGCGCACCGGACGGCTGATGCTGATCTACGCGATCTTCCTGGTCGGGCTGACCTTCGCCTTCATCCGGCTGCCGGGCGGCTTCCTGCCGGTCGACGACCAGGGCTTCATCACCACCGACGTCCAGACGCCGGCGGACTCGTCCTACGCGCGGACGCAGGCCGCGGTCGAGGCGGTCGAGAGGTATCTCGCCAAGCGCGAAGGCATCGAGGACGTCACCTTCCTCACCGGCTTCAGCTATGCCGGCCAGGGCGTCAACACCGCGCAGGCCTTCATCTCGCTGAAGGACTGGTCGGAGCGCGGCAAGCACGACAGCGCCGCGGCGCTGGTCGCCGACATCAACCGCGATCTTGCGTCGCTCCGCGACGCCAAGATCACCGCGCTGCAGCCGCCGCCGATCGACAATCTCGGCAACTCCTCGGGCTTCAGCTTCCGCCTGCAGGACCGCGGCCAGAAGGGCTATGCGGCGCTGACCGCGGCGGCCGACCAGCTGATCGCGGAGGCCAATGCGAGCCCGGTGCTGCAGAAGGTCTATGTCGAGGGCCTGCCGCCGGGACCGCAGGTCAATCTGATGATCGACCGCGAGAAGGCCGGCGCCTTCGGCGTCACCTTCGAGGACATCAACAACACGATCTCGACCAATCTCGGCTCGACTTACGTCAACGACTTCCCCAACCGCGGCCGCATGCAGCGTGTCGTGGTGCAGGCCGACCGCATCAGCCGCATGAACGCGGATGACATCCTCAACTACAGCGTCAAGAACGCCAAGGGGCAGCTGGTGCCGTTCTCGTCGTTCGCGACCATCCAATGGGCCAAGGGACCGAGCCAGATCGCCGGCTTCAACTACTATCCGGCGATTCGCATCTCCGGCGAGGCCAGGCCGGGCTACACCTCGGGCGACGCGCTCAACGAGATGGAGCGCCTGGCCGGCAAGCTGCCGCGCGGCTTCGGCTATGAATGGACCGGACAGTCGTTGCAGGAGAAGCTGTCGGGTTCGCAGGCGCCGCTGCTGCTCGGTCTCTCGGCGCTGGTCGTGTTCCTGTGTCTCGCTGCGCTCTACGAGAGCTGGACGATCCCGCTCGCGGTGCTCTTGACCGTGCCGCTCGGCATCCTCGGCGCCGTCGTCGCCGCCAATCTGCGCGGCCTGTCCAACGACGTGTACTTCACGGTGGCGCTGATCACCATCATCGGTCTCGCCGCCAAGGACGCGATCCTGATCATCGAGTTCGCCAAGGATCTGCGCGCCCACGGCAAGCCGCTGGTCGCGGCGACGATCGAGGCCTGCTCCTTGCGCTTCCGCCCGATCATCATGACCGGTCTCGCCTTCGTCTGCGGCGTGCTGCCGATGTCGATGGCGACGGGCGCCGGCGGTGCCAGCCAGCAGGCGCTCGGCACCAACGTGATGGGCGGCATGATCGCGGTGGTGATCCTGGCGCTGTTGATGGTCCCCGTGTTCTTCGTCTCGGTCCAGCGCGTGCTCGCGGGGGATCGGGAGAAGACGGAGCCGGTGGCGGAGCTTGAGGCTTATGGGCCGCCGGCGCCGGCGAAGCCGTGAGTGAGGTTGAATAGGCCTTTTCGGAGGATTGTGCCGCGGTCTTGCCTCACAGGCGCTCCGCTTCCCTCTCCGCCAGGGGGAGGGGAGCACACCGCTCGTGCCGGGAGAACGGAACTCCACCGACGCCGGCTGGAGTTCGCCACTCTCCGCGTGTATGCTCCCACAGCATGTAAACGGTCACGGCATGTCGATGGTCTCTCGCAAATCTGTCTTCGCAATCGCGCTTGCTGGTCTCTCCCTTGTCAGCCACGCGGCTCACGCCCAGTCGGGCCCCGTGAAATACTGGCTGCCGGGCTGGCCGGTCGGCTTCAGCGATGCCGGCAGCCTCGACTCCTACGGCAACTTTCCGAGCTTCACGACGAACGGCAGCGACAGCGGCTTCTTCTCGCGGCGCTACAGCGTGACGAACAATTGGGCGGCGCTTTCGGGAGTCGGCCTGAGCCCGAACATCGTCAATCGCTATGGGGCGCTCGGCTCGTATACCACCGAGGGCGCGCAATACGGCTACACGTTCAAGAGCGGCGTCAGCCTCTACGGCGGCTTCGACACGCTGAAATACAATCCCGGCCTGGGCGGCCCGTTCGCAACATTCGACGGACGCTCGACGTCTACGCCGGCCTACGCGATCAATGGCGGCGTCGAGTTCAAGCCGACCTCCAATGTCAGCCTGTCGCTCGGCTTCAGCTATGCCGGCCAGTCGTCCGATCGGATCGACAGCGACATCAACTCTCCGGCGCTGCCAGGGGCGACGCCGCAGGCGTTCACCAGCGGGCGCAGATAGCGTTCAGGCTGTAGATAGCTTTCCGGCGGTAGAGCTCGGCCGCCAACTCCATCCTCGGCGTCGTCCCGGAGAAGCGCGCGTATGCGCGCGCAGATCCGGGACCCATACCCCCAGGGAGATGCTTGAGGCGCGCAGGTCGCCCCATCTCGCTCCATCAGAACAGCCGGTGGTTATGGGTCCCGGCTCAAGGCCGGGACGACACCGTATGTGAAGCGAGCGGTGCGAACGGCGTGGCCGCGCAGAATCAAAGCTACGCCGCCGCCTTCAGCACCTTCACGAGCTCGCGGTGAATGACCTCGTTGCCGCACACGACGTGCCCGGTCGCCAGCGCGTCCTCCTTGCCGTCGATGCCCGACACGGTGCCGCCGGCCTCGCGCACCATGATCAGGCCGGCCGCGATGTCCCAGGGCTGCAGGTCGCGTTCCCAATAGGCGTCGAAGCGACCGGCGGCGACGAAGGCGAGGTCGAGCGAGGCGGCGCCGAAGCGGCGGAGCCCTGCGACCTTGACCTGCAGCGAGGTCATCTCGCGCAGGAACAGCTGGTGGTCGCCGCGGCCGATATGCGGCAGGCCGCAGGCGATGACGCATTCATGGAGCTGGCGCCGTGCGGCGACGCGCAGCCGCTGGTCGTTGAGGAACGCGCCCTTGCCGCGCTCGGCGATGTAGAGCTCGTCATTGGCGGGATTGTAGATCACGCCGGCGATCACGGTGTCCTCGCGCTGGAGCGCGATCGAGATCGCGAATTGCGGGATGCCGTGCAGGAAGTTGGTGGTGCCGTCGAGCGGATCGACGATCCAGGTGTGCGACTTGTCGCTGCCTTCCCGCTTGCCGCCTTCCTCGCCGAGAAAGCCGTAGCCGGGCCGGGCCTTGGAGAGGTCCTCGTACAGCATCTCCTCGGCTTTCTTGTCGGCGCGGGAGACGAAGTTCGCCGGGCCCTTCAGCGACACCTGCAGGTGCTCGATCTCGCCGAGATCGCGCTTGAGGTTGCGGCCGGCGCGGCGCGCGGCCTTGACCATGACATTGATGAGGGCGGAATGGATCATGAGCTCGATGCGCTGGGCTGACCGCACCTCGCGGTGCGCGCCTTCCCCGGAAGCGGACGAAGGCGGGTGAAATGGCTGGCTGTGGGTGCCCTGCCGGGGCCGCCGCGTCAAGGCCGGATCAGCGGCCGATCACTTGATGGTGCCCAGCCAGCGCTTGGCGGCCTGTTCGCCCTTGGCGCGGTCTTCGGGGGGCATGTCGGCGAATTTCTCGTCGAGCTTGGGATCGCCCTTGCCGGCTGTCTTGGCCACCAGGTGCCATTTGTAGGCCTCGACCTTGTCCATCTGGGTGGCGATTCCATACAGCAGCACCCATGCCAGTCGGTTCTGGGCGACCGGGCTGTTCTGCCGCGCGGCCCTGCGCAGCAGCGCGATTGCCGCGGGCTGGTCCTTCGGCACGCCGGTGCCGTTGAACAGCGCGATCGCGTATTCGACCTCGGCGTCGATATTGTCGGCGACCGCGGCCGCCTTCAGCAATTGGGCGGCCTTCTCGAGGTCTTTCGGCACGCCGGTTCCTTCCTTGTAGAAGGTCGCTAGCGCGTATTGCGCCTCGGCGTTGCCGGCATCCGCAGCAAGGCGCAGCAGCTCGGCCGAGCGTCTGAGGTCCTGCGGAAAGGTCTGGCCGTCGAGATAGAGCAGCGCGAGATTGTAGGCCGCCTTGGGCTCGCCGAGCTTGGCGGCGGAGGCCAGCAGCTTGACCGCCTCGAGCTTGTCGACAGGGCCGCCGCGCCCGGCCAGCCGCATCATCGCCAGCGCGAACATCGCTTCGCGGTCGCCGGCCTCGGCGGCGCGTTTGTACCAGATCGCCGCCTTGTCGTAGTCGCGGCGGATGCCCATGGCGTTTTCGTAGAGCTGGCCGAGCATCGCCATGGCCTTGGGGTCGCCGGCCTGGGCGCGCGGCGACGCCAGATCGAACGCGGTCTTGTACTGGCCGCGCTGATAGGCGCCGTAGACCACGTCGACATTGGGATCATTGGCGGCGGGCTGTGGCGTCGCGGCCGGCGCCGGGGCGGCCGGCTTGGCCGACGGGGCAGGGGCTGGCTTCTTCGCAGCGGACGGTGCCGGCGGCTTGGGCCTCTCCGCCGGCCTTTCGACCGGCTTGGGCTTTTCCGTCGGCGGCTGCTGAGCAGGCGGCGTCAACGAGATCTGCGCGGCCGCGCCCGTCGTCGCCATGGCGAGCGCAGCAACAACACATGTCAGGCGCAGGATCGTCATCGGCGGCCGTTCAGCTCTGTCCCGGCGCGTCGGCCGGCACGGCCGTATGCGCGCTCCGGATCGCGGCGCTGATCTCGTCAAGAGCGGCGGCCGGACCGCGGGCGTCGTTCCAGACGAGGTCGTCGACCAGCACGAAATCGGCTCCCGCGGCGACGAAGTCCGCGGCCTCCTTGAGCGAGATCGCATAGCCGACGCAGGGCGGCTCGAACAGCTCGGCCCACCAGGCCAGGCGCTCGTTGACGGCATCCGGCGAGGGCCGCCGGCCCTGCGCGTCGCGCTCGCCGAACAGCACATAGTCGGCGCCAAGCTCGCCGGCACGCATCGAATCATGCCGTGTCGACAGGCCGCCGCAGCCGGCGATGCGGTCCGGCTTCAGGCCGGGCAGCGCCTCTTCCAGCGCGGCGACGCCGGTCAGATGCGCGCCATCGGCGCCGGCGCGGGCCACGATGTCGGGATGGCCGTCGATCAGCAGCGCCGCACCGGCGCCCTGGATCGCCGGCGCCAGCGTCTTGACCGTCGTGATCATGCTGCGCGGATCGCTCTCCTTCAGCCGCACCAGCACCGCTGCCACATCGGCGCTGGCGAGGATCGCCGGCAGGCCGGCGGCCAGCGCCGCCGCGTCGGTCACGACCGGCGTTGCCAGATACAGGCGCGGCGCGGGCCGCGCGGATGTCGTCTTGCCGGACACTAGGCGGCCTCTTTCTCGAGCGCGGCGGTCCACTGGCCGCGGCTGGCAAGCGCGTTCATGCGAGCGCGGTGGGTGAAGGCCCGCTGGCCGGTAGCGACGTTCGCCGCCTTGCCGGCCCATGCCTGTTGCGGCGCGGCCTGCAACGCACGGCCATAGGAGAAGGTCAGCCTCCAGGGCAGCGGACCGAGCCGGTTCATCGCGTCGAGATGCGCGGTCGCGCTCTCGTCGGATTGTCCGCCGGACAGGAAGGCGATGCCGGGCACCGCCGCAGGCACGCATTCCTTCAGCAGTTGGACGGTCCTTTCGGCGACCTCCTGCACCCCGGCCTGGTCCGGCGATTGCTTGCCCGGGACCGCCATGTTGGGCTTCAGGATCATGCCTTCCAACGCGACGCGCTGGATGCGCAATTCACGAAACACCTCGTTCAGGACGCGGCGCGTGACGTCGAAGCAGCGAGCGATGTCATGATCGCCGTCCATCAGCACCTCCGGTTCGACGATCGGCACGATGTTCGCGGCCTGGCACAGGGCGGCATAGCGGCCGAGCGCATGCGCGTTGACATGGATCGCTGTCATCGAAGGGATATTGTCCTTGTCGATATCGATCACGGCCCGCCATTTGGCGAAGCGCGCACCCAGCGCGTAGTACGTCGCCAGCCGATCCGCAAGCCTGTCGAGCCCGGCCGTGACCCGCTCGCCGGGGCAGCCGGGCAGCGGTTGCGTTCCCTCGTCGACCTTGATGCCGGGAATGGCGCCGGCCGCTTCGATCAGCTTCACCAGCGGGGTGCCGTCGGCGGCGTTCTGCCGGATGGTTTCGTCATAGAGAATGACGCCGGAGATGAACGACATGCCTGCGCTGCGGAACAGCATCTCGCGATAGTCGCGGCGGTTCTGTTCGGTCGATTCGACCTTGATGGCATCGAAGCGCTTCTTGATCGTCCCGGTGGATTCATCGGCGGCGAGAATGCCCTTGCCCGGCGCGACCATGGCAAGGGCCGTGGTGTTCAGTGCGGAGAGGTTCATGCTTGGCTCCAGACGCACCTGCCCTGCCCATCAAAATAGACGGTTCTCGGGCGGTTGCCGAGCAAACATTGGCCGCAGGTGAGGCGGACTCTCGGAGAGGTGAAGGGGAGGTTGCTGATGGGGCAACCTTGTCAACTCAGCGGCAGTCGGCTCCCCTCCCCGTACGGGCAGGGCGTTCGCATTTGACGAAATTCGGCAATCGCGGCACGAACTGCTGCCAACGAGTTACTCCGTCATGCCCGGGACAAGCCCGGCCATGACGAAGTGGAAAAAGGCGGGCGCAAGACGTAAAGCGCCAGATGCGATAGCCCTACCCGCAAGGGGGAGGGGAGCACACCGAGTTCAGGGCGAAGGTCGAACTACACGACGAACGCTCACGCGACCTTCGGGGCGAGCTCGCCGTTGGCGTAGCGCTTGGCCATCTCGGCCGTCGTCAGCACGCGCTTGATCTTCGAGGCCTGGCCGGCGGTGTTGAACTCCTGCAGGCGCTGCTTGCACAGCTTGGCCATCGCCTCCATCGCCGGCTTCAGGTACTTGCGCGGATCGAATTCCTCCGGGTGCTCCGACAGCACCTTGCGGATCTGGCCGGTCATCGCCATGCGGTTGTCGGTGTCGATGTTGATCTTGCGGACGCCGTTCTTGATGCCGCGCTGGATCTCGCTGACCGGCACGCCCCAGGTCGGCTTCATCTTGCCGCCGTAGGCGTTGATGATCTCCTGCAGATCCTGCGGCACCGAGGACGAGCCGTGCATCACCAGATGCGTATTCGGCAGCTTGCGGTGGATCTCCTCGATCACGTTCATGGCGAGGATGTCGCCGTCCGGCTTGCGCGTGAACTTGTAGGCGCCGTGAGACGTTCCCATCGCGATTGCGAGCGCGTCGACCTGGGTCTCGCGCACGAACTTCACGGCCTCGTCCGGATTGGTCAGCAGCTGGTCGTGCGACAGCTTGCCCTCGGCGCCGTGGCCGTCCTCCTTGTCGCCCATTCCGGTCTCGAGCGAGCCGAGCACGCCGAGCTCGCCCTCGACCGAGATGCCGCCGAGATGCGCCATGGTGGCGACCGTCTTGGTGACGCCGACATTGTAGTCCCAGTCAGCCGGGGTCTTGCCGTCGGCCTTCAGCGAGCCGTCCATCATCACCGAGGTGAAGCCGGACTGGATCGCGGTCATGCAGGTGTCGGGACCGTTGCCATGATCGAGATGCACGCACACCGGAATGTGCGGATAGATCTCGGTGACCGCGTCCATCATGTGCTTGAGCATGACGTCGTTGGCATAGGAGCGGGCGCCGCGCGAGGCCTGGATGATGACCGGCGCGTCGACCGCATTGGCCGCCTCCATGATCGCCAGCGCCTGCTCCATGTTGTTGATGTTGAAGGCCGGGACGCCGTAGTCATTTTCCGCCGCGTGGTCGAGCAATTGACGCAACGTGATACGAGCCATGGCTGGAACTCCCTGAGATTAAGGATTGGACCGTGCGGCAGGATGCGCACGCGCCGAAACTGCTGCACCGTGCATAACGCGGTGGTGGGCGGATTCCAAGGGCAGTGGCGACGCAGCCTGGAGGAGGAGGCGGTCAGGATACGTCTAGGGTTAGCGCGTAGGGCTGGCGCGTTGCCGGTAGCTCAACGATGGGAGATCAGGTCTTCCTGGCTTCAAGAGCGGTGATGCGTTCCTCGACCTCGGTGACACGCACGTCTAAGTCACCGGCGGCCGCGCGCATCATCACCAGCATGCCGGCAGAGTCCCGACGCTGCCTGCGGATCAAGGCTTCCATGCGCTCGTGCTCGGCTCGATTATCCAGCCTGAACTGTCCGACCTCTGTCCGGAGCGCAGCAATGCTCTCCTGGATCTTGATCAGGATCGAATGGTCTGTCGGAGTCTCGACCATGGATGGAACATAACGGAAACATCCATGGCCGACAACGTTCGAGAAATCAGATCTTCAGCACCTCGACGCCCGGCAGCGGCTTGCCTTCCATCCACTCCAGGAAAGCGCCGCCGGCGGTCGAGACATAGGTGAAGTCCGAAGCAACTCCGGCCTGGTTGAGCGCGGCGACGGTATCGCCGCCGCCGGCCACCGAGACCAGCTTCTTGGCCTTGGTGCGCTCGGCCGCGTGCTTGGCGGCGACCATCGTGCCGCGGTCGAACGGGGTCAGCTCGAAGGCGCCGAGCGGACCGTTCCACACCAGCGTCGCGGCGTCGTCGATCGCGGCATGGATGCGGGCGGTCGATTGCGGGCCGACGTCGAGGATCATGCTGTCCGGCGGGATGGCGTCGAGGCCATAGGCGAAGGACGGCGAGTTGGCCGCGAAGTGATAGGAGACGGTGGCATCCACCGGCAGGATGATGGCGCAGTTCGAGGCCTCGGCCTTCTCCATGATCCTGAGCGCGGTGGCGGCGAGATCCTTCTCAGCCAGCGACTTGCCGATCTGCACGCCCTGGGCATGCAGGAAGGTGTTGGCCATGCCGCCGCCGATCACCAGCGCATCGACCTTGGTGACGAGGTTTTCCAGCAGGTCGATCTTGGTGGAGACCTTGGCGCCGCCGACGATCGCGATGACCGGCTTGGCCGGCCGTCCCAGCGCCTTGTCGAGCGCGTCGAGCTCGGCCTGCATGGTGCGGCCGGCATAGGCCGGCAGCTTGTGGCCGAGGCCCTCGGTCGAGGCGTGGGCGCGGTGCGCGGCGGAGAAGGCGTCGTTGACCCAGATGTCACCGAGCTTGGCGAGCTCGGCGACGAACGCCGGATCGTTCTTCTCTTCCTCCTTGTGGAAGCGCGTGTTCTCCAGGCACAGCACGTCGCCGTCCTTCATCGCGGCGATGGCGGTCGCCGCCGGCTCGCCGATGCAATCGTCGGCAAAGGCGACAGGACGCTTGATCACCTGCGAGAGCGCAGTGGCGACCGGCTTCAGCGAGTCCTTGGCATCGCGCCCCTTCGGCCGGCCGAAATGCGCGAGCAGGATGACCTTGCCGCCCTTGGTCGCGATCTCATTGATGGTCGGCGCGACGCGCTCCAGGCGCGTCGCATCGCTGACGTGGCCATTCTCCATGGGCACGTTCAGGTCGACGCGCAGCAGCACGCGTTTGCCTTTGACGTCGACGTCGTCGAGGGTGCGGAATTGTTTCATTGAAGCCACCGTTGAACGAGGGACTATCAGGGCTGATTGTAGCCGTTGGTGTTTTCCGGCGGATCGCCTTCCTGCTTCGTCGTCACCCGCATGCCTTGGCGGAAACCATAGGCAATCAGGCCGATCAGCAGCAGCGCGCCGGGGATTCCAAGCCAGTTGGGAAGGGTCATCGCGCTTCCTCAGCCGTCGTTCCGGGGCGGTCCGCAGGACCGCACCCGGATCTCGAGATTCCGGGGGCCTCTCTGCAAGGCGCCCCGGAATGACTGGGCGAGAGTTAGAGCAGCTTGCCCATCGCGACGGCGGTGTCGGCCATGCGGTTGGAGAAGCCCCACTCGTTGTCGTACCAGGACATCACGCGCACGAGGTTGCCGTTCATGACCTTGGTCTGGTCCATGTGGAACGTCGAGGAGTGCGGATCGTGGTTGAAGTCGATCGAGACGTTCGGCGCGGTGGTGTAGCCGAGCACGCCCTTGAGCTCCTGCTCGGCGGCGCGCTTCATCGCCTCGTTGATCTCCTTCGGGTCGGTGTTGCGCTTGGCGACGATCTTGAGATCCACCACCGAGACGTTCGGCGTCGGCACGCGGATCGCGACGCCGTCGAGCTTGCCCTTCAGCTCGGGCAGCACCAGGCCGATCGCCTTGGCCGCGCCGGTCGAGGTCGGGATCATCGACATCGCCGCCGCGCGGCCGCGATAGAGATCCTTGTGCATGGTGTCGAGCGTCGGCTGGTCGCCGGTGTAGGCGTGGATCGTGGTCATGAAGCCGGTCTCGATGCCGACCGTGTCGTTCAGCACCTTGGCGATCGGCGCCAGGCAGTTGGTGGTGCAGGAGCCGTTGGAGACGACGAGGTGATCCTTGGTCAGCGTCGTGTGATTGACGCCGTAGACGATGGTGGCGTCGGCGCCGTCGGCCGGGGCCGAGACCAGCACGCGCTTGGCGCCGGCGGTCAGATGCGCGGAGGCCTTGTCCTTGGAGGTGAAGATGCCGGTGCATTCCAGCGCGATGTCGACGCCAAGGTCCTTCCAGGGCAGCTTCGACGGATCACGCTCGGCGGTGACCTTGATCTTGCCGTTGCCGATATCGATCGTGTCGCCGTCGACGGTCACGGTATGGGGGAAGCGGCCGTGCACGCTGTCGAAGCGCAGCAGGTGGGCGTTGGTCTCGACCGGGCCGAGATCGTTGATGCCGACCACCACGATGTCCTTGCGACCCGATTCCGCGATGGCGCGCAGAACGTTGCGGCCGATGCGGCCAAACCCGTTGATCCCGACCCGGACTGCCATTTTCGTCTCCTTCAATGACGTTTCTCGTCCCTCGCAGCCGGCCCCTGGCAAGGGCTCTACGAGGGTTTGGACCTGTTGACGCCCGGTTCTGCCGGGCGCGAGCGGACGATATGGCCCTTACGTAGTCCTTTTTTTGCGCTCGCTCAACCGTCGCGAATCATGTTCGCGCGGCGCTCCTGATTTGGTGAACCGCCGCGCAGGATCGAGCGGGCTTTACGCCAGCCGCTGTACGGCCGCCGCGACAGCCGCCTCGGCGGTGATGCCGAAATGCTTGTAGAGCTCCTTGGCCGGGCCGCTCTCGCCGAACGAATGCATGCCGATGAAGATGCCGTCCTGGCCGATCACCGCATCCCAGCCCCAGCGCACCGCGGCCTCGATGGCGATCTTGACCGGAGCATTGCCGATGATCTTGGCCCTGGCTTCGGCCGGCTGCTCGAGCAGCAGCTCCAGCGACGGCACCGAGACGACGCGGGCTGGGATGCCACGCTCGGCGAGCTGCTTCTGCGCCGCCACGGCGATCTCGACCTCGGAGCCGGTCGCGAACAGCGACACCTTGGCCTCGCCCTGCGCGGCGACGAGCTCGTAGCCGCCCCGGCTGCAGGGGTTGTCCGCCGGCGCATTGGTGCGCAGCTGCGGCAGGTTCTGCCGCGTCAGCGCCAGCACGGTCGGGCCGTTGGTGCGGTTCAGCGCCAGCTCCCAGCATTCGGCGGTCTCGACCGCGTCGCACGGCCGGAACACGCGCATGTTCGGGATCGCGCGCAGCGCCGCCAGATGCTCGACCGGCTGGTGCGTCGGGCCGTCCTCGCCGAGGCCGATCGAATCATGCGTCAGCACATAGACGACGCCCGCGCCCATCAGCGCCGACAGGCGCATAGCACCGCGCGCGTAGTCCGAGAACACCAGGAAGGTGGCGCCGTTCGGCGCGAAGCCGCCATGCAGGAAGATGCCGTTCATGCAGGCGGCCATGCCGTGCTCGCGGATGCCGTAATGGATGAAGCGGCCCTTCGGCGTCTTGGCCGAGAACGAGACGGCCGACTTCGCCTTGTTGTTGTTGGAGCCGGTGAGGTCGGCGGAGCCGGCCACGAACTCGAACGGCATGGCGGCTGCGATCACCTCGATCGCGGCCTCCGACGATTTGCGGGTGGCGACGTTGAGCGGGGTCTCCAGCAGCGCCTTCTTGTGGTCCTTCAGCGCCTTCGCCAGCGCGGCGGGCCGCTCGTGGTGCAGCCGCCGTTCGAACTCGGCGCGCTTGCGCGGGCCCATCTCGCCGAGCCGGGTCTCCCACTCCGCCCGTGCGGTTGCGCCGCGGCGGCCGGCCTCGCGCCAGGCGGCGAGCACGTCGTCGGGCACGGAGAACGGCTCCTGCGAAATGCCGAGCTTCTCCTTGGCGCCCTTCAATTCCTCCGCGCCGAGCGCCTCGCCATGCACCTTGGAGGTGCCGGCCTTGGTCGGCGCGCCGTAGCCGATGGTGGTCTTGCAGGCGATCAGCGACGGCTTCGACGACTTCTGCGCCCGCGCGATCGCGGCCGCAATCGCCTCGGGATCATGGCCGTCGATCAGCTCGGCGGCCCAGCCGCACGCCTTGAAGCGCTTCACCTGGTCGACCGAGTCGGCGATCGACAGCGGGCCGTCGATCGAGATGCCGTTGTCGTCCCACAGCACGATCAGCTTGTTGAGCTTCCAGTGCCCGGCCATCGCGATCGCTTCCTGGGAGATGCCCTCCATCAGGTCGCCGTCCGAGGCCAGCACATAGGTGTGGTGGTCGACGATCTTCTTGCCGTATTCGGCAGCTAGCATCTTCTCGGCCAGCGCCATGCCGACCGCGGTGGAGATGCCCTGGCCGAGCGGCCCGGTGGTGGTCTCGATGCCCTTGGTGCGGAAATTCTCCGGATGGCCGGGGGTGAGCGAACCGACCTGGCGGAAGCGCTTGATCTGGTCGAGCGTCATCTCCTCGTTGCCGGTCAGATACAGCAGCGCATAGAGCAGCATCGAGCCGTGGCCGGCCGACAGCACGAAGCGGTCGCGATCCGGCCAGGCGGGCGCTGCGGCATCGTATTTCAGCACGCGGGTGAACAGCACGGTGGCGACGTCCGCCGCGCCCATCGGCAGGCCGGGATGGCCCGATTTGGCCTTCTCGACGGCGTCCATTGCGAGCCCGCGGATGGCGTTGGCCATGCGGGAATGATCGACCTGCGTCATGCTGGAATCCGTCCAAACGTGAAATGCTGATGACAGGAGCGCCGCCGGTATTGCTGGCGGGCCGGGATTTTGCGGGCTGATTAGCACCTCGGTTCCGGGAATCAAAGGTTCTGCAACGCCGGGAACCTCCCAAAAGTTGCTTAGTAGTGCATAGTTTCGGCCGAGCGTTGCGCTTGGCTCGCCCACCACGTAAGATTTTGCCCGTAACCGCTTGCCGGACAGCGCTTTTGTCGCATCCCGCTTGCTCCGAGGGCCTCGCATCCGTGCCATGAACGATCACCCTGCCAATCTTACCGGCCAGGTGGAACCCGGCGCCGCCGATCTCGAGGCGGCGACGCGGCGACTGATGACGGCCCTCGACGCGCTGGAGAGCGCGGTCGAGCGGCGGCGCGAGGCGGATCGTGACGAGGACGAGCTGGCGACGCGCATCCAGGCGCTCGGCGCCGACCGCTCGCGTCTCGCCGACGAGCTCGACGGCTCCCTGATGAAGACGCGCCGGCTCGAGCGCACCAACCGCGAGATCGCCGAACGCCTGGACACCGCGATCGGCACGATCCGCGCGGTGCTCGCTGGTGGCGACGGGCAGGACGCCGCGCATGATGATGAGGACGAGGAATGAGCCACATCAACGTCACCATCAACGGCCGTCAATATCGCATGGCCTGCGAGGAGGGCCAGGAGCTGCGGCTGCTGAAGCTCGCGGAGAGTCTCGAGACGCGCATCACCAATCTGCGCGGCAAGTTCGGCGAGATCGGCGACGCCCGACTCACCGTGATGGCGGCGCTCACCGTGTGCGATGAGCTGATCGATGCCAATCAGCGCGTCCAGGTGCTGGAGCAGGAGCTCGAAGGCCTGCGCAACGTCCGCAACCAGGCCAGCGACCGCGCCCGTGCCACGCAGGTCGCGGTGGCGAAGGCGCTGAACGCCGCCGCCGAGCGCATCGAGCGCACCACACAGGTGCTGAACCGCACCATCGGCGGTGGTGTGGCGATCGGGTGAGACGATTCAAGCCCTCGCGACAACGTATCATCGTGTTGTGGGTCTCTCCATCAGCGATTGTCTGACCTGCCGCCTCATCCAAGGTGTCGTCCCGGCCTTGAGCCCATTGGGGCGGCTGGTGCCGCCACGCGTTCGCATTCACAGCTGCGCCTCGATTGCGGCCTTGTCGATGACCGACCACACCTCCACGATCTTGCGCTCGCGGAATTCGTAGAACACGTTCTCGGTGAAGGCGACGCGCTGGCCGTCGATGGCGAGCCCGAGAAATTCGCCGGATGGCGTGCAGTCGAAGTACAGCCGGCTCGCGACGCGGGGCGGGTCTGATAGCAGCAGGCCGATGTTGAAACGGAGATCGGGAATGTCGGCGAAGTTTCCGATCAGCATGTCGCGATAGCCGGAGAGTCCGAGCTGCCGGCCGTTGTGAACGACGTGCTCGTGCACGAAATCGCCGAGCTGCGGCCAAGCCTGCGCATTCAGGCACACGATATAGCCGCGATAGTGATTGGCGAGCTCGGGTCCGGTCATGGCGCGGCTGTTTGGACGAACGCGTTGCATCGAACAACACGGGGCCGGCATGGCGGTTCCCAGCCCGTAGCCTCAATGAAGGTCAGCGATATCCGAGACCATCTCGGTGCCCGCGCTTTCCCGGGCGTCGCTTCGCTCATGCGGGCTACATGGCCCTCGCGTCAAAGACCCTCCAACAGCGTCGCGATCGTCTCCAGCGGGTAGGCCGCCGCCAGGCTACCGACGCCCAGGCCGATGACGCCGAGGACAATGGCGCCGATCCAGCCATGATAGTGAAAGCCGACGGCTGCGCCGACGAAGGCTCCGGTCGCAAGCGTACAAATGGCCCAGAGCGTGTGAAGGATGAGTCCGATCGTCCTCAGCATGCGTGATCTCGCGTGTCAGCGGTCTCGCCCGTCTCCCTCCGATTGGTCGCGCGGATACGCCGTTGTGCGGCAGCGAGGCCGATCACGTCATCGCGATGCGATCGTGTTGCGACCGCTTGTCGTTCCTCCCTGTGTCCTCTACTCATTGTCCAGGCGGAGCCATTGAATCCCGTGGCGACAAACGGGATCGTCCGCGCATCAGGGAGTGCCCATGAAGACGCTGCTCAAGGCGGCCGTAGCCACAGCCTTCACCATGATCATCACGCAGCTCGCGGCCGCGCCGCTGCCCGAAGCCAAGCCCGACGAGGTCGGCTTCTCGCCGGCGGGTCTCGCGCGCATGGATGATTTCTTCGCCCGCGAGATCGCCGCCAAGCGCGTGCCCGGCGCGGTCGTGGCGATCGCGCGCGACGGCAAGCTCGTGCATTACAAGGCCTACGGCCAGCTCGATCCGGTCAAGGGCACGCCGATGCCGCTCGACGCGATCTTCGCCCTGGCCTCGATGACCAAGCCGTTGACTGCGGTCGGCGGGCTGATGCTGATGGAGCAGGGGCGGCTGCCGCTGCAGGCCAGGCTCGCCGACTACTATCCGGCATTCGCCGACATGAAGGTCGGCGTCACCCAGGAAAACGGAGCGCTGCTGCTGGTGCCGCAGGCCCGCCCCATCCTGATCCATGATCTCTACCGCCACACCTCGGGCCTGATGTATGGCGGCCGGCCGGACAGCTCGAGCGCGGTGGCGCGGCTCTATCCCGACGGCACCGCGCCTGCGATCGAAGGCGACACCCAGGCGTTCATCGAGCGCATCACCAAGCTGCCGCTGGCGCATCAGCCCGGCACGCAGTTCGAATACGGCTTCTCCATCGACGTGCTCGGCGCCGTGATCGAGAAGGTCAGCGAGCAGCGGCTCGGCGAATATCTGTCGGCCAATCTCTGGAAGCCGCTCGGCATGGCCGATGCGACGTTCGCGCCGACCGACGCACAGCGCCCGCGGCTGGCGCATCCGTTTCCGAACAATCCGCTGACCGGCAAGCCGCAGGCGATCAAGCTGCTGGACACGCCGACCAAGTCGGACTGCGGCGGCGTCTGCTCGTTCGCCACCATCGGCGACTACGTCCGCTTCGGCCAGATGCTGCTCAATGGCGGCGAGCTCGACGGCGCGCGCATCCTGAGTCCGAAGACGGTGCACCACATGACCTCCAACCATCTCGGGCCCGAGATCAAGAACACCGTCGCCAATGTGGAGCCGCATCGCGCCGGCTTCAGCTTCGGGCTCGGCGTCGCCGTGCGCGTCAGCGAGGGCCTGTCGGCGGTGCCCGGCAATCCCGGTGAGTTCAGCTGGAACGGCGCCTATGGCACGCAGTTCTTCTGCGATCCCAGGGAGCGTCTCGTCGTCGTGGTCGGCACGGCGGCGCCCGGGGACTTGCGCAAATATTATCGCGAGCAGGTGCAGGACATCGTCTATGGCGCGATGGTGAAATAGCGCATGCTCACGGTTCATCACCTCGGCAAGTCGCAGTCCGAACGTATCGTCTGGCTCTGCGAGGAGCTGGAAATTCCGTACGAACTGAAATGCTACACGCGCGACGCCCGGACGATGCTGGCGCCGCCCGAGTACAAGGCGCTGCATCCGATCGGCGCGGCGCCCGTGATCACCGATGGCGATCTCGTGCTCGCCGAATCCGGCGCGATCGTCGACTACGTCACCGCGACCTACGGCCAAGACCGCTTGCGGCCTGGGCCTGATGATCCCAGCTTCGCGCCGTTCCTCTACTGGCTTCATTTCGCCAACGGTACGTTGCAGGCGGCGATGGGCCGACTGATGATCCTCAACCGGCTGCATCTGCCCGACGACAATCCGGTTCTCGGCGCCATCAGGGCGAGGCTCGACCGTGCCTTCGCGCTGGTCGAGGCGCGTTGCGGCGAGGCGGATTATCTCGCGGGAAACGCGCTCACCACCGCCGACATCATGACCGTCTTCTCGCTCACCACCATGCGCTACTTCCTGCCCTACGATCTCGGACCCTTCCCCAACATCCGCGCCTATCTCGCCCGCATCGCTGCGCGCCCGGCCTATCAGCGCGCGATGGCCAAGGGGGATCCGGGGATGGCGTTGTTGTTGAGCTGATCGTCGCGGGTCGGAAGATCGCTTTGGCGGCTTGCTCGGTGTACCTCGCCCCGCTTGCGGGGAGAGCTCGGATTGCATCGTGAGATGCAATCCGGGTGAGGGGGGACAGGTCTCACCACGTGCACTCCCCGTGCGTCGGCCCCTTATCCCAACCCTCTCCCCGTGAGAACGGGGAGAGGGAGCAGACTGTCCGAGCCGCCATGTCTCGTCCCACTATTTTTCAGCTTCTCGCAACACGCCAGCGTTAGGGCGAGAATGCAAATGAACTTATGGTCGACAGCCCACCACCTCGCCCGCTGTCATCAGCCCATCGCCTGCTCACTTCTGCCGCTTGCGGCTCCAGTCCAGGAAGGAGCGATACAGCTCCTCCTTCTCCGCCTTCGAGGTCGGCGCCTTGGCCTGCGATTCGAGAAAGGCATCGAAGCGCTCCTGCTGCGAGAGACTGCCGGCCGCGGCGGGCGGCAGGCCGACATTGGCCTCCTTCTTCATCCGCTCCAGCACGGCGTCGACATACGGATAGCGCTGCCAGCCCGGCACCTGGGCCTCGAGATTGAGATCCTTCCAGCCCGGATGGAACGGCGGCTGCTGCAGCCGCGCGAGGTTGGTGAACAGCGTGTCGACGAAGCGGTTGACGCGGTCGGCGCGGTCGCTGCCCGGCTTCCAGTTGTAGACGGCCAGCACCGACGGCACGGCGATGGTTTCCACGGCGGTGTCGGGTGCGACCAGCCCTGGATAGGTGTCGGCCTTGATGCTGGTCGGATAATAGAAGTCCGAGAATTGCTGCGTGTACGGCACCGGCACGAAGTGGAATCCAGGATCCGCCTTCTTGCCGCTGAACAGTTCGCCGGGCTTGGAGGCGACATACACCATCGCGGCGATCTCGCCCTTGTGCAGCTTCTCCAGTGCGACGGGGCCACCGACCGCGACCGGCTCGATGTCGATGCCGAGGCGCCGGAAGATCAGTGGGCCGGTGTGGGCGGCGGCCACGCCCGCCGTGCCCACCGCGACCTTCTGGCCCTTCAGGTCCTGCAGCGACTTGAACTCCTCGCGCGCATAGATGTGCACGTCGGAGATGAAGAAGCGCAGCACGTAGCGGATGCGGTCGTTGATATTGGAAAGGCCGGCCTGCCTGGCATAGAAGTCGAATGCATCGGCATAGGTGATCGCGACGTCGACACCGCGCAGATAGAGCAGGTCGGCGATGTTCGAGGTGGTGCCGCGCGTCACCATCGGGATCAGGCGCATGTTGTCGCCGTCGTCCATGGTCCGCGCCATCTCGCTGGCGAAGCGCACGAAGCCGCCGTCGGGCAGGCCCGCGGCCAGGCCGACGGTCCATTGGTTCATGCGCGTCTTGATGGCGGCTTCGTCCGAGGCGCTCCGTGGCTCGGGGGCGCGGGTCTCGGAGACCCGAGGCTCGACGGCCCGCCGTTCCGACGCGCGCGCAGGCTTGATCGAGAGCGGAGCGGCGGACTGCCCTTGCGCAAGCACCGCGCCGACGGGGGTGAGCAAGGCAGCCGAAAGCGTTGCCAGCGCCAGCAGCGCCGGCCGGGCGAGTACTCTGTGCATGTGACTAGTCCCCGATCGCGTCTGCTCGCCATCCCCCGAGCAGACTGATGACACAGCTCAATCCAAGGTCGTATCTCAATGAGCCCTAAAGCTGGCAGTTTTGGGGCAGAAACTACCTAAGGTTTCAGATAGCTCCAGCCGCTCTCCTGCAGTTCCATCAGCCTCACCGCGCCCGATGGCACCAGGCTCGCTTCGGCGACGATCGCAATCGGATGTCCTTCGCGTTTCTCCATGCCGCGCTTGGTGATGTTGCAGGCGGAGAACTTGATCTTGGCGGGAAAGCTGAGCTCGGCGATCTGCTTGAGCCGGTCCTTCACCGGCGAGGTATCCTCGCGCAGCATGTTCAGCCCGGGTCCATAGGTGACGAGTTCGATCTCGACCTCCTCGCCCTTCTCCTTGAACGTCTCCATGATGTTGGTGGCGTTGTTCAGCGCCAGATTCATGATTGCCGGATCGTTCTGATCGACCTGGATCGAGACGCGATGAATCTTGACGTCGGCGGCGAGGCTCGCAGCAGCCGACGCGATCAGTAGCGCGCAGGCGGCCGTGACGGTTTTGAGATCGAAGCGCATGCCAGGACTCCAATGTACGATACAGGGCATTGGGATGTAGGCATGATCTGCCACAACCTCAGCTCCAAGTCGATGAGCCTGAATCGTGGCAAGACTATGCGCTGCCGACGCGGCGCTGCCGCGGGAGCGCCGTCATCACCACGGCGTCATTGCGAGCGCAGTGGCGAGGCGAAGCAATCCAGGCTGCATCTGCGGAGAGATCCTGAATTGCCTCGGCGCAAGGGCGCGCGAGGCCGGGACGACGGCGGAATGTTGAGCTGGCGGCACGGGAGCAGATGCACGTCGTAAACTGCACGACGGGCAAACCGCGCATGTCGATCATGCGCAGACTGCCCGTCGCGTTACGATGTCGCAGGCCGCATGGCTTGCCGTGTCGGGCAAATCAGGCGGATGCTTCCGCTCGTCCTGCTGCCGCATGAGGGGCGTGTCGCGACCGTCACGAGGCGTTGGCAGTGGGATGCGATGGGCGTGGATTGCCGCAGCGTGAGTTGATCGCGCGGACGAACGGCGATGCACGTACGGTCAAGTCGCGTGGTCCTGACACCCCGATGCTGGTGTCCCGCGCAACGCGCGCAAGCGCGTTGTCGCGCATGGTGGCCAACAAGCCCGGCGCACCAGGGAGATCGCGAAGCAGCCGTTCAAACCGTCGCGCAGGGAAGGCCGGGTGTTTCCGGCTGCACCTGTGGTACCTGCCGCCTGCATTTTTTACGCAGGCGGGCCACGGGCGTCAGCCGACGCCCGGCCTTCCCTGTGCCCTCTGTGTCGAGAGGGCGAGCCAAATGAACAACTCGGACGCCGAGCGCCACGAGGACGCGATGCCATGCCTATTCTGATCTGCTCTGCCGTGTTCGGCCCGGCTCCTACCACCCGACAACTGTCATCGCCCGCGAAAAGCGGGCGATCCGGTACGCCGCGGCCTGTCGGCTCAACCACTGCTGCCTCGGCGTACGGGGGCGCCCGGTCAAGCCGGGCGACGACGCCGAGGTTGGACAACGGCAGCGCGCGTCAATCCGCTTCCACCGCTGGCAAAATCACCCCGCCATGGTTACATTGCGTCAGCGAGGCTGCGACGCGCGTCCGGAACCAACATATCCCCGGGGCCTTATCGATCCTTTAGGGAACTGTCCCTGGCCAGGTCCGTGGACCTGGACATATGGTGCCCACCTACTTTCGTAGGGAACTCCGGGATCGAGCGTTTCAACGGCGATTGCGGCTTCGCGCTTGTCTCTCTCCCTCTGTTCTGTCCCCTTGATTGCCGACCTGCTGCGTTTCTGAGAACGTTGGAGTGCCCGCGTCCGCGAGCTCTTGACGGAGATCCCGCCGCATGCCGATGAAGGCCGTCCAGCACACCAAGCAGCAGCTGCGAGCTGCAGCCCTCGCCGCGCGCGACGCGCTGAGCGACGAGGCGCGCAGCGCCGCCGCGCAGGCCATCGCGGCGCGCGGGCTCCCCTTCGCGCTGGAGCCGGGCCAGGTGGTCTCGGGCTATGCGCCGATTCGCAACGAGCTCGATCCGGTGCCGCTGATGCGCGTGCTGGCGGCGAAGGGTGCGCGGCTGGCACTGCCGGTCATCCTGGCGCGCGGCCATTCGCTCTCCTTCCGGGCGTGGTCGCCGGGTGATCGGCTGACATTGGGCTCGCTCGGTATCCCCGAGCCGTCGCCTGTTGCGGCCGAACTGGTGCCGGACGTGATGCTGGTCCCGCTCGCCGCCTTCGACCGCACCGGCCATCGCATCGGTTACGGTGGCGGCTACTACGACTACACCTTCTCGCACTTGCGTAAATCGCATCACCTCATCGGCGTCGGCCTCGGCTTTGCCGTGCAGGAAACCGAGGCGATCCCGGCCTTGGCCCACGACGCGGCGCTGGATTATGTGCTAACCGAGCGCGAGACCTTGGATTTCCGGAGCAATTGAGTTGCGAATTCTCTTCGTCGGCGACGTCGTCGGCCGGGCCGGCCGCAGCGCCGTCTCGGACCACCTGCCAGGCCTGATCCGCGATTGGGCGCTCGATCTCGTCATCGTCAATGGTGAGAACGCGGCCGGCGGATTCGGCATCACCGAGGCGATCTATCAGGAGCTGGTCGACGCCGGCGCCGACGCGGTCACGCTCGGCAACCACTCCTGGGACCAGCGCGAGGCGCTGGTGTTCATCGAGCGCGCACCGCGCCTGGTGCGCCCTGCGAATTATCCGGCGGGCACGCCCGGCCGTGGCGCGGCGCTGGTCGACGCCAAGAACGGCGCCCGCGCGCTGGTGGTCAACGTGCTCGGGCGCGTGTTCATGACGCCGTTCGACGACCCGTTCGCGGCTGTCGGCCGCGAGCTCGGCGCCTGCCCGCTGCGCGAGGCGGCGGATGCGATCGTGGTCGACGTGCATTGCGAGGCCTCCAGCGAGAAGCAGGGCCTGGGCTATTTCTGCGACGGCCGCGCCAGCCTCGTCGTCGGCACCCATACGCATGTGCCAACGGCCGATCACCAGATCCTGCCCGGCGGCACCGCCTACATGACCGATGCCGGCATGACCGGCGATTACGACTCCATCATCGGCATGCAGAAGGACGAGCCGCTGCGCCGCTTCCAGTCGGGCATCCCGTCGGCGCGCTTCGAGCCGGCCTCCGGCGAGGCGACGTTGAGCGGCGTGGCGGTCGAGACCGACAACGGCACCGGGCTTGCGATCAAGATCGCGCCGGTGCGCATCGGCGGCCGGCTGTCGCCGGCGAAGCCTTCGTTCTGGGGAGGATGAGAGCCTGGATCAGGCCTTGAGCCGAAAACCCATCCGGAACGCGCCCCAATGCCGGCCCTTGATGAAGATCGGCGCCGAGAGGTCCTTCATCAGCACGAACTGCCCGCCGCCCATGTCGCGGCGGTAGGTCTGCAGCAGAAACGGCTTGTTGCTGGCGGCGGCGACCTTCTTCACCGCGCGGTCCTCGAACAGCCGGCGGTTGCGGCAGTTGGCGTTGTTCCAGACCGGATCGGGCCCCTGCGGCTTGCGGTAGTTCGGATTGTGCGTCGGCAGGTAGCCGCCGCGCGCCCAGGCGACGCAGAACACGATGCGCGGATCGCTGCCCTGGATCGGGTCCTGGATCGCCGGCAGGACGCGGTCGGTGAATTCGACGTAGCGCGTCATGTACTGCTTGGGATTGGTGCCGGGGATCTCGCGATAGCTCTCGTCCATCAGGTCGGCGAGCGTGATCTCGCCGCGGTCGATCGCCGTTTCGAAGGTCGCTGAGATCTGCCGGGCGGTGTCGACGACGGTCTTGATCAGCGGCGCGTCCGCGGTCTGTACGCCGCTCTCGGCGATCAGCCCGATCAGCGCCTCGGAATGATCGAGCAGCTTGGCGATCCGGCTGTCGGCCTGTTTGAGCTCGACCGAGGACTGGTCGACGCCCTTGGCGAGCTCGTTGAGCTCGCTGATCACGGCGTCGCAATGCGCGAGGTTGGAGGTCGCGGCCTTCGCCACGCCGTCGATCTCCTGGCCGACGCTGGTGAAGCCGTCCTGGACGCGGACGATGATGCCGCCGATCTGCTGGGCGCCTTCACCCGCGGTCTTGGCGCGGGAGGAGGCCTGGCCGCTCTCGCCGAGCAGGCTCTTCACCTGCGAGTCGAGCCCGCGCAGGGTATCGCCGATCTCCTGGGTGGCCTGCCGCGTCGCCTCGGCGAGCGACTTCACCTCGCTTGCGACGACAGCGAAGCCCCGGCCGGCGCTGCCGGCACGGGCCGCCTCGATGGTTGCGTTCAGCGCCAGCAGGTTGGTCTGCTTGGCGATCGCCTCGATCGCGACCGAGACCTTGGCGACCTGCGACAGCGCATCGCCGACCGAGCCGAGCCGCTGCTCGATGCGCTCGACGGACTCGACCAATTCGGCGATGTGCCGCACCGCGGTGTCGACCACGTTGCGCGACTGGGCGATGTCGCCGACCGCGGCGGTCGTGGCCGATTGCACCGCCTGCGAGGCGGTGGCGATGTCGTGATTGGCCGCGACCATGGTCTTGGCGGTGGCCTGGAGATGCCCGAACCGCTGCGACTGGTAGCTGACGCGGTTGGCGACCTCCTGGACGTTGCCGGC
Organism: Bradyrhizobium sp. SZCCHNRI3052; assembly: GCF_032484895.1. Classification (NCBI taxonomy): domain Bacteria; kingdom Pseudomonadati; phylum Pseudomonadota; class Alphaproteobacteria; order Hyphomicrobiales; family Nitrobacteraceae; genus Bradyrhizobium; species Bradyrhizobium sp. SZCCHNRI3052. Next base: position 145,455 of record NZ_JAUETW010000006.1, on the reverse strand, counting down.
GACATCGGCGAGCTCGACGCCGAGACCGCCGATGCGGTCGGCGATCTCGTCCATCAGCCGTTCGGCGCCGGTGCGCGCGTCGTGACTTTCCAGAATGGCGCGTTGCGCGACCGACATGTCCAGACTCCCGGGCTTGAAAGGATCAGAAAATCACGGCTTGGCTCACAATTTGTAGGCGGTGCGGAAGCCGCCCCAGTGCCGGCCGCGAACCCGGATCGGCACGTCGATTTCGCGCATCATGATGGTGTTGCCGTTGCCCATGTCGCGCGCGTAGCTCTGGATCAGATAGGGCCGCTGGTTGCGGCCTGCCGCGAGCCCGGCCGGATCGTTGAAGATGCGGCGGTTGCGGCTGTTGGCGGTGTTGAAGGCCGTATCGCCCGGCCGCTGCGGATGCGAATAGATCCGGTTGTGCACCGGCAGATAGCCGTTGCGGTCGATCGCGACGCAGAACGCCATGCGCTGGTCCTTGGCGAGGAAGGCCTCCTGGAACGACGGCAGCACGCGCTCGGCCCAGTCGAGGATCCGGCTGCGGTGCTGCTGCGGATTGGTGCCGGGGATCTCGACATAGTTGGTATCGAACATGTCCTCGAGCGTGATCTCGCCGCGCGCAACGGCGCTCTCGAACATCCGGTTCAGCTCGGTGCCGGCTTCCATGGCGCGGGTGACGAACTCGTTGTTCTCCTCATGCAGCGCCCAGAGCTTGTCCTCGATCTTCTCGCGCAGCTCGGCGCTTGGCGCATCGAACCGCGCCTGGGCGCCGGCCTTGACCTGCTCGGTGACGCGCAGGCGGCACGGACCGACGTCCTCCAGCACGGCGTCGAGACGCTCGTTCACGGGCAGGCGGCTCGCATCCGGGCCGGTGATCAGAAGGCCGTCGTTGGAAATCTCATAGACCGGCGCACCGATCGTGCGTGCGCCCGACTTGATCTCGAGCTTGAGGTGACAGGGCAGACGCTCGCTGCCGCTGCGCACGGGCCGATCGCCCTGCCGCAGCAGCACGGCGCAGCGCGCCTTCAGCTTCTGGGCGTACATGGTCACGGCGCGGCCGGCGTTCGTGACGCGCTCGCCATAGCTCTCGGCCTGCTGGGTGGCGTTGCTGATGTCTGCGGCGCTGTCGACCACCGAGGATATGAACTGCGAGGCCTGGGCCGCATTGTTCGACATCTCGCCGGTGGTCTGGTTCTGCTCGGCGACGGCGCCGTTGACGTTGGTGAAGACGGGGCGGATCGCCTCGATCGCCTGGGAGATGCGGTGGACGGCCTCGGCCGAGCCGGCGGCGTCCTTCTGCAGTGCCTCGATCTTGCGGGTGATCTCCTCGGTCGCGTTCTGGGTCTGGACGGCAAGCGCCTTGACCTCGGTGGCCACCACCGCGAAGCCGCGGCCGGCCTCGCCGGCGCGGGCGGCCTCGATGGTCGAGTTGAGCGCGAGCAAGGTGGTCTGGCGCGCGATCTGGGAGATCAGGTTGACGACGTTGCCGATCGCCGCCGAGGATTCGCGCAGGCGGTCGACGTTGGCCCGGGCTTCCGAGGCGGCGGCGCTGGCCTGGTCGGCGAGCTGGCCGGCGTCCTGGACCTGGGCACGGATACCGTGGGCGGACTGGGTCACCTTCTCTGCGGCGTGGGCGAACGTCGCCGCCGTTCCTTGCGCGGTGCTGCTGCGTCCGCTCAGCGCATCGGCGCGCTGGCGAATGTCCGTCAGCGTCCCCGCCGTCGCCTCGGCGCCGCTGGCGACCGCATCGGCGGCGCGCTCCAGCTGGCGAATCATGCCGCCGAGTTCCAGCTCCAGCAGGTCGAGGATGGCCTTGGCCGAATCGGCATCCGACGACGCCAGCGGCTCCGGCGCGGCCACCGGCTTCGGTTCGGCCACCGGCTCGGGCGCAGAGGCTCGTCTTGCAAAGAAACCAAACGCCATGGGGTAGGCCCCGGTGCGGGTGAAAAGGTGCAGAGGGGCGGCATCGTTGCACTTGACTGTGAAGCCATGGTTAACATTTGGCTTATGGTGCGGGGCAGCCAACTGGCTCTCCGAGGAGGGGGCAGCCACCCTGAAACTACCTCAAATCTTTGATTTTGACGATTCCCGGCCTATAAGGCCGCGCTTCCCCACCTGATCCCCTACGATTGCAAGAGACCTCGCATGGCCGGCCATTCCCAATTCAAGAACATCATGCATCGCAAGGGCCGGCAGGATGCGATGAAGTCCAAGCTGTTCGGCAAGCTGGCGCGCGAAATTACCGTCGCCGCCAAGCTCGGCACGCCCGATCCGGCGATGAACCCGCGGCTGCGCGCCGCCGTGGTCGCCGCCCGGGCCGAGAACATGCCCAAGGACAACATCGAGCGGGCCATCAAGAAGGCGCTCGGCGGCGAGGGCGACAACTATGCCGAGATCCGCTACGAGGGCTACGGCCCGGGCGGCGTCGCCGTCATCGTCGAGGCGCTGACCGACAACCGCAACCGCGCCGCGTCCGACATCCGCTCCTTCTTCACCAAATCAGGCGGCAACCTCGGCGAGACCGGCTCGGTCTCGTTCATGTTCGACCGCGTCGGCATCATCGAATTCGACCGCAGCGTCGCCTCCGACGATGCCGTGCTGGACGCCGCGATCGAGGCCGGCGCCGACGATGTGATCTCGGGCGAGGGCGGCCACGAGGTCTATGCCTCGCCGGACAGTTTCCATGAAGTCGCCAAGAACCTCGAAGCCAAGTTCGGCGAGCCGCGCAAGGCGGCGCTGACCTGGAAGCCGCAGAACACGGTGGCCGTCGACGACGAGACCGGCGAGAAGCTGCTGAAGCTGATGGACCTCCTGAACGAACACGACGACGTCCAGAACGTCTACGCCAATTTCGAAATCTCGGACGCCCTGATGGCGAAGATGAGCGGTTGACGGACGCTCAACCACGTCGTTCGTGCGTTCCGTTTATGTTTCCATCGGTGCGGCGCGAGGCTATCTCTAATCCATGAAAGCCCAGCCGATTCGCGCAGCAATCCGCATCATCGGGATCGATCCCGGCCTCCGCCGCACCGGCTGGGGCGTGATCGAGAGCGAGGGCAACCGGCTGATCTATGTCGGTTGCGGCTCGGTCGAGCCGCCCGATGATCTGCCGCTGGCGAGCCGGCTGCTGGCGATCCATGAGGGGCTATCGGCGGTGCTCGGCCGGTTCGCGCCGATGGAAGCCGCGGTCGAGCAGACCTTCGTCAACAAGGACGGCGTCGCCACCCTGAAGCTCGGCCAGGCCCGCGGCATCGCCATGCTGGCGCCGGCGATGTTCGGAATTTCGGTCGCCGAATACGCCCCCAACCAGGTCAAGAAGACCGTGGTCGGCGCCGGTCATGCCGACAAGGGCCAGATCGCGGTGATGCTGAAGATCCTGCTGCCGAAGGCCGAGCCGCCGTCGGCCGACGCGGCGGACGCGCTCGCCATCGCCATCACCCACGCCCATCACCGCCAGGGCCAGGCGCTGCGTATGAAGGTGGCCGGGCTATGATCGGCAAGCTCAAGGGGCTGATCGATTCCTACGCGGAGGATTTCGTCATCCTCGACGTCGGCGGCGTCGGCTATCAGGTGCACTGCTCGGCGCGGACGCTGCAGGCCTTGCCGTCGCCCGGTGAAGCCGCCACATTGTCGATCGAGACCTATGTGCGCGAGGACCAGATCAAGCTGTTCGGTTTTCGCTCGGATGTCGAACGGGAATGGTTTCGCCTTTTGCAGACGGTGCAGGGCGTCGGCGCCAAGGTCGCCCTCGCGGTCCTAGGCACTCTGCCGCCGGCAGACCTCGCCAATGCGATCGCGCTGCGCGACAAGGCCGCGGTAGCGCGAACGCCGGGCGTCGGTCCCAAGGTCGCCGAGCGCATCGTCACCGAGCTCAAGGACAAGGCGCCGGCGTTCGCCGATGTCGATCCCGGTGTCGTCAGGCTGTCCGGCGCCATCGAAGAATCCCGCGCGCCGCAGCCGATCGCGGACGCGATCTCCGCGCTCATCAATCTCGGCTATGGCCAGCCGCAGGCGGCTGCCGCCATTGCCGCCGCGTCACGCGCGGCCGGCGACAAGGCCGAGACCGCGCAACTCATTCGCCTCGGCCTCAAGGAGCTGGCGAAATAGGCAATCGTCGCCCGGCCGGGCGAGCAGAAGGACATCCGTTTCCCCCATGGTGAGCAAGAAGGACAAGGAGCTGATCGAGGCGGCCGCATCAGCGGTCAAGAGCCGCTATCGCAACGATTGGCAGGAGGTCGGCGCCGCCATGCGCACGCGCGACGGCCGCATCATCACCGGCGTCAACATCGATGCCTATCTCGGCCGCAACGCTGTCTGCGCCGAGGCCATCGCGATCGGCCGCGCCATCACCGAGTTTGGCGACCACGGCATCGAGACCATCGTTGCGGTGCGCCATCCCAAGCCCGGCGAGCCCGGCGAGGTCGCCGTGGTCTCGCCCTGCGGCACCTGCCGCGAGCTGATCCACGACTATGATGCCAAGGCGCGCGTCATCGTGCCGTCGAACGGCAAGGGGCCTGCGGCGGTGACCATCGGCGAACTGCTGCCAAACAAATACAGGCGCGGCAACGAATGAAGCCGCCGGCGCGCAGATTGACCGGGCAGCGGGCGGACACCGTCCGTTGGCAGTCTGCGCCCACTGCGGTCCTGACTTCGGAGCAATCCGGATGAATTTTAGGACGCCGCGCGTATTCGCAATCTTCTTGCTCGGAGGTACGCTGATTTCAGCTCCCGTGATATGGCTGACCGGACCGCTGCTCTTGCAGGTCGAACGCCCTCGAGAGGGTGCGGTCGTTGACCTATTTGCTGCGTTCGCGCTCAGTCTTGCCTGGATACTACCCGCGCAACTGTTCGTTGCCACAGCGGCGGCTCTTCAGGTTTCATTCTCGAAGCGGATTTCGTGGCCGTTCGCTTTGTTTTTCGTGATTCCTGTGGCTGCCCTGACCATCACCTACAGGGATATCGTGGACTGTTGTGACCGGCTCGTGCCGAGCGATGTCCAGAAGCTGCTCTACTGGACGATGGTTGTTACTCCTGCCGAGCTAATTTGCGCATGGTATGTTTCAAAGATGTCGTTTCCACTAGATCATCAGCAGTTGCCGGCGGGTGAACGATGATGAAGCCGCCGGCGCGCATGGTCAGTCCGGAGCGGCGCTCCGACGATGTCGGCGACACTGCGCTGCGTCCGCAGCAGCTGTCGGAGTTCGTCGGCCAGCAGCAGGCGCGCGCCAACCTCTCGATCTTCATCGAGGCGGCGCGCAAGCGCGGCGAGGCGCTCGACCATGTGCTGTTCGTCGGTCCGCCCGGACTTGGCAAGACGACGCTGGCGCAGATCGTGGCGCGTGAGCTCGGCGTCGGCTTCCGCGCCACCTCGGGCCCGGTCATCGCCAAGGCCGGCGATCTCGCCGCGCTGCTGACCAATCTCGAAGAGCGCGACGTGCTGTTCATCGACGAGATCCATCGTCTCAGCCCGGCGGTCGAGGAGGTCCTTTATCCGGCGATGGAGGATTTCCAGCTCGATCTCATCATCGGCGAAGGCCCCGCGGCCCGCTCGGTCAAGATCGACCTGTCGAAGTTCACGCTGGTCGGCGCGACGACGCGCGCAGGCCTGCTGACCAATCCGTTGCGTGACCGGTTCGGCATTCCTATCCGACTGAACTTCTACACGGTGGAGGAGCTCGAAGGCATCGTCACGCGCGGTGCCCGCGTGCTCGGGGTCGGCATGACCGCCGACGGCGCCAACGAGATCGCGCGGCGCGCCCGTGGCACGCCACGGATCGCCGGCCGGCTGCTGCGCCGCGTGCGCGACTTCGCGTCGGCCGCCAACGCCAGTGCGATCGATCGCGCCATCGCCGATCACGCGCTGAGCGCGCTCGAAGTGGATGCCGCCGGGCTGGACGCGATGGACCGGCGCTATCTCTCGACCATCGCGCTGAACTACGGCGGCGGGCCGGTCGGCGTCGAGACCATGGCGGCAGCTTTGTCGGAGCCGCGCGATGCCATCGAGGACATCATCGAGCCGTATCTGATCCAATGCGGCTATCTGCAGCGTACGCCGCGCGGCCGGCTGCTGACGTCGCACGCGTTCAGGCATCTCGGCCTGGCCGAGCCCTCGAACCGCGATCCCGGCCAGTTCGGTCTGTTCGGCAGCGAGGACGATGATTAACGAAACTGCTGACAATCTGCACAGACGCACCCGAAATCGGTTGCAATGATCGGGGAGAAGGGAGCCGCTGCGAGGAGTTTATCGATGCTGTCACGCCGTCGCTTTCTGTCATTCTCAGGCGGTCTTGCCGCCACCGGTTTTTCGACCGCGACTTACGGCGTCGGCGTCGAGCCGCTCCGCCTGGGCGTCACCGACTATCACATCCATCCACGCAACTGGCCGGCTGGGCTAAGACTGAAGATCGCGGCCATCGCCGACATCCATGCCTGCGATCCCTGGATGTCGCTCGCTCATATCGACGGGATCGTCCAGCGAACCAACGCGCTGCAGCCGGATCTGATCGTTCTGCTCGGCGACTACGTCGCCGGTCATCGTCATCACATCGGACGCATCGACGCCGATGCCTGGGCGCCGGTGCTCGGCGGCCTGAAGGCGCCGTTGGGCGTGCACGCCATCCTGGGCAATCATGATTATTGGGATGATCGAACCGTGCAGCGCGACGGCCGCGGCGCGCCGTATGCCCAGAAGGCGCTCGAGGCCGCCGGTATTCCCGTCTACGAGAACGACGTCGTGCGTCTCACCAAGAATGGCCATGCCTTCTGGCTTGCCGGCCTCGGCGATCAGTTGGCCTACATGCCAGCGCGGCGCTTCCGGCCGATGCCGCGGATCGGCATCGATGATCTCGCAGGGACGCTGCGCAAGGTGACGGACAGCGCCCCGGTAATTCTGCTGGCGCACGAGCCCGACGTCGCGCTCCGGGTGCCACCACGCGTGGCGCTGCAGCTGTCGGGGCATACGCATGGCGGCCAGATCCGCGTGCTCGGCTGGTCTCCGGCCGTTCCCGCGCGCAATGGCGTCAATCTGGCCTACGGCCACATCCGCACCCAATGCGACGTGATCGTCTCCGGCGGCCTCGGCTGCAGCATCATGCCAGTCCGGATCGGCATGCCGCCGGAGATCGTGCTGGTCACCGTCGGCAGGGAACCCGTCGAGGTGACGTCCTAGCCGGCTCTTGCTGGCCTGCTCTTGCGCTGGCCGTTGAACTGGGCGAAACGATCGCCATTTCCGGCTATCGAGGGCTTCCCTTGACCCAACAACATCTCGACGGCGCGATCCGCGACGGCCGCCACCACATGCAGGTGCGGGTCTACTACGAGGACACGGATTTCTCCGGAATCGTCTATCACGCCAACTACCTCCGCTTCATGGAGCGCGGCCGCACCAATCATCTGCGGCTGATGGGCGCCGAGCAGCACGCGCTGTTCGCGGAGGCGGCAAGCGAAGCCCCGGGCTTCGCCTTCGTGGTGCGCTCGATGACGCTCGACTTCCTGCGGCCGGCCCGTATGGACGACGTGCTCGACGTCGTCACCTGGCCCGTGGCGGTGAAGGGCGCGTCGATCACGCTGGCGCAGGAGGTCAGGCGCGGCGAGGAGGTGCTCGTCAAGGCCGACGTGAGAGTTGCGTTCATCAGCGGCGGCAGGGCGCAGCCCATACCGAAAGCGCTGCGCGACCTGATGAAGGCGGACCTCGCCTAAAGACGTCCTAACGGTGGGCGGGCGGAGGGATGAGGATGCGCCCGCCGGCGATCGCGACCTCGCCGCGGTCCAGTCGGCCGCGCCATTTGCGCAGCGAATGCGACGGCAGCTGTATCGCCGCGGCGTAGGCACGGAAGCCATTCCGCTCCGGTTCAGCGCAAGCCAGCTGGCGAGCACCGCCGCACTACGGTAGAGCGTAGACGGCGACCTGATCGCCGACTTGGTCCTTGAGGATCGTGTTGCCGCCCGCGATGAAGGCCACGTATTCGCGGCCTTTGTACTCATAGACGGCGGGATTGGCGACCGCGGGAGCCTGGACGATGTCGGACCAGAGCTCCTTGCCGTCGGCCAGCGCGTAGGCCCGCACCTTGGCGTCCATCGAGGCTCCGATGAAGATCACGCCTCCGGCCGTAACCGCCGGGCCGCCGATCGTCACCGATCCCATCGACTCCGGCATGTAGAAGCCCCACTTCTGGGAGGCGCCGATGGGACGGCGCCATTTGATGTCACCTGTGGTCATGTCGATGGCGGCGATCTCGCCGAATGGCGGCTTCCAGCAGGGCATGCCGAGCCAGTTCAGCGCGTTGTCGAGTGACATGCCGTATGGCGCACCCTCTTGAGGATAGAAGCCTTGCTCGTTGCCCGAGCCGGCTGCGCGCTGCTCATATTCCTTCCGGGGGTAGAGCTTGATGGATTGCACCACGTGCGAGAAGTTGACGATCGCGGTCTTGCCGCGCGGATCGAAGGCTACGCCGCCCCATTGCACGCCGCCGGCCGAGTCGGGATAGGCGAGCACGCCGCTGTCCTTGTGAGTCGGCGGCGAGTACATGCCGGCGTAATTGAGGCTCTTCCAGAGCCTCGAGCATTGGCCGAGCCCGAGGGCGTCGGCGACCCACCAGATGGGAGGCTTCTTCGACTGGTCGAGCAGCGGCGCCGGCCTGATCGGAAACGGCTGCGTCGGCGCGTAGATTTCGCCCTGGATCGAGCCGTCGCCACCAGGCACCTTGCGCTCCTCGATCGGCCAGACGTCCTTGCCAGTGCGTCGGTCGACGACGAAGAGGAACCCCATCTTGGTTGCCTGCATCAGCGCTGGGATCTGCTTCCCATCGACGGTGATGTCCATCAACGTCGGCGCGGAGTTGATGTCGTAGTCCCAGATGTCATGGTGCACCCACTGGCGAGACCAAACGACCTCGCCGGTTTCGAGGTTGAGGGCCGTTGTCGATGTAGCCAACGGGATCGGCTCGGTGCGGTTGCCGCCCCAGTAGTTCGGGGAGGGGCTGGAGACCGGGAGATAGACCAATCCCAGTCCCTCGTCGACCGACATGCCCGTCCACACATTGGCGGTGCCGGTGCGGGACGCGATCTTCGGCGGCAGCGTGGCGAAGGACCATTGTCGCTTGCCCGTTTGCGGATCGAGCGAGAATACGGTGCCGGGCGGTGCTTCAGCATAGGCCCAGTCCTTGCCGGCCCAGCCCAGGATCACGTGATTGCCCGCGACCGTCGGCGGCTGAAGCAACGAAAGCGGATATTTGTTGTTCACGTCGTTCCACTGGTCGACGTTGAGGACGCCGCCATTCGCGAAATCACGACAGAGCTTGCCAGTATCCGCGTCCATGGCAAAGAGCTGCGCGTCCATGGTGCCGAGATAGACGATCTTCTGGCACGGCTGGCCCGCGACGGGATTCGCCGCCTCCCAATAGGCGACCCCGCGGTTCTTCAGCGCCGGCTGGGTCAAAGCCTTGAGCGTCGATTTGGAGTCGAAGGTCCATTTGACCTTGCCCGTCCCGGGATCCAGCGCAACAACGCGATAGAACGGCGTGCCGATGTAGAGCGTGTCATTGGCAAAGATCGGCGTGGCGGACCAGACGCTGGTCGGCAGCTTGCCCGATCCATCCGAAACGTCGCCGGTGTGATACTCCCACACCTTTACCAGCGATCGGACATTGTCGGCTGTGATCTGGGGCAGAGGAGAGTACTTCTGGGCATTGAGCTGACCGTGAAACGTATTCCAGACGGCATGGGTCGGGACGAGCGGGATCGGCTTCGGCGTGGGCAAGCTGCCGGACGGCCGCTGAGCGCCTGCGTCGGCAGCTCCCGATTGCTCGTTGCCCGGTGCTGACGATGCGCGACCGGCATTGCCGTGGGGCTGCTCCGAGCCAGTGCTCGAAGGCCCATGCTGCTCTGGGCCTGGAATGCTTCCGGGGGTGGCAGCCGGATGAGCAGTGTCGTTCTGTGCAATCGCCGGCGGCAGCGCGACCATGACCGCCAGCGTGAGCGCCGCAAATGGGGCGCTACGGCAGAATGAACGGATTCTCATGCCACGGCTCTTCTTGGCTGGGGTGGGACGGCAAGCGTCACAATCAATCCGACGAGTGCGACGACCGTGGCCGCCGCCAGCCACCACGCATGCAGAAAGCAGGCGGCGGTTATTGTGCCGAGCGCGCCGAGCAGCCCGAGGGACCAGAGCACCCAGAAGAGCCACCCGCTTCGACCAAACCACAGGATGAAGGCGTCGACGACGAGTGCCAGACTGGATCCGATGACGAGCAACGCGCCCGGGGCGCCAGTGACCCCGGTCAAAGGAGCTAGGTAGTCGTAGAGGCCGAGCAGCGTGCCGGCGGCGGCTGCCACGAGGATGATGATCGGGCCGAGCGGCCTCTGCTCAAATGAGGTCAAGTCAACGCTCCAAGATTCATGGCCGACGAGCGCGGGGCAGCGGCGGTGATTCAACGGACGAGAAAAGAATGTCTCGTCGAAGCAGGGGTTCCACGCGCCGCATCCGTACCCGTTCGGGGCCGAGAAGGGCCCCCATCCGGTTTGCCAACCCAATTCCTCGGCGCATGGCGGAGTATCTCTGGCACTGTCGGTATAGCGGGGGGCGTGAGACAATCCGCAGCTCAATACCAAACGGGCCTCGATCGGCCGCGGAGGTCGCTACTTCTTCTCCTTCGAGCCCCGAGTCAGAAGCCACCAGTTCGCCGGGTGGGAAGTGAGGAACCCAGGAGCACGGAACTCCGGGCTGTTGTCGCTCGCATCGGCGCAATCGTGAAATATCGGAAACGGCGTCCGAACCCGTAAGCGCGCAAAAAGTCGATGATCCAGACGGCGAGCATCTTCTCCGAGAATAGGCTTTTTCAGCCGAAGGCGGCTGCGACGAGGGACGTGGGGGCCAACGTCGCAGCCTTTGGCATGCTCGCAGTGATTGCCGCTCCCCCTCGCGTCGCTGAGTCAGATGGGCTTGATCCGAGTTGCCTAGCGATCCCGTCCCGCACCGTCCTCCGCGGAGCAACATGCGGGACGGACTCGCGGCGCCTACGGGCAGATCCAGGCCGGTCCGATCTGCATGCAGCCTGATCCCGCTGCGCAAGGCGCATCGGAGAGGCCGCCGGGCGGATCGCGCTGCGCTGACCCGCCAGACGGACTGCCGCTCAATCAGACCGTGGCCGGGGGGGCCTCGCGCGTTGAAACCGTCAGTATCGCCCGCCGCTGCGCTCTTGTTGCTTGATCCAATCCGACAAGGTCCGGGGCGACGATCCTTGTCCGGGGCGCGATGGTTTCGCGGTGGCAGTCCTGTTGCTCCGGTTCGTCGTCTCCGTCGGCCCGCGCGGGCGCGTCGCGGCATGGGCGCCCGAGACACCCCTCGGCGCCGTTGTGAGCTTCTCCGCTTCCTCCTTCTCCAGCCGCAGCTTGCGCAGCCGCTCCATCTTCTCGCGCTCCGGATCGACGGGCGGCGGTGGCAGCTCGCGCTGGCGGGCTTCCTCGGCGGAGATCAGCAGACCCATGATGGCGCTTTCGCCGAGGGCCTTGCAGGCTTCGAGGCGGTGCAGACCTTCGACCAGGACAAAATGGTCCTTGTCGCGGCGGACGAGGATCGGCTCGCGCTGGCCGGCCTCCAAAATGCTTTCGGCCAGCGCGTCGACCGCGTCCTGCTTCAGCGCCTTGCGCTTCTTGTCGGGGATGTGGATCTTGTCGATGGGGAAGCTTTCCGGTGCGGACACAGTCGAAACTCCGTCGTGGGCGCGCCGTCCGGCGTCAGGGTCGGAGGGGGCACGATCCCCGGATCCGCACCGCAGGGCGGAGGGAGGCAGACCGGGCACGTGCGGCTACAATAGAGACATTCGCCATCTCGCCGCAAGGAGCGGTGATGGGGCGTGATGGCTCCTGTCAGACCGCAAGGTGGATCATGCCGCTGTGATGGGCGCCCAATCGGCCGCGCTCGAAAATCGCTCACGCGTCAATTCATGCTGCTATGCTGCATCGCTCATACAGGAGGACGCCGCTCATGACGATACGCACACTCGTTGCCGCGCTGGCCGGGATCGCTCTCGCGTTGCCCGCCGCTGCCCTCGCGCAGGAACCGCCGGTCGAGGAGCAACTCGTCAATGCGATGAACAAGGTGTTCGGCGTGCACGCCGGCTTTCGCGCCAATCACGCCAAGGGCGTCGTGGTCGAGGGCAAGTTCAAGCCGTCGACCGAGGCGGCGACCTTGAGCAAGGCGTCGCTGTTCAGCGGCGGCGAAATTCCGGTGACGGTGCGGTTCTCGGACTCCACCGGCGTGCCGAACCTGCCGGACGGCTCCGGCGACGCCAATCCGCACGGCATGGCGGTGAAGTTTCACCTCGCCGATGGCAGCGACATGGACCTCGTGATCAATTCGCTGAAATTCTTCCCCGTCTCGACCGGTGCGGAGTTGCGCGATCTGTTCCTGGCGATCGCGGACTCTGGACCGAACGCGGTCAAGCCGACCAGGCTCGAGCAGTTCATCGCCAGCCATCCCTCGGTGCCGGCGGCGCTCGGCACCATCGCGACGCCAGACAGTCTTGCCGACGAGGCCTATTTCGGCGTCAACGCCTTCGTCCTCGTCAACAAGGCCGGCGAGAAGCAGGCGGTGCGCTGGCAGATGCTGCCGGAGAGGGTCGTGCATATCGACCAGGAGGACGCGGCGAAACGCGCGCCGGACTTCCTGATGGCCGAGCTGCCGGCGCGGCTGAAGCAGGGGCCGGTGACGTTCCGCTTCAAGGCGCAGCTCGCCGCGGCCGGCGACGACACCAAGGATCCGGCAAAGCCGTGGCCTGACGATCGCAAGCTGGTCGAGCTCGGCGTGCTGACGATCGACAAGGCGGTCGAAGACAGTGACGCCGCGCAGAAGAAGCTGCTGTTCCTGCCGGGCCAGCTCACCGACGGCATCGAGGCCTCCGACGATCCGATGATCGACATCCGCAACGGCGCCTATGCCATCTCGTTCTCCCGGCGCAATCCGTGATGATGGTGGCATGACACACCATGTGCCGTGCGCACCGCGCGGTGCGGCGGATCACGCTGCGCTGATCCGCCCGACGGGCCTCAGTCTGTCGTCATGGCCGAGGCGAGCCCAGCCATGATGCTGCGCGCAGCGGGCGGCGCTTGTGCTGATGACCGGACGACTTGGCGGCGAGCTCAAATCCGTATTTCCGGTCGCGATCGGCGGTGACCTAGCTTCGTTCGATCCTGATCGCAATCCAGAACGAGCGGAAATGGGTGCATCTCTGCGGAGTGCAGGATCGGATCGACCCCCTCTGGGGCCTTCGAGCCCGGCGAGTGAGCACGACACAACCGGCCGCAATTATGGATGCTTCGCGGCACGCGCCCCCGATGAGTTGCCGCAACGTTGACGAAGCCACGCCTCATTCGGTGCGATTGCGGCGGCGTCCGCCGCTTTCTCTCCCGATCGATGACGTCGCACAGGCTGCGCGATAACGGCGAAACCAAGAGCAGGGGTTGTCGACACGCATGGACCGCCGAGCGTCGGCGCGTCGAAGACGATGGCGACCGTGCAGCCGATGTGCCGCCCTGCTCGATGTGATGCAATCGAGGCGTGTAGTAGATGTGAAGGACGACGATCGCGAGGTGCGCGCGATCAGGAAGCATGCCGTCGAGCGCGGGGCCGCGCGCTGCGCATCCAGTGAGTTCGGTGCGCACGTTCGTCTACGAATGAACTCATGAGCCGCGACGGCATCGCGCATCGCGCCGTTTGTCGCAATCGTGTCGCGCGCTGCTTCTTTTTGCCAGAATCCTGCATCTTGCGTGCAACAGTCAAAGCCGAATCTCGATCGCGTCGGGGGCCCGATCTGCATTCCTTCCGAATGACATTTTTCAATTCAGTTCGCGACACAATCTCACCCTCCTGATGCGGCCGCCGTTTGTTGCGGCACGTGTTCAGGAGTTGTGAGTTCGATGCGTCGCGTATTTGGCGTATGCCTTTGCCTATCTACTTTCGCAGGAAGTACGACATCGGTCTGGGCGACTGATCTCGCCCTGCCTCCCCCGCTCCCGCCGCCCGACGTCTTCGCCTACAGGTGGAGTGGCTGCCATGCCGGCGCGAATGCCGGGATGGCCTGGTCACGCCAGCAGCAGACGTGGAGTCAGGTCGCCAATGCCGCCGCCGCGCCCGTTCAGCCCGTGCAGCAACCGGTCGGCAATGCGAACAACCCGCCTGTGGTCAAGCCGCCTGTGGTTGCAAACCCTGCGCCGAACCCGCCGCCGCCGAACAACCCCGGCGGGAATAACGGCGGGTGGAAGCCGCCGCATAAGCCGCCGCAAAAGCCCCCGATCTGTGAGCGCGGCGACAAGGGCTGGTGGCAGCCCGGCAAGCCGTACGGCGACAAGGATCACGACTGGCCAAAGGTTGGATCGAAAGGCGGCGACAACAAGTCGTCCTGGCCGTCGGCGCCATCCAAGAACAAGGACAACAACTACAACGACGTCAAATATGGTGGCGGCTGGTTCGACAAGCATCACGACGACGACCATGACAAGTCGAGCGGCTGGTCGCAGCTGCATTCAAACGGCTACTCCGACAGATCGGCTTGGCTGCACCGTGATCGGCAGGACGATCACGACAAGCCGGCTTCCGGATGGGGTGGGAAGAAGGACGACGGATACGACAAGCCACTCGGTTTCGGCTGGTCGAAGCAGCCGCTGAAGAGCGAGCGTGACAGCTACGCCTGGCTGAAGCCGGATCAACGCGACGACGACAAGCATGGCGGCTACGGCTGGGGCGGCAAGCCGCGCGACAATGATGACGGCAAGGGCGGCTATGGCGACAAGCAGCCCGACAAGGATCATTGGCAGCAGCAGGGCGGCAACTACCATCATGGCGGATGGCCGTATCATCCGGACAAGCCCTGGCCGCCCAAGAATCCGCCGCCGAACAATGGCGGCGGCCAGCCGAACCCGCCGCCGCAGGGCAACAATGGCAACCCGCCGCCGCAGAACCAGCCGCCGGTGGCAGGCGGCGGCAACGTGGCGCCGCTGCCCGTCGCTGCCGTGCAGATTCCGACCGCCATCTCGAGCAATGGCAGCGACGTCATCGGCGGCCTGCAGCTCGGCTGCGATTACCAGATGGACCGCTTCGTCGTCGGCCTCCAGGCCATGGCCGATATCGGCATCATCAACGCGTCGAGCCCGCTCGGGCCGGCGCTGACGATGAACACGCGGACGAGCAACCTCTACACCGCCACGGTGCGTGCCGGCTATCTCGTGACACCTGAGATCCTGGCCTACGTGCGCGGTGGTGCGGCGTGGACACGGACCAACGTTTCGGTCGTCAACACCGCCACCGGGCAGTCGGCGAGCGTGGCGTTCAACCGCAGCGGATGGACGGTCGGCGCCGGCGTCGAGTGGATGTTCGCCCGCAACTGGTCGGCCTTCGCCGAATATGATTACGCCGATTTCGGCACCGTGACCGGCACGCTGCCGGGCGCCGCCGCGATCACCGGAGGGCCGAACGTCGTCAGCCAGAAGACCCAGCTCCACACGGCGATGGTCGGCGTCAACTACCGCTTCGAGATGCTGTCGCGCGGCGGCCGCTGAGATCAGCAGCAGACGCATTGCATCCCACACGACAAAGGCCGCCTGGTTCATCCAGGCGGCCTTTTCGGTCTTGGTCGGCCGGCGCTCAGCTCGCGCGGACCGAGCTCAGGAACTTGCCGACCTCGTCCCTCAGGCGGCCACTGTCACGCGACAGCAGCTTCGCCGCCGACAGCACCTCGGAGGACGCGGTCCCGGTGCTGCTTGCGCCGCGCTGCACGTCGGTGATGTTCGAGGAGACCTGCTGCGTGCCCTGGGCCGCCTGCTGGACGTTGCGTGAGATCTCCTGCGTCGCCGCGCCCTGTTGCTCGACTGCGGCGGCGATGGTGGCCGAGATCTCCGACAGGCGTTCGATGGTCTCGCTGATCTCGCGGATCGCGCCGACGGACTCCTGGGTGGCGGTCTGGATGCCCGCGATCTGCTGGCCAATGTCCCCGGTCGCCTTCGCGGTCTGCTCGGCGAGCGCCTTGACCTCGGTGGCGACCACGGCAAAGCCGCGTCCGGCGTCGCCCGCCCGTGCCGCCTCGATGGTGGCGTTCAGGGCGAGCAGGTTGGTCTGGCCGGCGATGCTGTTGATGAGCTCGACGACGTCGCCGATCCGCGCGGCCGCCTTCGACAGCTCGCCGACCCGCCCCGTGGTGGAGCGTGCCTGCGTGACGGCCTCGTTGGCCATGCGCGCGGACTGCTGCACCTGGCGGCTGATCTCGGTCACCGAGGAGGCCATCTCCTCGGTCGCGGACGCCACCGACTGCACGTTGGCGGACGCCTGCTCCGATGCCACGGCGACCGTCGTAGCCAGCGTCTGCGCCCGCTCCGCGGTGGCGCTCAACGAGCCGGCCGACGTCTCCAGCGTGCTCGAGGCAGCCGACACGGTCTCGACGATGCCGCCGACGGACGCCTCGAACTGATCCGCCATCTGGCTCATCGCGTGGCGGCGCTGGGCGTCGGCGGCGGCCTGGTCCTCGGCGCGCTGCGCGATGCTCTGCTTCAGGTCGCCCTGCATGGCTTTCAGGGAGGTGGCGAGGGCTCCGACCTCGTCCGCCTGCTCGATGGTGAGGGTCTGGTTGAAGTCGCCTTTGGCGATGCCGTTGGCAAACACGGCGCAATCCTGGATCGGACGGGCAATGCCCCGTGCCGCCACCCAGATGAGGAAGATCGCAAGCGCCGTGATCAGCGTTCCGACCCCGAGCTGCCACAGCGTGTTGTTGGTCGAGCGGCCGCTGAGCGAGGCGTCGAGCTGCCGTGCAGAGGCGAGAACGACGTCGCGCGGGACGGAGATCACGACCGACCAGGGCGTGTCGGTGAGACCGAATGTGATCGGGGCGTAGATGTCGACGTTGGGATTGTTGGGCTCGTCGAGAACGGTGCCCTTGCCGGTTCGAACGATGGCGGCGCTGTCGGCCCAGCGCGAGTCGGCCTCGGCGGCGGATTTGCCGATGACGTTCTGGTCGGCGCTGTCGGCGACGACGAGGCCGGTGTCGTTGAGGATCACGACCTTGCCCTTGCCGTCGAACAGCGAGGTGTTGATCTTGACCGCCAGCTTCTGCACGAAGTCGAGATTGTAGTCGGCGCCGGCGAGACCGCGGAATTTGCCGTCAATCATGACGGGAACGGACATCGTGGCCAGGAACACCGGCTTGCCCTGGACGATGTAGGGCAGCGGTCCGAGGATGTTCTCCTTCCCCGTGGTGCTCGGGTTGATGTACCAGGCGCCCTTCACGAGGCCATTCTGATGGCGCTCGCTGCTGTCGTATTCGACCAGCGGCTGCACGGCGATTGCGCCGCCGGCGCTTCGCGTCCAATAGGGGAGGAAGCGGCCGGTGTGATCGGAGCCCATTTCCTTGTTGGCCTTGAAGGCCGCATCGTTGCCGTCCAGCCCATCGGGCTCCCAGGCCGAGTAGGTGCCGTTGAAGGCGGGATTGAGCTCCAGCACATGCCGCAGCACGGCGTTGAGCTGCGCGCGGCGGGCGCTCGTGGCGGTCCCGTTCTTGGCGTCCGCCAACACCGCAAAGGACTGCGCCAGGGTGCGCGCGGCGTCGAACCCGACCTCCAGCTCGGCCTTGATGACGTTGGCCTCGGTGGAGGCCCGGTTCATCAGGCTTTCCTTGGTTTGGCGATCGACGAGCTGCATCACCTCGTGGTTGACGTACTGGTTCATGCTCTGCGTCGAGAACAGACCGTAGCCGATCAGGATGACGCAGGTGAGCGCCAGGCAGAAGCCGGCGATCAAGGCGATCTTGGTCTGGATGGAGCGTATTGCCGCAAAGGATAGGCGCATGTTTCCCTCTCATGGTTGCCTCGCGACACCGGCAATGACGTTCGTCGGTGCGAAGCGCGTGCGGGAACCATCCGGACTGAGGATTAATGTGCTTTAAGGCACCGGCTCCATTTCAGGGCGCACGGACCAGTTCAGGCGAGGGAGTGTCGCAGTGTTGCGACACCTCCGTAGTCGTCCGGGGAAAGTGAGGCATCGGTCGCGGCCCCGGCGGCGAGCGAAGGATTGCAGCCTGGTCGGCGTTCCTTGACGCCGGTCAAACCGCGGTGCTGTAGTTGCGCTAGTCTAGCAATAAGCCGCGCCAACGCGGGGAGAGCCGGGAGGAGGGACATGGGGCGTTCGCCCGGGAATGCCCATTCGGATCGCGTCCTGGAGGCCTTGGCCAAGGGGGCTGCGAAGGCTGACGCTGACAGCAGAGCCGACAGAGGCGCGCCGGCGGTTTCGGCGCTCGCGGCGTCATGGCGCCGCTCCGGCCATCTCCATGCGCTCGATCCCGCCACGCCGAAGCTGCCGGCTCGCCTGACGGCCGCCGAAATCGCGGACGCGCGCGCGCGGCTCGGGCGGCTGCTCGCGATCGCGCAGGCGAGCCTCGACCGGCTATTCCTGGCGGTTGGGGGCGTCGGCTGCTCGGTGCTGCTCGCCGATGCCGACGGCACCGTGCTCGAGCGCCGCGGCGCCCGCGGGGACGACGCCACCTTCGAATCCTGGGGCCTGTGGACCGGCGCGGTGTGGAGCGAGCGGCACGAGGGCACCAACGCCATCGGCACCTGCCTGGTCGAGAAGCGGCCGCTGACCATCGACCGCGATCAGCACTACCTGTCGCGCAACGCGCGCCTGTTCTGCACCACCGCGCCGATCTTCGACGAGCACGGTCAGCTCAAGGCCGCGCTCGACGTCTCCTCCTGTCGTGCCGATCTCACCGAAGGCTTCAGCCGGCTGATCGCGACCACCGTCGCGGATGCCGCGCGCCTGATCGAGGCGGAGAATTTCCGCCAGGCCTTTCCGCACGCCCGCATCGTGCTCACGCCGGACAGCGAGCGCGAGATCAACTCGCTGCTGGCAGTCGATCGCAACGACCTCGTCATCGGTGCCACACGGGCGGCGCGCCGTGCGCTCAACCTTTCTTCGTCCGCGCTGGCGCGCCCGGTGCCAGCCGGCGACCTGATCAAGGACGCAACCACCGAGGGCGACGACATCGACGCCGCCGAGCGTGCCGTTCTGAAGCGCGCGCTGGCGCGCGCCGGCGGCAACGTCTCGAAGGCGGCGAAGGAGCTCGACATGTCGCGCGCCACCCTGCACCGGAAGATGAAGCGGCTCGGGCTCGAGCGGTGAACGCGCCGCGGCTGTCGAATCGCAGCCAAGATGTCGCAGAACTGCGACACTTCCTCGGACGCGCTCGTTCCGGCCTCTGGTCTGTTGCGCCGGTTTGATCGAGCCTCTCTCCAACGCCGTGTGCATCGGCGTGAATGGGAGAGACAGATGACCAAGGTTGACGTCAATGCGGCGTTCAAGCCGCCGTTCGCTGCGCGTTACGACAATTTCATCGGCGGCGCCTGGAAGGCCCCCAACGCCGGCAAATATTTCGACAACATCTCGCCGATCACCGGCCAGCCGGTGTGCCAGATCGCGCGCTCCGATGCCTCCGACATCGAGGCCGCGCTCGACGCCGCGCATGCCGCCAAGGACGGCTGGGCCCGCGCCAGCGTCACCGAGCGCGCGATGGTCCTCAACCGGATCGCCGACCGCATGGAGGCCAATCTCGACAAGCTCGCGCTCGCCGAGACCTGGGACAATGGCAAGCCGATCCGCGAGACGACGGCCGCCGACATCCCGCTCGCCATCGATCACTTCCGCTATTTCGCCGGCGTGATCCGCGCGCAGGAAGGCTCGATCGCCGAGATCGACCACGATACCATCGCCTATCACTTCCACGAGCCGCTCGGCGTCGTCGGCCAGATCATTCCGTGGAATTTCCCGATCCTGATGGCGGCCTGGAAGCTCGCGCCCGCGCTCGCCGCCGGCAACTGCGTCGTGCTCAAGCCGGCCGAGCAGACCCCGGCCTCGATCCTCGTGCTGATGGAGATCGTCGGCGATCTGCTGCCGCCGGGCGTGCTCAACGTCGTCAACGGGTTCGGCCTCGAAGCAGGCAAGCCGCTGGCGTCGTCGAACCGCATCGCCAAGATCGCCTTCACCGGCGAGACCTCGACGGGGCGGCTGATCATGCAATATGCGTCCCAGAACCTGATCCCGGTCACGCTCGAACTCGGCGGCAAGTCGCCCAACATCTTCTTCAAGGACGTCTGCGCCGAGGACGACGACTTCCTCGACAAGGCGATCGAGGGCTTCGTGATGTTCGCGCTCAACCAGGGCGAGGTCTGCACCTGCCCGAGCCGTGCGCTGATCCACGAGTCGATCTACGAGCGCTTCATGGAGCGCGCGCTGAAGCGCGTCGGCGCGATCGTGCAGGGCAGCCCGCTCGATCCCGCCACCATGATCGGCGCGCAGGCCTCCTCGGAGCAGCTCACCAAGATCCTGTCCTACATCGACATCGGCAAGAACGAGGGTGCGCAGCTCCTGATCGGTGGCGAGCGCAACATGCTCGGCGGCGATCTCGCCGGCGGCTATTACGTCAAGCCGACGGTGTTCAAGGGACACAACAAGATGCGCGTGTTCCAGGAGGAGATCTTCGGGCCGGTCGTCTCGGTCACGACCTTCAAGACCGAGGACGAGGCGCTGGCGATCGCCAACGACACGCTCTACGGCCTTGGCGCCGGCGTGTGGAGCCGCGACGCCAACACCTGCTACCGCTTCGGCCGCAACATCCAGGCGGGGCGCGTCTGGACCAACTGCTATCACGCCTATCCGGCGCATGCGGCGTTCGGCGGTTACAAGCAGTCCGGCGTCGGACGCGAGACCCACAAGGTGATGCTCGACCACTACCAGCAGACCAAGAACATGCTGGTCAGCTACAGCCCGAAGAAGCTCGGCTTCTTCTGAGGCAGGGGGCGCCGGGCCGGTCGGGCATGAGCGCCCCGACCGGTCCGTGCGCGTCTCACGAGGTTGCGTGGCGTCACGTACGCACCTCCTGGTCCTTGTGCCACATCTTCCGACAAGGCGACGGCCGATGCGATCCTCCGGCCAGCGGTCCAGACCCAACGCCGACCATCGAGCCGGCGCGTCCCGTCCCTGCCGCGGGCGGTCTCTGTAGTTTGGCGGACCTCCCGGTTAACGCGATGTTTGACAGTTAACGTCAGATTGAGGCCGGTGAGGCGGACAGCCTTTTTCCTGAGCCGACGAAAGCCGGTCGATGGGGGTCTCGGTGACACCCGGCCGCATGCCGGACGACGCCGGTTCCGCCAGCGCGTCGACCGGACCGTCCGTGAAGGCCGGGACATCCCGTCTGTCCGCCCCGCATCGTGATGACCGCAAGGAGGACCAGCCATGGCCCACGTTGTGAAGCCGACGGGAATCGAGCACATGCTCGGCGAAGAAGACCTGATCGTCTCGAAGACCGACCGCAAGGGACGCATCACCTACGCCAACGACGTCTTCGTTCGCATGGCCAGGTATAGCTATGACGAGCTCCTGGGAGCGCCTCACAGCCTGATCCGCCATCCCGAGATGCCGCGCTGCGTCTTCAAGCTGCTGTGGGACACGCTGGAGGCCAAGCGCGAGATCTTCGCCTATGTCGTCAACCTGGCCAAGGACGGCAGCCATTATTGGGTGCTCGCCCATGTGACGCCGACGCTGGACGACCAGGGCAATATCATCGGCTACCATTCCAACCGCCGCAGACCCGAGCGTGCGCCGATCGAGCGGCTCAAGTCCATCTACAAGGCGCTGTGCGACGAAGAGGCGCGCCACGCCAATGCCAAGGACGGCCTGCGCGCAAGCTTTGACATGATGGTCGCGGTGATCAAACAACAAGGCGTTGAATATGATGAGTTCGTGCTCTCTCTCTAAGGCGCAGATCGCGATCGCGGCGGCGGCGCTGCTGACACTCGGCGGGCTGGCCTGGCTCGTCGTCGCCGGCGCGACCCCGCCCGCGGCAGGCGGAGCGCTGCTCATCGCGGTCGCGCTGCTGCTCGGCCTTGCCCTGTGGCAGCTGCGGTTGGCGGCCGCCGTGGTCGCGGAAGCGGCCATGGTGTGTCACAGCGCGGCCAAAGGCAACCTCGAGCCGCGGGTGCTGAGCCGGCGCCAGCACGGCGACATCGGTTTGTTGCAGAAATCGATCAACGACATGCTCGACATCACCGACGCCTTCGTGCGCGAAGCGTCGGCGTCGATGGACTATGCCAGCCGCGGCAAGCATTTCCGCAAGATCATGGCGCGAGGCCTGCCTGGCGCATTCCGCCGGTCCGCGGCGATCATCAACCAGGGCACCGACAGCCTCGGCCGCCGGGTGGTCGACATTGCGGGTCTGGCCCGGCAGTTCGGCACCCAACTCGATCAGATCGTCGTCAGCCTCGTCGGTGCGGCGGAGGATCTCGAGTCCGATGCCGGCCACGTCGCGACGGCCGCGACGGAAACCAGCCGCCAGACCGAGGATGTGATCGCCGCCTCGGGGCGCGCGTCGTCCAATGTTCAGACGGCGGCGGGCGCGGCCGATCAGCTCGCGTCCTCGATCGCCGAAATTGGCCGGCAGGTTTCACGCTCCACCGAAAGCGCCGGGCGTGCGGTCAGCGAGGCCAATCGTGCCGGCGGGGAGATCCGCGAACTGGCCGATGCCGCGGTCCGGATCGGCGACGTGGTCAAGCTGATCAGCGAGATCGCGGAACAGACCAATCTCCTGGCGCTCAACGCGTCGATCGAAGCGGCGCGGGCCGGCGACGCCGGGCGCGGTTTTTCCGTCGTTGCGGCCGAGGTCAAGAGTCTTGCCGATCAGACCGCCAAGGCGACCGAAGAGATCAGCGCCAAGGTCAACGAGATGCAGCACTCGACCTCCACGTCGGTCGCGTCGGTCGAGGCGATCGCGCGAACGATCGCCGAGATCGACGAGATCGCTTCCGCCATCTCGGCCGCGGTCGACCAGCAGGCGGCGGCGACGCGAGACATCGCGCACAACGTTCAGGAAGCCTCGTCCGGCACGGCACGGGTCGCGTCCAATGTCGGCGCGATCAGCAGCGCTGCCGCCGACACCGGCCGGATCGCGGCGCGGGTCAACAATGCCTCCGAGCGGGTCCATGGTGAGGTCGAGACGCTGCGTCGCGAGGTCGACCAGTTCATGAAGCGGCTGATGGCAACGGGATAGCTGCGGCGGTGTGCGGGCAGGTGTCTGCCGCGCGACCGTCGAGCGCCCGGCCGGCCTGGGCCCGATCAGCTCGCGGCGCGTGCCGGCTTCACCGGCCCGACATCCACCTGGATCTCATCGCCCTCGACCTGCAGCGGGTAGGCGTGCAACGCATTGCGGACGAGGTGGGTGACGCACTTGCCGTGGGTGGCGTCGAAGCCCCATTGATGGTGCGGGCAGGTGATCGTCCGGCCGTCGAAGGTCGCTTCCGCCAGCGGCACGTCGGCATGCGGGCAGCGGCCGCGATAGGCCTTCAGCTCGCCGCCACGGGGCCAGAGCAGCAGCACGCTCTTCTTGCCGACCTGGTACAGGCCCATGCCGCCTTCGGTCATGGCGCTTGTCGGACAGACTGCGGTGAAAGCCATCGGATCGCCTGCTGATTGATGCGGTCAGGCAGGCCCACGCAAGTTCCGGACCAGCGGAAAGCGGGACAAACAGGGGAGTCTTGTAGCAAACGCGACAGGGCGCAGCGCAGGTTGAATTCCCCCGTCGAGAACATTGTTTGCGACATCTCCCATCGACGCGCGAGTCCGCGGCGATCGGTCGTTGAAGGCACGCCGACGAGACAGAATGCGGTTCTAAGCACAACGCCGCCCCAGAGAGGGCGGCGCTTCTCATTGCTTTCAATCAGATGCGGGTCGACGATCGAACTCTATTCCTTCCGCTCCGAGGTCCAACCCTTGTACTCGCCGACATTGTCGCGCGTGATCAGCTTGGAGGGCAGCAGCTCGACCGTCGAGGCCGGTTTCTGGCCATTGAGCAGGCCGACGCCGATCTGCACGGCGCGGCGGGCCATGAAGAACGGATCCTGTGAGGCCGAGGCCTGGATCTGCTGCGAGGCCGGATCCTTCAGCGCCGCCTCGATGTCGGGGGCGCCGTCGACCGCGGTGATGATGATGCCGGTGCGCTGCTGCTGACGCGCAGCGAGATCGGTGCCGATCGCCTGCGGATCGTTGATGGCGAAGATGGCGTCGATCTTCGGGAAGCGGGTGAGATAGCCCTGCGTCACCGTGAGGCCGCCCTCGCGCGAGCCCTTGCCGTCCTGGTCGCTGGAGAGAACCTTGATGCCGGGGGCCTTGGCGAACACGCTCTTGCAGCCGTTGACGCGGTCGATCACCGCCGACACCTGCGGCCCGTTCTCGATGATCACGTCACCCTTGCCGCCGAGTTTGTCGACGATGTACTGGCACGAGATCTCGCCGGCCTGCACGTTGTTGGTCGTCACGGTGGCATCGGCGCCCTCGGCCGCGGTGTCGACCGCAACGACGAGGATGCCGGCCGCCTGCGCCTTCTTGATCGCCGGGCCGATCGCCTTGGGATCTCCCGGGTTGAGCAGGATCATGTCGACGCCGGCGGCGATGAAATTGTCGATCTGGGTGACCTGCTTGCCGAGATCATATTCGAAGCCGACCGCGGTGATCTTGACGTTGGGATTGGTCTTCTTGGCCTCGAACTCGGCGCCCTTCGACAACGCGACGAAGAACGGGTTGCCGAGCGAGCCCAGCGACACGCCGATCGATTTCAGCTCCTTGGCCGATGACGGCGCGGAGCTCATCACGAGCGCCAGCGCGGCACCGGCTGATAACATCGACTTGACCATGTGTTTCCTCCCTGGTCCTTCCTGTTCGTCTACGCACGGCGGACCAGTGGCCGTGGAAGAATGCGTTGTGGCGGGCCCCGGAGGCGCCCGCCATGTTGTCTCAGGTGCGGGCCGAGCCCTGCAGCCGGTAGCGGTCGAGCGCGACGGCGCCGATGATCACGAGGCCCTTGATGACGTATTGCCAGATGTCGGACACGCCGACCAAGATGAGCCCGTTCGACAACACCGCGATGATGAGCGCGCCGACCAGCGTGCCCCAGATCGAGCCGATGCCGCCGACGAACGACGTGCCGCCGAGAATGACGGCGGTGATCGCGTCGAGCTCGTAGGACTGGCCGAGCTGCAGACCGTTCGCCGCATAGAGCCGCGCCGCCTGCATGCCGCCGCCGAGGCCGGCGAGCAGGCCGGACATGCCGTAGACGAAGATCAGCACCGCCCAGACCTTGATGCCGGCGAGTCGCGCGGCGCTCTCATTGCCGCCGACGGCATAGATGTGCACGCCGAGCACGGTCCGGCGCAGGATCAGCCAGGAGCCCAGGATCACCAGCAGCGCGATCACCGACAGCCAGGGGATCGAGACGACGCCGGGAATGATCGTCAGCGAGGCGTTGCCGATGAAGGCGTAGGGAATCGATGGGTTGAACACGGTGGTGTCGCCACCCATCAGGCGGGCGAGACCGCGCACCGCCGTGAGCGACCCGAGTGTCACGATGAACGGCGGCAGCCGCAATAGCGCGATCAACGCGCCATTGACGACGCCGAAGGCAAGGCCCGTCAGCACCGCGGCCGGCAGCCACAGTGCGCCGAGATCGGGCATCTTCGACAGTGTCAGGCCGGCCATGGCAGCCGCGGCGAGGATCGAGCCGACCGACAAATCGATGCCGCCGGTCAGGATGACGAAGGTCATGCCGGCGGCGAGCACGGTATTCACGGCGGCCTGCTGCAGCACGATGCCGAGATTCTGTCCGGAGAAGAAGCGTCCGTCGGACAGCATGTGGAAGCCGAGGCAGAGGATCAGCAGCACCGGCAGCATGCCGGCGGCGCGGATCATCAGCCGTAGCCGCTGCTGCTTGTTGTCCGATGCGGACGGCAGGCCGGATGAAGGCGCGGTCTTGGCTTGCGACGAACTGTTGTCAGGCATCGACGTGCTCCGTCCCGGTGGCCAGCGCCATGATGTCTTCCTGGGTGATGGGGGATGTCGCGCTCTGCTGCAGCTCGCCGGCCAGATGCCCTTCGCGCATCACCAGCACGCGGTCGCAGATGCCGAGAATTTCCGGCAGGTCGGACGAGATCACCAGGATCGCGGTGCCGGACTTGGCGAGATTGTCGATGATCGAATAGATCTCGGACTTGGCGCCGACATCGACGCCGCGGGTCGGCTCGTCCAGGATCAGGACCTTCGGCGCGGTCGCAAGCAGGCGGGACAGCAGCACCTTCTGCTGATTGCCGCCCGACAGGCCGCCGACGGTGACGCCCGGATTGGGAGCGCGGATGCCGAGCGCGCTGAACGCCTCGTCGGCGCGTGCGCGCGCCTTGTCGCGGTCGAGAATGCCGCCGGGCTTCGCGTCCCGTCCGATCACGGCGAGGTTGATGTTGTCGGCGCAGGACATGTCGAGGAACAGCCCGAGCGCCTTCCTGTCCTCGGTCAGATAGGCGATGCCGGCATCGAGCGCATCGCGCGGCGTGTCGATGCTGACTTTCTCACCGTCGAGCTCGATGTGTCCGGTCGTCTTCGGCGCGGCTCCGATGATGAGATGCGCGAGCTCGGTGCGTCCGGCGCCGATCAGCCCGGCGAGGCCGACCACCTCGCCGGCATGAACGGTCAACGAGCAATTCTTGACGCGATGGCCGTCGCCGAGGTCGACGGCGCTGAGCACCGCGCGATCACGCTTGGCGTGCGGGTCGTGGTCCTTCTTGTAGAACGACGACACGTCGCGGCCGACCATCATGCGGACGATGCTGTCGGCGCGGATCTCCGGCTTGTCGAGCGAGCCGACCAGCCGGCCGTCGCGCAGCACGGTGACGCGGTCGCCGAGCGCATAGACCTCGTCCATGCGATGCGAGATGTAGATGATGGCGAGCCCTTCGGCGCGGAGCTGGCGGATCAGCGCGAACAGCTTCTCGCTCTCGCCGGCCGACAGCGAGGTGGTCGGCTCGTCCATGATCAGGATCTTGGATCGTGCATGCAGCGCGCGGGCAATCTCCACCAGCTGGCGCTGGCCCATCGACAACTCGGCCACCAAGGTGGAGGCCGTGAAATCGGCGCCGAGCCGGTCCAGGATCGGTCCGACGCCCTCGCGCATCGTGCTGCGCGCGAGCAGGCCGCTCTGCGACAGCTCGCGGCCGAGATAGATGTTTTCGGCGACCGTCAGGTTCGGCGCCAGCGACAACTCTTGGTAGATGATCGAAATGCCGGCGTTGCGGCCGCCCATCGGCCCTTCGATGCGCACCGGCCGGCCCTCGATGCGGATCTCACCGCCGGGATCCGGGCGATAGGCGCCGGAGAGAATCTTCATCAGCGTGGATTTGCCGGCACCGTTCTCGCCCATCAGCGCATGGACTTCGCCGGCGTAGACGGTGAGGTCGACCTTGTGCAGGGCCTTGATGGTGAAGAATGACTTCGACACCCCGCGCATCTCGAGGATCGGACCGCTCATCGTGCCTCCCAATGCACGTCGTCTCGTCGTCCGCGGCTCGTTGATCGCTGGCGCGGGAAGCCATTAAACTAGAGGCTGTTGCCGAATACAATATGAAAGAGACGCCGCCGCAACACGTCGCCGCGACGAATGCCTTTCGGAGATCCGGTTAGCTCGGCCGACGATAGAGCTGTCGCCAGCGCCGCCGCCGCTCGGCATAGGCTGCCGACAGCGCGACGTCCGGAGCGAAGGTCCGCACGCGCGCCGGCGGCGTGCAGACCGCGCCGATGTCCTCACCGGTGACGGCAAGACGTGCCAGCCGCGCCGCGCCGAAGGCGGCGCCGGTCTCGCCCTCGGCCAGCCGATGAACGGGAATGCCGAGCACATTCGCCAGGATCGCCAGCCAAAGGTCCGAGCGCGATCCGCCGCCGATCGCATCCGCTTCGGCAATGACGAGCCCGGTTTCCGTCAGCGCGTCGCGGCAGTCGGCCAGTGCGAAGGCAACGCCCTCGAGCACCGCCTGGACGATGGCGTTGCGGTCGGTGGCGTGGCTCAGGCCGTCGAGCAGGCCGCGGACATGGGGATCGTCATGCGGCGTGCGCTCGCCCGCGAGATAGGGCAGGAAGCTGACCGGCGACGGCGCGGCGGGGCCCGCGCCCAGCGGGGCGAGCAGCTCGGTCTCGCTCGCGCCGAGCAGCCGCGCGACCCAGGCGAGGCATGAGGCCGCCGACAGCATCGCGCCAGCCTGTAGCCACATCGCCGGGATGGCATGACAGAAGGTGTGAACGACGCGCTCGGGATTGGCCGTGACGGCGTCGACCGGCGAGATCACGGCGCCGGACGTGCCGAGCGTGATGAATGTGGCGCCCGGCCGGACAGCACCGATGCCGATGGCGCCGGCCGGGTTGTCGCCGGCGCCTCCCGCGATGGTTGGACGCTTCGTCATGCCCCAGCGTTCCGCGAGGTTGCTGCGCAACCGGCCTGCCGGCGCGCAGCCTTCGACGAGGCGCGGCATCTGCGCACGGGTGAGGCCGGTGGCGGCGAGGCCCTCGTCGCACCAGTCGCGCCTGGTGACATCGAGCCAGAGCGAGCCGGACGCATCGGACATGTCCTCGATCGCATCGCCCGTCAGCACCAGCCGGACATAGGCCTTCGGCAGCAGAACCAGCCGCGTGGCCGCGAAGATCTCGGGCTCGTGCGCCGCGATCCACATCAGCTTCGGCGCGGCGAAGCCGGGCATCGCCTTGTTGCCGGTGATCGTGCGCAAGGCGGACCAGCGCTGCTCCAGCGCAGCGCATTCGCGCTCCGACCGGCCGTCGTTCCAGAGAATGCAGGGCCGCAACGGATTCATCGCGGCATCGAGCAGCACCGGGCCATGCATCTGGCCCGACAGGCCGATGGCGTCCACCGCCGCCAACGCGCCGGGATGATCCGCCTTCAGCGCATCGAGCGTGGCGAATACCGCGCCGATCCATGCGGCGGGGTCCTGCTCGGCCCGGCCCGGTCGCGGCACGTCCATCGTCAAGGCGTGGCTGCGGCTCGCAACGACGCGCTGCGTGTCATCGACGATGATCGTCTTGACCGCGGATGTTCCAAGATCGATGCCGAGATACATGACGTCTCACGCCTGCGTGCGCAACGACGGATACGGAGTGGAGCGATACCAGACTCCTGATAGCCTTGTCATCCGAACGCGAGTCATCGCAGCGCGCTGAGGCGAGATCATTTTCACGGAGTCGAGACATGGAGCCATCTGACCAACCAGCCGAACGGGCGTCGCGTCTCGTCGGACACTACGCGCTGGTGACGGGCGCAACGCAAGGCATCGGCCGCGCGATCGCGGTGCGGTTTGCCGAGGAGGGTGCGCATGTCGCGATCAATTTCGGCGGCCCGTCGCCGTCCGGCGACGAAACCCTGGCGCTGGTGCAGGCCGCCTCTGCCGCGCATGGTCACGGCTCGCGTGATCACGTTGCCGTGAAGGCCGACATCGGCGTCGAGGCCGAGATCGCCGAGATGTTCGAGACGGTGCTGAAGCGCTGGCCCCGGCTCGACTGCCTGGTCAACAATGCCGGCTTTCAGCGGGAATCGCCCAGCGAGGCGCTCGACGTCGACACGTATCGCAAGATCCTCGAGGTCAACCTCAACGGTGCCGTGCTCTGCGCGCGTCACGCGCTGGCGCATTTCGTCACGCGCGGCGGCGGCAACATCATCAACACCTCAAGCGTGCACCAGATCATTCCGAAGCCCGGCTATCTCGCTTATTCGATCAGTAAGAGCGCGATGGCGGGCCTCACGCGGACCCTGGCGCTCGAATTCGCCGGGCGCGGCATCCGCGTCAATTCGGTCGGGCCGGGCGCCGTCGACACGCCGATCAACGCGGCCTGGACCGGGGACCCGGCCAAGCGCGCCGCGGTCGAGTCCCACATTCCGATGGGGCGGGTGGCGAGCCCGGAAGAGATCGCCGGCGTGTTCGCCTTTCTCGCCTCGTCCGAAGCGAGCTACATCACCGGACAGACGATCTATGCATGCGGCGGCATCACGCTGTTCGGCGAATTCCGAGACAATTGGGCGAGCTGATCCCGGCCCTGCATCGCTCATGCGCGCGTGCGCGTACCATCATTCGCATTCTATCCACTTGCATTGTCATCGTCGCAGTGAGGATCTCTTAAGCATCCGCGGCGCATGGCAGCCCTTCGCGGGTGCAGCGAGATTTCGTTAAGGCGTGGGTACGAGAGTGCGCGCGCTTGGCGAACTGGAATTGCGATGCATCGATTGGACCCGGACATTCGTCGCGATCTCGCGCATCTGCTGTACAGCTCGATGCCGCTGGTCGGGACGATCTCGGCCGCCGCCGTCGTGATCGGCAGCGTGATGGCCTGGGTTGCGCGCGATCCGGGCTACGCCGCGATCACGGTGGTGCTGCTGGTGATCGGCGCCCTTCGTGTTCTCAAGCTACGGATGTTCGCCGCGCGCTTCGATCGGCTCGATCACGATGCGATCATTCGCTGGGAACGCCTCTACGGCCTCGGCGCCGCCGTCTTCGGTCTGGCCGTCGGTGCGTTGTCGGCACGCGCGTTTCAGATCGGCGACGGGCCGGGCATCTGGATGTGCTTCGGCCTGTCGATGGCCTTCTGCGTCGGCATCGTGTCGCGTGTCAGCCCATGGATCGTCATGACCTCCTCGGCGGTGCTGCTGATTCCGACCGTGGTGGCCTGCCTGATGCAGCCCGAGCCGGTGTACCGGATGGGCGCCGGCATGGTGGTGCTGTTCTGGATCACGCTGCGCGGCACGTCGTATCGACTCACGGCCGCCTTCACCGAGCGGATCACGGCGCAGCAGGCCTTGGCGCGGCAGGCGCTGCGCGATTTCCTCACCGGCCTGCCGAACCGCGCCGCGTTCATCGCCGCGCTCGGCCGGTGCGATCGCCCCGTCGCCATCATCGCGGTCGATCTCGATGGCTTCAAGCTCGTCAACGACCGGTTCGGCCATCAGGCCGGTGACGAGCTGCTGTGCCAGGTCGGCGCACGTCTGCAGGATTGCCTCGGCGAAACGGGCTTGGCGGCGCGGTTCGGCGGCGACGAATTCATGCTGCTGCTGCCCGCGGTGGGACGTGACGCCGCTCTCGTGTTCGCGCAAGCGGCGGTGACGGCGCTGTCGCAACCCTTCACGCTGGCTGGAACGCGCGTTCAGATCGGCGCCAGCGCCGGCATCCTGGTCACCGAGGATCGGCAGGCGGACACCGAGGCGCTGCTCGACCAGGCCGATCGCGCGCTCTATGCGGCCAAGCGTGCCGGCGGCCAGCGTTGGTGCTGGGCCGATGAATACATGGCCGTTGCCGTCGCATGCACGGCGAGCAGCGAGGCGCCGACGCTGGCGCTCGCGGACTAGCAGCACGATGGCAGCCTGACCGTTCCACGCGGACGCTGGCAAGCTCGGACCGCGGCCGCTAATGTGGCCGGCAGAAGCCGACGAACGGCGCACGATGTCAGGAGGAGCGGCCGATGCGGAGCATCAGGATCGGCGCCGGAGCGGGCTATTCCGGTGACCGGATCGAGCCTGCGGTGGAGCTCGCGGCGAAGGGCGGCCTGGACTATCTCGTGTTCGAGTGCCTGGCGGAGCGCACGATCGCGCTGGCGCAGCAGGCGCGCATGAAGGATCCGGCCGCCGGTTATGATCCGCTGCTGGCGGCGCGCATGCAGGCCGTGCTGCCGATCTGCCGCGCCAACAAGGTCCGTATCATCACCAACATGGGGGCGGCCAATCCGGTCGCCGCGGCCGAAGCCACCCGCACCATCGCGCGCCGGCTTGGACTGACGGGGCTGAAGATCGCGGCCGTGACCGGCGACGATGTTCTGGAGCCGTTGAAGACAGCGGATGTCGTGCTCGACACCGGTGACACGATCCGGGCCCTCGGCAATCGGGTCGTCTCGGCCAACGCCTATGTCGGGGCGGGCGCGATCGCGGAGGCGCTCGCGGCCGGCGCGGATGTCGTGATCACCGGGCGCGCCGCCGACCCGGCGCTGTTTCTCGGACCTCTGATCCACGAGTTCGGCTGGGCCCTGGATGATTGGGACCGGCTCGGGCAGGGCACCGTCGTCGGTCATCTGCTCGAATGCGCTGGACAGATCACCGGCGGCTATTTCGCCGATCCCGGAGCGAAGGATGTTCCCGATCTCGCCCGGCTCGGCTTTCCGATCGGCGAGGTGCGCGAGGATGGCGAACTGATCGTGACCAAGGTCGCGGGCTCCGGCGGCTGCGTCACGCCGGCGACCGTGAAGGAGCAACTGCTCTATGAGATCCACGATCCCGTGCAATATTTCCAACCCGACGTCGTGGCGGATTTCTCGCAGGTGACCGTCGAGGAGCTTGGTCCGGACCGGGTCAGGGTGGTCGGCGGTCGCGGCCGGCCGAAGACGGGACTGCTGAAGACCTCGGTCGGCTATCTCGATTCCTATGTCGGCGAGGGTCAGATCTCCTATGCCGGCCCTGGCGCGGTCACGCGCGGCCGCCTTGCGCTCGATGTCGTCAGGGAGCGCCTCGCGCTCACCGGCGTGGCGGTGAACGAGCTGCGCTGCGACCTGATCGGGTTGAATGCGCTGCATGGCGACGATCGCGCACAGGGTACCGAGCCCTACGAGGTGCGCGTTCGCGTCGCCGGGCGGACCGAGACGATGGCGGAGGCGATCCGTATCGGCAACGAGGTCGAGACGCTCTACACCAATGGCCCGGCAGGTGGCGGCGGCGCCTGGAAATCGGCGCGCGAGGTGATCGCCGTCGCCTCCTGTCTCGTTGCCGAGGATGCGCCGCAGCTCTGCGTCGGCATGCTGACGGCCTGAGTTTTCAAGGGCTTCACGGATCGCTCTCGGCAGCGCAAGCTGGCCGTCATGGTTGCGGTGCCTGAGAACAAGCGAGAATTCAGTCCATGTATGACGTCATTGTGGTCGGCGGCGGCTCCGCGGGAGCGGTCGTCGCTGCGCGCCTGTCCGAAGACCCCCGGACGCGGGTCCTGCTGCTCGAAGCCGGCGCGGACTGGCGCGCGGACGACGCGCCGTGGGAGATCGTGACGCCCAACCCGATTCCGATCATCCATGATCGCGCCTTCCAGGAGAAATGGCAGTGGCCGGAGTTGATGTCCCGCCGCGTCGCCGGGCAGGACATGCGTTTCTACTGGCGCGGAAAGGGGCTGGGCGGCAGCTCGATGATGAACGGCCAGATCGCGATCCGCGGCGTGGCCGATGCGTTCGATGAATGGGCGGCCAATGGTTGCAAGGGATGGTCGGCCAAGGACATCATGCCGCTGTTCGCGGTGATCGAGGACGATCTCGCATTCGGTGATCGCGAGGGGCACGGTCGCGGCGGCCCGCTTCCAGTCACTCGCGCACCGCCTGACACATGGGGCCCGATCGATCGTGGCTTGCGCGATGCCGCGCTGGCGAGCGGCTATCGCTGGTGCGACGATCTCAACGGGCCCGATGGCGAGGGTGTCGCCTGCTATCCGATCAACAGCCGCAACGGCCGCCGTATCTCCACCAATGAGGGCTATCTCGAGCCCGCCCGCGGCCGTTCGAACCTGGAGATCCGGGGGCGGGCGCTGGTCGATCGGCTGCTGATCAGCGACGGCAGGGCGACCGGCGTGCGCGTCCACATCGAAGGTGAAGGCGTGAAAAACGTCGCGGCGCGCGAGGTCGTGCTGTGTGCCGGCGCGATCCACAGCCCCGCGATCCTGCTGCGCTCGGGTATCGGCCCTGCGACCGATCTGCTGGCGATGGGAATTGCGGTCGTGCGTGATCTTCCGGTCGGCCGGCACTTCTTCGATCATCCGCTGTTCCGCACCACCATCCAGCTCCGCGAGGCGCTGCGTCCGACCGACCGCGACACGCGCCATACCAATTGCTGCGTCACCTACTCGTCGGGCCTCGCCGGCGGCGGCAAGCGCGACATGATCCTGATCGCGTTCAACCATCGGGGCATCGGCGTGCCCGGCGCGATCGGCGCCGGACTGTTCAACGCCTTCTCGCGCGGTACGCTCAGGCTCGCCTCGACCGATCCGAGCGTGGATCCGATCGTCGAGGAGAACATGCTGGCCGATCCGCGCGACGTGGCGCGAATGCGGGACGCGGTGAAGCGGCTGGCCGTGATCACGGTGCAGCCGGCGCTGCGCGACATCGCCGACTGGATTCGCCTCGGCGATACGGAGTTCACGCTGCCGCAGGCGGCTGCGCTGCCCGAGGCCGAGCTCGATGCGCTGCTGCGGCAGGTCACCGGCGACATCCAGCATGCGGCGGGGAGCTGCCGCATGAGCGGATTCGACGATGGCGACGGCGTGGTCGATCCGGACGGCCGCGTGAAGGGCATTGCCGGCCTGCGCGTCGCCGATGCCTCGATCATGCCGTCCGATTGCCGCGCCAACACGCATTTCACCACCGTCGTGATCGGCGAGGCGATCGCGCGGATGATGCGAGAGCGCCTGTAGAGCTCACGCGATGGCGAAGCGAAGCCCGGCGCGGGCGCGCCCGCCGGAGATCGCGATCGGGGTGCCGTCGGCGCGCCAGCACGCGGCTCCTGTCAGCGTGCCGTCGTCGCCGAACGCGATCGCGTTCATGCCGCCGGCCACGACCGGCTCGCGCTTGATCTCGTGCCCGCGTGCGGCGAGCTCCCGCGCCACATGGTCGGGAAACGCCGGCTCGAGCTCGAGCACGCCGCCCTGCGTCCAGAGCCGCGGCGCCTCGACCGCCTCCTGCAGCGACATGCCGTGGTCGATCAGGTTGACCAGCGCCTGGAAGGCCGAGGGAAAGATGCGCAGGCCGCCGGGCAGGCCGAGCGCATAGCGCAAGCGGCCGTCGCGCAGCGCCATCATCGGCGCCATCGAGGTGAAGACGCGCTTGCCCGGCTGGATCGACAGCGCGCGGCCCGGATGCGGATCGAAATTGTACATGTAGTTGTTGGCGGTCATGCCGGTGCCCGGGATCTGCACGCAGGCGCCGAACAGGCCGTTGATGGTCTGGGTCGCCGCGACGACGTTGCCCTCGGCATCGGCGACCGTGACATGGGTGGTGTTGGCGGACTCCGTCGGCGCAAGGCCCGGGCCGAAGCTCCGGGCCCGGCTCATGTCGATCTGCGCCCGCCGCTGCGCGGCATAGGCCTTCGACGTCAGCCGCTCGACCGGCACGTCGACGAAAGCGGGATCGGCGGTGGCGACCGCCCGGTCGGCAAAGGCGATCTTCAAGGCTTCGGCAAGCACGTGCACGCCATCGGCCGAACCGAAGCCGAGCCCGCCGACGTCGAAACCCTCGAGGATGTTCAGCATCTGCACGATGTGCACGCCGCTGGAGGAGGGCGGCGGCGGGCCGATGATCTCATGGCCGCGATAGTGGCCGCGGATCGGCGCGCGTTCGATCACCTTGTAGGCGGCGAGGTCGCTCGCATCGATCAGCCCGCCATTGTCGGCCGTGTAGTCGGCCAGCGCGATCCCGAGCGGCCCGCCATAGAGAGCGTCCGGTCCTTGCTCCGCGATCAGCCGCAGCGATGCCGCATAGTCGGTCTGGATCACGCGCGTGCCTGGCCTGACGGGCTCGCCGCCCGGCAGGAACAGCGTCGACAGATGCGGGTCACGCGCGAGGTCGTCCGCGACCAGCCGCACGCAATCGTTGAGATAGGGACTGGCGATGAAGCCGTGCTCAGCGAGCCGGATCGCCGGCGCCATCACTTCGGCCAGTGGCAGCCGGCCGAAGCGCGACAGGGCCTCGCACCATCCCTTCAGCGCGCCGGGCACGGCGACCGCGAGCGCGCCTGCGACGTTGCGGCGGCCGCGGGTCTCGCGCGCCAGCGTGATCTCGTCGGAGACCGGATCATACATTCCTGGCGTGGCGCGCCGCGGCGCGGTGCTCAATCCGTCGAGCACGATGTGCCGTCCATCCGCAAGGCGGATGTGCGACAGCCCGCCGCCGAGAATGCCGACCATCATCGGCTCGACCACCGTCAGCGCGAACAGCGCGGCGACCGCGGCATCGATCGCGTTGCCGTCACGCATCAGCATCTCGGCACCGGCGCTGGAGGCGAGCGGATGATTGGTCACCACCATGCCGCGCGAGCCCGTCGCCGGCTGCTTCTCGCAGGTGAAGTCGGCGATGCGCCGTATGTGCGAAGCCATTCGGGTCTCCTCTGTCGAACGGCGGATGCCGAGAGGTCGTCTTTCGCAATCCTGCCCGATCCCTTGCGCAAGGGGAAGAGCGGCGCCCCAGCTCGACGAACTGATAAGTGCGCCACGCATGGCTCGGAGAGCATCGATCTCTCCCGCCGCGTTCTCATCGCCGCGCATCTGTGTTAGGCCTGGGCGCAGTTCCACCTCGCGAGCCCAGCTGATTTCATGCCTCACTACGATCTGATCATTCGCGGCGGTCGCGTGCTCGACCCGGAAACGAAGCTCGACGCCACGGCCGATGTCGCCATCAAGGATGGCGCGATCGCTGCCGTGGGCGATGTCGGCGGGGCCGCCGATCAGGTGGTCGATGCGGCCGGCCTCGCCGTCGTGCCCGGCTTCATCGATCTGCACGCGCATGGCCAGTCGCTGCCGGCCGACCGCATGCAGGCCTTCGACGGCGTCACCACCACGCTCGAGCTCGAGATCGGCGTGATGCCGGTGGCGCGCTGGTATGACGAGCAGGCGGCGATCGGCCGCCTTCTGAACTACGGCGCAGCGTCGGGCTGGGTGTTCGCGCGGATCGCGACGATGACGACGCAGCAGACCGCGTCCAACATCGCCGGCATGGGCGAGGCGATGCGCGACAAGCGTTGGGTCGAGGAGGTCGCCACGGCTGCCGAGACCGCCGAGATCGTCGAGCGCACGCGGCAGGGTCTGGAGCAGGGCGGTCTCGGCATTGCCTTCCCGAACGCCTACGCGCCCGGCACCGGCATGAAGGAGCTGTCGGAGCTGTGCAGCCTGGCGGCCAAGCACGACGTGCCGACCTACACGCACATCGCCTATATGTCGAACGTCGATCCGCGCAGCTCAGTCGATGCCTACACGCGGCTGATCGGGCTGGCCGGCTCGACCGGCGCCCACATGCACATCTGCCATTTCAACAGCACCAGCCTGCAGGATGTCGAGCGCTGCGCCGAGCTGGTGCAGAC
This sequence comes from Bradyrhizobium sp. SZCCHNRI3052, assembly GCF_032484895.1. NCBI lineage: Bacteria > Pseudomonadati > Pseudomonadota > Alphaproteobacteria > Hyphomicrobiales > Nitrobacteraceae > Bradyrhizobium > Bradyrhizobium sp. SZCCHNRI3052. Next base: position 108,487 of record NZ_JAUETW010000006.1, on the reverse strand, counting down.
CGCGCAGAAGCAAGGCCTGAAGGTCACGACCGAAGCCTATCCCTACGGCACCGGCTCGACCGTGGTCGGCGCCGGCTTCTTCGCCGATCCCGCGTTCTGCCAGCGCATGGGCACCGGCTATGACGCAATCGAGATGGTCGCCGAGCGCCATCGGCTCGGCAGCCGTGACGAATTGCTGGCGCGGCAGCAGGACGATCCCGGCGCATTGGTGCTGATCCATTTCCTCGATGTCGCCGTCAACCAGCGCCACCGCGACCTGCTCGATGTCTCCGTGCTGTTTCCGGGCGGCGCCATCGCCTCCGATGCGATGCCGTGGATCCTGTCCAACGGCACGGACTACACCGGCGACGCCTGGCCGCTGCCGGATGACGCGGTGTCGCATCCGCGCTCATCGGCGACGTTCACCAAATTCCTGCGCGAATGGGTGCTGGACCGCAAGGCGGTGCCGCTGATGGAGGGCCTCGCCAAGTGCACGCTGATCCCGGCCCGGATTCTGGAACCGTCGACGCCCGCGATGCGCAAGAAGGGACGGCTGCAGGCCGGCTGCGACGCCGACATCGCCGTGCTCGATCTCGCCAGCCTGCGTGACCGCGCCGACTTCCTCAACATGAACCGGCCGTCCGAGGGCGTGCGGCATCTGCTCGTCAATGGCCGCGCCGTCATCACTGATGGCGAGCTCGTTCGCGACGTCAGGCCGGGGCAGGCGGTACGCCGTCCGGTCCTGTCATGATCGTCCCGGTCCTGCTGGTCGCCGGATCGCTCGGTGCCGGCAAGACGACCCTGCTCAATCATCTGCTCGCCAATCCGGACGGACGGCGTATCGCGGCTGTTGTCAACGACTTCGGCGCGGTCGACATCGACGCGCAATTGCTCGGCTCCGTCACCGCGGAGGTGATCAGCCTCAAGAACGGCTGCATTTGCTGCTCGCTGCAGGGCGACCTGCTGCGCACGCTGTCCTCCGTCATCAAGCGCGATCCGGCACCCGACGCGATTGCGATCGAGACATCGGGCATTTCCGATCCCGCCGAAATCATCCGCAGCCTGATGGATCCCGTGATCTTCAAGGTGGCGCCGCTCGAGACCGTCGTCACCTTGGTCGACCCGCAGCGGCTGCGCGATGATCCCGAGATCGAACAGGATGTGCTGTGGCGCTCGCAGTTGCGGGCCGCGGATTTCGTGCTGCTGACCAAGGCCGATCTGCTCGACCGCGCCGCGCTCGATGCGGCCCGCGCCGTCGTCGGCGGCACCAAGCCGCAATCGGCGATCTTCGAGATCGCGCATGGCGTCGTCGCGCCGGACCTGCTGTTCAGCCGCGACATTCGCGCGCCGCGAGAGCTGCCCAAGCAGGTGCCGACGATGTCGCAACCTTTCGCAACCCTCACCTGGACCTCCCGTGCTCCGCTGTCGCTGGCCCGCTTTCAGCAGGTGATCGGAAAGCTCGCGCCGCGCACCCTGCGCATCAAGGGCATCCTGCTGTTCACCGACCATCCGGGACAGCCGATCCTGTTTCAGTCGGTGGCGACGCGCGGCACCTTGGCGCCGTCGCCGGTGTCGCCCGCCGATGGCCTCACGGCCCAGCTCGTGCTGATCGGACGCGAAGGTGAGCTCGACGCCGGCGAGATCGACGCGCTGCTGCACGAGGTGATCGTCGCCTGAGATCGAAGGCCGCGCGTCAGCCCGCCTGCCGCAATGCGCCGTCCGCGGCCTCGGCCCAGGTACAGCAGCCGCCCCCGGCGCGCTTGGCGGCATAGAGCGCGCTGTCGACCTGGCGCAGCACCTCGTCCATGGACTCGTCCGTGAGCGGCCGGTCGTTCACCAGCAGGCCGGCGCTGGCGCCGATCACCACGGGGATGTCGGACAGCAGGAATGGCATCGACAGCGAGCGGATTGCTTCGCGCGCCAGCGCCAGCGCCTCGTCGCGTCCGTCCGCGCCGCCCGTCACCGGCTTCAGCAGCATGAACTCATCGCCGCCGAAGCGCGCGGCGAGACCGCCCTGGCCGACACAGCTCGACAGCCGGGCTGCGACCTGACGCAGCAGGTCGTCGCCGGCGTGGTGGCCATGGCGGTCGTTGACGGGCTTGAAGCCGTCGAGATCGATGGCAATGATCGCGACAGTCCGGGTCGTGCGTTCGAGCGCAGCCAGGAAGGCCGCCCGGTTGGGCAGGTCGGTCAGGAAATCATGGTTGGCCTGGCGGGCCAGCGCGTGCTTGGCCTCGAGCCGCTCGATGAACGCGGTGCTGAGATGGCGCGAGGCTTCGCGGATCGAGAACCAGAACAGCACCAGCAGGACGGCCCCGAGCTGATAGGGCAGCTCCGGGCGCATCAATCCGGCGATGAGCGTCGGGGCGAGCAGCACGGCGGTTGTCGTCAGCACGACCCACGGGCGGATCGCCGCGCGCGACACCATGCCGACGCAATAGGACATCGACAGGCCGAAGGCGATCCATGCGCCCGGAGCATCGTTGAGCTGGAACGCGCGGAAGGTGAGAGCGCCAAGCGCAAGGCCGAAGGCGGCGGCGCCCGCGGCGTAGACTTTCTCCCAGAGGATCACGTCGCGATCGGACAGGCGTCCCGCATATTGTTTGTAGCGCAGCAGGCTGACCACGCGACCGATGGCGTTGACGATGATCGCGAACGTGATCGCGATGTAGCCGGGATCGCCGTGCAGGACCGCAAGCGTGACCGAGCCGGTGATGGCGGCCGCGTTGATCGACATGACCTGCGGCAGAGACGTGTACAGCAGATCGACGAGCTCGCGCCGGATCGCCGGGTTCGGATGGATGAATCTGGAAAGCAGCCCATGTCCCATGGGAACACCATGGGACACCTTTCCTAACAGTTGATGGGCGCGAACGATTCGCGCGACGAAGGTTCGGAGTTACCTTAAATCTTCGTCAATCGCTCAGGGGGCGCGGCTGGGGTCGGTGGTTGGATAGACCGGCGTCGCCGTCGACATCCGCGAGGGCATCGGCGCCGCCGCCGCCACTTTCGGCGCCTCTGCCTTCGGCGTCTCCGCCTTGATGTCGGACTTTGGCGGCTCGAGCTTCAGCGGCCGCAGCGGCTGACGCTTCGCCATCGCGTCGAGTACGGCGCGGTTCGTCTTCTCGATGCGCTTTGCGGCCGCAACGTCGGCAAAGGCGCGGTCGAACTTGCGCATGCGATAGAACACGATGCCGCGGTCGATATAGGCCTCATGGTAGCGGGGATCGAGCTGGATCGCCGCGTCGAGATCGGCCAGCGCCGCCGCGAAGTCGCCCTTCTGGAACGCGGCCATGCCGCGATCGTGATGGGCCTGGGCCTCGTTCGAAGCCGTACCCCCGGCGAGCATTGCATCCGCCGTGCATGGCGCGGTCGCGCCTGCCGCGCAGGGCGCACGCTCCTGCTCGGCAGAATAGACCGTGTCGATCTTGCTGACGCGTAGCGGAAGCGGATCGGCGGATACCGAGGCATTGCTGCCCGATGCGCTGCCGACCGTTGCGCTGGCAGCCGTCTCGCCGCCGGAATTCGCGGCCGCATCGCCGGCCGTCGCCGCCTCAGTGGCGCTATCGATCGGTTTGGCGGGAACCTCGTTCGGCTTGACCTTGTTGGTCGCAACCACGATCGGCTTGAGCGGCGCGACGGAAGCCGACGACATGTGGGTGAACAGCAGGTAGCCGGTTAGCGCCACGGCGGACGCACCGGCCAGCGCCATCACGCCGGACGCAACCTTGTGGACCTTGGCGACGACGGCCAGCTTGGAATCCTGCTGATGCTCGTCCTGCGCGGCGCCGAGCAGCCGGTCATAGGCCGTGCGCTGCTCCTTGTCGCCGAGAATGTCGTTGGCGCGGATGATCTGTCGAAACCGCAGCGCGGCATCCGGATCGCCGGGATTGACGTCGGGGTGGCTCTCTTTGACCGCTTTGCGGAAGGCCGCCCGGATATCGTCAGCGTCATCGTCCGGAAGAGCTCCGAGTAAATCGTAAAGCGTCTTCATCGTCGTTCTCGCTGCAGGCTTCCCTCGTCTCCGATCGAAATTCCTACGGCGAATTTACGCTGGAGCACTCGTACTAACTCTTTCCGCTTCGCATGATGGTTGGTCAATCCGGCGGAAAAATGACTGAAAATGGCGAAGTTCGTAGCCATTTTTGCCGTGTTTGAGGTCATCGCGCTCGTCCTTCTTCGCCACGGTGCGCGCAATCCCAGATTGAATCGCTGCCCTCTGACCGCCTCCGCCGCGGGACATGCACCTATGGTGAAGAGAAAGTTTGAAGCCGGATTTAACGTGAGCTGATTGGCAGCTCGGTTTGCGGCAACACCCCGCATTCCATCGCGGCAGTGTGGCGCTGCTACACACCGGCTCTTGTCCGCTGGTGTCAGGTCCCTGAGGCAGATGTCGCTGCGGGCAACAGGCCGGGCCTGAGAAGGGCGCCTCCCGCTTCGGCGGCCGCCTTGCGGAACCAGCGACCCGGCCGCTATACCGGCCGCATGACTGAATTTCATGGTGTCTTTCCCTACCTGGCCTCGCCGATCGGCGCGGATGGAACGATCCGTACGGAGGTGCTGGGGCGTCTTTGCGACGATCTGATCCTTGCCGGTGTGCACGGCCTGACGCCGCTCGGCTCCACCGGCGAGTTCGCCTATCTCGATCGTGCCCAGCGCATGACCGTCGTGGAGACGACTATCGATGCCGCCCAGGGCCGCGTTCCCGTGATCGCAGGCGTGGCCTCGACTGCGATCGCTGACGCGGTGGCGCAGGCCAAGGCTTACCAGAAGCGCGGCGCAAACGGCATCCTGGCGGTGCTCGAAGCCTACTTCCCGGTCAACGACGCCGGCATCGAGGCGTATTTCCGGGCGATTGCCGATGCCGTCGACGTTCCCGTCGTCATCTACACCAATCCCCAGTTCCAGCGTTCCGACCTGTCGCTCGACGTCATCGCGAGCCTCGCCGAGCATCCGCGCATCAACTACATCAAGGACGCTTCGACCAACACCGGCCGGCTGTTGTCGATCATCAATCGCTGCGGCGACGCCATCAAGGTGTTCGCGGCGTCCTCACACATTCCGGCCGCGGTGATGCTGATCGGCGGCAAGGGCTGGATGGCCGGGCCGGCCTGCATCATCCCGCGCCAGAGCGTCGAGCTCTACAATCTCTGCAAGGCGTCGTGCTGGGACGATGCGATGCTGCTGCAGAAGAAGCTGTGGCGCGTCAACGAGGCCTTCGCCCGCTTCAACCTCGCGGCCTGCATCAAGGCCGGCCTGTCGATCCAGGGCTACGACGTCGGCGATCCCGTGCCGCCGCAGGCCCCGCTCTCGCCCGAGCAGCGCAAGGTCGTCGAAGAGGTACTGCGCAGCCTGGGGTGAGCTAGCCCCGGCTTTGGCCCCCGCTCTCTCCTCATCGTCATTCCGGGGCAGCCCAAGGGCTGAGCCCGGAATCCATACTCCGCGACCTCTCGGGTGGGCAGACCGGGAGACATCGAGCCTCCAAACTACCGGTCGTGGTTATGGATTCCGGGCTCGCGCTGCGCGCGCCCCGGAATGACGGTTCGTCATGACGCATCAGCTTAAACACGTGTTGGCCACCGCAACGCCGATCCGCTAAGACCCTGCCAAATTCATTGAACTGACCAAGGACTGACGAATGAACATTCTTCCCAACAATATGCGGTTTGGTGCGGGGCAGCCCCTCAAGCGTCTGGAGGATCAGCGGCTGCTGACCGGGAAGGGGCAGTTCATCGACGACAAGGCGGAGGACGGCGCGCTGTGGCTCTACGTGCTGCGCTCCCCGCATGCGCATGCCAGGATCCTGTCGATCGACACCGCCGCTGCCCGCGAGATCGCGGGCGTGCAGGCGATTTACACCGGCGCGGACCTCGTCGCTGACGATGTCGGCACCATTCCGACCCTGGCAATCTTCAAGCGTCCCGACGGCAAGCCGATGACGGTGCCGCCGCGCCGCTTGCTTGCCCATGAGATTGTCCGCTTCACCGGCGAGGCGGTCGCCGCCGTGGTCGCGACCTCGCGCACGGTCGCGCAGGAGGCCGCGGAAGCGATCGTCGTCGATTACGAGGTGCTGCCGGCGGTGACCGATCCGGTGAAGGCGATCGAGCCCGGCGCGCCCGTGGTCTGGGCGGAGGCGCCCGACAACGTCGTCGCCGCGATGAGCTATGGCGATGCCGCCAAGGTCGAGGCGGCGTTCGCCGGCGCTGCGCACAAGGTCTCGCTCGACATCACCAGCCAGCGCCTGGTGCCCTCGGCGATGGAGCCGCGCTCGACCATCGCCGAGATCGAGAAGAAGACCGGCCGGCTGCTGCTGCACGTGCAGTCGCAGACCCCGGCCTCGACCCGCGACGTGCTGGCGGAAGCCGTGCTGAAGCGCCCGAAGGAGAGCGTGCGCGTGCTGGTCGGCGACATCGGCGGTGGCTTCGGCCAGAAGACCAACCTCTATCCTGAGGACGGCATCGTCGCCTATGCCGCCACCAAGCTTAACAAGAAGATCCGCTGGCGCGCCGAGCGCACCGACGAGTTCGTCGGCGGCACGCATGGCCGCGACCTCACCTCCACCGCCGAGTTCGCTTTGGACGCCAAGGGCAGGGTGCTGGCCTATCGCGTGCGCTCGATCGGCGCCACCGGCGCCTATTCGTCGGGCGCGGCCAACATCATCCCGCTGGTGCTCGGGCCATTCGTGCAGACCGGCGTCTATGATCTGCCGCTGGTGCATTTCGAGATCAAGACCGTGATGACGCATACGGCGCCGGTCGGCGCCTATCGCGGTGCCGGACGCCCCGAGGCGGTGTTCATCGTCGAGCGGCTGTTCGATGCGGCCGCGCGCCAGATCGGGATCGATCCGCGCGCCATCCGCAAGACCAACTACATCAAGCCGGCGCAGCTCCCCTACACCAACGCCGTCGGCCAGGTGTATGATTCCGGTGCCTTTGCCCACATGCTGGAGCGCGCGTCCAAGCTTGCCGATTGGGACGGCTTCAACGCGCGCAAGCGCGAGGCGAAGAAGCGCGGCATGCTCTACGGCCGCGGCCTGACCAGCTATATCGAATGGACCGGCGGCCGCGCCCACACCGAGAAGGTGTCGCTGCACGCGACCTCCGAGGGCCGCGTCATCCTGCATTCCGGCACCATGGCGATGGGGCAGGGCCTGCAGACCACCTATACGCAGATGATCTCCGACACGCTCGGCATTCCGCTGGACAAGATCGACGTCGTGCAGGGCGACACCGATCTCGCCACCGGCTTCGGCAGCGTCGGCTCGCGCTCGCTGTTCGTCGGCGGCACGGCGGTGGCGGTGTCGTCGAACGACCTGATTGCGAAGGCGCGGGAAAAGGCGTCGAACCTGCTGGAGACCGCGGTCGAGGACATCGAGTATCGCGACGGCTTCCTCACCGTCGTCGGCACCGACCGCCGCATCAGCCTGTTCGACATCGCCGGGAAGGAGCAGGGCGCCAAGCTGTCGGTCGACAGCGAGGGCGAGGTCGACGGTCCGAGCTGGCCGAACGGCACCCATATCTGCGAGGTCGAGATCGATCCGGAGACCGGCGTCAGCCGCGTGGTGCGCTACACCACCGTCGACGACGTCGGCGTCGCGGTCAATCCGATGCTGGTGGCGGGCCAGATCCATGGCGGCGTCGCCCAGGGCATCGGCCAGGCGCTGTACGAGAACGTCGCCTACGATGCCGACGGCCAGCTCCTGACCGCCACCTATCAGGACTACTGCATCCCGCGCGCCGACGACGTGCCGCCGATCGTGGTCACTCTCGACGATTCCGCGCCGTGCAAGACCAACCCGCTGGGCGCCAAGGGCTGCGGCGAATCCGGCGCCATCGGCGGCCCGCCCTGCGTCACCAACGGCGTGATGGACGCGCTGTTCGAGCTCGGGATCACCAACCTGCAGACGCCGCTGACGCCGGAGAAGGTGTGGGCGGCGATCTCCGAGGCGAAGGCGGCAAAGGTCAAAGCGTCGGCCTGAGCGAGCGCGCGGGACGCTTCCGCGCCGGACGTGCTCCTGTTGCGTCGCTCAACGCGCCGATCTGCGCCGAGCTGTTCGGTGACGAGGGCGGCGAGGGTTACACCCGCATCTGGTCGCGCCCCTGCATGCGCAGCGGCGACTGATCTTGCTGCGTCATAGCTCGCCATTCCGGGCCAGCCCGTCAGGGCTGAATCCGGAATCTCGAGATTTTCGGTGCAATTGTGCATCTGAGGGGACGATGCTGTCGGATCGCCCCGCCGCGCCAGGCAAGACAACGATCTCATGCGAATCGTCGCGGCGTCGCGACCGACGATGATTGACCCAGATCAAGGTCGCCGACTCGCACTCGCCTCTAGATTGTATTGAACACAACGAGGAGCGCGACCATGCGGCGGTGTGCAGGTGTGATGAGCGGGGCGATGGCTCTGGCAATCGTCGCGTTTGGATCATCTCTGGCGGACGCGTGTTCGCGCGTCCTCTGGGCCGATAATGGTCAGGCCGTTGTCACCGGGCGCAACATGGATTGGCCCGAAGACATGCGCACCGATCTCTGGGCCTTTCCGCGCGGCCTTGCGCGCAAAGGCGAGAGCGGCGACGACAACGAACTGAGCTGGACGTCGAAATACGGCAGCGTCGGCGGGGCGGTTTATAATCTGGCGATCGCCGACGGCATGAATGAAAAAGGTCTTGTCGCCAACCTGCTGTGGCTCTCCGAGAGCGATTACGGAAAGCGCGATCTCAAGCGCCCCGGCCTCGCGCTGTCGCTATGGGCGCAATACAACCTCGACAACTTTGCCACCGTTGCCGAGGCGGTGGCCGACATCGAAACCGGTCGCTATCAACTCATCGCCGCCGGCATGCCCGGATACGCGACGGCGACCGTGCATCTGTCGCTTTCGGACGCGACGGGCGATTCGGCGATCATCGAGATCGTCGATGGCGGCAAGGTGCGCGTTCATCACGACCGCCGCTATCTGGTCATGACGAACTCGCCGCCCTTCCCCGAGCAGCTCGCCAATCTGAAAAAATACCACGTCTTTGGCGGCACCGAAGCGCTGCCGGGGACGAGCGAAGCGGCCGACCGCTTCGTCCGCGCCGCCTATTACATCCAGAACCAGACCAAGCCGTCGGACACTCGCCAGACCGTGGCCCGCATGTTGTCCGTCATGCGCAACGTGGCGCAGCCTTTCGTGCGGCCGGACCCGAAGCGACCGGAGGCGTCGCATACGATCTGGTGCGCCGTCGCCGACTCGACCGACCGGCTCTATTTCTTCGAATCGACCCTCAGCCCGAACATCGTCTGGGTCAACTTGCCGCTGTTGGACCTTTCCGTCGGCGCTCCGATCCGCAAGCTCGACCTGTCCGGGGCGGACAGGGATCTGGTCGGCGAGGTGAGCAGCCAGTTCAAGCCGGCCGCGCCGCTGGAATTCAAGAAAGGCGGCTCCTGACAGGGCAGAGCCCTACGGACAGATACAACGTCATCTTTATATCCGCGTTGTGGCGCTCGCACGCCGCGCGACATGACTGCGGAGCGCTCGCCGTGAAGCCCTGCCACCGCACTGGGCTGGAAGCGCCGCGCCGTTTGTTAAGGACGGATTGTGGTGCATTGCTGCACTGAGGCTATGCGCCGGCGATGCTACCGCATTAGAGTATTCGTGCCACATCTGCACCTCTTGCTTTGGTCATGCCATGATCACGCACGACAGCGGCCCGGATGCCGACCGCAAGGTAAGGATTTCTCCGGTCAACTCGCACAATGAGTGGGATCCACTCGAGGAAGTGATTGTCGGAAGGCTCGAAGGCGCGACGATTCCATCCGCTCATCCGGTCGTCGCCTGTAACATTCCGGGAATGGCTGCACGGGCGCAAGCGCTGCTCGGGGGCTTTCGCTATCCAAGGATGATGATTGAACTGGCTCAGCGCGAGCTCGATGGCTTTATTGCGCTGTTGCAGTCGCTTGGCGTGGTGGTCACCCGGCCGGAACCGGTTGATTTCAAGAAGCGCTTCAGCACGCCCGAATGGTCTTCGCGCGGTTTTTGCAACTCCTGCCCGCGCGATAGCATGCTGGTGATCGGAGACGAAATCATTGAAACGCCTATGGCGTGGCCCAGCCGCTATTTCGAGACCCATTCCTTTCGTCCGGTCCTGAAGGACTATTTCCGTCGCGGCGCCCGCTGGACTGCCGCGCCACGGCCGCAACTCACGGACGAACTGTATAACGCCGATTTCAGACGGCCCGAAAACGGTGAGCCGATGTCATATATTCTGACTGAATTCGAACCGGTGTTCGACGCTGCCGATTTCGTCCGCTGCGGGCGCGATCTGTTTGTAACCCTCAGCAATGTCACCAATGCATCCGGCATCGAATGGCTGCGCCGCCATCTCGGCGACGGCTATCGCATCCACGAGATCGAGAGCCGCTGTCGTAGCCCGATGCACATCGACACGACCATTTTGCCGCTGGGGCCGGGCAGGCTTCTGATCAATCCCGAATACATCGACGTCAGCCGCCTCCCGGACATACTGAAGAAATGGGACATTCTCGTCGCTCCCGAGCCTGATCCGATCACCGATCGCTTGCTCAATATCACGTCGCTCTGCGGAAAATGGCTCAACATGAATGTACTGATGGTGGACGAAAAGCGCATCATCGTTGATCCGCATCATGTGCGAACGATGCGTGCGATCGAGCAATGGGGTTTCGAGCCGATCCCCTGCGAATTCCTGCATTACGCCGCATTTGGCGGAGCATTCCATTGCGCGACACTCGACATCAGGCGGCGCGGGACGCTCGAGAGCTATTTTTGAGGATTGGCACGCCTATCCGGACTCGAGGCGCAGTCCGACGATGCCAAGTACAATGAGACCAATCGAGGCGAGCCGGGTCGCGGTCGTCGGCTCGTCGAACAGATAGATTCCGAAAAGAGTGGCGACGGCGATGCTCGCGCCGGTCCACGCGGCGTAGGCCGTGCCCATCGGGATCGTCTTCACGGCGAGGCCAAGACAACCGACGCTGGCGCCCATAAAACCCACGGTGACCAGGATCGACGGCAGGCGCGAGAGACCTTCGGAATATTTGAGAGCGATCAGCCAACCCACCTCGCAAAGGCTGCCAATGAATAAGATCACCCAGGCCATGAGAGGTTCTCCCAAAAGATGGGCTTAACGATCCTCGACGGAGTTCGTGTCAGAATTCCACGGTCTCGCTATTCTGCCAACTCATTCCGCCAAGCCCTTACACTTTGCAAGTGCACGCTGGAAGGCTCCCGGCCTTCCCTGCGCGCTCTCGATCTTCGAAAGGGCATGTCGATCGCAAGACCCGGGCGTGATCCGCCGCGGGACGACGACGTCATGTCCGCTGCTGTTTGAGCTGTGAATCTGGACGTGGATCGACTGCTGTCGACCGATCCACCGGCAGCTCCAGTCGCACACTGAAGTCGCCTGCCACTCCGCTGAACCGCAGCCGGCCACCATGGGCCTGCGCGACCTCGCTCGCAATGGCGAGGCCAAGGCCTGAGCCGTGGGAGCCGTCGCCCTTCTGGAACGGGGTCAGCAGGCGTTGCTGCGCGTCGGCTGCGATCCCAGGTCCGTCGTCCCAGACCATGATCGCAACATGCGTCGCGGTTCTTTCCACCGTCACCATCAGCCGGGTCCGCGCGCCATGCGCCAGTGCGTTGTGGATGAGATTGGCGAGCGCCTCGCGCAGGCTGATGGCGTCGGCGGCGAGCATCACCTCGTCCTCCGATGGCACGAAGCTGACGGAGACCTCGCGATCGAGAGAGAGCGGCACGCTCTGCGACAGCACCGATTTCGCCAGCGCGTTGATATCGACCGCGGCGAAGCGCGGTGCTTGGGCGCGGTGCTGGATCATGGCGTGATCGAGCAGTTGGCTGGTGAGGCGGGCGAGATCCGCGATGCGGCCGCGCAGCCTGTCGAGCGCCCTCGGGTCCTTGGTCTGATCGCTCAGCAGCTCGACCTCGGCATCGATCGCCGCCAGCGGCGTGCGCAGCTGGTGGGTGGCGTCGGCGATGAAGCGCTGCATCAGCGCGATGCGCTCGGCGAGGCGCTGCATGAAGCCGTCGATCGCGCCGACCAGCGCGCGCACCTCGCGCGGCGGCGTGATCGCGATCGGGCTGAGATCGTCCGGCCGTCGCTTGACGATCTCGGCCTCGATCCGCGTCAGCGGCGCGAACACCAGCCGCAGGCAGAGCGCAGTCGCCACCAGCGCCAGCAGGCTCATCGCAGCGATCAGGCCGATCGCCTTGGAGGCGAGATCCCAGGTCAGCGCGTCGCGGGCGCGCAGGGTCTGCGCCAGCACGATCTCGCTCCAGCCGTCGCCGGGCGCGCCGTCGAGCTTGCGCGCCACGGCCGCGATGCGCACCGCCTGGTCGCGATAGATGCCGTCTCGCAGGACGACGCCCTCACGCAGCGCCCTGGCGGGCGCGGTGACGGCGAGATCGTCATAGCCGGCGACGACGACGCCGCGCGGATCGGTGACGCGATAGAACACGAGGTCATAGGCCGACAATGTCGCAAACGCCGCCGCCGGCGGATCCAGCGTCACGACGCCACCCTGCATGTAGATGTTCTCGGCGATCTGCACGGCGCCGCCGGCGAGCAGCTTGTCATAGGCGTCGCGCGCGGCGGTGGCTGCATATTGCCAGGCGGCGAGGCTCAGCACGACGGCGCCGACGGCCAGGATCGCGCCGATCGCGATCAGCAGCCGCGCGCGCAGCGAGGTCCTGAGGTCACGAAGCGTGGAGCTGATAGCCAAGGCCGCGCTCGGTCTTGATCTCGACGGATGTCGCCGCCAGCTTGCGCCTGAGACGCGCGACGAACTGCTCGACGGCGTTGGGGCTCGGATCCTGGTCGAAGCTGAAGAGCTGCTCGACCAGCTCCTCCTTGGCGACGTAACGCCCAGGGCGTGCGGCGAGGATTTCCAGCACGGTCAGCTCGCGCCGCGTCAGGTCCAGCGGTTGGCCGGCGACGCTGGCGGTGCGCCCGGCGCGGTCGATCACCAGCGGCCCCAGGGTCAGCAGATTGTCGGACTGGCCGGCGGCCCGGCGCAGCAGCGCCCGCGCCCGCGCCTCCAGCTCGCGATAGTCGAACGGCTTGATCAGGTAGTCGTCGGCGCCGAGGTCGAGCGCGCCGATCCGGTCGTCGACCGCCGAGCGCGCGGTCAGCACCAGCACCGGCGTGCGCAGGCCGCGCTTGCGCAGGTGCTTGAGCACGGCAAAGCCGTCCATGTTCGGCAGCATCACGTCGAGCACGATAAGGTCATAGGTCTGCACCTCGATCAGCTCGCTCGCGGTGCGGCCGTCCTTTTCCCAGTCGACGGCATAGCCGATCCGTTCGAACCGGCTGGTCACGGCGGCGCCGATCTCGGGCGTGTCTTCCACCAGCAGGATGCGCAAGGTCTTGTTGTCCGCCTCGGAGTCAGGTTCGCGTCAGTCTCCTCCTCTATCACTTCGAATAAGGGCGCCGAAGTGCACCGAGCGAAATTTCGCATTGCAATATAAAGGAGGGGAGGACGATGACCGTCCATCAATCGCCATCTCAGTTCGAGCCGCTGCTCTCGGTCGAGGGCGTGACGCTCCAGTACAAGACGCCGGACACCTTGGTCACGGCGACCTACCGCGTCGACTTCAAGGTCTTCGATTCCGACCGTTTCGTGCTGCTCGGCCCCTCCGGCTGCGGCAAATCCACGCTTCTCAAGGCGATCGGCGGCTATCTGAAGCCGACCGAGGGCCGCATCCGCCTCAAGGGCCACGATGTCAGCGAGCCCGGCCCGGACCGCATGATGGTATTCCAGGAGTTCGACCAGCTGCTGCCGTGGAAGACGGTGCGCGAGAACGTCGTGTTCGCGCTGACCGCCAGCGGCCGGCTCGGCACCGCGGAAGCCAACGAGCGCGCCAAGTCCTATATCGACAAGGTCGGCCTCACCAAGTTCATCGACTCCTATCCGCATATGCTCTCCGGCGGCATGAAGCAGCGGGTCGCGATCGCCAGGGGCATGGCGATGGAGCCCGACGTGCTCTTGATGGACGAGCCGTTCGCCGCCTTGGACGCGCTGACCCGGCGCAAGATGCAGGACGAGCTGCTGCAGCTCTGGCAGGACACCCGCTTCACCGTGCTGTTCGTGACGCATTCGATCGAGGAGGCGATCAAGATCGGCTCCCGCATCCTGCTGCTGTCGCCGCATCCCGGCCGCGTCCGCGCCGAGCTCAACAGCGTGCCGCCGGGCACGATGGGCTCGCCCGAACAGGTCGCCCTCGAAGGGCGCATCAACGACATGCTGTTCGGCCAACACTGAGACGAGGAGAGCATCCATGAGCGAGACGCTGGCGCTGCGCCCCGAAATCGTCAATGCAGACACGCCCCTCGGCGACGTCAAGGTCGAGGCGAGCCTGTCCTGGCTGGAACGCATCTACCACGTCGGTGCGGTCCGCAAGGCCATCATCCTGGTGGCGCTCGCCGCGCTGTGGCAGGCCTATGGCCTGTGGCTCGGCAATCCCCTGTTGTTTCCGACCTTCACCGACACGCTCTCAGCCTTCTTCGAGAACATCGGCAACGGCATCATCCCTGCGCGCACCCTCGTGTCGCTGGAGACGCTGCTGATCGGCTACGGCATCGGCATCGCGCTGGCGGCCGTGCTGACCACGATCGCGATCGGCTCGCGGATCGGCGCCGACATGCTGGAGGCGCTGACCTCGATGTTCAATCCGCTGCCGGCGATCGCATTGCTGCCGCTGGCGCTGATCTGGTTCGGCCTCGGCAAGGGCAGCATCATCTTCGTGCTGGTGCATTCGGTGTTGTGGGCGATCGCGCTCAACACCCATTCCGGCTTCCGCTCGGTGTCGAACACCTTGCGCATGGTCGGCCTGAACTACGGCCTGCGCGGGTTGAAGCTGGTGCGCTTCATCCTGATCCCCGCCGCATTTCCGGCCATCCTCACCGGCCTGAAGGTGGGCTGGGCCTTCGCTTGGCGCACCCTGATCGCGGCCGAGCTGGTGTTCGGCGTGTCCTCGGGGTCCGGCGGCCTCGGCTGGTTCATCTTCGAGAACCGCAACCAGTTGGAGACGGCCAACGTCTTCGCCGGCCTGTTCACCGTGATCTTCATCGGCCTCGTCGTCGAGAACGTCGTGTTCGCGACCATCGAGCGCAAGACGGTGCGGCGCTGGGGCATGCAGCACTGAATTTCGAGTTATAAGCACAACAACAGGGAAGGAGACGACCATGTCCTGGAGCAAATCATTCACGGCCGCCGCGCTCGGCCTCACCGCGCTGCTCGGCGCCACCGGTGCTTCGCAGGCCGAGGTCAAGGAGATCAGGCTCTCCAAGGGCTACGGCATCCTCTATCTGCCGCTGATCGTGATGGAGGATCAGAAGCTGATGGAGAAGCAGGCGGAGAAGGCCGGGCTCGGTCCGTTCAAGGTTAACTGGCAGATGCTCGACGGCGGCAACATCATCAACGACGCGATGATGGCCGGCTCGCTCGACATCGCCGGCACCGGCGCCCCCGGCTTCATCACGCTGTGGGCCAAGGCCAAGGGCATTCCGGCGGTGGAGGTGGTCGGCGTCAGCGGCCTCAGCTCGACCTCGCTGTGGATGAATACCAACAATCCTGAGATCAAGTCGCTGAAGGATTTCAAGCCGAGCGACAAGATCGCCCTGCCGGGCATCAAGACCTCGCTGTCGGCGGTCATGCTGCAGATGATGGCGGCGCAGGAGTTCGGCAAGGAGAATTACGCCAAGCTCGATCCGATGACCGTCGGCCTGCCGCATCCGGAGGCGCTGGCGGCGCTCACCTCGGGCAAGACCGAGATCACGGCGCATTTCACCTCGCCGCCGTTCTCCTACATCGAGCTGAAGGATTCGAAGATTCGCCGCGTTGCCAATTCCGCCGACGTGCTCGGACGGATGACGATGGACGTGGTGTTCGCGCCCAAGCGCTTCGTCGACGCCAATCCCAAGGTCGTGCAGGCGTTCCTCGATGCGCTCGACGAGGCCTGCACGCTGATCGCCAACGACAAGGCTGCCGCAGCCGAGATCTATGCCCGCACCGCCAAGGTGAAGACCACCAAGGAGGACGTGCTGGAGATGCTGCAGGACAAGGACACCTGGTTCTCGTCGACGCCGGAGGGCGTGCTGAAGATCGCCGAGTTCATGCACGGCGTCGGCTCGATCAAGGTCAAACCGGCGAGCTGGCAGGACATGTTCGTGACCCAGCTACGCGACCGCAAGGGCAGTTGAGCGTAAGCGCCTATGGTGTCGTCCGGGGCGCGCGGATGCCCCGGAATGACGGGGTGTGTGGTTGGCGCAGGCCCATCATCCAGCCGCGAGTCCCGCTGCAAAGACGACATTGCCTCTCTCCGCCGGTCATTCCGCGCGAATGACCCGCATCCGCGGCAGACCCGGAACCTCCCTGAACCGACGCACCGGCCGCCGCGACCCATGTCCGGCGGCCGGCTGCCGTCATTGCGCCGTCGCCAAAGCTGTGCTGTGTGAAGGCGGTACAACCGGATGAAGAGGGGGACGCGCGATGCGGAGATTGCTGACCGTGCTGGCGGCACTGATGACGCTGAGCCTGACCAATTGCGGCTACAACGCCATCCAGACCAATGACGAGCAGGTCAAGGCGGCTTGGTCCGAGGTCGTCAACCAGTATCAACGCCGCGCCGACCTCGTGCCCAACCTGGTCAACAGCGTCAAGGGCTTTGCCCAGCAGGAGAAGGACGTGCTGCTCGGCGTCACCAACGCCCGCGCCAAGGTCGGCAGCGTGCAGGCCACGCCCGACGTCGTCAACGATCCCGCGGCGCTGCAGAAGTTCCAGGCGGCGCAGAGCGAACTGACCGGAGCATTGTCGCGGCTGCTGGTCGTCACCGAGAATTACCCCCAGCTCAAATCGGACGCGCTGTTCCGCGACCTGATGTCCCAGCTCGAAGGCACCGAGAACCGCATCACGGTGGCGCGCAACCGCTACATCAAGGCGGTGCAGGAGTACAACGTCGGCATCCGCACCTTCCCGAACAACCTGACCGCGATGGTCTTCGGCTACAAGGAAAAGGCCAACTTCACCGTCGAGAACGAGCGCGAGATATCGGTCGCGCCGAAGGTCGATTTCAACGCGCCGTCGCCTGCGCCGTCGAAATAGCCGGAGCAGGGAATCGTGCGCGCGCTGCCGGTCCTCAAGGCGCTGCTTGCGACGCTGTTCGTCTGCCTCGCGACGATCGTGCTGGCGGACGTCGCGGTGCCGCAGCTCACCGGCCGCGTCGTCGACCAGACCGGCACGCTGTCCTCCTCGGAGATCGCAGGCCTCACGCAGAAGCTGAAGGACCTGGAAACCCGCAAGGGCAGCCAGGTCGCGGTGCTGATCGTGCCGACGACGCAGCCGGAGACCATCGAGCAGTTTTCGCTCCGCGTCGCCGAGGCCTGGAAGATCGGGCGCAAGAAGGTCGACGACGGCGCGCTGCTGGTGATCGCCAAGAACGACCGCAAGCTGCGCATCGAGGTCGGCTACGGCCTCGAAGGCAGCCTCACCGACGTCACCGCGCGGCGCATCATCGACGAGGTCATCACGCCAAGATTTCGCAGCGGCGATTTCGCCGGCGGCATCGACGCCGGCGTCGACCGCATCATCGGCGTGATCAATGGCGAGAGTCTGCCGGTGCCGCAGCCGCAGGCCTCGCACGGCACGGATCTTGATATCGACACCATCTCCTCGTTCGCACCTGTCGCCTTCTTCGGTGCGATCTTTATTGGTGGCGCGCTGCGGGCCTTGTTCGGGCGGCTGCTGGGTTCGCTTGCGACCGGCGGCGCGCTGGGGATTCTGACCTGGGTGCTTGTGGGATCGACCACGCTTGCGCTGCTGTCCAGCGTGGCCGGCATCGTCATTGCCTTCATCGCCGGCGGCTTGTCCTCGTCGATGCCGACGTCGGGCGGGCGCCGCGGCAGCGGCTGGTCGAGCGGCTCGTCATCCGGCGGCTGGAGCAGCGGCAGCTCGAGCGACAGCGGCAGCTTCTCGGGCGGCGGCGGCAGTTTTGGTGGCGGCGGCGCCTCGGGCAACTGGTGAGGACGAGGCGCGCGACCATGAGCATCAGGCGGATCGGCCGGCATCTCCTGCATCATCACTGGCAGCTGAAGCGCATCTTCACGCCGGCTGTGCTGGCACGCATCGAGCAGGCGATCAAGGACGGCGAGCGCACCCATGCCGGCCAGCTTCGCTTCGTCGTCGAGGGCGCGCTCGACGGCCGGCCGTTGTGGCGCGACCAGCCGCCGCGCGAGCGCGCGCTGGACATCTTTTCCAACCTGCGGATCTGGGACACCGCGCACAACAACGGCGTCCTGATCTACCTGCTCTTGGCCGATCGCGACGTCGAGATCATCGCCGATCGCGGCATTCATCGACATGTCGGCGCCGAAGGCTGGGAGACGATCTGCCGCGCGATGGAAGCGGAGTTTCGCGCAGGCCGCTTTGAGCGGGGCGTGGTCGATGGCATTGCCGCGGTGTCACGCGAGCTCGCCAGGCACTACCCGCCGCATGCCGGCGATCCCAACGAGCTGCCCGACACACCAGTGGTGCTTTAGCTCCGATCATACCGGTCGCGCTCACTTGCCGGTCGCGCTCATCCTGGCTGGACGTGAGCGCGCACCCCTCTCGCCAATGATGCGGATGGAAAATACGTCCGCAACTCACGCCGTCGCAGCTCATGCGCCGTAGCGTTCCGCCATCGCCCGCGCCAGCTCGGCCATTTTCGCACGCAGCTCGGGCGGGTCGAGCACCTCGGCCTCGGGCCCGAAGCGCAGCAGCTCGCCGGCGGCATGCCACAGCGTCGTTCCGATCGGGATCGTCACGATGCGCCAGCCGTCGGCATCGGTGTCGTCGGCGAGGCGCGTGCGGGCGCGCACGTAAGGCTGGCTCCACACCTCCAGCAGCTTCACACCGAGCGCTGACAGGCGCACCGTCGCCTGCTTCGGATGCAGCTCCGCCTCCAGCCGCTCCGTCGCGGCGCGCCAATAGGCGGCGAGGTCAAAGTCTGCAGGTCGCGCGAAGCACTCGTCGGTCACGGCACAGTCGAGAATGCGCGCGACGCGATAGGTGCGCACGCTGCGCTCGACCTGCCCGGCGAGATACCAATTGCCGCCCTTCAGCACGAGGCCGAGCGGCGCGACGCGGCGGCGCTTCTCGGCACGCCAGGTCTGATAGCGGACGTCGACCATGACGTCGCGGAGCAGGGCGTCGGCAATGGCGCGCAGATGCGTCGGCTCCTCGGACTCGCCGAACCAGCCAGGCGCGTCGAGATGGAAGCGCGCCTGCATGCGGCCGGCATTGGCGCGCAGGCTTTGCGGCAGTGCCGCCACCAGCTTGGTCTGCGCCGCGCTCATCGCGCCATCGAGCCCGAGCGCGGCGGCGGGGCCCGGCAGGCCCGCCATGAACAGTGCGTCGGTTTCCGTCGGCGACAGCCCGTTCAGCCGCACGCGATAGCCGTCGAGCAGGCGGAATCCGCCTTCGGCGCCGCGCTCGGCATAGACCGGGATGCCCGCCGCGGCGAGCGCGTCGATGTCGCGATAGATCGTGCGCACCGAGACCTCGCAGGCGCCTGCGAGTTCGGGCGCCGTGACCTGTCCCTTGGCCTGCAAGGTGGTGAGGATGGAGAGCAGCCGGCTCGCGCGCATGCCCTTCTTTAAACATACCTGACACACCTTGTCAGGTATGGTGTGCGACAAGCCAGCACCGCAGCCGGCAATGGGAGGACACCATCATGACCGCCGACGACAAGATCACGCTGTATTACTCGCCGCAGACCCGCGCCGCCGGCACCCGCGTCCTGCTCGAGGAGCTGGGCGCGCCCTACGATCTGCATGTCCTCAACATGAAGGCGGGCGAGCAGCGCAAGCCGGAGTTCCTGGCCGTCAATCCGCTCGGCAAGGTGCCGACGATCGGACATCGCGGCCAGATCGTGACCGAGCAGGTCGCGATCTTCATCTATCTCGCCGATCTGTTTCCGCAAGCGGGCCTGACGCCGGCGCTCGATGATGCCATGCGCGGGCCCTATCTGCGCTGGATCGCCTATTACGGTGCGTCGTTCGAGCCCGCCGTGATCGACCATTTCATGAAGCGCGAACCGGCCCCGATCACGCAGTCACCCTATGCCGACTACGATACGATGCTGGGCGCGCTGGAGCAGCAGCTCGCCAAGGGGCCGTATCTCCTCGGCGAGCGCATGACCGCCGCCGACGTGTTGTGGGGCGTCGCCTTCAACTGGACCATGATGTTCGGCGTCGTGCCGCGCAAGGACGTGTTCGCGCGTTACGCCGAGCGCATCACCCAGCGTCCGGCGTTCCAGCGCGTCACCGCCGCGGATGCCGAGATGGCGGCCCAGCACGCGGCCGCCACCGGCGTTTGAGCGCCAGCATTGACGCAATCGAGCGAGGTCCCGCCGGCAACGGGACCTCACTGATGTGATTGCACGTTGTCCGGCAGGCGCAGCTCGCCAAATGCCGGGTTTCCCGCGGCGGCGTCGCTAGTTCAGGCTGATCCCCGTGAGCGGCGTGCCGTCGACGCCGTTGTTGCTGATTGCGTTGTTCTTGAAGGACGAGACGGAGCCGCCGCCGGTCTGGACGACGCCGTTGGAATTGCCCTGGATGACGGAATTTCCCAACGTCACGATGGCGCCGCTGCCGCTCGCCAGAACGCCGGTGTTGTTGAACTCGGAGGTCAGCCGGTCGAGAAACACGCCCATCCCCGGCTTTCCGGCCGGGACCGTGGCGGATATCCCGGCATTGCCATTTTCGATGGCCTTGGTGTTCGAGACGAGCACGCTGATCGCGCTGCTCGAATTCGCGGTCGAGACCGTGACGCCGAACGCGGACGCCTTGAGCGAGGAGTCCGCGATCACCACCTGGGCCGCACCGGTCGGCGCGACCGAGATCGCGCTTTGCGAGAAGTTCTCGAAGGTACAGTTCTCGACGACGAGCTTTCGGCCGGCCAGGAAATTGACGCCATTGAGGCCGAGGGTCGTGCCGGCGCCGTTGATGCTCAAATTGCGCAGGATGATGACGTCGTTGGCGCCGGCATTCACGTTGTGCCGTTGGTCGCCGATGCCAGGATCGAGGCCATCGTCCCCCCGCCGTCGATCGTGATCGATTTGGTGATCGTGACGGCGCCGTAGCCGCCGGGATCGAGCACGTCGATCTCACCGCCCGCGGCGGTCTTCGAGATCGCTCCGGCGAAGGTCTTGCAGGGCGCCGTGCGGCTGCACGGGTTGACGTCGTCGCCGACGCCGGACACCCAGGTCCGCGTCGCCTGCGCGTGAGCCCCTGGCGAGGCAAGGATCAAAAACGCGGCGCACAAAAATCCGATCGAAGAAATGAGCTTTCGCATGAGCGCTCCCCTTGAAATGCTGGAAATGAAAAATAGCCCGAACGCAGAGTGTTAGTCTACGAAAGCAACCAGAGCGTTCATCGAAAACGGCGGGCTGTACGGGACATTATGCAATCGGTGGTTGCCGCTTCGGCCGGAGGTGATTTCGCTGACGGTGCACGCCTTCCATCTGTCGATTGCATTGCAGGACTACAACATTCGCGAGCCTGCAGTCGCCCATCGCCCACCCACCCGACGGGCAATTCCGGCAATCCGTCCATGCGCCAACTGCCCGTCGAGCCAGTTTGTCGCATGTGTGCCGCCTTGCAGCGTCGGGCAAATCACGACGATGATCCCGGCCATCCCGTTCGCGATGAGGAGGGGCGGCTCGGCCGATCGTCACGAGGCGTAGCAGCGGGGAGCGGTGGCCGTATCAGGCTTGGGGCTCTGCGCGAGCGGGCCGGCGAGCAAGCGAGGTACGGACGGTCAAGTCGTAGGGTCCTGGCATCCCGACGCCGATGCCAAGTTCGCATGCAGGCTTCGCCTCGTGCGGATGACGGTGACCAGAAAGCCCGGCGCACCGGGGAGACTACGAAGCAGCCGTAACACCATCGCGCAGGGAAGGCTGGGTCGCTCCGGCTGAACCTGTGGTTCCTGCCCCGTGCAATCTTTCCGCACGGGGGCCACGGGTGCCAGTCGGCACCCGGCCTTCCCTGCGCCCTCCGACTGACGAGGAGGGAATGATCGGCAAAGCTCGGGCGCAATCGCGCCGCGAGAGCGGCTCCGTTTGACGCCGCGTCGACCGCGCTGCGCCGCGTGCCGATCGAGCTTGCTGCCCCCGGGCGCGTCCGCCAGAGCTGAATAATCGGGCAACGTCCGCCACATCTGCTCCACTTTGTCGGCGCAAATCCGCCCCGTATGAATCCCTAAAACTCAGGTAAGCCTTCCAAAAGTAAGATTTTGGCAATCAATCGAACGCTAACTAAGGTTACCAAGTGCTCAACGTCATGCGGAGACTCTGAACGTGAGCGACCAAAAGCCCGAACGGGCCAGCCTTGGCGTGGCCGGTACCACTGGCAAGGCCAGTGCGAGTGTCGACCCGATGCCGAAGACATCCGCAGTCCCCGATGCAGTCGATCTGGCCGTGCCTGCGATCGCGACCGTCGCCCCGCCCATGATCGCGCCGGATCACGAAGCGCCGGCGGCTGACCGTCCGGGCATCGACCCGAAGGCGAAGATCGTGGAAGCGGTGACCGCGCCCGAGCCACAGCCGGAGGCCAGCCAGTCCGAGATCAAGACCGAGGTGATGGCCGACACCGAGATCGGGACGACCAAGGTCGAGCCGGTCAAGCCCGAGCAGGTCAAGGTCGAAACCCTCACGGCCGAGCAGGAAAAAATCGAGCCCTCCAAGATCGAAGCGGTGAAGCCGGAGCGAGCCAAACCCGAGCCCGCGCGGCTCGACCTGGTCAAGTCCGACAAGGGCAAATCCGACAAGGTCAAGCCGGAGCTGACCAAGCCCCAGGCGGTGGGGGGCAACGTTGCGGCGCCGGGCAAAGTCGAAGCTGCAGTAGCCTCGAGTGCTGCGAAACCTCCCTCGACGATCCTGGATCTGATCAGGACGGAGCCGGTCAAGTCGGACCCGATCAAGACGGCTGCGGCCGGTGAGCTCCTCAAGGTCGAGACACCAAAGCTGTCGATGCTCGCGGCCAATGCGCCGAAAGTCGGCCCGATGGCAGCGGCCGCGCCGAAGCCGGAGACGGCCATCAAGCCGGACGCGCCGATCAAGTCGGTGGCTGCCACCAAGACAGAAGCCGTCGTTCGGCCTGAGCCGGCTGCCAAGCCGGAGACTGTTGCCAAGTCGGATGCCAAACCGGATGCCAAGTCGGAGCCCGTTGCCAAGCAGGCATCCGCGGCCAAACCCGGGGCGTCCGCGACGCGCCCGGTCACGCCAGTCCAGGCGGATGCCGGACCGGCGACCAGGGCGGGTGCTTTTGCCGCGGTCGACAAGGCCGCGGCCTGGGCCAAAGCGAAGTTCAAGACCGAGCCCTTCAAGTTCAATGCGGCGTCCAAGCCGGCGGCCGCTGCCGCAACGGCGGCCAGCACGGCCGCTGCGGGAGCGACGCTGCCACCTCCGCAGCCGGGCCAGACCCCGCCGCCGCATGCCGTGAACGGCAGGCTCGGCCTACCGGCCATGGCTGCGATCCTGCTGCTGTCGATGGTTGTCGGCGGCGTTGCCGGTGGTCTGGTCACGGCCAAATTCGTCACGCGCTCCGGCGGCGGCGACGCGGCCGATGCGACGGCCGGCGAGGCTGCGGATTCCACGCTTGGCGCGACCGTGGCGCGAATCGACAATGATGTCGCCGCGCTGAAGGCGAGCCTCGACCAGACCAATCAGACGAGCCTCGTCGAGCTCAACAAGTCCGCGGAGCGTCTCGACCGGCTCGAGAAGATCCTCGGTGATCTGTCGACGAAATCGTCGGCCAAGCCGAGCGAGTTGCAGCGTCTGAGCGAGGCCGTGGACCGGCTGCGCGCCGCGCAGGCGTCCGCGACCGCGCAAGCCCCCGCGCGTGACAGCGCCGCGTCCGCGCCGCAGGCGGTGGGGGCGATCAATGCGGCGGCGCCGCCCGCGGGCGTGGCGAGCCGGGCCGACGCGGCCAGGACCACCGAGGCAGCCAGGACCGAAGCAGCAAGGGCAGAGGCGAGCCGGGCCGAGCCGGCCAGGGCGGAGACCGCTCGCCCCGAGCCGAACCGCACGGAGGCCACCAAGCCCAAGGTCGTCGAGGGCTGGGTGCTGCGCGACGTCGGTCGTGGCGGCGCGCTGATCGAGGGCCGCGGTGGCCTCTACGAGGTCTATGCCGGCGATCCCGTGCCGGGCCTCGGCAAGGTCGACGCGATTCGCAAGCAGGACGGTCGCTGGGTGGTCGTCACCACCAAGGGGCTTGTCGTCGCGCGCTGACGGACCATCTGTTTTTGGAGACGAATCTGGACGAGGCGCCTCACCGCGACGTGAGGCGCCTCGTCGCACAATTGTCCGAAGCCGCCCGCCTTTCGGCTATCTTCGAGGACTAGCAGGCCCTCAATTGCATGTTCGTGGAAGTGAGGAGGCGCGTCTTGCGACTGTCGGTATTCGGCCTTGTCATGCTGTGCTGCGGCCCGCTCGCTCATGCGGACGAGAGCCCGCCGGTCGAGCGCGGCGCCGCCATCCTCGAGCCGTTCGCGCTGCGTGAGCTCGACAACGGCGCGTTCGGCCTCGGGAAGATGCTTGCGCACGCCAGTGATGCGCCGCTGACCGACGCGGCGTTGTTTGCGCTGCCGTCGATGATGCCCGTACGCAAGGCGCTCGACACGGAGTTCGACCGCTACGTCGACAAGCACAAGACGACGTTGCCGAACGAGAGCATCGGCATCGGTACGTCCTACGCGTTCCAGCTGTTCGACCGCACTGTGCTCGATTCGCCCGATGCCCGCTTCGTGCTGGCCGGCGTCGTCAATCGCATGGATCGCGCCTTCGTCGATCCCGACCATTGCGGCGAGGTGCGGCTGCTGTACCGCCTGACGCGGACCACGCCGCCCGAGGCCAAAGATGGCGAGGTCGCCTCGCCGCGGCTGCCGATGACGCTCAACATCGTGCTCAAGGCGCGCAGCGATGCGGAGGCCAAGAGCAATTCGCCGAGTTGTGCCGAGATCGCCAAGCGGTGGCTGGCGACGTCCGATCTGCAACTGACCGGGCCTGAGCTTGCCGCGAAGCTGACGGCGCCGGACGGCCCGCTGGCGCTGATCAGGTCGGAGAACATCCATCGCATCGAGACCAACCTGCAGATCGCGCATGCGCCGAAATCGGCGATCCGCGATTTCCGCACCGACTACATGATGAAGGTGTTCGACTATCAGGCCGCGAGCGGGACGTTCGAGGAGGCGGTGCTGGAGGATCAGGTCGATCGCGACCGGCTGCTGGCGGATGCCGCGCTGGCGCGCGAGTTCAAGGCCTGGCTGCTCGACCCCGTCCATCTCGGTGAGCTCGACCGCGGCACCGCGGTGATCCCCGAGCAGTTCCTGGCCAAGGTTGCGGTGGCGCCGACCCCGGTCGGATTCGTCAATTCCGATCTGCTGCCGGCCTACGGGCTGGTGCAGGGGAGCGCGGCCGGGCAGGGCGCGGTGTTCACCGAGGCCGACGTGGTCGGTGCGCTGGAGAAGGCGGCCGCGCAGGGCATCGTGCTGCAGAACATCCGGTCGGTCGCGGGCTTCGAGCGACGCCTCAACGATTCGAGCTGCGGCGGCTGCCATCAGACCCGCGGCATCGGCGGCTTTCACTTTCCCGGCGTCGACTGGATGGCGGAGAAGCCGTCCAACACCGTCGTGGTGCCGGGCTCGCCGCACTTCTTCGGCGACCAGGTCCGCCGGCGCGACATCCTCACCGCCTTTGCCGAGGGGCGGACTCCGGATTTCTCGCGCGGCTTCGCCAGCCGCCCGCAATTGCGCGGCAGCGATGAGCTCGCCGGCACGGTCTACAACGACGGCTGGGGCGGGCATTGCTACGCGAGCCACGCCGCGGCCGCGGACAACGACAAGAGCTTCTCGACCTGGACCTGCGCCGCGAACCTGTCCTGTCAGACCGGCCCGGCGACGCGGTTCGGCATGTGCTTCATCGCGACGCGCTAGCTCAGGCCACCGCACCGCGCGCGCGCAGGTCGCGGATGGCCTCGTCGTCGAAGCCGGCGCTGCGCAGGATCTCGTCGCTGTGCTGGCCTATGCCGGGCGGCTTGCGCGGGGTGACCTTGCGCTGGCCGTCGATGAAGATCGGGCTGTTGACCGTCAGCATGGTGTCGTTCTCGAACGGCACCAGCACCTCGTTCTCGATCATCTGCCTGTCGTTTGGAATGTCGTCGAGAATCCCGACCACCCCGAACACGAGCCCGCTGCCGTCGAGGATCCGGCGCCATTCGGCCAGCGGCCTGGTCGCGAACACCGCGTCGAACTCGTGGATCAGTTCGACCGAGCGGGCGTGGCGATCGGCCTTGGTGACGAAGCGCGGATCGTCGATCAGCTCCTCTCGGCCAAGGCAGCGGGCGAGGATCGGCCACTGCTTCTCCTCATTGAGGAGCGAGAGCATGATCCAGCGGCCGTCCTGGCATTTGTAGTGATTGGCGACTGCGTTCAGCGCGCGTTCGCGCGGCCGCCGCTCGACGAAGGTCGCGCCGCAAAGCTTGGCCTGAGCAAGCACGGAGGCCGCCCAGACCCCGTTGGCCATCAGGTTGGAGGCGACGTGGCAGCCCTTGCCGGTCTTCTCGCGCTGGTAAAGCGCCGTGACGATCGCGCCATAGAACGCCATTGCGCAGGGGTGGTCGCCCATCCCGGCGACGGAGCGGGCGGGTGTCGTGCTCTCGTCGGCACGGACCAGGTCCATCAGTCCGGAGCGCGCCCAATAGGCATTGCTATCGAAGCCGGGTTTGTCGGCTTCCTCGCCTTTCTCGCCATACCCGGTAAACGACGCATAGATCAGCCGCGGATTGAGCGGCGCCAGCTTTTCGTGGGTGAGGCCGAGCTTGGCGCGGACCGACGGCGGGAAATTGGTGATGAAGACATCGGCTTCACTTACCAGCCGTTGCAGCACGGTCTGCGCTTCCGGCTTCGACAGGTCGAGTGCGAGGCTGCGCTTGTTGCGGGCTTCGAGATACCACGCGTAGTTATGCTCGCTGCGCGGATAGCCCGGCAGGTTCGGCAGGTTGCGGTAGGGATCGCCGGCGCCGGGCGGCTCGATCTTGATGACGTCAGCGCCGAAATCGGAAAGAACGGTGGCGGCTGCGGGGGCCGCGATGAAGCTCGCGCAGTCCAGCACCTTCAGGCCATGGAAAATGCCCTTGTCGTCCATGTTGCGTCGCTCCCGTCGCTTGTTTCCGCGCGCTGGAATTACGTTGACGGCGCGGTTCGAGGCGCATTTGACCCGGGTCGGGCGGGCGAGGCAATGGCGGGGAGGGAGCTGAAACTACAAACAAACGCAAAGATGTGATCAGGAGCGGGCACCGCTCCTGTCTATTTCGACGTGTCGACAATCATGCTGGTTTGGTGAGGGAAACGATCGCGCCGAAAAGCCGCGAGGCGGAATGGCGCGCCAATTGATCCGCTACACTTTCAGGTTCTCGGCCGAACTCCTGCCGCGGTTGGCAATCTCGTCGTACTCGATGGTCTGGCCCTCGTTGAGGGTCGCCAGCCCGGCCTTCTGCACTGCGGAGATGTGAACGAAAATGTCCTTGCCCCCGGCCGCGGGCTGGATGAAGCCATAGCCCTTGGTCGGGTTGAACCACTTGACCGTACCTTTAGCCATACGTCGCCTCCGCGGGACCAATCCGAGTACGAGCCGCGGTCCCCGCAAACCGTCAGGCCCGGAATTCGAGACTACTGCGGTTGTGACAGGCGTGATAGCGCAAACAGCGGGCGGTTTTGGCCCGAAATGATCGATATCGTGGCGACTTTGCGGCTTTTGACCGCAGTGCCACCGTTCCGCCAGTCACCGCGGACCCGCTGCAACCGTTCTCGGTATGACAGCGCAGGCTGCAAACAGGTTCAACGCAACTCGTCACGCAGCCGTCCCCTCGTCCGAGAGCATCGCGAGTTCAGCGGCGTCCATGGCCGTCCTGACGCGCATCGGCTCGGCGCGGCCGCGAATCTCGACCTCGCGCTCCGGCAGCACGTCGGAGCCGAGTCGCGCCCGCGCGTAGACCTCGTCCGAGATGATGACCTGGCAGCCGAGGGTCTTCGTCATGTCCTGCAGTCGTGATGCGACGTTGACGGCGTCGCCCAGCGCGGTGAACACCATGTGGTCGCGATAACCGATCTCGCCCACGATCACCTCGCCGCCGTGAATGCCGATGCCGAAGCGGATCGGGTCATGCAGATCATGGCTGAGGAACGCGTTCAGCTCGGCGATATTGGCCGCGATGTCACGCGCCGCCTGGATCGCCTGGCCGCAGGCGACATGTGAATCGGTGGCTAGTCCGAACAGCGCGAGCATACCGTCACCGACGAACTGATTGGGCTGCCCGCCATTCGCCAGCACGGCCTGGGAGACGGCGCTGAGGAAGCGGTTGACGATGAACACCACGTCGAACGGCAGCCGTTTCTCAGCGAGGCCGGTCGATCCACGCATGTCGACGAACAGGCTGACGAGGTAGCGCTCCTGCCCGATTCCGGCGCGCGAGCTGCCGCGCTCGCCGGGTGTCGGGTTCGGCATGAACAGTTGGAAGAATGAAAGATCGCCGGTGGGGCGCAACTGGCAGGCCAGCCTGACCGACGGGTCCGCCGCGCCGATCTGCGCGAGCACGAAGGCCTCGCGAGGCGAGGGCGGCGGCAGCGCGCCGGGATCTCCGATCACCCTGATGCGGCAGGTCGAGCAACGTGCGCGGCCGCCGCACATGCTGGCATGCGGTACGTTGTTGCGCAGACTGGCCTCGAGCACGGACAAACCCTTTGGCACCCGGATGGAGCGGCCATTGTTGTAGGATAGCGTGACCATGCCGCCACGTCGCTCATGGACTGCTCGCACGCCGCGCGCGGCGAGCGCCAAGCCGATCAGGCCGCCATAGCCGATCAGGAAGCCGTTCATGATGGTCTCCAGCACCGCCTGTTCAGATGGCGTGCCGGTCTGCCTCAACGAAAGATTTTCGGCGCGCCACTGCGGTGTTGCGTTGGCGGCGATGACGTCTCGGCCCCCACGATAGAAGCCGAGCAGCGCCAGCGCCGGGAGCAGCACGGCGCAGGCGAGCAGCCACGGCGCCGCGCGCTTGTAGAACGGCTTGAGCCGCAGCCAGAAGTGCAGCCCGATGCAGCCATGCGTCCATGACGTCAGCAGGGCTGCCGACATCAACCAGATCCGCCAGGACGGGCCGGTCCAATACGAGTACAGGACCTGCGGGTACAGCTTCTCCTGTCCGTACAGGGTCTGTCCGATGCGGACGCCGGCGATGTGGCTGAAGATCAGCGCCGGAATGCTTAGGCCGAGCAGCAGTTGCAGCGGCTCCATCGTGTTGCGGCTGAATTGCCGGCGCTGATAAAGCGCCCACACGCCGAGCCCGCCATGGGTAAGAGCGGCCGCATAGAACAGCACGGCGATCGGAAGAAACTGCCAGAACGCCACATGATAGGACACGCCCTCGGCGAGCGCCTGCAGCGAGATGTTGCCGAGCGCATGGTTGAAAAAATGACTGAGCAAGTAGCTGAAGAGTATGAAGCCGCAGATCAGCCGCACCTGCCGCACACCGATGCCGCGACAGGTCGACCGCAAACGATGGTAAATCGAAATGGTCATGTGGTCCGTATGATCTGGAGCCGCAATGCTAGAGATTTATTCCCTGTTGTCCTAGAGGGCTGGTGGCGGCGGTCATCCGGCGGCGCGAGCTGCGCGCGAACGTTGACTCGCCCGGCGGAGTCGGGGAAAAGCACCGCGTGACGGCCATTTCCCCAGGCATCGACAGCCCAAAGTCTCGATCCACGCGCGCTGCGTGGCTGATGGCTGCGGCCGTGATCGCAAGCATGACGATCATCCGCATCGTCTATGCCGGGACGCTCGATCTGCGCACCGACGAGGCCTATTACTGGACCTGGTCGAAGGAGCTGCAGCTCTGCTTCCTCGATCATCCGCCCATGATCGCCTGGTTCATCCGGCTGGGCACTGCCCTGTTCGGCGATACCAATCTCGGCGTTCGCTTTGCCGGCATCCTCGCGATGGGGGTGACGCAGCTCCTGCTCGCCGACATCGTTCGCCGTACCACTCACGATATGCGGGCCGTGATCCTCGCGGTGCTGCTGCCCGAGGCAGCGCTCTACTATGGCCTGCTGATGGCCAAGGTGGCGCCGGACGTCGCGGCGATCCCGTTTGCACTCGCGGTGATCTGGGCGCTGGTGCGCCTCGCCGAGAGCGGCGATGAACGCTGGTGGCTCGCCGCCGGACTGTTCGGCGGACTGGCGCTGTTGTCCAAATTCACGGTGGTCATGCTGCTGCCGGGCGTGGCGGCGTTCCTGCTCGTTCCGGCATGGCGCAGCCGCTGGCTTCTCAGTCCCTATCCATGGTGCGGAGCACTGATTGCGCTGGCCCTGTTCTCGCCGGTGCTGATCTGGAACGCGCAGCACGACTGGGCCTCGTTCCGCTTCCAGTTCGTTCGCGCCACCGCGCCGCATGAGTTTTCGTTGCGGACGCTTGGCGATTATCTCGGATTGCAGTTCGGACAGGTCGGCTTCGTCCTGCTGCCGGTCACATTGTCGGCGCTGAGTTTCACGGCCTGGCGCGGCTACCGCACGCGTGAGCCGGTCGCCATCCTGCTGTCGACGGCGGTGCTGGTGCCGTTTCTCTACTTCCTCTGGAAATCGTTCACCTTGCGGATCGGCGACACCTGGCCGATGTTCATGTGGCCGATCGGGTTTGCGGCGGTCGCGATCAACATCGTCAAGCTGCCGCAGGACGGCGCGTCCGCCTGGTTCGTCCGATCGACCGTGCGCTGGGCGCGGATCGCCGTCGTCAGCGGCATTGCCATGGTGGTCCTGATCTTTCTCTACTACGTCGTTGCGCCGTGGAATTTTCTCGGGCGGGCCGATCCGATCGGCGCCGAGGCGGGCTATCAGCAGGTGGCGGCGCGGGTCGAGCAGGAGCTGCAAAAGACCGGCGCGACCTGGATCGCGACCTCCGACTATCGCACCTATGCGATGATGCGGTGGTTCTTTCGCGGCCGCGTGCCGGTGCTCCAGATCAACGAGCGGGCCCGCTTCATCGGCTTCCGTGATCCTGGCATGGACCTGATCGCAGGACATGCCGGCCTCTATGTCGTGCGCGAGCCGAACAATACCGGCCCGCTGCTGGCGGACACGACCGCGCACCGCGAGCCGCTCGGACACGTCGAGCGGAGCTGGCGCGGCCGCGTCATGGACAGTTACGCGTTCGGCAGGCTGACGGGCTGGACTCCCGAACTGGCGCCGCCACCGGACTCGCCATTGTACCAATGGCGCTGGCTCGCCGGCGTCCTCGATTCCACGCCGCGGGCCTGAGCCTCATTACTGGTCGTCCTGCTTGCGCAGCAGATCCTTGGCGAGATCCGCCAGCGCCGGCCGCGGCAGCGCGGCGAACGGCATCGGCCGCGTCACGTCGATGGCCGCGAGGCCGAGCCGCGCCGTGAGCAGTCCGTTGAGCACGCCTTCGCCGAGCCGCTGCGACAGTTTTGCCGCGATGCCATGGCCCAGCACCTGCTGGATCAGGCTGTCGCTCGCGGCCATGCCGCCGGTGATGGCGAGATGCGCGACGACGTGGCGCAATAGGCTGATCATGCCAAGCGCGCCGGGACGGCCGCCATAGAGCCGCGCGAGCTGCCGGATCATCCGCAAGCTTGCCACGAAGACGAACAGCACGTCGATCAGCGCGCGCGGGCTCACGGCCGTGACCACGGAAACCCGTTGCGCCGCAACCGACACCAGACGCCGCGCCTCGCTGTCGAGTGGCGTCATCAGCTCGCGCTCGGCAAGCTTGATCATGTCGCCGCCGTCGATGATGTCGTCGGCGTGGCCGGCGAGCGCGGCACGCGGACGCGCCAGGCGGGGATTGGCATGTGCGATCCGCAACAGCTCGGCGACCACTTCGCGGCTCTCGGCGCGATCGTCGGACAGCAGCACCGCGGCCGCGCGCTGGTGCAGCTTCTCGATGGTGGCGAGACGCACCAGCCCGTAAGTCTCTCGGGCAATGACGGCCGCCAATGCGATCGCGGCTGCGGCCGCGAACCCCGCGCCGACATAGCCGAGGGCCTCGCTGCGTGCGAACAGATCCTCGATCAGTCTGACGACGCCGAGGCCGAGGCCGAGCAGGACGAGGCCTGCGACCGAGCCCCAGAAAAGTGCGCCCCAGCCGAAGCTGCGCCGCGCCGGCAGGACGGTCTCGACCGGCACCGGCATTTGCGCCGGATCAGCCTCTGGCGTGATCTGGATGGTGCCGCGGCCCGGCCGGACGGCCTCTTCGGCATCGACCACGACGACGTCGGGATCATCGAGCCGGAAGGTCTGGGGACGACGATGCTTGGCGCGTTCGCTCATTGCAGCCGGTCTCCGATCAGGAACTGAAGGGCGCGGTCCATGCGGATATGGGGCAAAGCGGGCTCGCCGCTAGGATCGAGGGCCAGCAAAGGCGGACGGAAGCGAAGAAAGCGGAAGTCGGTGCCGTCGGCGGCAGCGCTCGACAGGCCGCGATAGGCGCCGCCCTTGAACAGCTCCTCCGCATCGGCCGGCAGCTCGCCCGGAAAGGTTGCCACCTCGGTGTCGCCGTCGAAGATCTCGCCATTGGCGCTTTCGCCGGCCGCCGGCGTGCCGAGCAGCGACGGCAGCTTGTCGCGGCCGCGGGCGACCAGCGCCTCGCGCGTCGCCCTGACGGCGGCCAGCGCCACCACGTCGATTGCGGCGCCCGTGCTCTCGGCTCGGGCCACCGCGCGGTTGACCGCGCGCCGCAGCACGGCTTCGAGCCGGTCGTGGCTGGTGTGATGCAGATGGTCGGCCTTGGTCGCCGCGAACAGGATGCGGTCGATGCGCGGCCGAAACAGCGCCGTCAGCATGTTTCCGCGTCCGACGCGGAAGCAATCGAGAATGCCGGTCAGCGCGGCCTCGAGATCGTGCAGCGCCTCGGGGCCCGCATTGAACGCCGCCAGCGCGTCGACCAGCACGATCTGGCGATCGAGCCGGGCGAAATGGTCGCGAAAGAACGGCCTGACAACGATGTCCTTGTAGGACTCGTAGCGGCGCGCCATCATCGCCCATAGCGAGCCGGCCGGCGCCTGGCCGTCGGCCGGGACATCGAGCGGCGCGAAGGTCAGCGCCGGCGAGCCCGCGAGATTCCCCGGCATCAGGAAGCGGCCGGGCGGCAGCAGGCTCATGGCGAAGCGCTCGTCGCGGCAGGCACGCAAGTAGTCGGTGAACAGGCGTGCGGCCTCGAGTGTCGCCGACTCGTCCTCGCGGCCTTCGGGGGCGAGCGTCGCAAGATGCGCGTGCCAGTCCTTGGCGACATGCGCGCGCGGCTCGCTGCGCGACAGCGCGAGGCTTTCCCGCGCCCACTGCTCATAGCTCTTGTTCAGCAGCGGCAGGTCGAGCAGCCATTCGCCGGGATAGTCGACGATGTCGAGCGTGAGCGTCCGCTCGGCGCCATTGGCGCGCTGGAATTCGATCACCAGCCTGAGCTCGCTGATGTCGACGGTCGAGCTCGGCCAGCGTCGCTCGGTGACCAGCGCCCGCATATGGCTCTCATAGGCAAAGCGCGGCACGCCGTCGTCGGGTTGCGGCGTCAGATATGCGCGGGCGATGCGGCCCGATGCCAAGGCCTCGAACACCGGCATGCGCCCGCCGCGAACGAGGTCGTGGATCAGCGCCGTGATGAACACGGTCTTACCGGCCCGCGACAGCCCGGTGACGCCAAGGCGGACGGTCGGGTTGAGGAAGCTCTCGCCATAATCGAGCAGGGCACGGGCCGAGAGCCGCGCTTCCTCGACGAGTTCGGAAAAGGTCACCATGGGAGGAGGGGAATTCGCCAGTTGAAAAGGGCGTGAGCGATTTTTGACAGGTGGCGATGCAAAACGCCGGATTCAAGCTCACAATTCCGGCCCGTTTCCGGATAGAACCAGACTTTGAACGGAACGTTGACCACTGGAAACCATAATCCTTCCGGCACAATTGTCCCGGAAAACCGGCACCAGGTTCTGACATGACCGTATTTCAACTGAAGCAGCTCGCCTCGACCTCCGTCCATGCCGCCACCGGCGCGATGCGTTGGAACTACGACAAGGTCGAGATGATCGCGGACGGCGTCGTCCACGTCGTCGGCATCGCCGCGGGGCTGGTCGCCGCAACCGTGCTCGTCGTGCTGACCTCGATCTATGCCAGCGCCGTCGACATCGTGGTGGTGTCGATCTACGTCGCGGGACTGCTCTCGATGCTGACGCTGTCGGCAACCTATAATCTGTGGCCGGTGTCGCCGACCAAATGGGTGCTGCGCCGCTTCGACCACTCCGCCATCTACGTGCTGATCGCAGCCACCTATACGCCGTTCATCGCCGCCCTGAAGGATACGGTGTTCTCGGCCGCGCTGCTGCTCGGGGTCTGGGGCGTCGCCATCTTCGGAATCGTGCTGAAGCTGCGCTGGCCGGGCCGCTTCGACGCGCTCTCGATCGGGCTGTATCTCGCGCTCGGCTGGAGCGGCGTCATGATGTACGACCGGGTGATCTCGGTGATGCCGCCCTCGGTCCTGGCCTTCGTGCTCACAGGCGGCATCCTCTACAGCCTCGGCGTCATCTTCCACTCGTGGCGGCGCTTGCGCTTCCAGAACGCGATCTGGCATGGTTTCGTGTTGCTGGGCGCCGGCTTTCATTATACCGCAGTGCTCGACCTGGTCTTGACCTAGAAAATTCCACGAGGAGGGCTTTGCATGCAGGTGACCGGCAAGATTGTTGTGGTCACCGGCGGAGCCCGCGGCATCGGCAAGGCGCTGTGCGAGGCCTTCGCGGCCGCCGGTGCGGCCAAGGTGATCGTAGCCGATCTCGACGAAGCCGGCGCCAAGGCCGTCGCTGATGGCATCAGCGGCGCCGCCTTCAGATGCGACGTCTCCCAGGAGGCCGACATCCGGCACGTGATCGAGGAAACCGAGCGGCAGTTCGGGCCCATTGCGCTGTTCTGCTCCAATGCCGGCATTGGCGGCGGCTTCGACCCGCTGTCGGTCAATGTCGGCGGCACCTCCGACGAGCCGTGGGCGCGCAGTTGGGCCATTCACGTGATGGCGCATGTCTACGCGGCGCGGCATCTGATCCCGCGCTACAAGGCGCGCGGCGGCGGCTATTTCCTCAACACGATCTCCGCGGCCGGCCTGCTGTCGCAGGTCGGCAGCGCGCCTTACTCCACCACCAAGCATGCCGCGGTGGGATTTGCGGAGAATCTCGCGATCTCGCACAAGGCCGACAACATCAAGGTCTCGATCCTGTGCCCGCAGGGCGTCGACACCGACATGCTGCGATCGATTCCGAAGGGCCCGCAATCCGGCGACGGCGATCTGAGCCCGGAGCAGGTCGCGCAGGACGTGCTGAAAGGCCTTGCCGAGGAGAGCTTCCTGATCCTGCCGCATCCGCAGGTCCTCGGCTACATGCGCAAGAAGACCGAGAATTACGACCGCTGGCTCGGCGGCATGGCCAAGATCCAGGCAAGGATGCGCGAGGAGTTCGGGAAGTAGGTCTGCGACCATCGTCAGTCGACGTGACGGCGCACGGCCTCAACGCCCTGCGCGGTCGTCCCCGCGAACACGGAGACTCATAGTCCCAGGGTGCAGTTCGAGCCACGCGCGTCGACCATCTCGCTCGAGGTTTTCGACCGCGGCGTATGGATCCGGCGTTCGCCGGAATGACGCTAAGGAGAGATCGTGCGGACATCATGGGCAGCGGACTTGATCAGACATCGATAGACATCATTGCGCCGTCTCGCGGCACATCATGCCCGAGCTGTACAGTTGACTTGTCCCTTCAAGATTCGAAGGGCGCAGGGAATGCCGGGTGAAGGCCTCACCCATGGCCCGCCTGCAGCAAAAAATGCAGGCGGCAGGTACCACAGGTGCAGCCGATCACCGGCATTCCCTGCGCGATGGTCTTCACGCTTATACGCAGTCTCCCTGGTGCGCCGGGCTGTTGGCCACCATTGTCCGCGCGGCGCATCAGCGCCATCGCGAACGTAACACCAGCATCGGGGTGTCAGGACGCTGCGACTTCACGTCCGCGGCCACGCCGTTCGTCCGCGTAGCAAGCTACGCTGCGGCATGGCCACGGCCATCGCATCCCGCCTCGCGTGTCGTGACGATCGCGCGCAACGCCCCTCCGTGGTGAGGCGGGATGCGCGGAAAGATCGTCCTGATTTGCCCGACGGTGCAAGGCCGCGTGCTGCGGCATTTCAACACGACGGGCAGTTTCGTCATGGTGTGTATGCGCAATCTGCTCGTCGGGCGCTCTCATGGCTCCGACGGTTGCATGTCCTGCTCTGCCGCGCGCCAGGCTTCGAGCGCGCGGGCGTACAGCAACAGGCCCTCGCGCACCGTGCGCCGCTCGGCCTTCGACAGGGCCGACAGGGCGCCGCGGACCTGCTGGCGGCCGAAGGCGTGCAGCGTGGCCAGCGTCTTCCGTCCCCTTGGCCGTGAGGCAGAGCGGCTTGATGCGGGCGTCGCCGGCATCGATTGCCTCCTGCAACTCGCCGCTGTCGATCAGCTTGCGGACCATGCGGCTGACGCTGGATTTTTCCAGGTGCGGGACCGCGCCGAGCTGCATCGCGGTGAGACGCGTCGTGCTACGTCGTCGGCCACGTCCTGGCGGCCGACGGCGGCTTCCTCGCGTCCTGAATCTGACAGGCGTCGGCTGTCGCCGATGGCGCAAGGCCCGCGATCGCCGAGCGGTCTCGAACGCGAGCGATCGTGGTCGAAGCAGCTTCATGCTGAAGTCCGAATTTCGCCGGCTTCCGCGAAGCCGCGCAGCGATCGTCACCGTTTCAACTAATTAGTGCTTTCTACGAACGTGAAGATGCTTCGGCGCCGCTCCGCGGCGGCTCGTTGCGAACAGCTCTCAATCTCGCCTGAAATGTTCCCAGCTCGGCAAAACTTCCGCCGACGTTTGCCGGCTATCTCCAAGGCAAGGGGCTTCGTCGCGTGCATGCGCTGCGTATTCATCGCGACGGCGCCCTGACCCGACCTCGTCGCGTGATATTGGCATACCCCCGGCATTGCTTTGCAGGCTCATTCACCACACAAGACCGGCGCGTTCGCGGTGCGGACCAAGCGGCTCATGGTGACGCGATCCCACCGCGGGGTCACGCTCGCGCTCGTCGAGGTGCTGCTGCTGACCGTGATGGTGGTGGACGGCGCGTCCGCGCAGCAGACCATCAAGGCCAAGCCGACGGACGTCGTCCCGGGACGCGCCGACCGGCTGTTCTTTCGTCACGTGACGGCGCGCAGCATCTACTACAACGTTCCGCGGATCACCAACGACAGCCGGACGCTGATGATGCGCCAGGACCCGCGTGGCGTGAGCGCATTGCTGCGTCCGGTGCGCGAGGCCGGTGCGCCGTCGCTGGCCGCGCCGGGCAGGCCCGGCGCGCCGGTCGGCAGCTTCGGATTCTCCGCGTTTCAGCCCGCCCGTGGCGCGCGCGTGGCCACGGCCGAGCCGGCAGGAGACGCTCAACGCGCCGCGCCGCAACCGGCTGCGCGGCAGATCGCGGCAAAGCCCGCGGCAGCCGCCGAGGCGCCGCCGGCCAAGCCAGACGAGACCGTGGCAACCGCCCAGCCCGCGGCCGTGCTGCGCAACCGCGACGTTCTTCCCGATCGCAACCTGAATACGGTGAAGCCGCAGCCGGTGACCGCCGACGCGAAGCCCTATGATCCGACGGGCGTGACGGTCGGGTCGTTCCTGGTGAAACCGGCCGTCGAGATCCAGGCCGGCTATGACACCAATCCCACGCGGCGCAACGGCGGGCAGGGCTCACCGGTCGCCATCGTGGCGACGGAGGTCGCGGTCCGCTCGCAATGGGAGCGGCATCAGCTCAACGCCGATTTCCGCGGCGCCTACACCGAGGACAGCAACGTCCGCTCGCTCAGCCATCCGACGTTCGAGGCGCGGGCGCAAGGGCGCTACGACGTCACCGAGGGCACCGCGATCACCGGCGAGGCGCGTTTCGTCAACGATGCATTGGCGCTTCCGGGCGCGCTCAAGCTGCCGCGCGCCACGACGTTCGGCGGCAGCGCCGGCGTGCTGCAGAAGATCGGTCCCGCCGAGATCGCATTCAAGGGATCGGCCGACCGCGTCATGTTCAACGACGCGCTGATCTTGGCCAACGTGCCGTTGCGGACGCAGGACCGCAACTACACCCAGCCGGGCGCGCAGGTCCGCGTCACCTATGTGCTCACGCCGAACATCTCGCCGTTCGTCGACATGAGCTTCGATCGGCGCAACCACGATCTGCAGGTCGACTTCAACGGCCAGCGCCGCGATTCCAGCGGCATCACCGCGCGCGGCGGCGCCGTCGTCAACATGGGATCGCTGACCGGCGAGGCCTCGGTCGGCTATCTCTCGCGCCGCATGGACTCGCCGCTGATGCCGAACATCAACGGCGTGATCGCGGATGCGACGCTCGCTTGGGCCGCGACCGACGCCACGACCTTCGTGCTGGTGGCGCGCTCGCAGGCCTCGGAGACGCCGGCGATGAACGTCTCGGGCATCCTGTCGCGCGACGTGATCCTGCAGATGGACCATCAGTTCGAGCCGTGGCTGATCGGCACGCTGCGCGGCGGCTACGGCCAGGATCAGTTCGTCGGCATCGGCCGCGTCGACCAGCGCATGTTCGTCGCCGCCGGCGGCACCTACAAGATGAACCGCAACGTTCAGCTCAAGAGCGAGGTCCGGACCGAATGGACCCGCTCCAACATCGCTCTCAACAACTTCATGACGGTGGTCGGCGTCGTCGGCGTGCGATTCCAATATTGAGCAGCGGCCGGGTCCGGTGGCGCACCTTCGCCGCCCTGCATCTCCGCCGTCGTCCCGGGCAAGCCGCGCGACAGCGCGGGTGCGACGCCGACGGGGATCCAGACGCCGCGACGGATGTCTGACCGGATTGCGAACGACGCGGCTGGTCTGCATCGACCACAACCGGCTGGTCTGTCGCGCGCAAAAGAAAAGCCCCGCAGGGGACGGGGCTTGAAGGCAATGCATGCCGGTCGGGTGGGGGGACCCGGGCGTCTCACGCGGCGGGATGAGGTCAGGTCGCCGACGCGTGGGTCGTCCCGGATTGGTTCGGCATGCGGCTGGTGATGGTCTTGTTATCGTTATCCGTGTCCGCGCCGCCCGGCGTAAGCCGACAGGCGGCGCGGAGCGCAGCGGTCTCACTGTTCGAGCGCGGCCAGCGCAGCGTTGCCGATCTGCTGCGCCTCGGCCCAGGCAGCCTGGGTGGCCTGCTGGGCGGCGGTGTAGCCGGCCTGGATCTGCTGCTGAGCCGCGGCCCGCAGCGCCTGCTCCTGCTGCTCGCCGGTCTCGCGGGCCTGGGTCAGGGCCTGATTGTCGGCATTCAGCGTCGCATTGGCCTGGTTGAAGGCGTTGGCGGTGGTCTGCGCCTTGGCCTGGGCCGCCGCCAGTGCGGCCTGGTTGGCCGCATTGTTGGCGCGTTCGAGGACCTCGGCGGCCTCCTGTGCGTCCTGCTTGGCCTGCTGCGCGGCCTGACGCGCCTGCTCCAGCGCCTGCCGGTCGGCGTTCACCTTCTGCTCGGCCGCTTCCACCGTCGCATCGATCGTGCCGATCTTCTGGTTCAGCGCGGCCTCGACCGTCTTCTGGTTCTGGGTCGCAGCCGCCTGCGCGGCCTGGGTCTTCTGCTGGGCGACCGCGCGTGCCTGCTCGCCGGTCTTCAACGCCGCCTGCAGCGCGGCCTGCTCGGCGGCTTCCTGGGCCGCCTGGTTCTGCTGGTTGTTGTTATTGTTGTTGTTGCCGTTGCCGGCCGCCGCTCCGCCATTGTTGGCATTGCCGCCATTGTTGGCGTTGCCGGCCGCCTGGCCGGCCTGCTGGGCCGCCTTGCCGGCGGCCTCGGCCGTCTCGCGCGCGGTGTCCTTGGCGGCGTTGGCGGCTTCCTTGGCCTCGTTGGAGACGTCGATGTCCTTGTCGAGCTTCTGGAACGCGGCCTGCAGCGCGGCCGAGGCTGCCGTCAGCTTCGCAGCGTTCGCGGTCGCCGCGGCCTGGTTGGCGGCGGTCGGGTTCTTCTCGGCCTGCTCCTGGGCCTCGATCGCGGCGCCGCGTGCGTTCTGCTCGGCCTGACGCGCGACGTCGATAGCCTTGCGGTCGGCAGCGACCTGCGCCTCGGCGGCGGCGGCGGTCTGCGCGGCGGCCGCGGCCGCTGCGTTGGCCTTGGCGACGGCATCGGTGCTGCTCGACGCCGCGGCAGCCGCCTTGGCCGGCGTCGCTGCGGCTGCGGGTGTCGCGGTGGCCTTGGCGACCGCGACGGTGGTGGTCGCTGCCGCGGCGGCCGCAGCGGCCGGCTTCGCCGCGCTCGTCGTGGTGCTGGTCGCGGCTGCGGTCTTGGCCATACCGGTCGTCGTCGTTGCGGCGGTGGCGGCAGCGGCGGGCTTGGCGGCGGTCGTCGCGGCCGTGGCGGCGGCAGCGACGGGCTTGGCCGCAGCCGTGCCGGTCGTTACGGCCGCCGTCTTGGTGGTGGTGCTCGCCGCGGTCGCCGCGGCGGTGGTGGCTGCCGTGGTCGCAGCGGTGTTCGCAGCCTTGGCGGCGGCGCCGGCCGCGGCCTTCGCAGCGGCGCTGGCTGCGGCCTTCGCTGCCGCGTCGGTCGCCGCCTTCGCGGCAGCGTTCGCTGCAGCCTTGGCGGCAGCGTTTGCCGCAGCGTTTGCCGCAGCCTTGGCGGCGGCGTCCTGCGCGGCCTTGGCGGCGGCAGCGGCTGCAGCCTTGGCAGCGGCATCCTGGGCCGCCTTGGCGGCTGCCTGGGCTGCGGCCTTCGCCGCCGCCTCCTGCGCCGCCTTCGCGGCGGCGTTGGTGGTGGCCGAGGTGGCAAGGGCGGTGGTCATGGCCTGCGCATGGGCCTGATGCGGCAGCGCCGTCACCGCCAGAGCGGACATCAGGGCCAGCACGCTGACATGGCGATAGAGATCGGTCCTCGACGCCGCGGTTTGAAGATTCTTCTTATCCGCCATCAGCTCAACTCCCTTGGTACGCTGGATTGGATGATGGAACCTTTTGAAAATGATTTTGGCTTGCAGAATGGTCGGACCTTGCAAGCAGCAAGGCGTCTGCCTGCAAGCTGACGGCAGGATTTCGCGATGTTTGCGGCAAGCCGGCCGCGACGAGATGGCGCAGGGGAACAGAAAGCTTTTGAAACAAACGGTTGCAGTCGGAACGCCGGTTGCACGGTTGCGGCGGGCCGATGAGCATTTCGCGGCGAGCTATGCCGCCGCCATTGAAGATGCGACGCATTGTCGCATATGCCGTGAAAGTCGTCCGCTGTGCGAACGGCGGCTCAGCCCTTCTGGGCGTAGAGCAGCGGGACCGCGGCGTCGACCATCACCTCGACGAGGCTCGTGCCGGCATGGGCGAGGGCTCGCGTCAGCGTACCGGCGAGATCGGCGGCATGGTTCACGCGCACTGCGTCGCAGCCCATGCCTTCCGCGAGCTTGACGAAATCGAGGCCGGGCAGCTCGAGCCCGGGCACGTTGCGCACCTGCATGACCTGGCTGAACGAGCGCATCGCGCCATAGCCGGAATTGTTGATGACGACGACCGTCAGCGGCAGCCTGCGCTGCGTGGCGGTCCACAGCGCCTGCAGCGAATACATCGCCGAGCCGTCGCCGATCAGGCACACCGTGCGGCCGGTGCGACGGCCCAGCGCCATGCCGACCGCCGCCGGCAGGCTGTAGCCGAGCCCGCCGCTCGCCATCGTGTAGAACGACTCCGCGCCGGGCATTGGCATGTACTTGTGCATCACCGGCCGGTGCGAGGGGATCTCCTCGACCACGGCGCTGCCCGCCGGCAGCGCCTGCGCCAGCGTGTGCAGGAGATAGTCGACCGGAATCGGATCGGATGGCTTCGGCGCGTCGGGTAGCACGCGGCCCTTCGGCGCCGCGCGCCCGGTCTCCGGCAGCAGCTCCAGCAGCAGCGACAGCGCCGGCCGCATCGTGGCGATGATGCTGGTGCCGACCGGCGGCACCGCGGCGCCTTCGGCGTCGTCGGTGACCTGATAAAGCGTGGTGGCGCCGTCGAAGATCGCGGCGTGGCCCTCGACATGGAAGGTGAACACCGGCGCGCCGATCACGACGACGAGGTCGTGCGGTTTCAGGGCGTCGGACAATTGTCCGGGCGAGGCGTGCAGAAAGCCCTGGAATTGCGGATGGCGCTCGGGAAACGAGCAGCGCGCCGAGAACGGGCTGACCCAGACCGCGGCCTTGGCCTTCTCGGCGACCTCGACCATCAGTTCGACGCAGCCGGCGCGGTCGATGCCGGGGCCGACCACGAGCGCGGGATTCTTCGCGGCGGCAAGTGCGCTCACCAGTTCGTCCATGGCGGCGCGATCGGGGCCGAGCTCGCGGCTCACCTTGCGCGCGGTGATCGGCTGCGCCGGATGCATCCAGTCGTCGATCGGGATCGAGACGAAGGTCGGCCCGCAAGGCGGCTGCATCGCGCTGTAGTAGGCGCGGGCGATCGCGCCCGGCACGTCCTCGGGCCGCGCCGGCTCGACGCTGTATTTGACGTAAGGGCGCGGGAATTCGGACGGGCGTTCGGCATAGAGAAAGGCCTGCAGCGGTAGGATCGAGCGCGCCTGCTGGCCGGCGGTGATGACCAGCGGCGTCTGGTTGCGGTGCGCGGTGTAGATGTTGCCGAGCGCGTTGCCGACGCCGGCCGCGGAATGCAGGTTGACGAAGCCGGCATTGCGCGTCGCCTGAGCATAGCCGTCGGCCATGCCGACGACGGAAGCCTCCTGCAGGCCGAGCACGTAGTCGATGTCCTCGGGCCAGTCGCTGAGGAACGGCAGCTCGGTCGAACCGGGATTGCCGAACACCTTTTTGATGCCGAAGGCGCGCAGCAGCTCGAAGGTGGCCTGCTTGACGGTGACGGGTTTGGTTGTTGTTTTCGTTGTTTTGGCCAAAGGCGTTCCCTCGGGTGCTTTTGTGGGTCGTCATTCCGGGGCGATGCGAAGCATCGAACCCGGAAATCTCGAGCGGTTCTTCTCCCTCACCTCGAGGTTCCGGGTTCGATGCTCTGCGCCAAAATGGCTTCGCCATTCTGTCGCGACGCACCGCCCCGGAACGACAGAGTCTATGTCACCAATTCGCGATGCCCTTCATCGTCGGCTGCCGCTCGGCGTTGGCGGTCCACAGCTCCAGGCCGCCATCCTTGTCATTCGCATTCACCGAGAACGCGCTGCCCTCGAACAATGGCTGCACGCCGCGATAGGCGAACTTGGCCGGCGGCTTGCCCTTGAGTCTGGCGGCGAACTCGACCAGCAGCGCGGCCTGCAAAGGTCCGTGGAAGATCAGGCCCGGATAGCCTTCGACCCTGGTGACGTAGTCGCGGTCGTAATGGATGCGATGGCCGTTGAAGGTCAGGGCGGAATAGCGAAACAGCAGCACGGCATCGGAGACACGCGTCTCGCTGTGCTGCGCGACCGGCGGAGGCGGCGGCGCTTTTGCCGGCGCAGCCTGCGCGCCGCCCATGTCGCGATAGACGATGTCCTGGCGCTCGCGGATCGCGACGCCGCGCGGCGTCGATACGACATGCTCCACCGACACGAAGCAGAGCTGGCCGGTCGAGCCGCTCTTCAGGGTGACGTCGGTGATGGTCGAAAGGCGCGTCGCGACATCGCCGACGCGCAAGGGATCGATGAACTGCACCTCGCCGCCCGCCCACATGCGGC
Organism: Bradyrhizobium sp. SZCCHNRI3052; assembly: GCF_032484895.1. NCBI lineage: Bacteria > Pseudomonadati > Pseudomonadota > Alphaproteobacteria > Hyphomicrobiales > Nitrobacteraceae > Bradyrhizobium > Bradyrhizobium sp. SZCCHNRI3052. The sequence goes on along the minus strand of NZ_JAUETW010000006.1, from coordinate 64,745 downwards.
GCGGCAAGGGTACCGGCGGCAGGAAGCCGCCGCGGGTCGGATGGCCGTCGGGGCCGAGCTGATCGTGCGGAAACACCGGCTGGCCCAAACACCAGTGCACGGTGTAGGGCGCGATGTCGCCGGTTGTCGGTTCGCCGATCTCCTGGAACAGCGTCGCGCGCAGCCCCTTGGTGAGCTGCGGGGTGACGAGGTCGGTGGCCTCGGCGCTGCGGCCGACCCATTGCCGGAGGTGATCGAGATCGAGCGTGTCCGTCATGATCATCCCTTTCGCTGATGCGGCGAGGCCGCCTCGCCGATCGCGGGCACGGCGCCGTAACACCTGTCGTCGCCGACCACGATCGCCGCCGGTGCGGGATAGCTGACGACGCCGTTCGGCGTGTTCACCTCGATCCGCCGCAGATGCGGATGAACCGCGAGGTCGGCCATGCTGTTGACCTCGGCAAAGGCGATATCAGCGGCGGCGAGCTTCGCCAGCAGCTCGTCGCGCGACAGCGCCGCGAAGCGCTCCGCGACGATGCCGTCGGTCAGCGCACGGTTGCGCACGCGCTCGACCATGTTGGCGAAGCGCGGATCGTCCGGCAATGTGGGCTGGTCCAGCACCTTGGCGCACAGCGTCTTCCACTCGCGCTCGCTCTGGATCGAGATCAGGATGTCCTTGCCGTCCTTCGAGGTGAACACGCCATAGGGCGCGATCGAGGGGTGGGCGAGGCCGATGCGCTTCGGCGCATTGCCGGCTTCCGCGTTGAGCAGCGGCACGGTGAGCCAGTCGGCCATCACGTCGAACATCGAGATCCTGATGTCGGCGCCTTCGCCAGTGCGGCCGCGCCTGATCAGCGCCTCCAGGATCGCGGCATGCGCCGTCGCGCCGGTCGCGACGTCGACGATCGACATGCCGACGCGGGAGGGGCCGTCCGGCCCGCCGGTGATCGAGGCCAGCCCGCTCTCGGCCTGGATCAACAGGTCATAAGCCTTGCGATCGGCGTAGGGACCGGAGTCGCCATAGCCGGTGATGGTGCAGCAGATCAGCTTCGGATAGTCCTTGCGCAGCCGCTCGCGGGCAAAGCCCATTCTGTCCATCGAGCCGGGCTTCAGGTTCTGCAGCAGCACGTCGGCGCCGGCGATCAGCTTCTCCAGCTCGGCGCGACCTTCCGGTCTTGAAAGGTCGACGACGACGGAATCCTTGCCGCGGTTGAGCCACACGAAATAGCTGCTCTGACCCTTGGCGGCGGCGTCGTAGCCGCGGGCGAAATCGCCCTCGGGCCGCTCGATCTTGATCACGTGAGCGCCGGCATCGGCGAGACGCGACGAGCAGAACGGCGCGGCCACCGCCTGCTCGACGGCGACGACAATGATCCCTTCAAGCGGCAGCATGGCCCGACCTCAATACGAGCGCGGCATGCCGAGCACGTGCTCGGCGACGTAGGAGAGAATGAGGTTGGTCGAGATCGGCGCCACCTGATACAGCCGCGTCTCGCGGAATTTGCGCTCCACGTCGTATTCCTCGGCGAAGCCGAAGCCGCCATGGGTCTGGATGCAGGCATTGGCCGCCTCGAACGACGCATCGGCCGCGAGCATCTTGGCCATATTGGCCTCGGCGCCGCAGTCGAGCCCGGCCTCGTATTTGCGCGTGGCCTCCTTGACCATCAGCTCCGCGGCCCGCATCGACGCATAGGCCTTGGCGATCGGGAACTGGATGCCTTGGTTCTGGCCGATCGGGCGGCCGAACACGACGCGCTCCTTGGCATAGGCGGTGGCTTTCGCGATGAACCATTTGGCGTCGCCGACGCATTCGGCCGCGATCAGGATGCGCTCGGCGTTCATGCCGGAGAGGATATAGCGGAAGCCCTTGCCTTCCTCGCCGATCAGGTTCTCCGCCGGCACCCGCATGTCGGTGAAGAACACTTCCGTCGTGGCGTGGTTCATCATCGTCCGGATCGGGCGGATGGTGAGCCCGGCCTTCTTGGCCTCGCGCATGTCGACGATGAAGACGGAGAGACCATCGGTGCGCTTCTGCGCCTGCTCTTTCGGCGTAGTGCGCGCGAGCAGGATCATCAGGTCGGAATGCTCCGCGCGGCTGGTCCAGATCTTCTGGCCGTTGACGACATAGCTGTCGCCGTCGCGCTTCGCGACCGTCTTCAGCGACGTCGTGTCGGTGCCCGAAGTGGGTTCGGTGACGCCGAAAGCCTGCAGCCGCAACTCGCCGCTGGCGACCTTCGGCAGCCACTTCGCCTTCTGCTCGGCGGAGCCGTGGCGCAGCACCGTGCCCATCGTGTACATCTGGGCGTGACAACCGCCGCCATTGCAGCCGGCACGCTGGATCTCCTCGAGGATCGCCGCAGCGGCCGACAGCTTCAATCCCGCGCCGCCATATTCCTCGGGAATCAGCACGGAGAGATAGCCCGCCTCGGTCAGCGCATCGACGAAGGCCGAGGGATAGGCCATCTCGCGATCGAGCTTGCGCCAATATTCACCAGGGAACTGCGCGCACAGCTTGGCCACCGCGTCGCGGATATCGGCGTAATCGTCGTGCTGATGCTGGTCTGTCATGTGTTGCTCCGCCGGCCGCCGTGACGCGGCCTGGGCTCTCTCCCTGGACTTGTTTCCTGATAGCCTATGACCAAGCGGGTCACGCTTGGCAAGCTTGGAATGCCAGCGTTGCAGCCGAGCAGCCTTGCCGGAGCGACAGAGCAGGCCGCCTGCGGCGACGTTCTAGCTGACGGGAAATCCGAGATGACCGCGGAAACGGTTTTTGAGGAAGACACCGTCGCGTGCGGGCAGCGCGCGGTCAACGTGATCGGTCGAGATCGCGACGCGGGCGAAGTGCGGCCCGGAGAACGCGTGCAGCTTTGGCCGGAAGGCGTCGAGCGCCGCGCTGTCCTCGAGCGTGCTGACGGAGGGAAAGCCGGCTCCGGTCGCGATCAGCTCGAGATTTGCGCCGAGCCCGGAATGGCTCATCTGCATCCCGGTCTCGCCGAAATGGGCGTTGTCGAGCACGACGATCGAGAGATTCTTGGGCTTCTTCGCGGCTGCAGTCGCGAGGCTGCCGAGCCCCATCAGTTGTTCGCCGTCGCCGGTGATGACGACGACCGGGCGCGATGGCTGCGCCAGTGCGAGACCCAGGCCGATCATGGCCGCGCCGCCCATCGCGCCCCAGAGATAGAAGTTGGCGTCGTGATCGCCCGCGGCGAACACGTCGTAGGACGATGAGCCGAGGCCGCTGACGACCAGCAGGTCGCCACGGTTCTGCAGCAGCGCCTTGACGGCGGTGCGGCGGTCGAGCGGTGCTCCCATCACTTCGCCTCCGTCCACTTCTTGGCGCCGATCATGCGCTGGGAGATCAGCACCGCGATCGGCTGATCGCTGTCGAACGCGAGCCTCGCTGCAGCGGCCGCCATCTCGCCGGCGTCTTCGGGACGTTCCAGCCGGAACACCGTGACGCCCATGATCTCGAAGGCCGCCTGCGTCGCCTTGCCCATCGGCACCTGCCACGGATTGAACTCGGCCCACTCGCCGCGCATCGTCACGAAGGCGAGGAACGGGAAGCGGCAGCTCTGAAGCAACGACAGCATGTTGACGCAATTGCCGACGCCGCTCGACTGCATCAGCAGCACTGCGCGCTGCCCGCCGAGCCAGGCGCCGGCGGAGAGCGCGACACCTTCCTCTTCGGTGGTCAGGACCGTGGTGGCGATCGCGGGATCGTCATGGGCGAGGCCGATCAGGCGGGAATGGCCGGCGTCGGGGACGTAGCACAGCTGACGGACGTCGGCCGCCTTCAGCGCCTCGTAGATGGCGAGCGGCCAGTCGGTGGTGGGCGTGTCGGAAGCGGCCATGGCGTCCTGAGGTTCATGAGCACCGATGGTGCAGCGGATGATTTAGCCAGAAACGACCGTCGAAGCCCATTGAATCTCGTTCAACCCGCCATGCCGGATTCTCATAGGCAGCCTAGGGCCTCGTGGTCCGGCTTGGGAGGCCTCATGGTTCGAGACGCCGCTGCGCGGCTCCTCACCCTCATGGTGAGGAGCGCCGCTCGCGGCGCGTCTCGAACCATGAGGCCCCATGCGGCCGACCACGCGATCGTCATGTGGAGTGGCGGGAGCAACAGGAACTCACCCCGGGATCCGCACCGGCAGCGATTCATAGCCGCGGACGAAGCTGGAATAGACCCGCTTCGGCTCGCCCACGACCTCGATGCGGTCGAAACGCTTGAGGATCTCTTGCCAGACGATGCGCAGCTGCAACTCGGCGAGTCGCATGCCGACGCAGCGGTGGATGCCGAAGCCGAATGAGAGATGAATGCGCGGCCGCTTGCGGTCGATGATGAAGGCGTCGGGGTTCTCGATCACCTCCCCGTCGCGGTTGCCCGAGACGTACCACATCACGACGCGGTCCCCCTTCTTGATCGTCTTCCCGCCGAGCTCGGTATCGACCAGCGCGGTGCGGCGCATGTGGGCGAGCGGCGTCTGCCAGCGGATCACCTCGGGCACCATGGTCTCGATCAGCGCCGGATTGTCGCGCAGCTTCTGATACTCGGCCGGGTTCTCGTTCAACGCCAGCACCGATGCCGTCATCGTATTGCGGGTGGTGTCGTTGCCGCCGACGATGAGCAGGATCAGGTTGCCCATCAGATTGTCCGGCGTCATGTGCCGCGTCGCCTCGCTGTGCGCCATCATCGAGATCAGGTCGCGGCCGGGCTCGGCCTGACGCGCCTTCCACATCCGGCCGAAGGTCTCGGCGCATTCGCCGAGCTCGCGGCGGCGCTCCTCCTCCGACGAAACGATGCCGCTCTTGGGCAGGGCGGTGGAGACATCCGACCAGCGCGTCAGCTTGCGGCGCTCCTCGAACGGGAAGTCGAACAGGGTCGCCAGCATCTGTGTCGTCAGCTCGATCGAGACCTTCTCGACCCAGTTGAAGGTCTCGTTGCGCGGCAGCGAATCCAGCACCTTGGCCGAGCGCTGCCGGATCAGCACCGCCATCTCGTCGAGATGGTCCGGCGTGAACATCGGCTGCACGGTCTTGCGCTGCTCGCCATGGCGGGGCTCGTCCATCGCGATGAAGCTCGGCCACTCATAGCCCGGCGGCACGTCGCGGATCATGATTCCGCCATTGCTGACGTCCGACGAGAAGACCGCGTGGTTGGTATCGACATGCATGATGTCGTGATAGCGCGTCACCGACCAATAGGGCTCGATCGGCGCCTTGGTGCAGTAGTGCACGGGCGCCTCCTTGCGCAGCCGCTCGAACCACGGCCAGATCGTGTCGTTCTGGAACAGCCGGGGCGCGCCGGGATGGAAGTCCTCGATCGGCGTCGAGTAGGCCTCGAGGCGCGCGTCGCGCAGCAGATCGGCCTTATCGGAGCGAAGCGCGGCCTGGACGGTCATGGGGTGGTCCTTTGCTTGCTGCTGTTTCTTGCTGCCGTACCGATCGTACTCACGTCATCCTCCGCAAAGGCGGACGATCCAGTACGTCGAGACGTCAATCATATTGCAATATCGTTCTCCGGAATACGGGATGCCCCGCCTGCGCGGGGCATGACGGCAAAGTTGATCTGCACCGCAATCAGTTCACACTGCAATCCGTACCGGCAACGTCTCATATCCCTTCACGAAGCTCGAATAGACCCGCTTCGGCTCGTCCATCACGTCGATATGATCGAATCGTTTCAGGATCTCCTCCCAGATGATCTTGAGTTGCAGTTCGGCCAATCGCAAGCCGACGCAGCGGTGGATGCCGAAGCCAAATGACAGATGCTGGCGCGGCCTGACACGGTCGATGATGAAGTCGTAGGGACGCTCGATGGCGGCCTCGTCGCGGTTGCCCGAGACGTACCACATCACGACCTTGTCGCCTTTCTTGATCTGCTTGCCGCGGAACTCGATGTCTTCCAGCGCGGTGCGGCGCATGTGGGCGAGCGGGGTCTGCCAGCGGATGACCTCGGGGACGAAGCTGTCGATCAGCGCGGGGTTGTCCTTGAGCTTGCGGTACTGATCAGGGTTCTGACTGAGCGCATAGATGCTGCCGGACATGGTATTGCGCGTGGTGTCGTTGCCGCCGACGATCAGGAGCACGAGATTGCCGAGGAAGTTCTTCGGGTCCATGTTCCGGGTCGCCTCGCTGTGGGCCATCATCGACAGCAGGTCGCTCTTCGGCGGCTGGTTGACGCGCTCCTGCCAGAGCCGGGCGAAATAGCGCGCACAGTCCATCAGTTCGGCCTGCCGTTCGTCCTCGGTCGCGACAAGCCCATCGGGGCCGGGGATCGTGGTCGCGATATCCGACCAGCGCGTCAGCTTGCGGCGGTCTTCCCAGGGGAAGTCGAACAGCACCGCCAGCATCTGCGTGGTCAGCTCGATCGAGACGCGATCGACCCAGTCGAACACCTCGCCGACAGGCAGATTGTCCAGGCATTCGGCGGAGCGCTTGCGGATGTTGATCGCGAGCTCGTCGAGATGTGTCGGCGTGAACATCGGTGCCACGGTCTTGCGCTGCGCGGCATGGCGCGGCGGATCCATCGCGATGAAGCTCTCGCGGCGCAGGTCAGGATCGACGTCGCGAATGGTGATGCCGCCGAGCGCGGACGCCGAGGAGAACACCGCGTGGTTTGTCTCGATCTCCATGATGTCGTCGTATCGGGTGATCGACCAGTAGGGACCGAACATCGACTCCTTGCAGTAGTGCACCGGATCCTCGCGACGCAGCCGGTCGAAATAGGGCCAGTGCGTGTCGGTACGGAACAACTCCGGATGACCGGGGTCGAATTCGGCGAGCGGCAACGATGCGGCGCGGCTGGCGGCCGTGTCGTCGACGCGCTCGCCTGCTGCGGCGTGTCGCTGTGCCTCGGCCGTCGTGGTGGTCCCGTGCATGGACGTCTCCCTGATGGCCGGATTTGAGCTGTCCGGCGATGTTGGGTGCGATTACATCCTGCCCGGGAGCGCGGGGCAAGCGCGGAGTGGGGCCGCCGGGCCGGTCTTGCGTCGCAACGCTGGTATTTGTCCGGACGTCGGGCGTGACAAGCGCCACGTCACGGAATATGGCTTTGGGCGATTGTTGCAAAGCAGAAGACTAGCAGGAGGCCGCCCCATGATCGCCAACGCGCAGCGCATGTTCAATTTCGATCTCGGCGAGACCGCAGACGCGATTCGCGAGACGGTGGCGAGCTTTTCGCAAGAGCAGATCGCGCCGCGCGCTGCCGAGATCGACCGCTCCAACCAGTTTCCGCGCGATCTCTGGCCCAGGATCGGCGAGCTCGGTCTGCACGGCATCACGGTGGAGGAAGAGTATGGCGGTGCCGGCCTCGGCTATCTCGAGCACTGCATCGCCATGGAAGAGATCTCGCGCGCCTCGGCCTCGGTGGGCCTGTCCTACGGCGCCCACTCCAACCTCTGCGTCAACCAGATCCGCCGCAACGGCAACGAGGCGCAGAAGCGCAAATATCTGCCGAAGCTGATCTCGGGCGAGCATGTCGGCTCGCTGGCGATGTCCGAGCCGCAGGCCGGCTCCGACGTGGTGTCGATGAAGACCCGCGCCGACAAGAAGGGAGACCGCTTCGTCCTCAACGGCAACAAGATGTGGATCACCAATGGTCCGATCGCCGAGACGCTGGTGGTCTATGCCAAGACCGATCCGCAAGGAGGCCCGCGCGGCATCACCGCGTTCATCATCGAGAAGGGCATGAAGGGCTTCTCGACCGCGCAGAAGCTCGACAAGCTCGGCATGCGCGGCTCCGACACCTGTGAGCTGGTGTTCGAGGATTGCGAGGTCCCGGAGGAGAACGTGCTGGGGCAGGTCGGCCGCGGCGTCAACGTGCTGATGAGTGGCCTCGATTACGAGCGCGCGGTGCTCGCGGCAGGTCCGCTCGGCATCATGCAGGCCTGCATGGACGCGGTGCTACCCTACGTGCACGAGCGCAAGCAGTTCGGCCAGCCGATCGGCACCTTCCAGCTCGTGCAGGGCAAGGTTGCCGACATGTACACGACGATGAATGCCGCGCGCGCCTATGTCTATGCCGTGGCCAAGGCCTGCGATCGGGGCGAGACGACGCGTGAGGACGCCGCCGGCGCGATTCTGTTCGCCGCCGAAAAGGCGACGCAATGTGCGCTCGATGCGATCCAGCTGCTCGGCGGCAACGGCTATATCAACGACTATGCGACCGGGCGGCTGCTGCGCGACGCCAAGCTCTACGAGATCGGCGCCGGCACCAGCGAGATCCGCCGCATGCTGATCGGGCGGGAATTGTTCGAGAAGACGTCTTGAGGCGCAGACCAAGCGGTTGGCGTATGCGGGACATGCGTTCGCCAACCGGCCGGATGCAGATATTTTAGTCATCCTCGTCGAGGCCGGTGTTTTTTTTCGGCCGACTTGCGTAGAAAATACGTCGAACCTCGAAGTCGTCCCGGCGACGAACCATCGAGGTATATTGTAGATCTTTTGCGGGTGTCGGAGGCTTGAGCCGTGAACCAGATGAGCTACGTTCCGGAGCAGCCGCCGCCGCTTCCGCCTCTCACCGCCACCTTCTCGGGTGCGCGTGGCGAGTTCTTCCGGCTGGTCAGCCGCGGGGCGGCCATCGAACTGATCACGCTGGGCTTCTACCGGTTCTGGCTCGCGACCGACATCCGCCGTCATCTCTGGGTCAACACGGCCGTCGACGGTGATGCCGCCGAATATACCGGCCGCGGCAAGGAGCTCCTGATTGGCTTCCTGTTCGCGATGGCGATCCTGGTCCCGATCTACCTTGCCTACTTCCTCGTCGGCGTCGAGGCCGAGCGCTTCAAGGCCTTCGCCAGCGTGCCGCTGGTGATCGCCTTCTACGCCTTCGGCCAGTTCGCGATCTTCCGCGCGCGCCGCTACCGCCTGACGCGCACGGTCTGGCGCGGCATCCGATTCTGGATGACCGGCTCGGGCTGGGCCTATGCCGGGCGCGCCATGCTGTGGACCTTGTTGACGGTGGTCACGCTGGGGCTGGCCTGGCCGTGGCGCGCCGCCGCGCTCGAGCGCTACAAGATGCGGCATTCGCACTATGGCGATCTCAGCGGCGACTTCGAGGGACGCGGCTGGGAGTTCTTCAAGCGCGCCTGGTATCTGTGGGTCATCGCGCCGTTTGCGCTGCTGCTGTTTCCGTTGTTTCCGTTCGTCTATGCGCAGTTCAAAGCGATCGAGTGGCGCTGGTGGCTGTCGGGCATCCGCTTCGGCGGCGTGCGTCTGGAATCGGACCTGCCCGGCAACGCGTTCTATGGTCTGTATTGGAAGGTGATCGGCTGGTGGTTTCTGCTGTCGGTCGCCTCCGGCGCCTATTTCAGTGGCGTCGCCGCGCTGATGATCAAACTGCTGGGGCCGGGAAGCGACGGCCTGCCTCAGGTGCAGGCGCTGTCTGACAACATACCGATGCTGGTGCTGGTCGGATTGGGCTACGTCGCCTGGATCCTGGCGCTCAACGTCGTGATGCGGCTCTATCTGGTGCGCGACATGTGGGCGACCGTGCTGCAGTCGGTTCAAGTGCATGGCATCGAGGCCATGGCCAATGTCGCCGCCAAGGGCGATCTGGCCAGCGCGCTCGGCGAAGGATTTGCCGATGGACTCGACGTCGCCGGATTCTGATTCCGGGCCGGCGGGCGCTGCTGCGCCGGCCGCCGCCACGCCGGTCGAGCCTGCCGCTCCGCTCGGCGGCCCTGCGGTCTATTTCGACGGCCTGTCCAACCGGCGGCAGGTGGTCACGATCGGCTTTGCCAATCAGCTCGTGATGCGCAGCGCCGACAATTTCGTCTCCTGGCCCTATGCCGACATCCGCCGCGTCGATGGACCGAGCGGCACGCTGCGCATGAGCTGCCTGTCGGCGTCGCCGCTGGCGCGGCTGGAGATCCGCGACGCAGCGCTGTCGGCCGAGCTGATCGCGCGCTGCAGCCACATCGACCAGAACAGGATGACCCGCGGCGCCATCACGCGCATCGTCGGCTGGTCGCTGGCCGCCGCCGCCTCGATCGTCGCCGTCGTGCTGGTGGTGATTCCGTTCGCCTCCGACCGGCTGACGCCCCTGGTGCCGCCGACCATGGAGCGGCATCTCGGCGAGGCCGCCGTGGTGCAGATCCAGACCGTGTTCGGCGACAAGCTCTGCAGCGAGGCGGCGGGGCAGGCCGCGTTCGCCAAGCTGGTGACGGCGCTGCGCCACCCCGCCGGCCTCGACGACAGCATCGCGTCGCAGGTGCTGGACACGCCGATCCCCAACGCCTTCGCGCTGCCGGGCGGGCGATTCTTCCTGTTCAGGGGGCTGCTCGACAAGGCCAATGACCCCGACGAGGTCGCCGGCGTGCTGGCGCACGAGCTCGGCCACCTCAAGCATCGCGACAACCTGCGGCAGATGATCCACAATGGCGGCAGCTCGTTCCTGATCGGCCTGCTGTTCGGCGACGTCACCGGCGCGGGTGCGGCGATCTTCGCCTCGCGGGCCATGATCAACGCGTCCTATTCGCGCGAGGCGGAGGCGGCCGCGGACGGCTTCGCCATCGAGGTGATGCATAAGCTCGGACGGCCGACGCGCCCAATGGGTGAATTGCTGTTCCGCATCACCGGCAAGGAGGACGGCAAGCGCCCGTCGCTGTGGGCCAGCCATCCGCTCAGCGAGGACCGTCTCGCCCGCATGCGTGCCGAAGACCGGCCGCCGAGCGGCCCGCCGCTGCTCAGTGCGGAGGAGTGGAAGGCGCTGAAGGGGATTTGTCGCTAGGCATTGGGACGCGTTTGGCGTTCGGGCGACGGCTGCGCTTGGCGTCGATTTGTGCCGACAGCGTTGCCATACATTCGTTGTCGTCCCTGCGAACGCAGGGACCCATAACCACCGAACCTTGTTGTTGGAAGCGGGCGTCGCTCAGCTTGCCACTTGCAGAGGCCGCGGCGTATGGGTCCCTACGTTCGCAGGGACGACAGCGGAGGCTGAGGCGGCGTCCGGGCTCTCAATGAGGCGATCACAAGCGCGTTCGGATCAACCGACCGCTCACTCCGCCAGATTGTTGGTCTTCCTGACCCAGGCCCGCACATCGACCAGCACGTCCGGCAGCACCGCCTTGACGTCGGCGAGCGTCATGCCGGCCTTGACGCGCGGGTCGTACAGCAGGTTGAGGATGTACTGGTCGTAGACGTCGAAATAGCCCATCGAAACGTTGTCGTTGAACATCGTCCAGGGCACGCTCGAGGTGTCGTTGATCGGCCCGAGCGACTGCAGCAGCTCCTCATAGGCGCAATCGAGGAAGACGAAATCGCCGTTGTCGACGGTCAGGATGACGTCGGAGCGCTCGATCTCGAACGCCTCGTTCTTGCGGAAGCCGGACAGGCATTGCGGATCCAGCGAGGTCTTGATCTCGCGCGCGCGCTCGCTGCCATAGGCTTGGCTGATGGTGTGGTAGAGGTCGCGGTCGCGCACCAGCTTGACGCGGACATTGGCGTCGCCGTCGGTCTCGGTCATCGCAATGTCGAGGTTGCGGATGCGGGCGGCGATATCTTTGACGACCTTGGCGAGCTGCGCCTTGCGGTCGGCGCGGCGGCCGTCGGCAAACACCCGCACCGGCGCGCTGTACTTCCGGATGCGGTCAACCCGGCCCGCCAGGTGATACTCGGCGCCGAAGGCGGTCTTGAAGAAGCCGTCGGTGATCTCGGCGTCGGTGAAGCTCTTCTTCTCGATGCGCTGGCGGGCGGCGATCGCCGGAATTTCGGCGGCCGACGTCGGCAGCGGGACCACCACGGTTACGAGCGCAGCCAGCGCGGCTGCCACCGCGCTCCGCAGGGGACGCCCGGAGCACCGGTGCTGCCGGCGAGGATGCGCGCTGTGACATTGCCTCATCGTCGTGGTCGCGTGCGGCTCTCAGTTCTTGACGATCACGGTGGCGCCGACCGAGACGCGGTCGTAGAGGTCGGCGACGTCGTCATTGGTCATGCGGAAGCAGCCCGACGATACCGCCTGGCCGATCGTCTCGGGCTCGTTCGAGCCGTGGATGCGGTACAGCGTGGAGCCGAGATACATCGCGCGGGCGCCGAGCGGGTTCTCGATGCCGCCGGCCATGTGGCGCGGCAGGTCGGGCCGGCGCCGCAGCATCTGCGACGGCGGGGTCCAGGCCGGCCATTCCTTCTTCGCGGTGATGCGGTGCACGCCGCTCCAGCGGAACCCGTCACGGCCGACACCGATGCCGTAGCGCAACGCCTGGCCGCCGGGCAGGACCAGATAGAGCCGGCGCTCGCTGGTGTTCACGATGATGGTGCCGGGCGCATACTGGCTCTGGAACATCACGGTCTGGCGCGGAATCGGGCTCACGCCGCTCTGGTAGAAGTTCGGCCCGCCGCCGAAGAGGTCCCTGGTGTCGAACATTTCCGCCCGCGCCATCCCGGCGCTTGCCACCGACGCGACCGCAGCAATTCCCAAAGCCAAACAGCGCTTCATTTCCATCCCCTGGCAAACATCAAATTCCGTTCGCAGACAGGCCATAAACGGTTGCACTTCGCAACCCACGGCGGCGTGAGGCCGGTATGTGGCGACGGTCCGTGACCCAAATCCCACGGAAAATCGCGCGCGTCCTGGACCAACATCCTGTTAGCCAAGCCCGCGCATGAGCACCGCGGCGATGGCAGCAATGCGGCCAGCCCCTTTGACGCCGCGGGCGAACAATGATTGATCTGCCCAGCATTGCAAATGGCGCGCGGAATCAGCAGGAGAATAGGATGAACGGTGCGGAAAGCCTGGTGCGGACCCTGGTCGCGGGCGGCGTTGACGTCTGCTTTACCAATCCGGGCACCTCCGAGATGCACTTCGTCGCCGCGCTCGACCGTGTCGAGGGCATGCGCTGCGTGCTCGGCCTGTTCGAAGGCGTGGTGACCGGCGCCGCCGACGGCTATTTCCGCATGAAGGGCACGCCGGCCTCGACGCTTCTCCATCTCGGCCCCGGCCTCGCCAACGGCCTTGCCAATTTGCACAACGCCAAGAAGGCCCGCTCGGGCATCGTCAACATCGTCGGCCAGCACGCCACCTACCACATCGGCTTCAACGCGCCGCTGACCTCGGACATCGAGGGCCTGGCGCGGCCGATGTCGGACTGGGTGCGGACCTCGCCGAGCGCCAAGGCCGTGGCCGCCGACGGCGCCGCCGCGATCGCCGCCGCCAAGAGCGCGCCGCCGCAGATCGCCACCCTGATCCTGCCCGCCGACACCGCCTGGAACGAGGCCGACGGCATTGCCCAGGTTCCGGGAGAGGCGCAGCGCCCGAGCTATTCGGCTGACGCGGTGGAGAAGGCGGCCAAGATCCTGCATGCCCACGGCCCCGAGACCCTGGTGCTGATGACGGCGGGCGCGCTGACCGAGCAGGCGCTGACCTTCGCCCAGCAGATTGCCGGCAAGACCGGCTGCCGCGTGATGGGCCAGACCTATCACCCGCGCATGGCGCGCGGCGCCGGCCGCTTCTCGATCGACCGCATTCCTTACGTGATCGAGCAGGCGCTGCCGATCCTGAAGAACTACAAGCACATCGTGCTGGTCGAGGCCAACGACCCCGTCGCCTTCTTCGCCTATCCGAACAAGCCGAGCATGCTCAAGGCCGAGGGCACCGAGGTACACCGCATGACCGCCTGGGGCGAGAACTCGGCTGCGGCGCTCGAGGCGCTGGCCGGCCATCTCGGCGCCAAGCCGGCCGACGTGAAGCCGCAGCCGCTCGCCGAGCTGATCAAGCCGCTAGGGGCGCTCAACCACACCACCATCGCCCAGGCGATCGCCTATGCGATCCCCGAGAACGCGATCGTCGTCGACGAATCCATCACCACGGGCCGCGGCTTCTTCCCGCCGACGGCGGCCGCCAAGCCGCATGACTGGCTGCAGAACATGGGCGGCTCGATCGGCTTCTCGACCCCGGTCGCGACCGGCGCCGCGGTGGCCTGCCCGGACCGCAAGGTCATGTGCCTCGTGGGCGACGGCAGCGCGATGTACACGATCCAGTCGCTGTGGACCCAGGCGCGCGAGAACCTCAACGTCGTCACGGTGGTGTTCGCCAACAGGATCTACCAGATCCTGCGCGGCGAGTTCGACGGCGTCGGCGCCGGCGAGCCCGGCCAGCGCGCCCAGGACATGCTCAAGATCGACCGTCCGACGCTCGACTTCGTCGCCATGGCCAAGGGCATGGGCGTCCCCGGCCGCGCCGTCGCCACGGCCGAGGAGTTCAACGCCGCGCTGGCCGAGGCGAACGCCGAATACGGTCCGCGCCTGATCGAAGTGCAGATGTAAATCCGCAACGCTGGCGGCCGCAAAACGGCCGCCGGCCGAGGGAAGGCGCATCGCCTCATTTATGGGGTTGGCGACTCACGCCGATCGCGTGTTGATGGTGAGGTGTCCTTCTCTCCTGTATCTGAGCGGCATGCACAGTGAATTGAACCGGCTGATCTCTGCGCTGCAGGAGTTCTATGCGCGCGAGCGCTTCATCCTCGACCGTGATCTCGGCGAGCGCGCCTTGACGCATCGGCTGGCGGTGCATCTCGAACGCAACTTCCTGGGGTGGGACGTCGATTGCGATTACAACCGGCTCGGCGACCGCGCCATGCTGCTGCCGCGTGGCACCATCGTCTCGACCGACGACGAGCTGGGAAAATCGGTCTACCCGGACATCGTCGTGCACAAGCGTGCCGTGCCCGACAATCTGCTGGCGATCGAGGTCCGCAAGGCCGGCAACCACCAGCCGCTGGCGCATGACCGCCACAAGCTGATGGCGCTGACCGATCCGCATCTGTGGTTCGCCTATTGGATCGGCGTGCTGGTGATTCTCGACCGCCGCAGCGTGATCACGCCGGAGGTCTATGTCGGCGCCCGGATCGATCCGGTCTTGTCGGCCTGGTTCGCGGGGCGATTGCAGCAGATGGGACTCGCCGCCGGCTGAGACATCTCGCAGAAGAGGTGCGCGATCGCCGGTCGACGCGAATGAACAAGGGCCGCCCCTGAGAGGAGCGGCCCGATCTCGTCGCGCATGTGGAGCCTGCGGACAGGCGCTCCCACGCCTTACTTCGACATGGCGTCGCCGGACGACTTCTTCGCCGACTTCTTCTTCGTCTTGCTCATCTTCATGTCGTCGCCCCCGCCCATGGCGTCGCCGCTCTTCGCCGACTGGCCGGTGGTCGTCATCGGCTTCTCGGTGGACTGGGCAAGAGCGGCCGACGAGACGAACGCGAGGGCGGCGGTAGCGATGATCAGTTTACGCATGCGGAAAACCTCCGTGGGTTGGAAACGCGCCGGACCATAGGCGAATTCGACCAGCGGCGTTCTGACGCAGGAATCAGGAAAACGTGAGAGTTCCGCCCCGCAAAAGCCGACTTGCACCGGCGGCACGGGCAGCGGCGAGGGCATTCTGTGACGATTGTGCCGGACGCAGGGAGCCCATGCGCGGGTGAGCGAGGCCAATTTGGCCCAGTGCATCGACGCAGCAGCCTCCAACTGCGGCTGCGAGCTTCGGGCTCTCATCGCGATGCGGTGGGCTCGCGGCGTCATGGGAATGAATGTCATGCCAATCGGCCTCAGCGCGGTGCCGAGATCCTGGCGGAGGTCGCTCGAGCCCACGACCAGGACCTCGGCATTCCCGCCAAGCTCGGGCGCTGCCTGGAAGCTGCGCGCGACATCGATGATCTCGCATCGACGCCGCTACGGAGAGCCAGGAGCGCCGCTGTCAGATCTACGCGCCGGATCTCTGCGCGGGCGGCGGGACTGTCGGAGCGCGAGGCGATCGATCGGCGGCGGTTCGATCTGCCGATGAGAGGCTAGTCCGGCCGACATTCAGGGACAAATTCGCCCATGAATCCTCTGTGGCGCCGCATCGGCTTAGGTCGCGCTTTCGCCTCAAGTCATCAGTTGGTGCAGTCCCAGCCAACCCGTATAGGTCCCGACCAGTACGATCAGAGCAGCCGAGAGATAGGGCGCCTGGTGCGCGAGGCGGCTGAAGCCGGACCAGTGGCGCTCGACATGCCGAAGGCTGAGTGCGGCCAGAACACCGACGGACACCATGGTGATGGCCAGGCCGATGCCGAAGCAGAGCACCAGGATGAAGCCCAGGCTGAACTGCTTCAGTTGAAGGCACAACAGCAGGACCGTGATGGCGGCGGGGCAAGGGATCAGACCGCCGCTCAGTCCGAAGAGGACGATCTGTGCGGTCGTGACCGTACGGCCGGCGAAGCGCCGTCGAATGTCGTCGGCGTGGGCGCGCGCATGGGCATCGTCCTCGTCGCCGAGGTCCATGTGATCGTGGGTGTGCTCCTCGAACAGAATCTCGACGGAGGCGCCAGCAAGCGTGATGCGTGCCTTGAACGCGTGCGGCTCCGGGATCTCCTCGATGCTCTCCAAGGCGTCGCCGCTGGCCCGGAAACTGAACTGCTGCTCGTGGCCGTCTCCACGAACGGTCGTGACGTGGAGCGTATCGGCGGGTGGGAGTGCGCCGGTCTCATTCCGGATCCGCCAACGCGGCGGCACGCCATCTTCGAAGATCTCCACCGACAGCGCGTGGCCGGCAAGCGCGACCGATCGCAGCGCGTCGTGATGGTGATGATGGTCATGGTCATGGTGTCCACTCTGGTCCCGCCAGGTGCGCCAGACCATCCAGGCCGCGATGCCGATGATGACGACGGCCGAGATCAGTTGCAGAAGGGCTTCGCTGCGCTCGCCCGAAAGCTCCTGACCGAAGTGAAGACCGGCGAGTGCGATCACCCATACGATCGCGGTGTGGGAGATGGTCGCCGAGAGGCCGAGCAGCACGGCCTGCAGGACGGTGCCGCGGATTGCGACGATGAAGGCGGCCATCATGGTCTTGGAATGACCGGGCTCCAGGCCATGCAGCGCACCCAGGGCAATCGCGCTGGGCACGAACAGCCACGCATGCGCGCTGCCTTGCTGGAGCAGTTGAGACAGATCGGTCATGCCAGTCTCACTTCAGATAGGTCCGGACCACTTCGATCAGGTCGGCGGCGCCCTTGGCCTTGTCGGGATCGCTTTCGTGGGCGGGGTCCACGACATGGTGCCGGATGTGATCTTCCAGCAGCTCGGTGGTCAGGCCTCCGATTGCGCCCCTGACCGACGCGACGAGCATGAGCACGTCGGCGCAGCCCAACTCCGCTTCGAGCGCGCGCTCCACCGCATCGATCTGGCCCTTGATGCGCCGGACCCGTGCGAGGAGCTTGGACTTGTGTTTGATGGTGTGCGACATCGGAATAATATAGGGGGGTACCCTATATAGGTCAACTTCCCATGTCGACCGCAGACGTCGAATGCGACGCTCGCGGCGTATCCGCTTGCCGATCGGCCCCCGGCAGCCCCGTCGTACCGGTCATTGCACGAAACCGACGAGCGCCGCGGATCCCCCGTTCGGATTGACGACTGCCAGGCGGAGGCGGAGTCGACGGCTTCATGGAGCAGGTCCTCTCCTAATGGCCCCGCTGCATCCGCATGGAGCTCATTCGGCCGCCCCGCATCCCCATCGGCGGCATGCCGAGATTGGGCGCGAGCAGTTCGTCGGCCACCTTTCGCTGCTCGTCGGAAAAGGTTGCGACGAGGTCGCTCAGGGCGGTCTTGATCGCTCGCGTGGCGTCGAGGCGAGCCGATAGCGATTTTTCCTGTGCGGTCAGCTGGTCGAGCACCGTCTCCGAGCCGGCCTGCGACATCATCGCAGTCCGCAGATCGCCGAGCGTCTTCGCACGCGCGCGAAACGCGTCGGCGAAGCCGTTCCATGCCGGCATCTGGGCGTCCGTGATCTTGAGCTCCGCCCGCAGGAATGCGATTCGTCCCTCCACATGATCGAGCACCTCCATGCAGCCCGTACAATCGTCGGACGGCCGCGTCATGCCGGACATCATCGGCATCATGTTGGACATCGGCATGCCGTCCATCATCTTCATCATGCCGCCGCCCATCATGGTCTGTGACGAACTCGCCCCGCTGGTCGATTTGCCGGCATCAGTTGCTGGCGCTTCCTTCTGATCAGGATGATGGGCCGAATGGTCACTAGAGGATTGAGCAAAGGCGGGATGCGCCAAAGCAGAAAACGCCAACAGAAAAGCCAGGGGCAATTTTTGCATGACCAAGTCCTCCTTCAGGGGGCGATCAACAATGGCCAGACGTGGGCCATTCAGGTTGATCCACATCAACGGTCGGCGGGCTCAGGGGTGACGATCGTTCGTTGTCAGCGCCGGTACGGCTAGTCGCTGACCGTGATCGGGCGCCTTCGCCGCGCCGCCGCGACCACCGGAGCTCCTGTCGCGAAATTTCTCATCGTCTCTCCTCTCGCTGTCGGTGGATCAAGCTGCCCTTTGCACGTCCTGCGACCCGCTCGAAGCGCTTGCCGCCGTCCCGGTTCTGGTCGACAGGCTGCGTCCCTTGACCAGACCGAAGATGGCCGGAATCACGATCAGGGTGAGCAGGGTCGACGAAATCATGCCGCCGATCATCGGCACGGCGATGCGCTGCATGATCTCTGACCCTGTGCCCGTACTCCACATGATCGGCAGCAGGCCCGCCATGATCGCGACAACGGTCATCATCTTCGGGCGCACGCGCTCGACCGCGCCTTCCATGATCGCGTCCTGGAGATCCTGCCGATTCACCGGACAGCCTTCGACGCTGCGCCTCGCCTTCACCGCGGCCAGCGCGTGATCGAGATAGATCAGCATCACGACGCCGGTCTCTGCGGCGACGCCGGCAAGCGCAATGAAGCCGACGGCGACGGCGACCGACAGATTGAAGCCGAGCCACCACATCATCCAGATGCCGCCCACCAGCGCGAACGGCAGCGACAGCATCACGATCAGGGTTTCGGTCATGGCCCTGAAGTTCAGATACAGCAGCAGGAAGATGATGGTGAGCGTCACCGGAATGACGATCTTGAGCCGGGCAGTCGCGCGTTGCAGATACTCATACTGCCCGCTCCAGAGTACATAGGTGCCGGCCGGAAACTGGATGCTCTCGGTGACGGCGCGCTGTGCGTCCGCGACGTAGCTGCCGATGTCGCGGTCGCGGATGTCGACATAGATGTAGGTCGCGAGCTGGCCGTTCTCGGTGCGGATCGAGGTGGGGCCCCTGGCCGGCTCGACCTTCGCGACCTCGCCGAGCGGCACGGCGCCGCCTGAGGGCATCGGCACCAGGACATCGCTGGCGATGGCCTTCGGATTGTCGCGGAGATCGCGCGGATAGCGCATGTTCACGCTGAAGCGCTGCCGGCCCTCCACCGTCGTGGTGACCGTCTGGCCGCCGAGCGCGGCCGCGATCGTATCCTGGACGTCCTGGACCAGGAGTCCGTAGCGGGCGAGGGCCTCGCGGTCGGGGGTGATCTCGAGGTAATAGCCGCCGATGCCGCGCTCGGCATAGGCCGAGGAGGTTCCGGGGACGGTCTTGATCACCCGCTCGATCTGCTTGGCCAGACGATCGATCTCGGTCAGGTCCGTGCCTATTACCTTGACGCCGATCGGCGTGCGGATGCCGGTCGAGAGCATGTCGATGCGCGCCTTGATCGGCATCGTCCAGGCGTTGGAGACGCCGGGGAATTGCAGCGCCTTGTCCATCTCGGCAACGAGGCTGTCGATCGTGACGCCGGGACGCCACTGCTCCCTGGGCTTGAGGTTGACGACCGTCTCGAACATCTCGGTCGGCGCGGGGTCGGTGGCGGTCGCCGCCCGCCCGGCCTTGCCGTAGACAGAGGCGACCTCGGGGAACGACTTGATGATCCGATCCTGCATCTGCATCAGCTCGGCGGCCTTGGTGACGGAGATGCCGGGCAGGGTGGTCGGCATGTAGAGCAGCGTGCCCTCGTTCAGGCTCGGCATGAATTCGGTGCCGAGCTGGCGTGCCGGCCAGACGGTGATGGCGAGCACGGCGGCCGCGGCGAGGATCACGAGCGTCTTGGCCCGCAGCACACCCTTGATGACCGGCCGGTAGATCCAGATCAGCAAGCGGTTGATCGGATTGCGATGCTCGGGAACGATCCTGCCGCGCACGAAGATCACCATCAGCGCCGGCACCAGCGTCACCGAGAGTAGCGCCGCTGCCGCCATCGAGAACGTCTTGGTGAAGGCGAGCGGGCTGAACAGCCGGCCTTCCTGCGATTCCAACGTGAAGATCGGCATGAACGACACGGTGATGATCAGCAGGCTGAAGAACAGGGCGGGACCGACCTCCGCGGCCGCGTCGATCAGGATCTGGACGCGTGATGCGTCGGGCTCGGCACGCTCCAGATGCTTGTGGGCGTTCTCGATCATGACGATCGCGGCATCCACCATGGCGCCGATCGCAATCGCGATGCCCCCCAGGCTCATGATGTTCGAGCCGAGTCCGAGCAGCTTCATCGCGCCGAACGCCATCAGCACGCCGACCGGCAACATCAGGATGGCGACCAGGGCGCTGCGGACGTGCAGCAGGAACACGATGCAGACGAAGGCGACGACGATGCTCTCCTCGAGCAGCGTGTGCTTCAGCGTGTCGATGGCGGCATAGATCAGGTTCGAGCGGTCGTAGACCGGAACGATCTCGACCGATTTGGGCAGGCTGCTCGCGATCTCATGCAGGCGCTTCTTGACGTTCTCGATCACGTCGAGCGCGTTGACGCCGAAGCGCTGTAGTACGATGCCGCTGGCGACCTCGCCCTCGCCATTGAGCTCGGCGATGCCGCGCCGTTCGTCGGGGCCAAGCTCGACATTGGCGACGTCGCGCAGCAGCACGGGCGTGCCGCCTGAGCTCTTGAGCACGATGTTGCCGAGATCGTTGATGCTCTTCAGATAGCCCTTGCCGCGGATGACGTATTCGAACTCGGACAGCTCGACCGTCCGGCCGCCGACATCGGCATTGCTGGCGCGGATCGCGTCGCGGATCTTCTGCAGGCTGATGCCGCGGTCGCGCATGCGCTGCGGATCGAGCACGACGTTGTACTGCTTGACGAAGCCGCCGATGCTCGCGACCTCGGCGACACCCTCGGCCTTGGCGAGCGCGAACTTCAGGTTCCAGTCCTGGATCGTGCGGGTGTCGGCGAGATTCAGCTCCTTCGACATGACGGCGTATTGATAGACCCAGCCGACGCCGGTCGCGTCCGGCCCGATCGTCGGCGTGACCCCCGCCGGAAGCCGCGAGGCGGCGCTGTTCAGGAACTCCATCACGCGCGAGCGCGCCCAGTAGATGTCGGTGCCGTCTTCGAAGATGACGTAGACGAACGACACGCCGAAGAACGAGAAGCCGCGCACGACCTTCGACTTCGGCACCGTGAGCATCGCGGTCGTCAGGGGATAGGTGACCTGGTCTTCGATGACCTCAGGCGCCTGACCGGGATACTCGGTGTAGACGATCACCTGGGTGTCCGACAGATCGGGAATTGCGTCGAGCGGCAGGTGAATGAGTGCGTAGAGCCCGGCTGCTGCGGCGAAGCCGGTCCCGAACAGGACCAGCAGCAGGTTGCGCGCCGACCAGGCAATGATGCGGGCGATCATTTGTGGTCTCCCATGCCGGCGTGGTCGCTGCCGGCGGATTGCGCTTCGTCGGAGTCCGCGAAGCTCTTCAGCGCGGCCTTCAGGTTGCTTTCGGCGTCGATCAGGAAGTTGGCCGAGGTGACGACCGCCTCGCCATCCGACAGGCCATCGCGCACCTCGACATAGCCGGCGCCGCGCCGGCCGAGCGTCACGGCGCGCGGCTCGTAGCGGCCGCCGCCCTTGTCGATGAGGACCGCCTGGCGCCTGCCGGTGTCGAGCACGGCACCAGCGGGCACGGCCAAGAGCGGCGCCGGGTCCGCGGTGTCGATCTCGGCATCGACATACATGTCGGGGAGCAGCGCGAGGTCCGGATTGGCGAGCTCGATCCGTAGGCGCGCCGTCCGCGTGTCCTTGTTCACCTGGGGATAGACGACTGCGATCGTGCCGGCGAAGGTTCGGCCCGCGAAGCTGCGCGCATGGATCGTCACGGGCTGTCCGACGGCGATGCTGCCGAGGTCGCGTTCGGCGACATCGACCAAGGCCCAGACCGTCGAGATGTCGGCGATCCGGAACAGCACGTCGCCCGGATTGGCGCGCATGCCTTCGGTCGCATTGCGCTCCAGCACGACGCCATCGCGCGGCGCTGACCATTGAACCGTGATCGGTGCGACGCGCGACCTCTCCATCGCCATGATCACCGGCTCCGGGACGTCCAGATTGGTCAAGCGCTGGCGCGCGCCGCGGCCGTAGGCTGCGTTGCCGCCGACGATGTTGGAATTGATGGTGGAGAGATACTCGGCTGCGGCCGCGGCCATCGCCGAGCTGTAGATCTCCATCAGCGGCTGGCCCGCCTTCACGCGCGTGCCCGTGGTCACGTCGGCGACCTTCTGCACGAAGCTTTCGGCCCGCATCGCGATCACGGAGACTCGGCGCTCGTCGAGCTGGATCGTTCCCGGTGCCTTGACGGCGATGCGGAGCGTGCGCCGCTCGACCGGCGTGGATCTCACGCCCGTCCGCTGGATCTTGCCGGGCGACAGCTTCACCACGCCATCCTCGGCATCGTCGCCCTCGTAGACGGGAACGTAGTCCATTCCCATCGGGTCCTTCTTCGGAGAAGGCGACGTGTCAGGTAGGCCCATGGGATTGCGGTAGTAGAGAATCCGGCGCGAGGAGTCCGCCTGCTGCTTCGGCTTGGCGGGGGCGGGCGCGGCTTGATCGTCGTCGTAGACCGGCAGGTAGTCCCGCCCGCGCTCGTCCTTCCTGGGGCCTGCCGACCAGGCAGGGGCGCCGCTGGGATCGCGATAATACAGCGGCATCCGCTCCGCCGCCGTGGCGGCAAGATGGGGGCGGAGCGACGGCGGCGATGTCTGGATCGACCAGAGACCACCCAAACCAAGGCCGGCGCCGAGCGTAACGGCCGCGAGCAGACGCAATGTGTTCATGACATCACCGTGAGGCGCGCGACGCGCGCGATCCGTTGGGAAGGGCGGGGCGCTCGTCGGGGAGCGCCCCGCAGGCTCACTTCGTCGCCTTGACGACGACCTTGCCGGTGACCGTCTCCGGCTCGCCCTGCACCTTCGCGGAGAGTGTGACCTGGTAGCGCCCGGCCATCGGCAGGTCGGTCTTGAAGGCGTAGACGCCGGGCTCCTTGGACGGCAGCGGCGCCACCTCCGACACCATGTCGGCCATCCCATCCGGCGCCATGTCGACGCGTGTCTTGAAAATGACCGCGTCAGTTACGGCCTTGCCGGTCTGCTTATGGGTGAGACGAACGGCGACCGTGACGTCGTCGCCCTTCTTCATCTCGGCCGTGACGGGCTCGAAGCTGTAGTCGGCGGCGCCGGCGATGGCGGCCGGTGCGGCAAGCGAAAGGGTGGCGGCGAGGGCCGCGGTGCTGATTCTGGAAAGCATGGTCCTGTCCTCATGAATGGATCTCGGCCGTGGCGCCCGCGGCGCGCACGTCAGTCATCGGCGCGCAGACATTGTGCGCGTCGGCTCGTGCGAGATCAGACTCGAGGAGGTCGGAACGGAGGACTGCCGCTGTGAAGAGAAGCGACCTGATCGGCGGGAATGGCGATCCTGGTCGCGCTCACGGCGAGGGGCGCGAAGGCAACGGTCCTGACATCGCCGAGCGCAACCGTCCCTCCCGCGCAGCAGAAACCCATGCTGCATTTGGTGTTGTGCGACGGGGAGCCGGTGCCCTTCATGTCGTCGGGGCAGCATTCGTCCATCGACATGCCGGCCCCGTCGTCCATCTGCATGCTCGTCTGCATCTCGTCCGACGACGCCATCACAGCCGCCGATGCGCCGATCGGCAGCATCGCCACGGACAGGGCAATCGCGAACGCCAGGATGGTACGGACGAGCCGCATCGAGATGGAGTTACCTTTCCGGTCGCAGAGCAAGACAGCTAACATAAGCCAGGCGCCGACGCAGTCGTTGATCCCGCTCAATCCTGCGTGACCATCGCGTCGCCGGAGGCATGACGACGGGCCAGACCAGCACAAGCGATCGCATGAAAGGAAAAGGATGGCGACGGCAAATGGTGGGCGCACAAGGGATCGAACCTTGGACCTCTCCCGTGTGAAGGGAACGCTCTCCCGCTGAGCTATGCGCCCGGTTGCCGGTGGCGGTCGTGGCTGTGAGCCAGCGAGCCGCCGAAGCAGTCCGTCGGAGCCCGCGATTTACGAAGCGCGGGCAGGGGGTGTCAAGGATTTGCGGCGGAGATGGCGAGGAAAACTGCCGGGGTGCGGTGGCCCGTCCTCGATCGGGGCCGAAACCGGCCCTCTCGCGGGCCAGCCTCCATACTGAAGCGAGGGGCAGATATCCGCCGCACTCGGCTCCGATCCGGCGGCCTCAGGCCCCGAGCTGCCGTGCTCGCGAGGCATGAGACTGCAGCGCGCGGATGCGGTCGGCCAGGGTACCGCCCTGGGGCGCACCGCCGGCCGCAGCAGCCGGCGCCGCGGCGACGCCATTGGCGTTGGCAGGCTTGGCGGGGGCCGGCTCGGCGGCCAGCATGGCCTCGATCGTCGAGTTCGGGCCCTCGATCTGCATCGCGAGCTTGGCGACCTCGGCGGCGATGTCGTTGATACGTTCGCGCAACAGCGCGTTCTCCATCCGCTCCTGGGCCCAGGTGCTCTCGGCATGCTGCTGGATGGCGTTCATCTCGCGCTGCAGCTTGGTGCGCTCGTCGCGGGCGGCCTGCAGCTGCTGTTCGAGGGCGGCCTTCTCGGATTTGAGCCGCTCGAACGCGGCCGACTTGCCGCTGCCCATGCCGGCCAGCTCCTCGCGCAGCTCCTTCAAGGCGCGGTCGGCGGCCACGTTGGCCTCGCGCAGCTGGTTGTTCTCGAAATCACGTTCGGCAAGCAGCTTGCCCTGGGTCGACAGCCGGCCCTCGAGGTCGGCGACGCGGCTCGCCAGCATCTCGGCTTCCTTGACCTGGACGATCAGCTGGCGGTCGAGCTCGGTGACGCGCTGGCTGAGATTCTCGACCCGCGCGCGGGCGTCGTTGAGCGCCTTGGTCGCGGTGTCGGATTCGTCGCGCTCCAGCGCGAGCCGCGTCTGGGTCGCGGAGAATTCCTTCTCGGCGTCGGCCACGCGGCTGCGCAGCTCCTCGACCTGGGTCCTGACCGACACCAGCTCGACCTGCCGGCTGTCGGCCAGCAGAGCCTTGTCGTTGAGCTCGGCAGTCAGGCGCACCTGCTCGGCCTGCTTCTCCTTCAGCGCCTGCTCGGCGGCGCGCAGCGCCTCCGTCTTGGCGGCGAATTCTTCCTCGGTGGCGCGCAGCTGATCCTTCAGCGCCTTCTCGCGCGCCTCCAGCGCAAAGATCGCGGCGTTCTTCTCGCCGAGCTCGATCTTCATGCGGTTGATGGCGTCGGTCTTCTTGCCGAGGTCGGCGAGCTGGCCGGTGGCCTTGTTCTTGAGCGCGTCGACGCTCATCTCCAGCCGCCGCGCCGACATCGCGAACTCCGCGCGCAGCTGGTCCTTGTCGGCCTGGATCTCGGCCATCGACAGCGGCGTCGCCGCCTCGAGCCGGCGCGTCGTCAGCCGCACCGCACGATTGTGCACCAGCGGCACGATCATCAGCGCACAGAGCATGGCGATCAGAAAACCGATCGCAAAATACATGATCGGCTCGACCATGACGCACAACTCCCGGTCAGAAATGATTAACGGAATCACAATGCACGGCGGGCTGATTCAACGCCAGCCCAATGCCGTGTTAACCTTGATCCGTCACGGGAGAACGTGTCCTCGCGGCATCAATTGGCGGTATCGGCGGCGGCCTCAGAACGGGTTCCAGGTCGCGCTCGGCGTGAACTTGAGGTAGCCGACATTGGCGCCGAGCCGCAGGCCGATGCCGGACCTGATCGGGACCAGCACGATGTTGTTGGCGGTGAGCGCCGTCATGCCGAAGCCGCCGACGATATAGGCCGAGCCGTCGATGCCGACGAAGCGCTGGTAGATCGCGCTGGTGGCCGGCAGATTGTAGACCAGCGTCATGGTGCGGGCGCCGTCGCCGCCCCAGTCGAAGCCGAGCGAGGGGCCCTGCCAATAGACGCGGAGGTCGCCGGCGTTCTTGGTGTAGAGCGTGCCTTCGCCGTAACGGAGACCGGCGACGAAGGCACCGGCGCCTTCCTCACCCAGGATGTAGCCATTCGGCAGGCCCCATTGGCTGACGGCGCGCTCGATCACCGAGGCGAGGCCGCGCGAAACGTTGCCGAAGAAGCGGTGGCCGGCATTGACGAGCTCGTCCGGGTTGAAGCTGTCCGGGCTCGGCGCAGGGCGCGGCGGGGGTGCGGGCTGCTGATACGGCGGCGCGGCAGGCGGGGGCGCCTGCTGCGCGGCGACCGACGCGGTCATGGCCAGCACGGCCGCGAACGTCGTGGCGGCAAGGCGGGATGCGAAACTCATCGATGGAAATCCCCTGCTATCGGCTGCCCGAGCCTCGCCTTAACCTGACGCCAACCACATCGGGCGATTGTCGGGCGAGGGGCGATGCCCCTGCGACTCTCATGTTATCGGCACCAACTATGACCGCACAACGGCAACAACCGCCCCAGACCGGGTCAAAGTCGCTGTTTCGCCTTGTAATTGCCGCTATCGCGCTCGCTGGGCTGCCGCCGGTCGGCGCGCCGGCGGCCACGACGCAGCGCATCATCTCCGACCGCTTCAGCGGGCTGGCGATCGACGGCTTCGACCCTGTTTCCTATTTCGTGGATGGCAGGGCCATGCCGGGGCTGCCGGATTTCGAGGCGTCCCAGGGTGGAGTGGTCTGGCGGTTTCGCAACGAGGGCAATCGCGCCTCGTTCCTGGCCCATCCGGAGGTCTACGGCCCGCAATTCGGCGGCTACGACCCGACCGATGTGGCTCGCGGCGTAACGGTGGCCGGCAACCCGCGCTTCTTCGTCGTGGTCGAGGAACGGCTGTTCCTGTTCAACCGAGAAGAGAGCCGCGACGCTTTCGCGGCCGACCCGAGCCGCTATCTGCCGGGTGCGGAGGCCCGTTGGCCGGCGCTCGAGGGCGACCTGCCGCAATAGCGCGGCAGCGCTGTCTCAAACCTTCACCGCAGCCGGGTCGCCCCAGGCGATGAAGGACGGCACGATGAAGCCGTCGGGGCGCTCGCCATAGCGCAACGGCGCGCCGGTCTCGCTGGTGACGGTGCCGCCGGCGGCTGCGACCACGGCATGGCCTGCCGCCACGTCCCATTCCGAGGTCGGGCCGAGCCGCGGATAGATGTCGGCCAGACCTTCGGCGAGCCGCCCGAACTTCACGGCCGAGCCGAGCGGCAGGCGCACCGCGCCCGGACGCGCCGCAATGAAGGCTTCGGTGCGGGCATCGCCATGCGACCGGCTGACCGCGGCGACCCATGCCGCGCCTTGCGGCGGCATCGGCCGGGTGCGGATCGGCTCGGCGGCCGCCAGACCCGCCTCCGTGAACGACAGCCGCTCGGCGCCACGGCCGACCAGGCCGCGCCAGATCTGGCCGATGGCCGGCGCGCAGACGATGCCGAGCAGCGGGCTGCCGTCGGTAACCAGCGCCAGATTGACCGTGAACTCGCCGCGCCCGGCGACGAACTCCTTGGTGCCGTCGAGCGGATCGATCAGGAAGAAGCTGCCCTCGAACGGTCCTGCGCTCGTTCCGACCCGCTCCTCCGACAGCGCGGGGATCGCGGGCGCCAGCCGCGCCAGCCCCTCGGCAATGACCCGGTCGGCGGCAAGATCGGCCTCGGTGACCGGCGAGCCGTCGGATTTGTCGGTGACGGCCATGGCGCGCCGGTTGACGGCGAGGATCGCGTAGGCCGCCTCGACGACGAGCTCCGTCAGGGGCGTCATCAGCGCCGCGGCGGCCTCGACCCCGACGGTTCCTGCAGTCGGTGCCGTCGTCATTGCGCGGTGCTCCTTCCGGCCGTTCCGTACGCAGCTGGCATCATCGTATCCCTGTTCTGGCGCCCGGCGCATCCGGGTACGGCCGTTCGCACGTTCATTGCGGCTGCCGGGAAAACCGCTACGTACTTTCCCGTGTCCCGCTCTCAGTTCGGTGGCGGTCCATGCTTTCGCAGTGTATCAAGCGTTAACGCAAGCATGATTCGCCCAGGTTCGCGGATTTCAGGAACATCGAATGTCCGGCACGTCCTCTCCCGAGATCGCCAATCCGATTCCCGCTCCCGATACGCTCGAACTTGCCGCTCTGCTCTGCTCGAAGGTCTGCCACGACCTGATTAGTCCGGTCGGCGCCATCGTCAATGGGCTCGAGGTGCTCGACGACAATCCGAAGCCGGAGGATCGCGACTTCGCGCTGGAGCTGATCCGCAAGAGCGCCAAGACGGCGTCGGCCCGGCTGCAATTCTGCCGCCTCGCCTTTGGTGCGGCCGGCTCTGCGGGCGCGCAGATCGATCTCGGCGACGCCCAGACCATGGCGCGCGGCCACATCGAGGACGCCAAGACCTCGATCACCTGGAATCTGCCGCGGCTGCTGTTGCCCAAGAACCGGGTCAAGCTGCTGCTCAACATGATGGTGGTGGCGCAGCAGACGATCCCGCGCGGCGGCATGCTGACGGTCGACCCGATCGGCGATGGCGAGACCATGAGCTTCCGCGTCGCCGCCACCGGGCTCAATGCCCGGCTGCCGCAGAACATCGTCAATCTGCTCGGTGGCGACTTGCAATCGACCATCGATGCCCACGCGGTGCAGCCCTACTACACCCGTCTGCTCGCCGATGCCTGCGGCCTCAAGGTGACGCTCACCGCCGACGGCAATGCGATGGTCGTGCAGGCGGCCTGATCGGGCGGACGTCCTGCCGCGTCAGTCCCTGCGACCTCGTGTCGTGGGACAGACGCAACAATCCATTCACCATGGTTAATCAAGCCTTGCCGATGTGTCCGAACTTGTCCGGATGCATCTTATCTCTTTGTTGAGTCCGTTCATTTGCGCTTACTCAACTAATATTAAACGCTTTGCACCGAAACTGGCCACGGTTTGAAGGGCGCGTCATGTCGCGTTCCGTTGCGTGCGAAGGCCAGTTTCATGGACGATCTGTTGCGTGAGTTCCTGACGGAGACCAGCGAGAGCCTGGACACCGTCGACAATCAATTGGTGCGGTTCGAGCAGGAGCCGAACAACGCCAAGATCCTCGATAACATCTTCCGGCTGGTGCACACGATCAAGGGGACCTGCGGTTTCCTCGGCCTGCCGCGGCTCGAGGCGCTGGCGCACGCCGCCGAAACATTGATGGGCAAATTCCGCGACGGCATGCCGGTGACCGGCGAGGCCGTGACGCTGATCCTGACCACGATCGACCGCATCAAGGACATCCTGGGACAGCTCGAGGCCAACGAGGCCGAGCCCGAGGGCGAGGACCGCGACCTCATCAGCGAGCTCGAGGCGATGGTCGAGCGCGGCATGGCGGCGATGGCCGCCGGCGAGGCGGCCCCGCCGCTGGTGCCGGCCGCGCCGCCCGCCCCCGCGGTGACGCACGGCTCGCTGATCGACCAGACGCTGGAGCGTCCGCTGCGTCCGGGCGAAGTGTCGCTCGACGAGCTCGAGCGGGCCTTCCGCGAGACCGCGATCGAGTTGCCGCCCGCGCATGAGAAGGCGCCTGAGCCCAAGGCCGCTGCCCCGGCGCCGGTCGCCAAGGCCGGGCCTGCCAAGGCGGAAGCAGAGGCCAAGGCCGAGCCGAAGAAGGCGGCGCGGCCGAAGGTCAATGCCGACGGCGAGGTGCACGAGAACGACAAGGTCGCCAACCAGTCGATCCGCGTCAACGTCGACACGCTCGAACATCTGATGACGATGGTCTCGGAGCTGGTGCTGACGCGCAACCAGCTCCTGGAGATCGCCCGCCGCAACGAGGACACCGAGTTCAAGGTGCCGCTGCAGCGGCTGTCCAACGTCACCGCCGAGCTGCAGGAGGGCGTCATGAAGACGCGCATGCAGCCGATCGGCAATGCCTGGCAGAAGCTGCCGCGCATCGTCCGCGACCTCGCCACCGAACTCGGCAAGCAGATCGAGCTCGAGATGCACGGCGCCGACACCGAGCTCGACCGCCAGGTGCTCGACCTGATCAAGGACCCGCTCACCCACATGGTGCGCAACTCCGCCGATCACGGCCTGGAGACGATGGCCGAGCGCGCCGCGGCCGGCAAGGCCGAGCAGGGCACCATCCGGCTGTCCGCCTATCACGAAGGCGGCCATATCATCATCTGCATCGCCGACAACGGCCGCGGCCTCAACACCGAGCGCATCAAGGCCAAGGCCTTGGCGAACGGCCTCGTCACCGAGGCCGAGCTCGAGAAGATGACGGAAGCGCAGATCCACAAGTTCATCTTCGAGCCGGGCTTCTCGACCGCGGCCGCCGTCACCTCGGTCTCGGGCCGCGGCGTCGGCATGGACGTGGTGCGCACCAACATCGACCAGATCGGCGGCACCATCGACATCAAGTCGGTGCTCGGCGAGGGCACCTCGGTCACCATCAAGATCCCGCTGACGCTCGCGATCGTCTCGGCGCTGATCGTCGAAGCCGGCGGCGACCGCTTCGCGATCCCGCAATTGTCGGTCGTCGAGTTGGTGCGTGCGCGCGCCAACTCCGAGCATCGCATCGAGCGCATCAAGGACACCGCGGTCTTGCGCTTGCGCAACAAGCTGCTGCCGCTGATGCATCTGAAGAAGCTCCTGAAGATCGACGACGGCTCGTCGACCGATCCGGAGAACGGCTTCATCGTGGTGACGCAGGTCGGCAACCAGACCTTCGGCATCGTGGTCGACTGCGTGTTCCACACCGAGGAAATCGTGGTCAAGCCGATGTCGACCAAGCTGCGTCACATCGACATGTTCTCGGGCAACACCATCCTGGGCGACGGCGCCGTGATCATGATCATCGATCCGAACGGCATTGCGAAAGCGCTCGGCGCCGCCGGCTCGGCCTCGCAGGCGGTGTCCGACGAGCACGCCGCGCATCACGCCATCGGCGGCGAGCAGCTCACCTCGCTGCTGGTGTTCCGCGCCGGCACGGCGCAGCCCAAGGCGGTGCCGCTGGCGCTGGTCACGCGCCTGGAGGAGATCGCGGCCGACAAGATCGAGATCTCCAACGGCCGCTACATGGTGCAGTACCGCGACCAGCTGATGCCCTTGGTGCAGATGGAAGGCGTGTCGGTGCAGACGTCGGGCTCGCAGCCGATCCTGGTGTTCGCCGACGAGACCCGCGCGATGGGCCTCGTGGTCGACGAGATCATCGACATCGTCGAGGAGCGGCTCAACATCCAGGTCTCCGGCGCCAAGGACGGCATCCTCGGCTCGGCGGTGATCAAGGGCCAGGCGACCGAGGTGATCGACGTCGGCCACTTCCTGCCGATGGCCTTCGCCGACTGGTTCATCCGCAAGGAGATGCACACCGACGCGCAGACGCAGTCGGTGCTGCTGGTCGACGACTCGCCGTTCTTCCGCAACATGCTGGCGCCGGTGTTGAAGTCGGCCGGCTACAAGGTGCGCACGGCGGCCTCGGCGATCGAGGGCCTGGCCACGCTGCGCTCCGGGCACAGCTTCGACATCGTCGTCACCGACATCGAGATGCCGGAGATGAACGGCTTCGAGTTCACCGAGGCGATCCGCGCCGACCAGAACCTGAGCCAGATGCCGGTCATCGCGGTGTCGTCGCTGGTGTCGCCGGCGGCGATCGAGCGCGGCCGCCAGGCGGGCCTCTACGACTACATCGCCAAGTTCGACCGGCCAGGCCTGATCGCGGCGCTGAAGGAACAGATCGAGGAACGGGCCCGCGCCGAAGCCAACCGGCGGGCCGCGTGACAGCAAGCGGACAGGAGTAGCGTGCGATGAGCAGCAAGATCGAAACCACCGAGGGCGCCGCCGTCGAATACGTCACTGCGATGATCGGCGGCCAGCTGTTCGGCCTGCCGATCTCCCGGGTACAGGACGTGTTCATGCCGGAGCGGGTGACGCGGGTGCCGCTGTCATCGGCGGAGATCGCCGGGGTCCTGAACCTGCGCGGCCGCATCGTGACCGTCGTCGACATGCGGGCGCGGCTCGGCCTTGCCCGCGCCGAGGACGGCAAGCCGCCGATGGCGGTCGGCGTCGATCTGCGCGGCGAGTCCTACGGTCTCCTGATCGACCAGATCGGCGAGGTGCTGCGGCTGTCCGAGGAGGGCCGGGAGGAGAACCCCGTCAATCTCGACCCGCGCATGGCGAAGCTTGCCGGCGGCGTGCACCGCCTCGACGGCCAGCTGATGGTCATTCTCGACGTCGATCGCGTGCTCGAGCTCGCCGCCGACAAGATGGCGGCCTGAACACTGCAACGTGCGGGCAGCGGCGCATCATGCGTCGTTGCATTGGATCCTGATCTCGTGAGGCTGATATGAGAACGTGTCTGGTAGTTGACGATTCCAGCGTCATTCGAAAGGTGGCGCGACGGATTCTGGAAGGTCTGGATTTCCAGATCGTGGAAGCGGAGGACGGCGAGCAGGCGCTGGAGATCTGCAAGCGGGGCCTCCCGGATGCGGTGCTGCTCGACTGGAACATGCCCGTCATGGACGGCTACGAGTTCCTCGGCAATCTCCGGCGCATGCCCGGCGGCGACGCGCCGAAGGTGGTGTTCTGCACGACCGAGAACGATGTCGCGCACATCGCGCGCGCGCTGCACGCCGGCGCCAACGAGTACATCATGAAGCCCTTCGACAAGGACATCGTGACGGCGAAGTTTCAGGAAGTCGGGCTGATCTGATCTCCGTCGCGTGCGTCGGTCCCGTGGTCGTCCGGGCTTGCCGTCACCCCGTGCCTCTGTCCTGTTGGTGAACTATGAGCGTCGCGTTGGCCAGTTCTTCGATCCCAAGTTCGACCAGGCAGGAACCTCTCCGCGTGATGGTCGTGGACGATTCCGTGGTCATTCGCGGCATGATCTCGCGCTGGATCGCGTCTGAGCCCGACATGGTCGTGGCGGCGTCGCTGCGCACGGGCCTCGAAGCCGTGAACCAGATCGATCGCGTCAATCCCGACGTCGCCGTGCTCGACATCGAGATGCCCGAGCTCGACGGCATCGCCGCGCTGCCGAAGCTGCTTGCCAAGAAGAAGAACCTCGCCGTCATCATGGCGTCGACGCTGACCCGCCGCAACGCGGAGATCAGCTTCAAGGCGCTGTCGCTCGGCGCGGCCGACTACATTCCGAAACCCGAGAGCACGCGCGAGGCGTCGGCGGCCGACAATTTCCACTACGATTTGATTCAGAAGATCCGCAATCTCGGCGCCAAGGCGCGCCGCGCCGCTCCCGCCCCGCATGCGCCGGCCGCCTCGCCGATCGTCCCGCAAGTCCAGGGGCTCCGGCCTGCGCCAACGGCGCGGCCGATGGTCGCTCCCGTGGCGCCCGCCGCGCCGGCCCAGCTGGCGCGCCGCTCCTTCAGCACGCAGATGCCGAAGGTGCTGCTGATCGGATCGTCGACCGGCGGCCCGCAGGCGCTGATGTCGCTGGTGACCGAGCTCGGTCCCGTGATCGACCGCTTTCCGGTGCTGATCACCCAGCATATGCCGCCGACCTTCACCACCATCCTCGCCGAGCATCTGGCGCGCTCGAGCCGCAGGCCGGCCCATGAGGCCGTCGACGGTGAAGTGGTGAAGCCGGGTCAGATCTACCTTGCCCCCGGCGGCCGCCACATGCGTGTGGCGCGCCATGGCGCCGATGTGGTGATCGCGCTGGACAACGGTCCTCCGGTCAATTTCTGCAAGCCCGCCGTCGATCCCTTGTTCATGTCGGCGATCGAGGTCTGGCAGGGCTCGACCCTGGCCGTGATCCTGACCGGCATGGGATCCGACGGCATGCGCGGCGGCAAGGACATCGTCGCCGCCGGCGGCAGCGTGATCGCGCAGGACGAGGCGACCAGCGTGGTCTGGGGCATGCCGGGCGCAGCAGCCAATGCCGGCATCTGCGCGGCCGTCCTTCCCTTGAATCAGATTGGACCGAAGCTGGTTCGTCTGTTTGCTGGAGACCGTTCGTGACACCCCTGGACTATGAGTTCTTGCGTAAGGTCCTGAAGGATCGCTCCGGCCTCGATCTGTCGGCCGATAAGCAGTACCTGGTCGAAAGCCGGTTGCTGCCGCTGGCCCGCCGCTCCAACCTGCCGGGCATCACGGAGCTGGTGCAGAAGATCAAGAGCGGCGCGGAGCAGCTCACGACGCAGGTGGTCGAGGCGATGACCACCAACGAGACGTTCTTCTTTCGCGACAAGATTCCGTTCGATCATCTCCGTGAGGGCATCCTGCCGGCGCTGATCCAGTCGCGCGCCAATCGTCGTTCCCTGCGCATCTGGTCGGCCGCCTGCTCGACCGGACAGGAGCCGTATTCGATCGCGATGTGCCTGCGCGAATTCGGTCCCGCTCTGGCGGGCTGGCGCATCGAGATCGTTGCCACCGACCTGTCGCAGGAGGTGCTGGAGAAATCGAAGGCCGGCCTCTACAGCCAGTTCGAGGTGCAGCGTGGATTGCCGATCCAGCTGCTGGTGAAATATTTCACGCAGCTCGGCGAGCTCTGGCAGCTCAGCGCCGACATCCGCGGCATGGTCCAGCATCGCCAGCTCAATCTGCTGCAGGACTTCTCGCATCTCGGCAAGTTCGACATCATCTTCTGCCGCAACGTGCTGATCTATTTCGATCAGGAGACCAAGGCCTCGATCTTCGAGCGAATGGCCAAGGTGATGGAGCCGGACGGCACGCTGTTGCTGGGAGCCGCCGAATCGGTCGTCGGCATCACCGACGCGTTCCGGCCCAACCAGGAGCGGCGGGGTCTGTACCAGATCAATCCGGTGCGCAGCCCGCGCGGCGGCGCGGCGCTGCTGCCCGGCCTCAAGGTGGTCGCGGCGCGCTGACGCCGGCCGGAGCCGTCTGTGACCGGGGGGCGCTTCGACCGGTCGGGCGGTCGGCCGTTCCGTCCCGCTTGCGTCCGTCCCGCGCGGGCGGCCGGTCCTTTCTGCGCCCGCAGGCCTCCTTCCGAAGCAAATCTCGCCGACCCATGGAACTTTTCGGTTCCTGACGCGTCTATTCACGCCTTGGTGTGGACTCACGCGTGTTGAATTGGTGGCGGGGGATTGGATGAAAACGAGTGTGCGTCCTCGAATCGTGACGCGGGATCTCCCTGTCATCGCCAAATCGCCGACCGGGATCGACGGCCTCGACGAGGTCACCTTCGGTGGCCTGCCGCAAGGGCGGCCGACGCTGCTGTGCGGCGCGGCCGGTTGCGGCAAGACGTTGTTTGCGATGACGTTTCTCTACAATGGCGCGGTCGCCTACGACGAGCCGGGCGTGTTCATCGCGTTCGAGGAGCAGCCCGAGGACCTGATCAAGAACGTCGGCTCGCTCAGCTACGACATCGATAGGCTGATCGAGCAGAAGAAGATCGTGGTCGATCACATCCATCTCGATCGCAACGAGATCGAGGAGGCCGGCGACTACGATCTCGACGGCCTGTTCATCCGCATCGGCTTCGCGATCGATTCGATCGGCGCCAAGCGCGTCGTGATCGATACGATCGAGACCCTGTTCGGCGGCCTCGACAATCAGGCGGTGCTGCGCTCCGAGTTGCGCCGGCTGTTCGAATGGCTGAAGAGCAAGGGCGTCACCGCCATCATCACCGGCGAGCGCGGTGATGGTACGCTGACGCGCTACGGCCTCGAGGAATACGTCGCCGACTGCGTCATCCTGCTCGACAACCGCGTGCACGATCAGCTCTCGACCCGCCGGCTGCGCGTCGTGAAGTATCGCGGCACGGCGCATGGCACCAACGAATACCCCTTCATCATCGACCAGGAAGGCATCACGGTGATGCCGATCACCTCGTCGGGGCTCGCGCATGATGCGTGGACGGAGCGGGTCTCCACCGGCATTGCCGATCTCGACGACATGCTCGAAGGCCAGGGCTACTACAAAGGGTCGAGCATCCTGATCTCGGGCATGGCCGGCTCGGGCAAGTCGACGGTGTCGGCACACTTCGCCAATTCGATCTGCAAGAGCGGGCAACGCTGCATCTATTTCGCGCTGGAGGAATCCCCGCAGCAGATCATCCGCAACATGAAGTCGGTCGGTCTCGACCTGCAGCAATGGGTCGATCGCGGCCTGCTGCGGTTTTCGGCCCGGCGCCCCAATCTGTACGGACTGGAAACGCATCTCGCCGCCATGCATCGCGAGGTCAAGGAGTTCGATCCCGCCGCCGTCGTGGTCGATCCCATCTCGGCGCTCATGGGCGCCGGCATTGCCGGCGACGTGCATTCGATGACGTTGCGCCTCATCGATTTCCTGAAGGCGCGCGGCGTCACGGCGCTGTTCACCAATCTCGGCGCCGGCAGCGCGGAGACGGCGACCACGGAGATGCAGATCTCGTCGCTCACCGACACCTGGCTGCTGCTCTACAATCGCGAGAGCAACGGCGAGCACAACCGCCAGCTCTATCTGCTGAAGTCGCGCGGCATGGCGCATTCCAACCAGGTCCGCGAATTCCTGATGAGTGCCGACGGCATCTCGCTGCGCGAGGTCTATGTCGGCCCGGAGGGCGTGCTCACGGGATCGGCCAGGGTGGCGCAGGAGGCGAGAGATCGCGTCGAGCGCCTGCTGCGCATGCAGGATACGGAACGACGCGCGCGCGAGATCGAACGTCGCCGCCGCGACCTCGCGGCTCAGATCGAAACGCTCAAGGCTCAGCTGGCCAACGAGGAGAGCGAGATGGAGCTCATCAATCTGGAAGGCGCTGCCCGCGAGGATCAGCGCGCAGCCGCTCGCCTCGCGCAGATCGAGAGCCGCTCGTCCAGGCCTCGTCCGAGCTCCCCAGCCAACCCGCTGACATCCAGCAAATGACGGCGGCTCCGATGGAACAGGATGGCTACAATCTCCGGCTCTATGTCGCCGGTCAGACGCCGAAATCGCTGGCGGCGCTCGCCAACCTCAAGAAGCTGTGCGAGACGCATCTGCCGGGCCGCTACACGATCGAGGTGATCGACCTGATGAAGGATCCGGCCCTCGCACAACGAGATCAGATCGTCGCAATCCCGACCTTGATCCGTCAACTGCCCGAGCCCCTCAAGCGAATCATCGGCGATCTCTCCAATGCGGAGAAGGTGCTGGTTGGTCTGGACATCGCACCGAGCTGAACGGAGGACGCGTGGCATCAACAGACGCGATGCAGGCGGGACGGCCGCGTAACGAGGCGGAGGAGACGGTCGAGGCCATTCATCGCGGCAACGTCGATGCCGTGGTGGTGCAGGGCCCGGCCGGACCCCAGGTCATCATGCTGCAGGGCGCGGACGCGCCCTATCATGTTCTGGTCGAGCGCATGAGCGACGGCGCGCTGACGCTCGATGCCGACGGCTGCATCGTCTATGTCAATTCCAGGCTGTGCGCGCTGACCGGCCTCGGCGTACAGCAATTGGTGGGACGCAGCTTTGCCTCGCTGTTTGCGGGAGCGGTGCCCGAGCAGCGCGCCGACGATGCGGCAACCGACGCTCAACTGTGCCGCGCTGACGGCGGCCAGCTGCCGGTGTCGGTGTGGATGCGCCAGATGGCGATGGGCGGCGTGGTGGCCACGCTCGTGACGCTGACCGACATGTCGATTCAGCGGCGCGCCGAGGAGGTCGCCAATGCCGAGCGCTTTGCGCGCTCGATCCTGGAGCAGGCGACCGATGCGGTCGTGGTGCTGGCGCTCGACGGCCGGATCACCCATGCGAGCTGGGTCGCGGAGCAGCTCGCGGAACGACCGCCGGTCGGCCAGTTGTTTTCTGAGGCGTTCCCGCTCGATGGGCAGAGCGCCAGCCAGCGAGGCACGTTGACGCGCTTCTCGCGCGAGAGCCTTGATCAGGCGCTGGCGACCAAGCCCTTCCATGGCGTCGAGGTCGCCTTGCGCAACGCGCAGGCGTCGGGGCGGTCGTTCCTGCTGTCCGGCGGGCCCCTGGTGAACGATCTCAAGGAGACGGTCGGCTCGATCGTCACCCTGACCGACATCACCGAACGCAAGCGCGCGGAAGAGCAGCAGACCGTGCTGGTCGCCGAGCTCAATCACCGGGTGAAGAACATCCTGGCGATCGTGCAGTCGGTGGCGGGGCAGACCTTGCGGACCTCACCGTCGCTGCCGGCCTTCAACAAGGCGTTCTCCGGGCGCATCCAGGCGGTCTCGATCGCGCATGACATCCTGACGCAGACCCGTTGGATCGGCATCGGACTGAACGAACTGCTCACCACCGTGCTGGCGCCCTACGGCATCGGCGAAGGGCGGATCGCCATCGACGGCCCTCCGGTGCTGCTGGAGGCACGGCTGGTGCTGCCGCTTTCGATGGTGCTGCACGAGCTTGCGACCAACGCCTCCAAATATGGCGCGTTGTCCGCCTCCCACGGCCAGGTCACGATCTCCTGGCGCCTGCGCGACGATGGCCGCCGGCTGGAGCTGGTCTGGCTCGAGCGCGGCGGACCGCTGATCGAAGGCGGCGGCGGGCGCGGCTTCGGCACCACGCTGATCGACCGCGTCGTCCGCTTCGATCTCGAGGGCGAAGCCCTGCTCGACTTCGAGCCCGCGGGCATTCGCTGCTCGCTGACCTTTGCGCTGACCGCGGAGACGACCCCCGAGCATCTGCCGGCATCGGCCGTGCAGCCGGACTGATCGGATGCCCGCCTCAGCGCGCGATCGGAACGGAGCGTGCCGCCTTGCGGCGCCAGACGTCGTGGTCCCTTTCCGTCGCCTCACGCGCGGCGCGCGCTGCTCGGCGCAGCCAGCCTGAACCGCGCTGCTTCAGGTCCGCCGCGATCCCGGCGCCGGCGCGGCGGTCGGCGGCATGGATGGAGGCGAGGTCGGTGCCCATGCCGCGCAGAAGCTCCAGCTTGAGATCGGCGCCGGCTTCCTCGCCGAGATCGATCTTGCGTGAATCCGCCGACAGGCGTCGGACCACGTAGTCCCCGTCATTGGTTCTGTGAACGTGCAGGAATGGATCGGGCGCGCGATAGGTCCCGGTCGACAGCTCGACGAATCTGTGCGGCGGCGCCGGCTTTGGTTGCATCCTGCCCTTCGTCCTGTTCTTGGCCCAGGTCCAGGCCGAAGGGACCAGCGCCTTGGCCTCGCGGACGACGCGGCCGCCGCGCCATGTCGCGACGACGACGTAGCGCGGACGTCCGCGGCTGCCGCCGCCGGCGAAGCGATGGAAGAATGCGGCATTCTTCGCCTGCTCCGGAAGGCTGGCGGTGAGCAGCTTCCGCACCGCGGATGGAATCGCATCGGCGGCCGCGAGGCCGTTGATCTCCTCCCAGAACGCGCGGCGGCAATCATCCGAGCATTTGACGTAGGGCCTGATCCAGATCTCGTGTTCGTCGAGCAGCGCCGGCCGCGGGTGTTTGAGACCGTCGCGATAGCCTTGGAGGATCGCGTCTGCGGCGTCGCGGCTGTCGATTGCCATGTCGGGCGCGAGCTCGATGCTGGTCGTGAGCCGGACCAGATCGAAGGCGTAGGGCATCCTCGCAGCCTCGTCGAAATCGTTGACGCCCCACACCCAGCGCCCGTCGGCATCACGCCACGTGCCGAAATTCTCCAGATGGATGTCGCCGACGCACAGCGCGACCGGCGCCTCGGCCAGCTCCGGGCAGATCTCCTCGATGCGCCGCGCCCAGCGATAATAGGTGGCGCGCAGCAGGGCGAACGGAGACTTTCGCATCCGCTGGTGCTTGGCGAGAAGGTCGTCCTCGACCACTTTGCATTGGCTGCGAAGCCAGGCCTCGTAGGCCGCGGTATCTTCGATGATGGACACGCGATGCCTCCCGATGCGCCGGGCGTGAGCGAGGCGTTATGAGTTGCGTTGACGCCGAACGAACGTGGCCTCGCACATCGCGCGCAGCGCGCGCTCGTCGAACGGCTTGGCGAGCCGGGCCAGGCTGCGGAACTCCGGCGGAAACAGCGTCGCATCGTCATAGCCGGAGGTGATCACGATCTTGAGCTCGCGCGCGATCAGCTGCGGCAGGACGGCGAAGATCTGCTCGCCGCGCAGGTTGACGTCGAGCAGCGCGCCGTCCAGGCCGCCGCGCTCGGCCTCGCGCAGCACGTCGCCGACGCGCGAGACGGGACCAACCACCTCGCAGCCGAATCCCTGCAACACCGTTTCCAGCTCGAGCGCGATCAGGCCCTCGTCCTCGGCGACCAGGATACGCAAGCCTTCGAGTTCGGGTTTGTCCGTCGCCATGCCTCGTCCCGGTCATGTCCCGGTCATGCGCGCCCATCGCGCAGGGAGTTCACCCTCGGTCTATCTAATCCTCTCGACCGGCGTGTCGAGGCGTTTTCGTCGGCGGTCGTTAATATCCTACAGGATTGCGTGCGGCAAAAAGCGCGAGCGGTTGCCCGTGATCGGGCTCGTGTCTTCGCGGATCGACAGGCCGCAGGGCTGATGGTCGACGAGCCAGCTGCCGATCACCGGGAACACACCGCCGAAATCCGGCAGCGGCGCCGGCGCCTGGCGGATGAAGCCTTCGGCGCCGTAGGGACCCTCCTGCGTAGAGACGGCGACGCCGTCGGACACCAGGCTGACATTGGCGCCCTCGCGCGAGTAGATCGGCTTGCGCACGAAGCTCGGGCCGAGGCCGGCGGCCTTCGGATCGTCCTCGAAATAGGCCGGCAGCAGGTTCGGATGGCCTTCGTGCATCTGCCAGAGCAGGGGCAGGATGCCCTTGTTGGACAGGATGGCCTTCCACGGCGGCTCGATCCATTGCGTCGGCGCCTGCGCGAGCTTGACGCCGAACGCATCGCGAAACATCCATTCCCAGGGATACAACTTGAAGGCGAGCGCGATGTCGCCGTCCTCGAGATCGACGAAGCCGCCGCCGCTCTCGCGCCAGCCGATGTCGGCGACGTCAAGGATGGTTGTCGACAGGCCCGCTTGGGCAGCCGTGTCGGCCAGATAGGCCAGGGTCGTGGCGTCCTCGGCGTTGGCGGTCAGCCCGGCCAGATGCACGCGGCGCCGCTTGCCGAGGGCGCGCCAGCGTTCGATCAGGCGCTCATGGATCGAGTTGTACTGGTCCGCGCGCCCCGGCAGAATGCGGCGCTCGATCGCCTGCTCGAGCCACGTCCATTGGAAGACCGCGGCCTCGAAGATCGACGTCGGCGTGTCGGCGTTGTATTCGAGCAGCTTCGCTGGCGTACGGCCGCCCTGATAGCTGAGGTCGAACCGCCCATAGAGGCTGCCGTCCCTCCGGCGCCAGCTCTCCGCCAGCAGCGGCCAGACCGCTTGCGGGATCTTCAGCCGGCGCAGCAGCGCCTCGTCACCGACGACGCGCGCGACCAGCGCGAGGCACATCTGCTCGAGCTCGGCCGTCGGCTCCTCGATGCCGAGCTCGATCTCGGCGATCGTGAATGCGTAGTAGGCGCGCTCGTCCCAATAGCGCTCGCCGTCGAGTTCGTAGAAGTCGAATCCGCATCGTGCCGCGGTCTCGCGCCAGTCGTCACGTTCGGGACAGGGGATGCGCTGCATCGGCGTCAGCCTAAGGCAGCAGCGAACAAGCCGTGCCCGTGGCAACAGGGCGCAGCACGACCGCGGCCGCCATCAATGATGCGGCCATGATCACGTCCGCGCGGTCCCGGCGCCATCCCGCGCCGGCGACCACGCGATCGCCTGCCAGCAGATTGCTGCGAGGCGGCGGCGGTCGCCGCAGCCCTCATCGTCGCCGGCACCATCAGGTGCCGACATTGCATCGGATCGCTTCCGATCAGTAGGTAGGCCAGTTTTTTATGATTTTGAGTCTGTGTCAAAGATCCGAATCCGAGATAACAGCATGAACGCGGTGTTTTCACGGCGCCGGCGCGACGAAAATCAGCCGCCGCCTCCGAAGCCGTGTCCGAACGAGCCAAAGCCGCCGCGCGAGACATGTGCGGAGGAGGCCTCGGCGACATGGCTCGATCCGCTGCTTCTGGAATCGCTGTCGCCGCTGGAAAATCCCCAGCGGCCGGAGCCGCTGCCGCCGCCACCGCCGCTCGAGCGGCGCGTCGTGCATTCGCCCGTCTGCGGCTGGCCGGCCATGGTCGGCGTCTCGGCGCCTGGCTGCGGGCAGCTCTGCTGCCGCGGCATCAGCGCATAGGCAGTGCTGCCGACGGCGAGCGTGCCCATCAAGAGCAGCGCGACATGGCCGGAGCGCTTCACCGGCGGCGTCGCGGGCGGGGGCGGCATCGGCCGGCGCTTGCCGAATTCGCGGCGTTTCTCGGCCATGGTCAGATGATCATCGAGGCGGCGTTCAGCGCGCCGGCCGAGAGCGACGCGAGACCGAGCCAGATCGCCGAAGCCAGCTCGCCGGCGACGATGCGCTGGGCGAGATCCGGCACCGGGATGCGGACGAGGTAATAGACGATCACCTGGACGATCAGCGCGACCAGCGCCCAGACCAGGCAGTCCAGCACGTTGGCGGAATGGGCGATGGCGCTGACCAGCGGCAGGGTGAAGCCGAGCAGGCTGAGGCCGAGCGCGATCGCGGCCGAGGGGTGATTGTCCCGGATCAGCTGGAATTCATTGTAGGGCGTGACGCGGGTGTAGACGAACAGGTAAGCCGTCACCGCGGCCAGCGCGGTACAGAAGTACACCAGAAAGGCCGGCAGGCCGGCGAGCGATTGCAGGATCATGATCAGGCCAAGCGTGTGGAGCTCTCATCTGTCGCGATGCCAGCATGCCCGGTTCGACGTGAACAAAGTCTATCCGCCCTTCGCCAGTTCCTGGCTGGCCTGGTCCAGCATCTGCAGCACCGAATCCCCGGTCTTGCGGGTGTGCTCGGAGAGCGCCTGCGCGAAGCCGTCGCCGTCTCGGGCCCGCAGCAACGCCATGAAGGCCTCGTGCTCCCGGATCGACTCGTCCCAGCGCCGCGCATCGTAATTGGCCACGGCGCGGGCGCGGAAGACGCTCGCGTGCAGCGTGCCCCACATGTTGAGCAGCACGGCGTTGCCGGCGAGCTTGGTGATCTCGGCATGGATCTGCTGGTTGAGCCGGAAATAGGCGGCGCGCTCGGCGGCACGATGCAGCGCCACCAGCTCGGCATGCATGGCGTCAAGCCTGGCGAGGTCGTCCGCCGTCGCACGCGCGGCCGCGGCGCGGCCCGCGGCGGCATCGAGCGACACCATCACGTCGAAGATCTCGGCGATCTCGCGGGCGTCGATCGGCGCCACCACGGGCGTGCGATGCGGCCGCAGCTCGATGAGGCCCTCGGCGGCGAGGATCTTGAAGGCCTCGCGCAGCGGCGTGCGCGACACGCCGAAAGTCTCGCATAGCATGCGCTCGGGCAAGGCAGCGCCGGCGGCGAGCTCGCCGTCCACGATCATCTCGCGCACCCTGGCGACGACCTGATCGTGCAGCGACAGCCGCTCGAGCGGCCGCTTGGAGTGGTCGGACGACAGCTTCAGCCGCGCCGGCTTGAAGCGCGTCTTCAGTCTGGGCCGGGGTGCTGGTGGGGTCATGTGGGCGCGGCTGCTCCGCTGCGAGATGCCTGAAATTCGGGCGATGCGCCCGCGGATCAGGCAGATCCCTCAAGATTGAATGGTCGTTAGATACTGATTTTATTGTATAAAAGCAATATTGCATATCGCATCCAGTTGGCATGCCGCTTGCTGATGAGAGCACAAGCCATGAGAGACAAGCCCGTGGATCGACCTGCCCTGGAGATGGATTTGAAACGTTTCGTGCTGCTCATTCTCGCCCTGCTCGCGCTGCCCTCGCTCAGCTTCGCCGACGACGCCGCCAAGATCAAACTCGGCTACGCCAAATGCGCGCATTGCACGCCGATGTCGCTGACGCCGCAATTCGCGGAAGGCGTCGCGATCGATGCCGTCAGCTTCAACACCGGC
Source organism: Bradyrhizobium sp. SZCCHNRI3052 (assembly GCF_032484895.1). Classification (NCBI taxonomy): domain Bacteria; kingdom Pseudomonadati; phylum Pseudomonadota; class Alphaproteobacteria; order Hyphomicrobiales; family Nitrobacteraceae; genus Bradyrhizobium; species Bradyrhizobium sp. SZCCHNRI3052. Next base: position 20,993 of record NZ_JAUETW010000006.1, on the reverse strand, counting down.
ACGGACGCGCTGACCGCGCTGGTCTCGAAGAACATCGACGTCGCGCAGGTGACCTATCTGCATTACGCCATCGCGCTCGACAAAGGCTTCGACGTGGTCGCGATCTCCGGCCAGGTCAATGGCGGCTCGGCGATCCTGCTCGGCAACGATCTCGAGGTCGCGCCGGGCGATTGGAGCGCGCTGAAGGCGCTCATCGCCAAATACAAGGCCGACGGAAAGCCGTTCCGCGTCGCCGCCTCGCGCGGCAATGCGCAGGACATCCACATGCGCGGCGCCTTCGCCAAGCAGGGCATCGACATCAACAAGGACGTGCAGTTCGTCAACATCCCCAATCCGTCCGACCATCTGCAGGCGCTGCGCCGCGGCGAGGTCGAGCTGATCTGCACCGTCGAGCCGTTCGCGACCCAGATCATGCAGGCCAAGGCGGCGAAGTTCTTCGGTTTCCCCTATGACCAGGCCGCCGGCAAGCTGACCAACCTGATCCTGACCCGCTCCGACGTCATCGCGTCGAACCCGAAGGCGCTGGAGGGCGTGGTGCGCGCGGTCGTCAAGGTCGATGCGCACATCGCCGCCGACAAGCCGGCGCTGATCGAGGTCATCTCCAAGATCACCGGCCTCGACAAGGCGATCGCGACCGGCGCGGTCGAGAATCTCGATCCCGACCCGAAGATGTACCGCGCCTCGGCGCTCGCCATCGCCGCGATGATGCGCGACCTGAAATACATCAACTCGGACGTCACGGCCGCCGTCGAGAAGAACCTCGACTACCGCTTCCTGGAAGCGGCCACGGGCAAGCCGAAGACCGAGCTCGGCTACTGAGATGACGGCGCTCGCCCAGCTCAGGAAGCTCGACCGCTATGTCGTGCCGGTGCTCGTGCTCGCCGGCTGGGAGGCGTTCTCGCGCTCCGGCGCGCTGCCGGCAGCGCTGCTGCCGGCGCCGTCGACGGTCGTGTGGGCATGGGCGGACTGGCTGGTCGGCACCGACGGCAACACCCAGACCTACAGCGGCCATTGGCTCGCCGACATGCTGGCGAGCCTGTCGCGCGTTGCCGCCGGCTTTGCGATTGCCACCGTGCTCGGCGTCTCGCTCGGAGTCGCCATCGGGTGGTCGCGCAAGATAGAGATCGTGATCGAGCCGACGCTTCAGATGCTGCGGCCGATCCCGCCGGTGTCGTGGATCCCGCTCGCCATCATCTGGTTCGGCATCGCCAACAAGCCGGCGATCTTCCTGGTGTTCCTCGGCGCGTTCTTTCCGATCCTGCTCAACACCATCCACGGCGTGAAGACCTGCGACCGCAATCTGATCCGCGCCGGCGCCATGGTCGGCGGCAGCGAGCGCAAGCTGCTGCGCTACATCGTCGTGCCCGCGGCGATGCCGAGCATCTTTGCAGGGCTTCGCATCGGCATCGGCTCGGCGTGGATGCTGACGGTGACGGCCGAAATGGTCGCGGTGAAGAGCGGGCTCGGCTACGTGCTGTGGGATTCCTACTACTTCCTGCGCTACGATCTGGTGCTGGCGGCGATGGCGAGTATCGGCCTGCTCGGCTTCTGCAGCGATCTCGCCATCCGCTTCGTGATGGCGCGTGTGCTGCACTGGCAGCGCAACACCACGCTTCGTGGCGGAGAATGACGATGGCCACGATCGAGATCTCCGGCGTCACCAAGATCTTCACCGACAAGAAGCGCAACGCCGACGTCACCGCGCTCGCCGACATCAATCTGTCCATTGCCCGCAACGAGCTCGTCTGCCTGCTCGGTCCCTCCGGCTGCGGCAAGTCGACATTGCTCAACATGATTGCCGGCTTCGAGAAGCCGAGCGCCGGCAACATCACCGTCGACGACCGGCCGGTGACCGCGCCCGGCGCCGATCGCGGCGTCGTGTTCCAGCATGCCAATCTGATGCCGTGGCTGCCGGTGTGGGAGAACGTCGCCTTTCATCTCTTGCTCGGCGGAGGCCAGAAGGCCGAGCGCCGGGCGAAGGCGCAGGTCTATATCGACATGGTCGGGCTGACCGGCTTCGAGAACCACTATCCGTCGGAACTGTCGGGCGGCATGAACCAGCGCGTCGGCATTGCCCGGGCGCTGCTGATGAATCCGCAGGTGATCCTGATGGACGAGCCGTTCGGCGCGCTCGACGAACAGACCCGCATGGACATGCAGACCGAGCTGGTGCGGATCTGGCAGCAGCACCAGGGCACGATCGTGTTCGTCACCCATGGCATCGACGAGGCGCTGACCTTGGGCACGCATGTTGCGGTGATGAGCGCACGGCCGGGGCGCATCGTCGAGATCATCCCGATCGATCTGCCGCGGCCGCGTGATATCACGTCACCGCAGTTCAATGAGTTGAAGCGGCATATCCTGGCGTTGTTGCGTGGCGAGCGGGCGGAGCAGGGGGCGAGTGCATGATTGCTGCTCAATCGCGCCCGCCCAAGCGCTGCATGTTCAGGTCCAGCCCTCGCCACAACGGCAGTGCGCCCCCTCTCCCGCTTGCGGGGGAGGGCTGGGGTGGGGGCGCCGCACGGCGCGCTGCCCGAGCGGAGAGAGTTCCCCCACCCGGATCGCATCTGCGATGCGATCCGGCCCCCCCGCAAGCGGGGGAGGCTCTCCCGCTCGCCATCCGCGATCGAACGAGGTCGTTCACCCATGACCAAACGCACGCTGCTCGGCATGCTCACGCCGTCGTCCAACACCGCGCTGGAGCCGATCACCTCGGCGATGGTCGCGAGCCTGCCCAACGTCTCCGCGCATTTCTCGCGCTTCAAGGTCACCGAGATCGCGCTCTCGTCCGACGCGCTCGCGCAGTTCGACATTTCCAACATCCTGCGCGCCGCCGAGCTGCTGGCGCATGCCAAGGTCGACGTCATCGGCTGGAACGGCACCTCGTCGGGCTGGCTCGGCTTCGAGGCCGACGTGAAACTGTGCGAGCATATCACCGCAGCCACCGGCATCCCTGCGACCACCTCGATGCTGGCGCTGAACGAGATCCTGGCGGCGGCGAAGGTCACCTCGCTTGGCCTCGTCACGCCCTACCGCGACGACGTCCAGGCGCGCATCATCGCCAACTACGACAGGCTCGGCATCGCCTGCCGCGGCGACCGGCACCTCAACCTGCAGGACAATTTCTCCTTCGCGGAAGTGACGCCGTCCGAGATCGAGACCATGATCCGCGAGGTCGCGCGCGAGAAGCCGGATGCGATCGCGGTGGTCTGCACCAACATGCGCGCCGCGCCGCTGGTCGCGCGGCTCGAGCTGGAGACCGGCATTCCCATTCTCGACACCATCGCCACCGTGGTATGGAAATCGCTGAAACTGGCAGGGGTCGATGTCAGCGGCGTCAGCGGGTGGGGATCGCTGTTTCAGAAATTCGCTTGAATCTGGACTAGGGAGAGCGCGTCACATGGCTGCCTTCGACACCGTCATCCGCAACGGCACCGTCGCCACCGCGAGCGATACGTTCAAGGCCGATGTCGCCATCAAGAGCGGCCGCATCGTCGCGATCGGCGAGGCCATCACCGATGCCGACGAGATCGTCGATGCCACGGGCCTGCTGGTGCTGCCGGGCGGCATCGACAGCCATGTCCATATCAGCCAGCCCTCCGGCCCCGGCATCGTCATGGCCGACGATTTCGAGAGCGCGACGCGCGCCGCCGCCTTCGGCGGCAACACGTTCGTCATGCCGTATTGCCTGCAGGAGAAGGGCCAGCCCTTGCGATCAGCGCTGAAGGACTATCACGCGCTCGCCGACAACGCCTGCTACGTCGATCACTCCTTCCATCTCATCATCGCCGATCCCACCGACGCCGTGCTCGGCCAGGAGCTGCCGGCGCTGGTCGCCGACGGCTATTCGTCGCTGAAGATCTTCATGACCTATGAGGGGCTCGCGCTGAACGACTACGAGATCCTCGGCGTGCTGCAGGTCGCGCGCGAGCGGGGGGCCCTGGTGCAGATCCACGCCGAGAACTACGACGCGATCCGCTTCCTCACCGATCGCCTCGAGCGTGCCGGCCACATCGCGCCGTACTATCACGGCAAGTCGCGCCCGATTCCGGTCGAGCGCGAGGCAACGCATCGCGCGATCTCGCTGGCCGAGCTGATCGACGTGCCGATCGTGATCGTCCACGTCTCCAACCGCGAGGCGATGGAGGAGATCCGCCGCGCGCAGGCTCGGGGTCTGAAGATCCATGGCGAGACCTGCCCGCAATATCTGGTGCTGACGGAGGAGGACATGCAGGGCCTCAACATGGAAGGCGCCAAATATGTCTGCTCGCCGCCGCCGCGCGACAAGGCCAGCCAGGAGGCCTGCTGGGAGGGCCTGCAGCAGGGCGTGTTCTCGCTGTTCTCCAGCGACCACTGCCCGTTCCGCTACGACGACGAGGCCGGCAAGCTGACGCCGAAGGGCCGCACCAGCTTTCGCTGGGTACCGAACGGCATCCCCGGCGTGGAGACCCGGCTGCCGATCCTGTTCTCCGAAGGCGTCAGCAAGGGCCGCATCACCCTGAACCAGTTCGTCGCCTTCACCGCCACCAACCATGCCAAGACCTACGGCCTGAAGGGCAAGGGCTCCATCGCCATCGGCTACGACGCCGACATCGCGCTGTGGGACCCGGCGAAGACCGCGAAGATCAGCCAGTCCGGCCTGCACCACGGCTCCGACTACACGCCCTATGAAGGCATCGAGATCACCGGCTGGCCGGTGGCGACCATGCTGCGCGGAAAATTCGTCGTGCGCGACGGCAAGTTGATCGGCGCCAAGGGCAGTGGCCGCTACGTCACCCGCGGCAAGCCGGGCGGCCTGGCCTGAGCGGCCTGAGCGCGCTCTCTCGACGCGTCATTTGCGAGCGAAGCGAAGCAATCCAGAGTCGTGAACGGGACTCTGGATTGCTTCGTCGCTGCGCTCATCGCAATGACGAGTTGGACACGGGTGCCCACCCTCCCCTGGACGGCAGGGCGATCGCATATGACGAATGCGACAAGCGCGGCAGCGACGCCTGCCGGCTAGTTACTCCGTCATGGCCGGGCTTGTCCCGGGCATCCACGTTGCTCCCAGGGCGCCGGACGACGTGGATGGTCGGGACGAGCCCGGCCATGACGACGTGGAAACAGACGAGAGCAGTACGTAGGGGGCCATATGCGATCGCTCTGCCCGGGAGGGTGAGGCTACGCGCGTCGTCCATCCGGAAAGCTTCCTCGCCAATCCATCTCATTCACCTCATGTGTGGGTAGTCTGTCCCCCGCCCCGGCTCTCCGGGGGAGGGTGAGCAGCGATCCGGTCGAGCCACTGCCCTCCCGCACCGCACCATCTTCCCTCGCGACCTCCGACGATCCACTTCCTGTTCTGGATGTGTCGAACCCTTGTCACAACCGCACGACATATCCTTGTCAGACAAGGAGTGCCGCCATGCCCGCGCTTGCCTTTTCCAACAATGATATGGCCGTCGTCGCCTGGACCTTCGACCGCCGCCTCGACGGCTGTCTCGGCTTCGCCATCCACCAGATCGACATCACCGCGGGCACCGACACCGTGCTGCCGGCGCTGGCGCGGTTCGCCGGGCAGACCGCCGACAAGCTCACCACCGCGCAGGCGCCGATCCAGAAATTCTGGTGGAAGGACCTGTTCGCCAAACGCGGCCACACCTACAAATATCGCGTGGTGCCGATGGGTGGGACACCCGGCCAGCCGCTGACGCCGCTCGCCGGTGTCGATCCGCTGGAAAGCAACGCCGTCACCCTCACGCCGGACCGGCCGCCGTTCCAGGTCTATTTCAACCGCGGCATCACCGCGACCCAGGCGCTCAGCCATGCGCTGAACGACAAGCCGAGCGTGTCGGCGCTGGCCCCGCACATCCTCGATCCTGCCGATCCCATTCGCATCCGCCTGATGGGCCAGCTTCAAGACGGCCTGACCTCGCTGCTCGCGCGTGCCGATGCCGGCGGCGGCGCCATCCATGCCGCCCTCTACGAGCTCAACGATCCCGACGGACTGGAGAAGCAGCTCCACCAGAACCCCGCGAGCCGCACGGTCATCCTCGGCAACGAGCAGGGCAAGGACTCTGACGATGCCGACGCCGAGAACCGCGCCAATCTGAAGGCGGCCGGCGTCGCCGTGATCGACCGCATCCTCGGCAAGGGCAGCATCCCGCACAACAAGTTCATGGTGCTCACCGAGAACGGCGAGCCGAGCGCGGTGCTGTCCGGCTCGACCAACTGGACCTCGACCGGCCTGTGCACCCAGACCAACAACGCGCTGGTGGTGGAGAGCCCAGCGCTGGCGCAGCGCTATGTCGGCTATTGGAACGCGCTGAAGGCTGACGTCGACGCCGCCGCCGGCGACAAGTCGGCGCTGCAGTCGAAGACCTTGCGCGACTTCGCCCGCGCCAACAATGCCAGCTCGATCGCGACGCCGATCGATCTCGGCCACGGCGTCACCATCGAGCCGATGTTCTCGCCGAACACGCCGGGCAAGCTCGGCAAGAATCCCGATACGCCCGGTGACATGGGCCGCGTGTTCGAGCTGATGCGATCGGCCAAGCACGCCGTGCTGTTCCTGGCCTTCGATCCCGGCAACAACTCGATCCTCGACGTCGCCGGCCAGTTGCTCAAGGACAAGCCCGATCTGTTCGTGCGGGGCGCGCTGACCAGCCCGGTGCGCGCGACGAACTTCTCCGCCGCGCTGCATTCCGGCGGCCATTCGGAGGTGCCGGCGGAGGAGGGAGCGGACGACACCGCGCCCCAGGTGACGGTGGTCGGCGAGGCCGGCAAGCCGAAGAAGCCGGGCGCCAAGGGCAGCATCGATTTCCGCGCCGTGCCGGCCGGCGCGGTGCAGGACGCGTTCGGCAAGTGGGAGAGGGAGCTCGGCAAATACGGCTTCGCCATCATCCACAGCAAGATCGTGGTGATCGATCCGTTCAGCGACGACTGCGTCGTCGTCACCGGCTCGCACAATCTCGGCTTCCGCGCCTCGCACAACAACGACGAGAACATGCTGATCATCCGCGGCCACCGCGGCCTCGCCGAGGCCTATGCCTGCCACGTCCTCGACCTCTACGACCACTACGCCTGGCGCTTCCTGTTGCAGCAGCACCCGGAGATCTTCGGCAAGCCGCTGCAATCCGACGACAGCTGGCAGGACCGCTACATCAAGGGCGCCGAGGAGAAATCGCCGGAGCTGCGGTTCTGGCTGTCGGCGGCGGGTGGCGGCGGGGCGGTCGAAACGCCACCGACGCCGAAGAAGCCCGCCAAGCCAACCGGCACCACCAAGCCGGCCAAGACACCGGCTGCGACGACGAAGCCCGCGAGGCCGTCGACCAAGCCGGCCAAGAAGGCCCAAAAGAAGACCGCCGCTGCAGCCAAGACCTCGGCCGGCCGCAAGACAAGCACGACAAAGAAGGTCGCGAAGAAGGCGTCGAAAACGGCAAGCCAGCGTGCCGCCTCAGCGAAGAAGGCGAAGGCCAAGGCGACCAAGACGGCGGCCAAGCGTCCGGCGAAGAAGACCGCGACCAAGACCGCCAGGCGAGCCAAGACGAGCGCCAAGAGGAAAGGGCGCTGAGCGTTGCGCCCGCGCTGAACCGTCGCCGCGCAGACGAGGCCATGGGGTCGTGATGCGAGTCCGCGGGATCGCATCCTGATCTCGTCTCTTGCCCGAAGCGGATCGCGGGCACACGAGCGTTCCAGTCCTCAGAGCATGATCCAAAAAATTGGAAACCGGTTTTCCGAAAAGATCATGCTCTAGCCGTCTTGAAGCGGGCTCAGTAGGCCGTCCATCCGCCATCCGTCGCGTAGAACGCGCCGGTCAGGTTCGACGCCTCGGGCGACAGCAGGAACAGCATCACCGCGACCTGCTCCCACACGGTGGCCGGACGATGCCTGGGATCGGCATAGCTGAGGATCGAGTTTGTCTTCAGCCGTCCCATGCCGCCGTCGGCCGGCGACCGCTGCATCTTGGCCGCGACGGCCTGCGCGGCCCGCGCGATCATCGGCGTGTCCGTCGCCGCCATGTTGACCGAGTTGATGCGAATGCCGTGGGGCGCGTAGTCGACCGCGGCGTTGGCGGTCAATCCGTTGACGGCGTGCTTGCTGGCGACATAGGCCGGATTGCCGGCCAGTCCGGTCAGGCCGGCGATCGAGGCCACGTTGACGATCGCCCCGCCGCGCTTCTGCGCGACCATCTGCCGCAGCTCGGCCCGCATGGCGCGGAACACGCCGGTGGCGTTGGTGGCGAGGACATTGTCCCAATAGGCATCGGAGGCTTCGTGGATCGGCGCGAACAGCAGATCCTTCTGCTTGTCGTAGTCGAATGCCTCCCCGGAAAACACGCCGTCCATGACGCCGGCATTGTTGATGGCAAAATCCAGTCCGCCGAACTTCTCGACCGCCCGCCTGACCATCATGTCGCAGGTGTCGCCCTTCGCGACATCGCCGACGAGAAATTCGATCGCGCCACCCTCGCGCTGGATCATGGCCGCCGTGTCGCGCGCCATGTCCGGCAGCCAGTCGATCCCGACGATGTTCGCTCCCTCGCGCGCCGCCCGCAGCGCGGCGGCGCGGCCCATGCCGCGGGCAAATCCGGTGATGGCGATCGTGCGTGACTTGAAGCGATCCTTGATGAAGTAGTCCGGATCGATCGGGCTGATCGCGAGGTTGGCCGGGCCGACGGGCTCAGCCGCCTCAGCGCCTCCCGGAAGCAGTTGCGCCAGCGGAATCGTCACGGCCCCCGAACCCAGGCTCTGCAACATGCTGCGGCGATCCATCGACATCTCCCCTCAGAAGCTGATCCGGGCCAGCGACATCGCGCTGAACCACGGGCGGGTGTTGCCGGCAACGGCCTGGCTGACGCCGGACAGCGGCGCCGTCAGCGCGACGCCCGACTGGAACATCACGTTGCGGCTCATGAAATACTTCACCGTCAAATTGACCTCGTAGCCGAGCAGATGCCCGGCCAGCGTCGAGGTGGTGCCGCCGATATTGTTGAGCTGCTGCGCCTGGAACAGCCAGGCCTGCGGCACGAGCTCCCATTGCGGCGCCGGCCGCAGGATCGCCTGCAGGCGATGGGCGATCAGGTTGGTGTCCTGAAACAGCTTGTAGTGGTTCAGCCCCTGCACCCATTCCTCGCCGGTGCCGCCCGACAACAGCGGATCCCAGCGCTCATAGGTCCGCGTCGCCGGATTGTCGCCGCTGAATCCGGACAGCCGATAGCTCAAAGTGGGGCGCCACAGCGCCTCGTTGAAGGTGTAGCCCGCCTCGACATAGCCGCCCCAGGCGCGCATCGGAAACGCGTTGCGGTCGTTCCATTGCAACGCCAGCTCCGTCTTCGCATAGGGACCGGACGCGCCGATGGCCGGCGTCCAGTAATAGCGCACGTCGGCGACCTGCAGCCCCTGGCGCGTGCCCTGCGCCGTCGCCGTGTACCAGCCGTAGTCGGAGCGCGGCACGGTCAGATAGGTCAGTCCGAGCTGATGCGGCGTGCCCAGGCCCGTCTCGAGGTTCGCACCGGCGATGACGGTGTGGGTATCGATCGCCGGCAGCTCGTCGGGGGCGAGACGGAAGGCCTCGAATTTCGTGGTGTTGTAGCGAGCCTGCGCGAGGAACAAACTGTCGGCAGCCCAGCGCGGATTGAGCTGCAGCGCGGCGCGGTCAAAACCGTTGGCTGCCGTGATCCTGATCAGCATGCCGTCGGCAATCTGGAACGGCTGCCGTCCGCCGGACAGGTTGATCACCAGCCGCGAGCCGTCGTCGCCCGTGATCCCCGTGACGAGGCCCGCATAGGCGTCCTCGATCGCGCCATGGCGGCGCGGGCCGGTGACGAACAGGTCCGTGCCGGTCGAGCCGCTGGCCAGATAGGAGAGGCTGCCATAGGCATAGATGTTGTTGCCGACCGGTCCGATGCCCTGCAGCCCGCCCTCCAGCGCGGCTTCGCCGAACGACGACCAGCCGGCGCCGGCCGGTCCCTTGGCGAGTGGATTGGCGCCGACGAAGGCCTGCGGCCGGCCATACCAGGCATCGTGATTGGCGTAGCCGAGCGTCGCGGCCGTCAGCTTGAGCTTCAGCAGGCTGTCGTCGCCCTGATGAAGATAGGGGAAATCGACGCGGCCCGGATCCGCCTGCAGCCGGTCGCCGACGACGACGCTGAGCTCGACCGCAACGCCGCCGGTGTTGCCGTCGACGTAGTTGATCGAGGCCGTGGCCACGCCGGGGATGCGCTTCACCTTGCCGAGCCCGAAATCGACCATCAGGTCGTGAAGCTGCGACCCCGGATAGATGTTGAGTGCCCGCCGAATGCGATCCTCGAACGCGACCCGCTGCGCCCCACTGGGCACCACGCCCGACAGCACCAGACGCACCGACTCGATCGGCCGGTTCTCGAACGTGGGCCCCAGTGCCTGGGCGCCGGCGGCAGAAACGAGCAGCAGCGAGAACAGCCACGCCGCCAGGTGCGGACCGAGGCCTCCGCGCATTGGGAGACGTCTGCCGTCCGGCATGGCTCTGCCACCAGCTCATTGCGTGGTCCGATGATCGGCGAGGCCAAGGTAGCGCGATTGATCTTGATCAACCAGAGCGAAATGTGCCGCAGGCCACCCATCCGGTCCGCGCCGCTGCAGCGAGAGCGACCGGACGGACTCATGGACGTGCTTTTGGCGAGGCTCGCCGTTGGAGGAGGATCGCGCGGTAGTTTTCCGATAGTTTTCTGCAGCGTCACCGTAATCAAGGAGTGCCGCTAGGTCCGCGGCTCTTCCGAGACTCTGAGATCATGATGCGGGTCCGCGGGATCGCATCATGATCTCGTCTCTTTGCTCGAAGCTGATCGTGGGTGAACGATCGTTCCAGTCCTCAGCGGACTGGAAGCGGGTTCAATAGGCCGTCCATCCGCCGTCCGTCGCGTAGAACGCGCCGGTCAGGTTCGACGCCTCGGACGACAGCAGGAACAGTATCTTTGCGACTAGCTCCTACATGGCGTCCGCGCGTACGGTGCCGCCAGCGCGACCGGCCAGACTCATGGGCCCGCCGTTACACAACGACCGAGATGATAGTTTTGTGCAGTCGAGCAGCGTCACCGTAATCGCTGTCGGTCAATGCAAGGACCGCTAGTTTTCGTGGACGTGAAAGCCCGGTGCGCGGAACGCTCCGGGCCAATCACGTGGTCGCAAGAAACGACTATTGATGCACCCGCAGGGTCCCGTCCGCGTTGTAGTCACTCTTGGGATTGTAACCGGAATCGCGGTGCGTTCTACGATGTAGGGCAGCGTTGCTGCCGCTTACGCCCGGAGTTCCGCTATCAACCCGCATGGTCCCGTCTGCATTGTAGTCACTCTTCGGCCCGTAGCCGGAATCGCGATGCGTTTTTGCATGTAGGGCAGCGTTGCTGCCGCTCAGGCCCGGAGTTCCGGGATTGACCTGCATATTTCCATATTGGTCGCGATCACTTTTGCTCGCCCCGACCTGCTGAGCCGCACTGGCTTTTGCATGAGTACCTTTTGCATGATGAGTACGATGTCCTGCCAAGGCCGCAGATGTAGAGACGGCGAGAATAGCAAGACCAACAGCAATGCTTCTAGCCATAGTGAACTCCTCACGTTGAAGGACCATTGATGACGGATACGCCGTCAATGCTAGCCTGCCACGGAAATTGTTGACCGTCTTTGATGCAACTCAAGGTAATAAGGCGGGTGCGACGTCACGGTCCGCACAACTTTTGGCATCATTTCTTCGGCTCTGGTGCGGTGCCCGGCGGAGCCGATGTCGCTCCGCAACATGCCTCTGACGACGGGTTTGACCGATGCCTTCACCGTACCGCTATCGACTTCGACTTGCGAAACGCCGGTCGTCATGTCGACCAGAAGCCGATCGCCGCTCAGCACGTTCCGGCAACTGGTCGACACCACCCCGCCGAGCGTGGTGATCAGAATTGGGACCGATCTCTGCGCCGCATGGGCATCGCAGGTGACTTGCGCGAAGCCGCACATGGCAGATCGTCGATCCGAAACAGGAGCGTTCGACAGAGTCTCGATCGGGAACGCAAGCCTTGACGGTGGCCGTTCGAACGGCTGGAAGAAATATGATTTCTGTTTATCGAAATTCTATTTTGTTTTTACGAAAAATGTGCTTTACTCCGCGCGTCCCGCCCCAACGAGGGGACGCTTCGCGGTCGTCACGGACGTCGGGTGTGGGATGCGATGGGCGCTTGGGATCGCAGCATGGTTCGCCGTGCCGACGAACGATCCCGGGCGCACGGTGAAGTCGCGTGGTCCTGGCCTCCCGGTGCTGAGGTCGAGCCTGTGGGCGTTGCTGATGAGCTGCCTGCGGGTGATGGGGGCAAGACAGCCGGTCCCCAGGGAGATCGCGTATAAATCGTAAAGCCATCGCGCAGGGAGGGCCGGGTGTTTCGGCCAGACCTGTGGTGACTGCCGCCTGCTTTCTTTTCTGCAGGCGGGCCACGGGCGCGGCCAGCGCCCGGCCTTCCCTGCGCCCTCGGTTAGGAGAGGGCGGTGAGAATGGCACATAGCTCGGGCGCTGGGCGCCGCGAGATCGCGAGGGTTTGTCCGCAGGGTCGCATAAGGTGCATCCGTAGATGTCGTGCGTGCTTCTCGGGTTGAACGTCGCCCCCGGGCGTCATTGCGAGCGCAGCGAAGCAATCCAGGGGCCAGGGTGGTACTCTGGATTGCTTCGTCGCTTCGCTCCTCGCAATGACGGAGATGGGGGGCAGCAGATCGCGCCCGACTGCCAGGCTTGCCCTGCCGGGACAGGCGATGCGCCGCAACCGCCGGAGAAGGGAGCGCAATGTTCGCGAAGCCGCAGCCTGTGCGCGACGTTCTTCGCCTCGATCGACCCAGCCCACAAACAAAAACCCCGCCATTCGCGGCGGGGCCCAGTCTGGGAGGAGCAAGCCGTGAGGCTCGCCGGTGGACCCAGTGAAAGCTCAGGCGGGGATGCGCTCGTCCATGTCGTGCGGCTCGCGCAGCACGTAGCCGCGGCCCCAGACGGTCTCGATGAAGTTGCGGCCTTCGGAGGCGTTGGCGAGCTTCTTGCGCAGCTTGCAGATGAAGACGTCGATGATCTTCAGCTCGGGCTCGTCCATGCCGCCGTAGAGATGGTTGAGGAACATCTCCTTGGTCAGGGTGGTGCCTTTGCGCAGCGAGAGCAGCTCCAGCATCTGGTATTCCTTGCCGGTCAGATGCACGCGCTGGCCGCCGACTTCGACCGTCTTGGTGTCGAGGTTGACGACGAGGTCGCCGGTCTGGATGACCGACTGGGCGTGGCCCTTGGAACGGCGGACGATCGCGTGGATGCGGGCGATCAGCTCGTCCTTGTGGAACGGCTTGGTCATGTAGTCGTCGGCGCCGAAGCCGAGACCCTTGACCTTGTCCTCGATGCCGGCGAGGCCGGACAGGATGAGGATCGGCGTCTTGATCTTCGAGACACGCAGCTGCTTCAGCACGTCGTAACCGGACATGTCGGGCAGATTGAGGTCGAGAAGGATGATGTCGTAGTCGTACAACTTGCCGAGGTCGACGCCTTCTTCGCCCAGGTCAGTCGTGTAGACATTGAAGCTTTCGGACTTCAACATCAGTTCGATCGACTGCGCGACGGCGCTGTCATCCTCAATCAGCAAAACGCGCATGCCAGTTCCCCATAGTCGCCGCTCCGGGCGTCAGGTCGGCCGCCATCTGCGGCACTCAAAACGCCTTTGAACAACTGATTCGGATCCTGACGAGAGATGGTTAACAAATCCTGATTCCCCTCCGCAAGCTCTATCCGTGCAATTTTTATCGAATCGCCGTAAGGTGTTGCGATGAAGCAGTTTTTCTTAGCCGCTCTCGTTCAAGCTCCATGTTAAGAGATGGACCTAACCGACTCTCGGATCTCACCGCTTTTTGAGGGCGGCAAAGCGAAGCACGTCAGTCACTCCAGACCATGACGTAATGATTAATGATGCGAGTAAACACAGAGTTAAGCCGACGACGCGAATCTGCCCCTACTTAAGGTTTTCGCAATGAAGGCTCTGGCCCAATGACAGCTCTCTCGCAATGAAGGCGCTTTGGCAATGAAGGCTCTGGCCGAGCAGATCAGCGACATCGACGCCGTGAACACCTATGGGCGTGTCGTCGGCGTGAAGGGACTCATGGTGGAGATCGCCGGGCCGATTCATGCGATGTCGGTCGGCGCGCGCATCGTGATCGAGACCGGCAACAATTACATCCCTGCCGAAGTGATCGGTTTCTCCGGCAAGAATGCCGTGGTGATGCCGTTCGCCGGGCTGGAGGGCGTGCGCCGCGGCTGCCGCGCCGTGATCGCCAATGCCGCCAATCAGGTGCGGCCGTCGCCGGCCTGGCTCGGCCGAGTCATCAATGCGATGGGCGAGCCGATCGACGGCAAGGGGCCGCTGCCGCAGGGCGCCTCACCGGTTCCTTATCGGAACAATCCGCCGCCAGCGCATTCGCGCCGGCGCGTCGGCTCGCCGCTCGATCTCGGCGTCCGCGCATTGAACACCTTTCTCACCTGTTGCCGCGGCCAGCGACTCGGCATCTTCGCCGGTTCCGGCGTCGGCAAATCGGTGCTGCTGTCGATGCTGGCGCGCAACGTCGACGCGGCGGTGTCGGTGATCGGGCTGATCGGCGAGCGCGGCCGTGAGGTGCAGGAGTTCCTGCAGGACGATCTCGGCGAGGAGGGCCTCGCGCGCTCGGTCGTCGTGGTCGCGACGTCCGACGAGCCGGCGCTGATGCGAAGACAGGCGGCGTATCTGACGCTCGCGATCTCGGAATATTTTCGCGACGAGGGCAAGGATGTCCTTTGTCTGATGGACTCGGTCACGCGCTTTGCGATGGCGCAGCGCGAGATCGGGCTGTCGGCCGGCGAACCACCGACCGCGAAGGGCTACACGCCGACGGTGTTCACCGAGCTGCCGAAGCTGCTCGAGCGGGCGGGGCCGGGCAGCGGCGAGGGCACCATCACCGGGATCTTCACGGTGCTGGTCGATGGCGACGATCACAACGAGCCGGTGGCGGATGCGGTGCGCGGCATTCTCGACGGCCACGTGGTGATGCAGCGTTCGATCGCCGAACGCGGCCGCTATCCGGCGATCAACGTCCTGAAATCGGTATCGCGCACGATGCCGAAATCGGCCGACCCCGTATTCTTGCCGACGATCATGCGCGCGCGCCAGGTGATGGCGACCTATGCCGACATGGAGGAACTGATCCGGCTCGGTGCCTATCGCGCCGGTTCCAGTCCGGAGGTCGACGAGGCGATCCGGCTGCACGAGCCGCTGGAGGCGTTCCTGCGCCAGCGCAAGGACGAGGTCTCGACGCTGCAGAACGGGTATCGGGAGCTGGAACAGATCCTGGGGCGCTTGGAAACGGAAAGCTAACTTTGTCGGGTAATCATCCCCTCCATGTAATGAGCCTAGTCGGCGAGCCCAGCAAGGGCGGCCGGCCCTGTCCCGCGCCGTACACGGGACTTCTGGGGAGTATGAGTCGATGAAGTCGCGCGAAACGCTGATCCGTCTGAAGAAATTTCAGGTGGATGAGAAACGCCGCCGGGTGACGCAGATCGAGGGCATGATCGCTGACTTCCAGCGCATGTCGGCCGAGCTCGAGCGGGAGATCCAGACCGAGCAGGAGCGGGCCGGCATCAACGACCCGACCCATTTTGCCTATCCGACCTACGCCAAGGCCGCGATCCAGCGCCGGGAAAACCTGACGCGCTCGGCCGACGAGCTGCGCACCCAGCTCGAGGACGCCAAGGCCGCGTTGTCCGAGGCGTTCGAGGAAATGAAGAAGGTCGAGCTGCTCGACGAGCGTGACCAGGCCCGCGAGAAGGCCGAGGAGAGCGCCCGCGAGCAGGCCGACATGGACTCTATCGGCCTGATGCGCGCCCGGCTCGGCGTCATCGCCTGAGCCTGTCGCCGTCACGGCTGTCGCTTTCGAAAACCCGGGCCGCGAGGTCCGGGTTTTTCGTCGTGCCCACCCCGGTGGAGAGTTGCCCAGGACTTGTGCTACGGGAGGACGTAGGCTCGAACGAGGGAGTGGGGCGATTTTCGGGGACGCTGAATGCTGACGCCGGCAGAGCTGGTCTGGTTGCTTGCCGCTGTTGCCAAAGGGGACGAGGCTGCCTTCGAGCGCCTCTACGCGGCGACGCGCGCGAAACTCTATGGCGTCGTGCTCCGTATCTTGCACCGACAGGACCTCGCCGAGGAGGTCGTCCAGGAGACCTATGTGAAGGTCTGGAACAACGCCGCACAGTTCAACCCGGCCGTTTCTTCCCCGATCACCTGGATGGCCGCCATCGCCCGCAACCGCGCCATCGATCTGGTGCGCAAGCGCGGTGAGCTGTCTTTGGAGGATGAGCCCTCCGCGCTGGAGGTTGCGGCCGAGACGCCGGATCCGCTGGCGCGCCGCGAGATGTCGGAGGAGCTCAAGCGTCTTTTGGAATGCGTCGGCCAGCTCGAGCCCGACCGCCAGAAGCTCGTGCTGCTTGCCTACTATAACGGCTGGAGCCGCGAGCAATTGGCGACCAAGTTCGAGGCGCCGGTGAACACGGTGAAGACCTGGCTGAGGCGGAGCATGATGGACATCCGCCAATGCCTCGGTCTCGGATGAGGTGCTGTTCGGACCGGCGAGAGACCTTGTAGGACGTGACCTGGACCTGTGATGGCGTATAGCGAAGACCATATCGCGCTGGCGGCGGAATACGCGCTCGGGACGCTCGACGCCGCCGAACGGGCGCAGGTCGAGACCATGATGGCGGTCGACAAGGATTTTGTCGCGCTGGTCCACGCGTGGGAATTTCGCCTCGGTCCGCTCAATCAGATGGTCGGGCTGGTCGAGCCGCGTCCCGAACTGTGGGAGCGCATCAAGGCCGAGATTGCGCGGTTGCGCGCGAACGCCGAGAGCGCGCCGGCTGCACAGGTGACGATCGTCGAGGCTCCGGTCGTTGCCGCTCAGCCCGAGCCCGCGCCTCCCGAGGTCCCGCTTGTCGAAGCGGAAGCTGCGCCGATCCATGCGTCTCCCGTCAGCGAACCAGAGCCTGAGGTCGCGGCGCCGGTCATCACGCCGACACGCAGCACGTCCGCGGCTGGCGAGATCGCGAACGACGACACCAATGTCGTTCAGCTCTCGTCCAAGGTCCGGCAATTGCGCGCGGTCGCCAACATCATGACCGCGCTCGCGGCCGTGCTGCTCGCGCTGGTCGTTGTCCAGGTTTACCGCCCCGACCTCCTGCCGCGGCCATTGCAGCCGAAGCCGCGGATCCAGACTGTCGAGGTCAAGGTGCCGGTCGCGCAACCCTCCGCCCAGTTCGTTGCCCTCCTGCAGAAGGACGCGGCGTCGCCGGCGTTCATCCTGACCGTCGATGCCGCCAGCAAGAGCTACACCGTGCGCCGGGTCGGCGCCGCGCCGGAGCCGGGCAAGAGCTTCGAGCTGTGGCTCGTGTCCGACAAGCTGCAGAAGCCGCGCTCGCTCGGCGTGATCGGCGGCAGCGACTTCACCAGCCGTCCCGTTCTCTCGTCCTACGACGCCGACACAGTCAACCGCGCGACCTACGCCGTCACGGTCGAGCCGGAGGGCGGGTCGCCGACCGGGCAGGCGACCGGGCCGATCGTTTTTACCGGCAAGCTGATCGAGACGGTGCCGTCGGCGCGGTGATTCAACGCCCAAAAGAGAAAACGCCCGTGGGGAGCGGGCGTTTTCAGTAGTCGACTTGGGGTTGGGTCTACTACATATCCACGCGGCCAGTTGGGGGGCTGTGAGAACCGCGTGAATTCCGGGAATTCCTGTCAGCGAACCACCGACATCTCCGAGCTCGTCACCACGACCGGCTTGCCGGCCTTGAGGACCTTTGCCGTCTGCGCGTAGTTCGGCTCCGCATTCAGTCGGGCGGAGATGCCGAGGCCGGCCACTGCGATGCCAGCCACGAGCGCAACCACCACAATCTTGAGGTGGGTCGTACGATCCGCGCTGTAAATCGAGTGGTTCATGGAAGCCTCCTGCCGTCTTCCGTCCTTCGCTGATTCGTGTGAGCCGGGGGCTTTCCGGTTCATCGTCTCGCGTGAACTAACGTAGGAAACCTCAATTCTGTTTCGTAGACCACATCACAAGTGTGTGATAAGGCGTGATGTCTCGCGATCGAAAGTCGATGAAATCCAAATTCATGTAGTTATATCAAAGGTTTGATTGGTTGTTCGGTATGCGGATGAAATTTCAGCCACCTAACGCAAAATTAAGAATTCGTTTGCCTGTGGCGGTAAAGCAAGGGGTGGTCCGCCGGTAAAAACGGCAAAAGCCGACGCCTCGCGCCGGCCCCGCCGATCAAACGCGCCCGGAATTCTGCGGTTCCGCAACGTCAGCCGTCACACGCTCCCCACCGTCTTCAGCCGCGCGCGCGGATGGATCTCGGCCTGCGACAGCACCGTGGTCTGGGCCCGGAAGCGCTCGACCAGCGAGCGGACGAACGGCCGGATCGCCGCCGACGTCACCAGCACCGGCGATTCGCCTTCGCGTGCGGCGCGCTCGAAGGCATCGCGCGTGGCGGTCATGAACTCCGACAGCTTCGACGGCTGCATCGCGAGGCTCCGCTCCTCGCCTTGGCCGATCAGCGATTCCGCAAACGCCTGCTCCCACCTGGCCGACAGCGCGATCAGCGGCAGGTAGCCCATCGGCGAGGTGTTCTGGGCGCAGATCTGGCGGGCGAGGCGGGCGCGCACGTGCTCGACGATCGTTGCCGGGTTGCGCGAGAACGCGAGCGCGTCGGCGATGCCTTCGAGGATGGTCGAGAGGTCGCGGATCGAGATGCGCTCCGACAACAGCAGTTGCAGCACGCGCTGGATGCCGGAAATCGTGATCTGCGTCGGCACGATGTCCTTGACCAGCTCGCTCTGCTCCTTCGGCAGCTCCTTCAGGAGCTTCTGCACCTCGCCGTAGGACAGCAGGTCGCTCATATTGGCCTTGAGCAGCTCGGTCAGGTGCGTCGACAGCACGGTCGCCGCGTCGACGACCGTGTAGCCCTTGAGCGTCGCCTCTTCCTTCAGGCCGGCGTCGACCCAGGTGGCGGGCAGGCCGAAGGTCGGCTCCGTCGTGTGGATGCCGGGCACCGCGACCTGGTTGCCGCCGGGGTCCATGACCATGAACTGGCTCGGCCAGATCTTGCCGGAGCCGGCGTCGACCTCCTTGATCTTGATGATGTAGGTGTTGGCCTCGAGCTGCACGTTGTCGAGGATGCGCACCGACGGCATCACGAAACCCATCTCGATCGCCAGCGACCGGCGCAGCGCCTTGATCTGGTCGGTCAGGCGGTCGGTGCCGTCGGGTGCGTTCACGAGCGGCAGCAGCGCATAGCCGAGCTCGATCTTGAGGTCGTCGATCTTGAGCGCGGCCGAGATCGGCTCCTCGGCGGCCGCGGCGGTGGCAGCCGCTGCCGGCGCTGCAGCCGCGGCGACCTCCTCGGCCTTCGCGACCTCCTTCTGCTTGCGCGCCTTGAGGGCGAGCGCGGCGGCGCCGCCGCCGAGCGCCAGGAACGGAAGGGTCGGGATGCCCGGCAGCAGCGCCAGCACCAGCATCACGGCAGCCGACATGCCGAGCGCCTGCGGATAGCCCGAGAACTGCTTGATCAGCGCCTTGTCGGCGGCACCGCTGACGCCGGCCTTGGAGACCAGGAGGCCCGCGGCGGTCGAGACGATCAGCGCCGGCACCTGGGTCACGAGGCCGTCGCCGACGGTCAGCGTGGTGTAGGTGCGGGCGGCCTCGGCAAAGCCGAGACCCTGCTGGGCGACGCCGATGATGATGCCGCCGATGATGTTGATGAAGACGACGAGCAGGCCGGCGACCGCGTCGCCGCGGACGAATTTGGAGGCACCGTCCATGGCGCCGAAGAAGCCGCTTTCGTCCTCCAGCTCCTTGCGCCTGATCTTGGCGACCTTCTCGTCGATCAGGCCGGCGGAGAGGTCGGCGTCGATCGCCATCTGCTTGCCGGGCATGGAGTCCAGATGGAAGCGCGCCGCGACCTCGGCGATGCGGCCCGAACCCTTGGTGATGACGACGAAGTTCACCGTCACCAGGATCGCGAACACGATGATGCCGATGACGAAATTGCCGCTCATCACGAAGTTGCCGAACGCCTCGATGACGTGGCCGGCGGCATCGGTGCCCTCGTGGCCACGCGACAGGATCAGCCGGGTCGAGGCCAGGTTGAGCGACAGCCGCAGCATCGTGGAGATCAGGAGGATGGTCGGGAAGGAGGAGAATTCCAGCGGCGCCTGGATGAACAAGGCGGTCATCAGGATCAGGATCGACAGGGTGATCGAGATCGCCAGGAACAGATCGAGCACCAGCGAGGGCAGCGGCAGGATCAGCACCACCAGGATGGTGAGGATGCCGAGCGCCAGCGCGATGTCGCCGCGCAGGACGGCTGTCTTGAGGTCAGCGAATGAGAACCCGCCGGCCGGAGATCCGACCCCCTGACCCGCCGTGACGTCGACCATGGCTTTCGCCCCTTCCCGCGGGCCGCGTGTGCCGGCCCCAAACGACTGCGCGACGGCCGCAGGGCCGCCGTTCCGAAACTGAGGTACCGCGCCGGCGTCCACGGAAGGTCTCCTCCGTCAACTGCACCCAACCACGACACGCACATTCCACCCGGCAATTTTTGCCCGGTGGTTGGTTAGCGTTCGGTTAATGGCGGTTAACAAAGGGTTGCGGGGGCAGGAGAGCGGGCGCACTTGGCAAGCTAGGCGCTGGTCTGCATCGGTCGGTCTCCTGCATCGGCTTGGTTGGCGTGCGCCCGCGGTCTCGCGGCGCCGCGCGCCCGAGTTGTGCGTCAGGTCTGCCCTCAAATCAGGTGGAGGGCGCAGGGAAGGCCGGGCGCTGGCCGCGCCCGTGGCCCGCCTGCAGCAAAAAAAGCAGGCGGCAGTCACCACAGGTCTGGCCGAATCACCCGGCGGATTCAATTGGTCGTCGCAACACTCGATGAGGAGGTTGCGATGGGCATTCGAAAGAAACGGTCAACGCGGG
>NZ_JAUETW010000005.1:0-431031 GCF_032484895.1 Bradyrhizobium sp. SZCCHNRI3052 | reverse complement strand
CCAGCGCGCCGCCGGGTCGGAGGGCGATACAAACTTGGGCGTGACCTCCGTCGCGGCACCGAACGCGGCATCATCAAGAACGGCAAGATACTCGTCGATCGCTCGACCCGCAGCCTCCGGCGGAAGCCTCTTATCGCCTTCGATTCCCTTCTGCCGATTGGCATCCGCCTTGATCAGGCTCGCGTCGACTGCGAACCCTTCGCCGCCGATCAGGCGCTCCCGGATGCAGCGGCGCAAGACGGTCTCGAACACGCGACGGAAGAGATCGCTCTCACGGAAGCGGCCGTGCCTGTTCTTCGAGAACGTCGAGTGATCGGGGACGCCTCCATCTAGACCCAGCCGGCAAAACCAGCGGTATGCCAGATTGAGATGGACTTCATCGCAGAGGCGCCGTTCCGATCGGATGCCGAAGCAATAGCCGATCAAGAGCATCCTGATCATCAGCTCCGGATCGATCGAGGGCCGCCCGATGTTGCTGTAGAACGGCGCCAGCTCCCGCCGTAAGTCCTCAAGGTCGACGAACCTATCGATCGACCGCACGAGGTGGTCGGCTGGGATGTGCCTTTCCAGCGAGAACTCATAGAACAACGCAGCCTGTTCGACTTGCCGATGCCCCATCATGACCTTCAGTCCTGCCCACTAGACAGACTGAATCACCGATATCTCTGCGTCGCAACTGCTGACTTTTTCAACGAAATCGGCTGAATGCGGACGCCGCCGACTCGATCGCGGAGGTCTGCCTTAGTCACGGGCTGTCCTCTCGAATGCGTCCGCTCCGCGGCTCCTGCCCCCCATGGCTGCCGGCTCGGCGCACCGCGCAAGTCGGAGGCCTCCGGCCAAATCCGCTCGTGAGCTCCCGCGCTTCATTTCGGCCGGCAGTTCGATAGGACATGCCCGCCCAGACCTCTGTGGAGAGTCGTTAAGACGTCATGGCCGGGCCGAGGCCCTGCCATGCCGTCGCGGCAGAGGGGCACAAGCTGACTGTGATATGCCGAAGCCCCAGGGCTTGCGTGACGAGCCAATGGCTTCTCCTCGCGCGTGCGCGACGAAGCGGAATTCGCCCGCATTCTCAGGCTGATTTGCCCTGTCCAGTCCCGCGACGAAAAATATTCTTGTTTCTTTTTTTCAGAATTCATGGTTGTATCACCCCATCCCGCCCGATCGAGAGGGGCGCTTCGCGAACGTCACGAAACGTTGGTGCGGGATGCGATGGCCGGTTCTCGTCGCAGCGTGCGTCAAGCGCGCGGACGAACGATGGGAGCCGGACGGCGAAATCGCGTGGTCCTGATACTCCGATGCTAGTATCAAGTCTGCGACGAGGCTCGGCTTCGCGCAGGCGACGGTGGCCAGAAAGCTCGGCGCGCCGGGGAGAACGCGTATAAGCCGTAAGCCCGTTGCGCAGGGAAGGCCGGATGTCCGGCTGATCCTGTGGTAACCGCCGCGTGCTTCCTTTTTTGCACGCGGGCCATGGGTGTCAGTCGACGCCCGGCCTTCCCTGTGCCCTCTCTCGATGGAGGGACGAACGGCAGACATCTCTCGTACGCTCTGCGCGTGGCGAGGATGCGAACGGCTGTCTCGTCAGATCTCGCGCGCCAAGAAAACAAAACTTCTCGCGGCATGGGCACATGAGAAACTTTCCTCTCCATATGAACAGATCTGCAAAATTGCGCAGGGCTGACGATCCTGCGAATGATCCTGGACAATTGCATGCAACCGCCTGTTTGGGAGATTGCCGAATGACACCGTCCTTCAGCGGCCTGCGTCGCGCGCGGCCCTTGCATCTCGCCCGTCGCGGCGTCCTGATGATGGCCGCGGCCCTGCTCGGCGCGCTCGCCACGTCGCAAGCCGACGCAGCCGAGACGCTGCGCATCGGCTATCAGAGATCCTCGACCCTGATCGCCCTCCTCAAAACCAATGGCGAGTTGGAGAAGGCGCTGGCGCCGCTCGGCATCAAGGTGTCGTGGCACGAATTCTCCAGCGGCCTGCCGCTGCTGGAAGCGATCAACATCGGCAGCATCGATGTCGGCGCCGATGTCGCCGATACCGTCCCGGTGTTCGCGCAGGCCGCGGGCGCGAGGCTCGCTTATGTCGCCGAGGAGGCCGCCTCGCCGTCGGCGCAGGCGATCCTCGTGGCAACGGCTTCGCCGGCCAAGACGCTCGCTGAGCTGAAAGGCAGGAAGATCGCGGTGACCAAGGGCGCCGGCAGCCACTATCTGCTGCTCGCCGCGCTCGCCAAAGCGGGTCTCACCTTCAAGGACATCACCCCCGCCTATCTGCCGCCCGCCGACGGCAGGACCGCTTTCGTCAGCAACAATGTCGATGCCTGGGTCGCGTGGGATCCGTTCCTGACCAGCACCATCCGCCAGTCAGGGGCGCGCGTGCTCGCGGACGGCAGCGACGGGCTTGCCAGCTACAAGCGCTACTATCTCGCATCCGCCGACTACGCCGCCGGACATGGCGACGCCCTCAACGTCATCTACGGCAAGCTCGTCGAAACCGGCAAATGGGTGAAGGCCAATCCGGCCGCCGCGGCGAGCCAACTCGCTGCCCTGTGGGGCATCGATGCCGCCACCGTCGAGAAGGCCAACAGCCACCGCTCCTACCAGGTCGGCGCGGTCACCGCGGCCGGCCTGTCGGAACAGCAGAAGATCGCGGACGCTTTCCTGGCGGAGCGCGTGCTGCCGGCGAAGGTGGACACATCGGCGTTGGCGATCTGGACTCCCAAAGCGCCGTGAGCCACACAGGAGCCGAGATTGTGCCCGGCAGCGAAGCGCGGCACGAGGCCCGACGACGAGCCTGAACGAAGGAGACCACCCGTGACTGCCCATCTTCCTCCCCCGACCGGCCGCATCACCGAGCATCCGGCGCATCGCATCTTCGTCGATCGCTGGTCGCCGCGCGGCTTCAGCGACGAGGCGCTTCCCGAGACGGAGCTCCTGACCTTCATCGAGGCGGCACGCTGGGCGCCCTCCTCCTACAATTCGCAGCCCTGGCGCTTCCTCTACGCGCTGCGCGGCTCGGCCGAGTTCGACACCTTCCTGGCGCCGCTGGTCGAGTTCAACCGCGGCTGGGCGCAGCATGCCGCGGCGATCGTCTACGTGCTGTCGAAGAAGACCTTCATCCCGGCGGGCAAGACCGAGCCGGCACCGACGCGCACGCATTCCTTCGATGCCGGCGCGGCCTGGGCCAATTTCGCCAACCAGGCGGCGGTGTCCGGCTGGGTCACCCATGGCATGAGCGGCTTCGACGTCACCGCCGCGCAGACGGCCCTCGGGGTGCCCGACGGTTTCGCCGTGGAGATCGCGATCGCGGTCGGCCGCAAGGGCGATGGCGAAAAGCTGCCGGCCATGCTCAAGGAGCGCGAGAAGCCGAGCGCACGCCTGTCCATCGTCGAGATCGCCTCCGCCGGCCTTTTCCCGCAGCGCTTCGGCGGCTGATCGATGTCGCAGGGGCGGCGTGCCGCGCCGCCCCTGACGGACGGCGAAATCTGTGGCAGAAGACGCGTTCTGCTTGAGGAGAGTTGATCCGCATGCCGCCGCCGAAACCGCCCGCCTTCGAGACCCTGAGCCTGCACGCGGGCCAGCACCCGGATCCCGCAACCGGCGCCCGCGCGGTGCCGATCTATCAGACCACGTCCTATGTGTTCGACGACACCGAGCACGCCGCGGCGCTGTTCAATCTCGAACGCGCCGGCCACATCTATACCCGCATCTCCAACCCGACCACGGCCGTGCTCGAAGAGCGGCTCGCCGCGCTCGAAGGCGGCGTCGGCGCGGTCTGCACCGCGAGCGGCCAGGCGGCGCTGCATCTGGCCATCGCCACGCTTCTGAATGCGGGCGATCACATCGTGGCCTCCTCCTCGCTCTATGGCGGCACCATCAACCTGCTCGCGCACACGCTGCCGCGCTTCGGCATCACCACGAGCTTCGTCAAGCCCAGGGATCACGACGGTTTCCGCGCTGCGATCAAGCCGAACACGCGGCTCCTGATCGGCGAGACATTGGGCAATCCCGGTCTGGAGGTGCTGGACATCCCCAAGGTCTCGGCGATCGCGCACGCGGCCGGCGTGCCGCTCCTGATCGACAACACCTTCGCTACGCCCTATCTCAGCCAGCCGATTTCCCAAGGCGCCGACATCGTGATGCACTCCGCGACCAAGTGGCTCGGCGGCCATGGCATCGCGATCGGCGGCGCGATCATCGATGGCGGCCGGTTCGACTGGCGCGCCTCGGCCAAGTTCCCGCAGCTCACCGAACCCTATGCCGGCTATCATGGCATCGTCTTCGACGAGCAGTTCGGCGCGGCCGCCTTCATCATGCGCGCGCGGACCGAAGGCCTGCGCGATTTCGGCGCCTGCCTGTCGCCGACCAACGCGTTCCATCTGCTGCAGGGCGTAGAGACGCTGCATCTGCGCATGGAGCGGCACGTCACCAACACCCGCGCGGTGCTGGAGGCGCTGACCGCCAACAAGGCCGTCGACTGGGTGCTGCATCCTTCGCTCGAGACCCATCCGGACCATGCGCTCGCCAAGGAGCTGTTGCCGCGCGGCGCCGGCTCGATCATCTCGTTCGGTATCAAGGGCGGACGTCCCGCGGGACGCAAGTTCATCGAGAGCCTGAAGCTGATCAGCCATCTCGCCAATGTCGGCGACGCCAAGACGCTGGTGATCCACCCCGCCTCGACCACGCATCAGCAGATGGACGCAGCCCAGCTCGCCGCGGCCGGAATCGGCGAGGAGCTGATCCGGCTCTCGGTCGGCATCGAGGCGGCCGGCGACATCATCGACGATCTCGGACAGGCGCTGCGCGCCTCGCAGAAGGTGTGAGCCATGCAGCTGTCGATCGGAGATCATGAGGTCTTCGCTGCCACGGGCGGCCGCGAGTTCGATTCGTCCCTGCCCGCCGTCGTCTTCATCCATGGCGCCGGCTTCGATCATTCGGTCTGGGCGCTGCACAGCCGCTGGTTCGCCCATCACGGCTTTGCCGTGCTGGCGCCCGATCTGCCGGGCCATGGCCGCTCGACGGGGCCGGCGCTGCCGACCATCACCGCCATGGCGGATTGGATCGTCGCGCTGTTGCAGGCGGCGAACGCGAAGCCCGCTCACCTGATCGGCCATTCGATGGGATCGCTGATTGCGCTGGATGCCGCGGCGCGCCATCCCGATCGCGTGTCGGCGCTCAGCCTGATCGGCACCGCGGCAGCGATGACGGTCGGACCTGACCTCCTGAAGGCCGCCGAAGCCAACGATCACGCCGCCATCGACATGGTCTCGATCTGGGGCCTCGGTTTTGCCGCCGAGCTCGGCGGCAGCCGCGCGCCCGGGCTGTGGATGCATGGCGGCGCGCAGGCGACCCTGGAGCGCTGCGCGCCGGGCGTGCTGTTCAACGATCTCTCCGCCTGCAACGACTATCAGGATGCGCTGGCATCGGCGGCCAGGATCAAGGTGCCGACGCGGCTGATCCTCGGCGAGAAGGACATGATGACGCCGCTGAAGGCCGGCAAGGCGCTGGCGGCTGCAATCGCGCAATCGCGCACCATCGTGCTGCCTGGCGCGGGGCATACGATGATGACGGAATGTCCGGATGCGCTGCTCGACGCGCTGATCGAGTAGCTTGCGGTCACGGTTCGCTCTTTGCTGCGACCTCGTGCCGCCGACATGCTCCTTTGCAGCGCGGAACGGAGGGCGACGGCGAGCCGTTGCCCTCCGGCACAACGAACAGAAAGGAGCACGCAGATGGATCTGCGCAAACTTTTGACGGTCGCAACGATCGGAACGATGTCGCTCGCGGTCGCATCGCCGCTCGCCGCCGCGCCGTTGCTGCCGAACCACCCGGCGCCGGCCCCAGCCACGCAGAACGCGACCGAGCTGGAGCAGGTGCAATATCGCCACTGGCGCGGCGGTTACGGTCATCGCCACGGCTATTACGGCCATCGCTATGGCGGGCATCGCCACGGCTATGGTGCGGGTGCCGCCGCCCTCGGCGGCCTCGCGGCCGGCGCGATCATCGGGGGCGCCATCGCCAACAGCCGCGCCGAGGCCGCCAACGCCCAGGCCTATTGCGCCCAGCGCTTCCGGTCCTACGACCCGGGCTCCGGCACCTATCTCGGCAATGACGGCCTGCGCCATTCCTGCCCGTAACGACACCAAGGTCGATGCCCCCCGGCATCGACCGCCGCCTGAACCAATGGCGCGTGACAAAACGTCCGCTGCGACAAATGCAACGAAGTTCGTCTCGTCCGGTTGAGCATAGCGCTGAACCAACGGGAGACATCAGGATGGTCACCTTCAAAGCCGCCGCGACGCTCGCCATCGCCGGCGCACTTTCTGTATCCACGCTGCACTCGGTCTCGGCTGCGCCGCTGACGTCGCTGTCAGCAGCCGCCAAACCGGGCGCCGAAAGCTCGAATGC
This sequence comes from Bradyrhizobium sp. SZCCHNRI3052, assembly GCF_032484895.1. Classification (NCBI taxonomy): domain Bacteria; kingdom Pseudomonadati; phylum Pseudomonadota; class Alphaproteobacteria; order Hyphomicrobiales; family Nitrobacteraceae; genus Bradyrhizobium; species Bradyrhizobium sp. SZCCHNRI3052. The sequence goes on along the minus strand of NZ_JAUETW010000005.1, from coordinate 424,621 downwards.
CGTGCAGGTCCGCTACGGCGGCTGGCATGGCGGCTGGGGCGGCGGTGCCGCGATCGGCGCGGGACTGTTGGCCGGGGCCCTGATCGGATCGGCGATCGCCGCCCCCTCCTACTATGGCGGCTACGCGCCCTATCCCTACTACGGCGGGTATCGCTACGCTGCCTATCCCTACGGCTATGGCGGCTACTACCCGGCCTACCGCCCCTATTACGGCGGCTACGGCTACAGCTACGTGCCGCGCCCGATCTATCGCAGCTACGGCTATTCCTATGGCCCGCGGCCGTGGCGCCACAGCTACGGCTATTACCGCGGTCCGGGTTGGGGCCATCACCGCCACGGCCATGGCGTGATCCGCGCCCATCATCGCTGGTGATGTGAATTCGCCGGTGCGTGCGGCTGGCCCGACGCACCGGCAGCTTCCCTTCGATGGGTCTCAGGCCCCGGCAGCCGCTGACGACGAGAATCCCTGCCGCGCTTCGATGATGCCCCGATCGATCCGGGCGACCTCCGCCGCAGGGATGACGTACTCGTCGTGATCGCGCCAGGCAAACACGACGAATGTCGCCAACGCGCCCATTGCGCCGAGCGCCACCATCCACCAGATGTGCCAGATCAGCGCGAAGCCCATGACCGTGGCGAAGAAGGCGCAGACGAATCCCGTGGGGGAGTTTTTTGGCAGCTCGATGTCCTGGTAGTCCTTTTCCCGCGTATGGAGCTGCTGGTCTTTTGCATTTTCCTTGATCCGCCAATACGCATCCTGCCCCGTCACATTCGGCAGCACCGCAAAATTGAACACCGGCGGCGGTGAGGACGTGGCCCATTCGAGCGAGCGGCCGTCCCAGGGGTCGCCGGTCGTATCGCGTAGGAGCTCGCGATCGCGGATACTGAAGACCAGTTGGAGAATCTGAAGAATGACGCCGATCGCGAGCAGCGCCGTGCCGAACGTTGCAACTGCAAGCCAGGGACGCCATTCCGCGACATCGTAGTGCTGCATCCGTCGGGTCATGCCGAGCAGGCCGACGACATAGAGCGGCATGAAGGTCACGTAGAAGCCAATGAGGGTGAACCAGAACGCCGCCTTGCCCCAGCTCTCATACAGCCGAAAGCCGAACGCCTTTGGAAACCAGTAAGTGACACCCGCGAACACCCCGAACAGCACGCCGCCGATGATGACGTTGTGGAAATGGGCGACTAGGAACAAGCTGTTGTGCAGCAGGAAATCCGCCGGCGGCACCGCGACAAGCACGCCGGTCAGCCCGCCGATCATGAAGGTGATCATGAAGCCGACCGACCACAGCATGGGCGTCGTGAAGCGCACCCGCCCGCCATACATCGTGATCAGCCAATTGTAGATCTTCACGCCCGTAGGCACCGCGATGATCATGCTCGCAATGCCGAAGATCGCGTTCACGTTGGGGCCCGCCCCCATCGTGAAGAAATGATGCAGCCAGACCATGAAGGAGATGACGCAGATCGCCATGGTCGCCAACACCATCGAGCGATAGCCGAACAGCGACTTGCTCGAGAACGTCGCGACCACCTCGGAGTAGATCCCGAACGCCGGCAGAACCAGGATGTAGACCTCGGGATGTCCCCAGGCCCAGATCAGGTTCATGAACATCATCATGTTGCCGCCGGCCTCGTTGGTGAAAAAGTGGAAGCCGAAATAGCGGTCGAGCATCAGCATCGTCAGCGTCGCCGTGAGGATCGGAAACGCCGCGACGATCAGCAGGTTCGTTGCCAGCGTGGTCCAGCAGAACATCGGCATGCGCAGATAGCTCATGCCCCGGGTGCGCAGCTTGAGGACGGTGGTGACCAGGTTGATGCCGCTGACCAGGGTCCCGACGCCGGAGATCTCCAGCGCCCAGATGTAATAGTCCACGCCGACTCCCGGCGAGTAGGTCAACTCCGACAAGGGCGGGAACGGCAGCCAGCCGGTGCGCGCGAACTCGCCGACCACGAGGGACACGTTGACCAGCAGCGCGCCGGTGGCCGTGAGCCAGAAGCCGACGGAGTTCAGCGTGGGAAAGGCGACATCCCGTACCCCGAGCTGCAGCGGCACGACCAGATTCATCAGCCCGATCACGAACGGCATCGCCACGAAGAAGATCATGATAGTGCCGTGGGCGGAGAAGATCTGGTTGTAGTGCTCCGGCGGAAGATAGCCGTTGGAATGAAACGCCACCGCCTGCTGCGTTCGCATCATGATCGCATCGGTGCCGCCACGCAGCAGCATCATGAAGGCGAGCAGCATGTACATCACGCCGATCCGCTTGTGATCGACGCTGGTGATCCATTCACGCCAGAGATAAGGGAAGTACCCCTTCGCCAAGACCCATCCGAGGACACCGAGGATCGCCACCAGCACGAGGCCTGCGGCCACGAGCGGGATGGGCTGGCCAAAGGGGATCGCCGACCAATCGAGCTTGCCGAGCATGGACGCCCCCGGGGATCAGCGAGTAATATGTCGGCGCGATGGCCGCGAAGGCCGGCGGGCGCGCGCAAGAGCAACCAACGCGATGCCTCCGAGCCCAAGTGCCAATCCAATTCTGCTGAGCTGCCCGGCCGGCGGCAGCTTCTTGCGCACGAGCCAGCCGCCGCTCACCGCGGTGCCAGCGGCGATCGGCGCCAACACGGCACCTGTGCTGCGTGGTGCGCCCTTCGCGCGCGACAACAGGAAACGGAACGCCGTGCTCAGGAGTCGCTCGGTCGGCCAGCGCGCCAGGGCATAGGAGATCTGCCCGAGCCGCGCCGGCCAGCCGACGGCGACTTCGTCGTGAGGAGCGCGGATCAACTGCAAGAACGTCTCGGCGACGTCCTCGGGCCGATACAGCAGCGGTCCTGGACCGAGATGGCGGCCGGACATGTTGGCGCCATGCACGAAGCCGGGCGTGTCGACCATCGCGGGGAATACGCTGCAGACGTGGATATCCTTGTGACCGGCGAGTTCCTGACGCAAGCTCGCCGAGAAGCCGCGGAGGCCGAACTTGCTGGCGGTGTAGGCGGCGGCGAACGGAGTCGGAGCCCATCCGCCGAGCGAGATGTTGTTGATCAAGGTTCCGCGCTGCTGCCGCAGGAAGACCGGCAGAACCGCATAGGCACCGTTCATCGTCCCCAGCAGATTGACCTCGATGGTCTTACGGTGGAGCGCGATGTCGGCGTCCTGATAGGCGCCGAACACCCCGGTTCCGGCGTTGTTGATCCAGACATCGATGCCACCGAACGTCTGCACGGCCTGATCGGCCAAGTGCATGACCGCGGCTGCATCGGTCACATCGGTGCCGACGGCGATGGCGCGCCCGCCAAGGGTTTCGCATTCGGCCGCGACGTCTTTCAGAACGTCCACGCGCCGCGCGGCCAGCACGATGCTGGCCCCTTCCCGCGCCAAGGCGAGTGCCGTCGCCCGGCCGATGCCGCTCGAGGCGCCCGTCACCACGACGCGCGTTCCCTTCAGATCACGCATCAGCCGGCGCGCCTCGGGGGAGGCATCCAGCAGCCAGCCGAGCGCGCGGCGCAGCTGGTGCGCGCCGCCGGTGTCGAACCATCGGCCATGGGAAAAGACGACACGTTCGGGCGCCAGCGCAATCAACCGCGCCGCCGCGAGCCGGACGGCACGGCCGCCGAGCCGCAGCAGCATCCGCAGATGGGTCGGTGCCTTGCCATCAGGCGCGGTGATCCCGAGCAGATTCGCCGCGGTCCGCGCCACGATGCCCAGACCTTCCGGTGCCAGGTTCTGCACGAGGTCTGTCAGGACGAGTGTGCGGCTCGGCCTGTGAAACAGCTCCACTTCGGTGAACATCGGTGCGGCAACGAGCACCAACTGGATATCTGCGGACCATTCGTCCGGCGTGACATCGGTCAGCTCACGATCGATACGCAGGCCGCTTCGGCGAACCTGCTGGCGCTCTGCCAAGCCCGGCGCAGCGAAGACCTGCGCATTCGGCAGGGCCGCCTGCCAGTCCGGCAGGAACATCCAGTGCGCGACGTTGGGCGCGAGCAGATATTTGATGGGTCCCAGCTGCTCCAGCTCCTCCCGCAGCGCATGAGTGAAGCGCGTGGGCGAGTGCAGCAGCAGATCACCGCTCGACAGGCGGATCACCGTCATGCGCACGGAGAGCGGCAGTCCGGCGGCCCGAATCCGGCCGCCGTCGACGATCCACACATTGTCCGCCACGGGCCGCAAGCCATGGCCGTCGCTTCGAGGCTGAGTTATCTGGTCCATGAGAGTTCCGCCGACGAGATGCCCGTCAACAAACCTCCGGCGCGGCGCATGGTTTCAATCGGCTGGGAATGCGGATCCCAAGGCCGGCCGCCGGCAAGGTCTATGCCCGCCCGGCAGATCCGGCTCTGCTCGGGTCCCTGCGCCCTGCATCGCCGCGCGATAAGTCGGGGCTCAACGCAGGTAACTGGCCAGGTTCAGGCTCTGGATCTTGGAGATGGCGGTATAACTCGCCGTGAGCTGGGCTTGATAAGTCGAGAGCTGGGCGGTCACCGCCGCCACATCGACGCTGGTCAGGTCGGTCGCCAGGCTCTCGGCATAGCTCTTGTAATCGGTCTGCTGCGACTTCGCGCTCTCGATCCGGGACGCCGCATCGGAGAGCTTGGCCTGTACCGTGGCGACATCGTCGACCGCCTGATCGGCAAGCGACAGCGCGGAGGTGATGTCGGTTCCGGACAGGGTCGAGCTGTTGGCCACGAACTTCAGGACCCGCATGACCTCCTCGAACGCCGGATTGTCGGCAGTAACGCCATAGGTGACCGACTGCCCATCGGAAACCCGGACCGAGGCAAGCTCGCTGTCGCCCTGACAATAGCTGGTATCCGTCGTGGTCAACGATCCCGTGCCGGAGGCGAAGCTCGACGTATCGACCGCCGCCGTCGCGGTCCGCGCACCGCCGAACAGATATTGCCCGTCGTACTGGGTGTTCAGAATGCCCGACATCTGCTGCAGCAACTGCTGCGCACTGCTGATCGCGGACGTGGTTCCCGTGCTGCTGCCGGAGCTCGCAGCGCTCAGGGCCGTGCGCAGCTGACTGACGATGTCCGACACCTGCCCCACGGCAGAGTACATGACCTGCACTTTGCTGTCCGCCAGAGTCGCAGCGTCGATGTAGGACTGCGCCCGCGCGACAGAGACCTGCAGATTGACGACGTGCTGGGTGTCGGCGCCGTAACCGGCGAGATACTCGGCCTTCAGCCCCGAGGCCTCCTGCACCTGGAGGTTGGCCATGGTCGCCTGCGTCCGCAGCGCGCCCGTGATCATCTGGTCGGAGTTCGAGAATGTCGCAATCCGCATCGTCATGATGTCCACTCCGGACTAGGTCGATTGCACGGCAGTGAGCAGCGACGAGAACATGCTGTTGACCACGGAGATCAGCTGCGAGGCGGCAGCGTATTTGTTCTGCAGCGAGCTCAGCCGCGCCGTCTCCTCGTCGAGGTTGACGCCCGATTGCGAGGACAGCGAACTGGCATAGCTCGACTGGGCCGTCGACTTCGCGGTGTAGGCAGTGGAGGCCTGCGACGCCTTGCTGGCGACATTGGCGACGATCGCCGCGGCGTAGTCGGCGAACGAGCCGGTCGTTGCGCTCAGGCCGCCAGCCGAGGCGAAGCTGGTCGAGCCGGTCAGCTTGTCAACGAGCGCGTCGATGACCGTCGCCGAGCCGGCCGTCAGCACCTGGCTGCCGGTCGTCAACGTCGCGGAGCCGTCGAGCGTGCCGGTGGGCAAACCGGCCGCGCCGCTCAGGATGCTGCTGTTGACGGCAAAATTGGCGGCGCTCGTGCCGGTGACGAGGTCATTCATGCCGAAATAGTCGGAGAAGCCGCTGCCGCCGACCGCGCTGGTCATGTCGTTGATCGCTATGCCGTTCGACGACGACGTGGCGCTGATCGACAGGTGTCCGCTGGAATCGATCGAGGCAGAGACCCCGGAGATGCCGTTGAGCGCCGTGACCAGATCGCCCACCGTCGCATAGGACGACAGGTCGAGATCCTCGTACGAAACGAGATTGCCGCTCTGGTCAGCCACGGCGATGCGGACCGTTCCGGACGCCGACAGGGCCGTCGTACTGCTGACGCTCGCCGACCCGGTCAGAGCGGTCGGAGGTGGAACGGCCGATGCGCCATTGGTGATCGCATTCAGCGACGATTTCAGCTGCGAGGCCAGCTGATCGAGCTGGGTCTGCGCGGCCGGCAGGGTCTCGTCCCGCAACGTGACTAGCGAACCGATCTTGCCCGACGTGATCTGCGACGTGACGTCGACGCCGTCGACCATGATGCCGCTGAAGCCGCCGGACGCATAGCTCGACGCCGCCGAGACATTCGCCGAGGCCGTATAGCTCAGCGTGTGCGCCGAGCTGTCGACGAGAGCTCGCCCCGACGAGGTATAGACCTGAAGGTCGCCGTTCGACGCCGCGTAGTAGCTGACGTTCATATAGGACGAAAGGTCCTGCAACGCGGCATTGCGCTCGTCCTCGAGATCGGCGGTCGATTGGCCGGACGCCGCCATCTTGCGGATCTCGACATTGAGATCGGCGATCTGTTGCAGGTCGTCGTTGGCGCTCTGAACCGACGACGCGATGTCCTTGTCGGCGTTGGCCCGCAACGTCTGCACACCGCTCGACGTGCTGCGCAGCTGGCTGGCGAAGTCATCCAGCGCGCTGACGACTGCCGATTGCAGCGAAACACTGCTGGGCGAGCTCGCCAGCGACGACAAGGCGGACTCCAGCGATGCCAGCGAGTTTGCCAGCGACGTTCCCGTCGTCGAGGTGCCGGATGTGGACGCGCTGCCGAACAGCTGCTGCAGTTGCGTCAGATAGTTGTTCGTGGTGTCGGCCGCGCCGAGCTCCGAATTGGCTCCGATCAAGGATTTCAGCAGCAGCTTGTCGACATTGCTCGAAATGCCGGTAATGGAAACGCCGGTCCCGACTCCGCCGGTCACGTTCGTGACCTGGTTGGCCGTCTTCTGCGTATACCCCTTCGTGTCGGCGTTCGAGATGTTCGACGACGCCACGCTGATCTGCAGCTCCGTGGCCGAGATGCCGCTGAAGGCGACCAGCCGTGCTATGTCGAGCGACATTGCCCTACTCCCGCTGTTGGCTGGCCATCACGCCCTCACGTTGGTTCCACAGGACGTCGCACGCGCGGTACGACGTCCACCGGCGCCATAGGGCGAGGCATTCGCGATCTGCTCGCGGATCGCCTGCATCACCGCCTCGATGCGACGATTGCTGGCTTCGATCGCAGCCCGCAGCCGAACGAGGTTCTCGTCCATCGCGCCACGAAGGTTGAAGATGTGCTCCATGAGCTGCTCGCGCAGCACACGGTCGCGGACGTCGAGGCTCGCCGTTCGCCTGGCGCATTCGGCGACCCGCTGCTCAAACAGCCCGGCGAGCCGATTCTTGTCGTCGAGCTGCTTGGAACGCGAGGCCGGGAGCCCTTTGGCAAGCTCCGCATTCTCCTCCGACACCACCGCGATGAGTTCGTCGATCAGCGCGATCAAGGTCCGCACTTCATCTTCGCTGGCCGGCCGCTGATCGGCCTGAATTGCGTGTTTCATCCTGTCGCTCCCATCCTACTGTTCACGCTGCGGTCGGCGGCTGATCTGCGCGACACGGGCGTAGGTATTCAGCGCCGTCACCCTCACGGTGGCGACCTTGAGCTCTTCGTCGAGCAGCGCGCATTCACGCAGCAGCTTTCGTCGGACCGTTTCGATATCGTCGATCAAGGCCAGCAGTTGCGCGCGGTCGTCCTTGCCGGCGGTCGCAGCGCGCAGTCTCAGCCGCCGCAGCCTCTTCAGCAGAGCCTCGCCCTCGCCGAGCCGCTCCCTCTTCAGGTCGGCCATGATCACCTCATCGACGAAATCAGCGTGTCGTACATCTTGTTGACGGCCGAGATCACCTGCGATGCCGCCGAATAGGCCTGCTGAGCCGAGATCATGTTGCTGAACTGGCCCGTGGTGTCGGTCGTGCTCGATTCCAGCTCACTGCCGTAGATGGTTCCTGCACCATTCTCGCCGGACGCCTGCAGGGTCGCATTGCCCGACGTCGCCGTCGACGTGTACATGCCGCTGCTATGCGCCACGAGACCATTGGGATCGGCGAAGGTCGCTACCGCGAGCTTGTAGATCGGAACCGTCTGTCCGTTGGAATAGGTCGCCTCGACGAGACCATTCTTGCCGACCGAAATGCTGCTCAGCGTGCCAAACGAGATGCCATCGGAATTGGCGCTGAAGTTGGAGACGCTCGGCGTCGTGCTGCCGGACGACAACTGGGTCAGGCCGTCGGTACCGCCGCCGGTGGTGCCGAAGCTGAGCGCGATCGAGCTCGCCGCGGCGCCGTTGTTCCAGGTGATACCGAGATTGGTCGAGGAGACCGTGCTGAGCGAACCATCTGAGTTGAAATCGATCGTATAGGTGCCGCTCGTCACGGTGCCGTCCGACGCCGTCGCCGGCGCGAAATCAGCGGTCCATTCGTTCGCCGTCGCCCCCTTGGTCCAGGTGACGTTGAGCGTGTGCGATTGCCCCAGCGAATCGTACACGGTCATCGAGCTGCTGAAGGTGTCTCCGCTCGCGGCATCGGCCGGCAGGTTGGCCGCAAGCGACGTCTTGGTCGTCGCCCCACCATTCGTCAGCGCCACCTTCGTATTGACCGGCTCGAGGCCGTTGCCGACCACGTTGCCGGTTGCATCGGTGCGCCAGCCTTCGAGATAGTAGCCGTCGTTCTCGAGATAGCCGGCATTGTCGGTGGTGAACGCGCCGTTGCGGGTGTAGAAAGTCTCGCCTCCGGCCGAAGTCGAGTTGGTCGCGACGAAGAAACCCGAGCCCTGGATTGCGACGTCGGTCGCGTTGGTGGTGGCGGCCAGCAGCCCCTGCTGCGTGATGTTGGCACGGCCGGAGACCGAGACGCCCCCCGAGGAATAGGCTTTCGAACTGCTCGATGCCGTCACCAGCTGCTCGAACAGGCCGGAGGTGGTCTTGTATCCGGTCGTATCGGCGTTGGAGATGTTGTCGCTGATCATGGCGAGCGACGAACTCTGCGCATTGAGCGCCGAGATCGCCGATGACAGGGCTCCAGAAAGACTCATGATTGTACTCCGGGTAATGCCGTCAGGAGGTGACGCCGATGATGTTGCTGGCGCTGACAGGAACGCCGCCGACGGTGAGCGAGGGCGTGCTGGTCGAGGTGTCGATGCCGGTTACGGTCCCGGTGACCGTCGTGTAGTTGAGGACCGAGGTGCCCGCGGAGTCCGTCGCCGTCACGGAGATCGTGTACTGGCCGCCGTCGCTGAGCTGATTGCCGCTGGAATCGGTGCCGTCCCAGGTGATCGAATTGGCGCCCTTGTTGCCGGTCCCGGTGCCGGTCCAGACCGTGCTTCCGGAGGAATCCTTGATCGAGATCGAAACGTTCGATGCCGCCGACGACAGCGAATAGCCGAACGTCGCCGAGCCGTTCGATAGAACGGCGGTGTCACTCTTGGCCTCGACGGTGTGACCGATGTAGTTCACCGAATTCAGCGTCACCAGGCTCGAGAACGAGCCGGCCAGCGAGGTCATGCTGCTGTTGAGCGACTGCTGCGAGGTGTAGTTGGCGTAGGACGTCATCTGGTTGATGAAGTCGGTCACGCTGGTCGCGTTGAGCGGATCCTGGTTCTGGAGTTCGCTCACCAGGAGCTGAAGAAAGTCGGTCGAGCTGAGCGTCGTACGAGATGTGTCGCTGGATGATGAGGTCGATGAGGTGGTCGCAGTCGACGAACTCGCGGCGGAAACGGTCATGGCAGAACTCCGGCTCGCGCCGCGAACGGCGGCGGGACACAGCACGACCACGCGGTCGTGAAGGCGTTTGCTGATCAAACGGCCGGAACGCCGATTCCAGGCGCACAATTAGTCGGTCGAATTAGTTGATCCGACGGCAGATTTTGCCGCCGCGCGGTTGCGCTGAGTGGGCAAAAATCGCCTGGTGCGAGGCCCCGATCTGCATCGGCGCGACGGCTCGCCGTCGCCGCACTCGGGCGCCTGGATTCGCGCGCAAGCGAGCTCGACAGATTGAGCGAGATGACAGATGCGATGGTGTTGCGCTTCCAGCGCCGAAGTCCAACCGGCCAAAGCGTAGCCGCCCAAGCTCGGCCCTGGCTAGGGCTCAGCCAGGCTGGTGGGCGTCGGCCGGGGCGGTTGCCGCTTCCTCTTGGGTCAGGCGATGGGCCGCAGCAAGGATGCGCGACGTCAAGCCCGCGGGTGCACGCGTCGGCGGCGACGACAGCGCCTCACGAACAAGACGTGCCTCGGACAGCAATCGATCGGCTTCGGGAGAGGAGGCAAGCAGATCAGCAGCTGACTGACGCTGCTCCGCTGGCCAGCGCGAGATGTCCTCACCCAGCCTGCCGATCAGATCCTCGAATTCCCTGACGTCCATCGTCCGCCCAATCCAGCGCTTCCAGCTTGGTCATAAAGCATTCAGCCCGCGAACGAAATTGATATCGGCAATTGTGGCGATCGACCGCAACCGGACACGGAAAACTCCGTATTTTTCGGGAGCCGTATGCACGCGAGGCCGCACTGGATACCGAAACGGGAGACAATGCAGCCCGTTTCTGATCCGTTTCCCAAGATTTCCGCAGTGCGGCAGGGGCCTGATTCGCCAGAGCTACCGAGGGTTGGCCGAATCACCGGCCGCTCGCTTTCCCCGGGCTGCCGCCTCGACCGCCTCCCACGCCTCCCGCAGCGCCAGCAGACTTTCGGTGATCCGCTGGAAATTCTCGCGCATGTGAGGTCGACCGTAGGCCCGCAGCGCGGCCACGATCAGGGCGTTGTAGGTTCCGAACAGCTGGTCGGCGACCGGCCCGCCGCGCGTCGGATCGAGGTGAAGACTCAAGCCGCGCAGAATGGCGGTCGCCCGGGTCACATGGATGTGCCCCTCCTCGAAGCGGCGAGCCTCCTGCGCCTGCAGCGACTTCTGCAAGCTCATCATCGCTCCATTGAGCAGCATGATGACGGCCCGCAGCGGCGGAACGGCCACCGCAGCGCCGCGATAGGCCTGACTTGCGAATTGCGCCATCGAATTCTGGGTCATCAGTTACTCGAACTCGCGTTGAGAAGGGCTTTGAGATAAGTGAGCGTGTTGTTGGCGCTCTCGATCGCAGCCTGATATTTGGCGTACTGCGCCGTAAGCTGCGTCTGGAACGTGGCGGCCGAGCTCTTGATGTCATCGACCTTGGCCTGCATCGTGTCGTCCTGCGAGGTCAGATTGTCGATCAGCGTCTGCAGCGATCCCGTGCTGGATGATGCGGTCTTGGCGATCTGGTAGATCTGGGTCGCGAGCCCCTGTGTGGAGGTCACGGTGATCGATTGCGACGTCGAGCCGGCATAGGTGAAGGCCATCCCGGCATAGATCGTCCCGGAATTGCCCACGATCGTGTTGCCGCTCACCGTGAACAGGGAGCTGTCGCCACCGACGGACGCCGCCGAAAGATTTCCCGACGAATCCACCGTCAGATCAAGGGTGAACGACTGCGGCGACGACCCGGTATTGACCACGCTGAGCTGGCTCGACGAGGTCTTGGTCTGCGCCGACAACAACGTCGTCACGCCGCTCAGATTGGTGCTGAGGATCGTCGACAGCGTGCTGGTATCGAGTTCGAGCTCGTTCTTCTCGTTGAACGACAGGCCAAGGTCGGCCATCGTCAACCCGCCGACCGAGGTTCCGAGCACGGCCTGAAGCGAATTCATGATGTCGCGCATGGTGCCGTCGCCGAACAGGACGGAGCTCGAGGACGCCGTCCCGTCTGAATTGGTGGTCTGCTGCGCGATCACGGCATCGCGGAATGCATTGTAGTCGGTAACGAATGTCTGCAATGCCGACGAGATCTGGCTCGTGTCCGTCCCGATCGTGACGGTCAGCGTCGTTCCGGACGGGGTCGCCTGCAGCAGGTCGAAGGTGACGCCACTGAGAACGTCGGTGATGTCGTTGGTATCGCGCGTCAGGCTGATCCCATCGAGCGTGAACTCCGCGGCCTGGGCCGTCTGCAGCACCGTCGCGAAGGCTCCCGAGCTGTCGGTCACCCCGAGCTTGTTGAGGATGTCGTCCCCGGACGAGCTTGCATAGGTAATGTCCGCCGCATCCTGGGTCCCCGTCAACACCAGCTGATAGGACCCGCTCGATACCTGGACGATCGACGCCTCGACATTGGTCGTGGAGCTCTGGGCATTGATCGCGTCGACGACATCCTGCAGCGACATGCCGCTGGTGATGGTGATGTCGGCCGTGCTGCCCCCGGACAGGCCGAGCGAGAACGTACCGGAATAGCCGAGTGCCGCGGTCTGGCTCGACTGCGTCGCGCCCGTCACCTTGTGAGCCGTGGCGACCTGGCTGATCGTCAGCGTGTGGCTGCCGGTCGCGGCTCCGTTGCTCACCGACATCGACAGAGCCGATGAGGCGCTGACGTCGCCGGTCGCGCTGATGGTGGCGGCCCGCGTGGCGAAGGCGTTGGTCGCAAGCGAGTTCACCATCGACGTCGCCAGTGACGACAATCCCGATGACAGCGTCTTCAGCGCGGTCTGCAGCGTCTGATACGCCGTGATCTTGGCCTCATTGGCCGTGATCTTGGTCGAGATCTGGGTCGCCTGGGTGAGCTTGGCATTGACGGCGGACTCGATCAGCGCGGTCCAGTCGATCGTGCTCGTCGTGCTCGTGCCCGACGTCGTGAGCGAGCTGCTCGAGCTCGTCGACGATGATGAAGACGACGACGTCGTGCTGCTCGTGCTCGAGGTTGCGCTGCTCACCGTCATCCGTCGTCGTCCTCCAAGGAAGAAGCCGGACCGGCGAGGCGCCGGCCCGGCAGATCACGGCTCAGCCCAGCAGCTTCAGGAGGTACTGCGGGATCTGGTTGGCGGCGGCTTCCGCCGACACCGCGGCCTGGGTCTTCACCTGCGCCGACGACAGCTTCGCCTGCTCGGACGCGATGTCGACGTCCTTGATCGCGGAATTGGCCGATTGCAGGTTCTGCGTCTGCGTGGAGATCGAGTCGGCCGAGAAGTTGAAGCGCGACTCCTGCGCGCCGATGTCAGCGCGGGCCTTCGACACGGTGTCGATCGCGGTGTCGAGAGCGGTCAAGGCTGCGGTCGCGCCGGTCTGGGTGCTGACGTCGAGCGACGAGACGCCGAGCGTGCTCGCGGTGAGATCCGACAGCGTGATGTTGATGGTGTCGGACGCGGACGAGCCGACCAGGACCGAGACGCCCGACGAGAAGGTGCTGGTGCCGTCGAGCAGGCTCTGGCCGCTATAGCGCGTTCCGGTCGCGATCGACGAGATTTCACTGGTGAGCTGCGAGAATTCCGACTGGATGTAGGTGCGGCTAGTTCCGACCGTGGTGCCCGATGCGGACTCGGAGGCCAGCGACTTCATGCGCGCCAGGATGTCGCTGATGTTGGATGCGCCACCATCCGCGGTCTGCAGGATCGACGTCGCCTGCGCCGTGTTGGTCGCGGCCTGCTGCAGCGTGGTGATGTCCGACGAGATACGCGTCGAAATGGCGAGACCGGCCGCGTCGTCCGAGGCTGACGTGATGCGCGAACCGCTCGACAGCTTGGAGAGCGAGCTCGTCTCCTGGTTGGAGTTGATGTTCAGGTAGCGGACGGCGGAGTTGGCGGCGATGTTGGTGGAAATTGCGGGCACGGTGAGGACTCCTGAGTGATCGGCAAAGCACGCCGCATCGTGGAAGGACTGACGGTGCGGATCGGCCCCGTCTGACCGATCAAACGGAAGCGCCTGCGGGAATCAGGCGGGAATTCTCCCGCGACGGGATTTTTATGGTTAGCAATCCGTGAAGGCGCCGCGAATGTCGCGCTCGTGACGCCGCAGCATGTCGCGCAGATGCTGGCGTCCCCGTTTCAACAGCGACTCCACGGCGGCCACTGTCGTGTCCATCACCTCGGCGATCTCGCCGTTGCTCATGTTCTCGTGATACGACAGGATCACAGCGATCCGTTGCTGTTCCGGAAGCCGCTGCATCGCTCCTTCCAGGAGGTCGCTGAGCTCCGCACGCTCGATGACGCTCACTGCATCCGGCTTGCCGTCCGCAACCTCGGGCACCACATCGACATTCTCGGTCCGCGGCTTGCGCCGGATGTCGATGCAGCGGTTGCTGACGACGCGATAGAGCCAGGTCGAGAATTTGGCGCGGCCGTGCTGCCACCGCCCCCGGTGCGTCCAGACCTTCAACATCGTATCCTGCACGACGTCCTCTGCATCGGCGGCATTGCCGACGATGCGCAACGCAATCGCATAGGCGCGGTCGATGTGGCGCTCGACGAGGAGACGAAATGCGAGTTCCTCTCCGGTGGCCAGCCGGTCGAGCAGATCCTTGTCCTCGTCACAGATCGCGGCCTCGCTTGGCGGCGCGGAGTCGGGAACGGTGCTGGCCGACTCGCTCGACAGCAGCGTCGCAACGTCCGGCGCCTCCGGCTCCTTCGAAGATACGCCATCGGCCGGGGCCCAGACGTCCAGCGCGTAGCTCATTTCCGAATCTCCAACCCGCAATGCCGACTACGCAATTCGCAGACGGCTTCCGATCGTTGAACGATGCGATCGAGAGAAGCAGGCGAAGATTTTTTGTGACTTTTCAGGTAGTTAGGTGGAATGTTTTGCCTAGGGACAGGCAAATTCTGCCGCACGCGGATCGAGCGCTCGACGGTCGTTGAGGAGGAAAGGCCGATGTTCGGCATGGCGGGGATTTCATTCCGGAAGACGAATTCAGCAGAAAACGCGAGCTGCAACGCTTACTAACAGCATCCGTGGATGCATACCGCGCACGCCAAATCCGCGCTCGCGCAAGGTCCGGAATTCTTGCGAAACGATCATCTCGCTCGGCAATTTTTTCCGAATCACCTCGACGAAATTATCTCATTTTTCGACTCTGTCAGTTGCCGCAGACGCGATTTTTGAATCGCGTGACGATTTTTGCGACATGACGCGCCTGATCTGTCGCGTTCGTACGTTGTAGTTGCTGATGACGCGACAAAATGGAGCGAACGACGTGATGCGTCGCGCGCCATCGACACATGCCTGGATGTCCATCGATGTCCATAGCGTCACCGAATGTTGCTGAATGTTTCGATCGATACAGACTCTCCGGAGCGGAGTTGCGTTCAACGTATCAGCGTGAAGCGCGGGATCCGCACAGCGATCGCTTTTGCGCGCCCAATCGCTCACGTCAGTGCTGGTCAACTTGATCAGACCGGACGCGAATGCTCGTACTTCCGCTTCTGCAATCACGATGTCGATTCAACCGTTGGGGATTCGAGCGGCGCGCCCTGCAACATTGCGAAACGAAGTTCGCGTTTTCCGTGTCGAGAGCCTCGTCCTACGCGCATCATCGCAAGTCATCGGCGCAAGCACATGCGCGATCGACGCGCCTGATTGGCTGACGTGGTCCGTTTGATTGTGCAGGAGGACCCGGCATGACGCGACAAGACCCGAAGACCATTGACGACGACCCGGTGCAAGCCCTGCGCGCTCTCGGCGTCAAGCTCGGTCAGCAGCAAGGTCGTCGTCTCCAATGGCTGTCGCGGACGTTCGGGCCGCCGATTCACTGCGGCGACCGTCCATCGCTTGGCCGTGGCCGTACGGTCGTCCTGCTCGACCCGCCGACGGGCGCGGGTGCCGAACTGCTGCATGGCTCGCTGACAACGTATGACGCCGTGGTCATCCCCTTCGGCGAAAATCCTGCGTTCGATTTCCTGAAATCCAAGTTGACCGCGTTCGGTACCGTCGGCACCTCAGCCGACGGTCCGCATGAATTGTGGTGGGGCGGCCGCGACTGGCCTGCTCCGGAGGCGGCACCCGCAGCCGCGATGCGTGTCGTGTCCTGCCATCCAACGACCGTCGGCGACCTGCACGTCTATCATCTCAGACGCTCGCTGCAGCGGTTCGGGCTCCCATTCGACATCGAGGCGATCGATCGACGCCCCGGCGAGCGTCTGAGCGCTGCCGACAAGGCCGACTTCATCGCGCGGATGTGGCAGCGTCACCGCGAGCCGCTGTTGTACGTCGAGGCCGACGTGATGTTTCAAGCCTCCCCGGACCTTCCTCATCTGACGGGCTGCGACTTCGCCGTCCATAAGTGGAACGGCTGGGAGATGTCGCCGCGCACCCTCTATTTCGGTCGCTCCAAGGCGGCCGAGACAATGCTGACGACCTGGCGCGAGATCGCCTCGTCATACCCCGATGTCTGGGGCGGCTATCTGATCGACCAGGCCTGGAGTGCGGTAACGTCTCAGATCGCGCTCGACACGGTCTGGCTTCCCCGCAGCTTTCATGCCGTTGCAGGGGAAGCCGGGGTCCGCAACGCGACGATCGTGCACAATCTGAAGCCGACCAAGGCTGATCTTGGTCCCGACCCGGACTTCGCCGAGGTGGCGCGGTCGCCGCGGCGGGCTGGGCGCGTCGGCGCGCTGGAGTCGCTGCTCGTGGTGCGCTCGAGAGTGAAGTCCGACCGGGGCATCACGGTCATCCTGCGCGACGTCGAACGCAGTAGCGCACGCGCAACGGCTGACAGCATCGAGAGGCTGACCAGCGCCTTCGTCGCCGATTGCGGCGGCTTTGGCCGCCTCGAGCTTTCGCTGTGCTCGTGGCCGCCGGAGGTTCGCATCGCGAGGGAGGCCGCTTTGCTGGCCGACAACATGGTGCTCGAGATCATCCCCGGTCGGGAACTGCCGGCGGATCTGTTCGCCGCCACCGCCGCCTCGGAAGCGACGCGCCGGCCCGCCAGCTTCAACGCCCATCGCCACTGACGCCAGCCAGGACAAATCATGTTCGACACCATCATCCTTCTCACCGGCAGCCGCGACCAGCAGCTCGCATTGTCGGAGCTCCTGCGGGCGCACAACCCTGCCCTCGCATTCCGTTTCGCGGTCAGCCTGCAGGACATCGAAGCCATCGAGCGCGACGTGCTCGGCAGATCCCGCCTGCTTGCCTTCACGACCGGCGTCATCGTGCCCGCCGCCATCCTTCAGGCGGTCGGCCACGGCGCCTACAATTTTCATCCGGGCCCGCCGGATTATCCCGGCTGGGCACCGGCCCATTTCGCGATGTACGACGGTGCGACGCGCTTCGGCGCGACGGCCCATGCGATGGAGGCCCGGGTCGACTGCGGCGCGATCGTCGGTGTCGAGACGTTCGACATCCCGCGAGGCGTCGATGTCCGCGGCTTGGAGCAGATGACGTTCGTGCGGCTCGCCTATCTGTTCTGGCGGATGTCGCGCGACCTCGCCTGCCATGCCGGCCCGCTGCCGGCACTCGGCACCGGTTGGAGCGGCGCGAAGAGCACCCGGCAGATGTACGCCGCCATGTGCGACATGCCCGTCGACATCGATCCGGCCGAAATGGCGCGCCGCATCCGCGCCTTTCACGACGATTTCCGCGGCATTCCACTGACCCTCAACCTGCACGGCACACGGTTTCAGCTCATGCGCGCCGCGGACGCTGTCGGCGAGCCGATGACGGTTGACGCACCGGCGCTGGCGCTCGCATCGTGACTAGCGCTTGAGCGGCTTGATCACGGTCTGGTCGAGCCGCGTTTCCCAGCCGTGACGTTCCAACTCGGGATCGTCATGCTCCTCCTGCGGCCAGCCGACGCAGAGATACGCAATCAGGCTCCAGTCGGACGGCAACTCGAGTTCACGACAGACAGCCGCCGGGTCCAGGATCGACACCCAGCCGACGCCGAGACCTTCCGCGCGCGCTGCCAGCCAGAACGTCTGGATCGCGGCCACCACCGAGTAGCGGAGCGTTTCCGGCATCGTGGCGCGGCCGAGACGATGGCCGGTGGCAGCGCCCTCGTCGGCACAGACTGCGAGATGGACCGGCGCCTGCGTCAAGCCTTCCAGCTTGAGGCTTGCATAGAGCGCGCGGCGCTCACCATCATAGCCGGCGAGCGCGGCCTGGTTCGCGTGCTGGAAGTTCTCGATGACCGTCGCGCGGCGTTCAGGGCTCTCGACGAGCACGAACCGCCAGGGCTGGCAGAAGCCGACGGATGGCGCATGGGACGCGAGCGCGAGCAACTGTTCGATCAGCTCTGGGGAGACCGGATCGGCGCGGAAACGGCGGACGTCGCGACGCCAGCGCACCAGCTCGGCAAAGCGCTGCCGGAATGTCGCGTCGAACTGCGGAGGGCTTCGGCCTGGCTCGCTCATGCGCCCTCCCCGCTCAGGACGTGCAGGAACGATCCGGTCACCGACCCGCGCCGGGCGCCGTGCTCGGCGACAACGCCGCCCGACGCATCGCGGCACGCGATCAGCGGATCGTCTGCCTCGCTCAGGATGGTTGCATAGTGGAATTCGTGACCGTGAACGACGGCCCCTCTTCCGCCGAGACTGCAGTCGGCCAAGAGCGTCGCTTGACGATAGCCGAGATGCAGGCGGCGGCGCGCGAACGACGTTTCCAGCGACAGCAGCCCGGCCATCGCATGCCGGACACCGTGAGCATCCTCGAGTCCTGTCCCCAGCGTCATGTAGCCGCCGCACTCACCGTGGATCGGCACGCCGCGTAACGCCATCGCGCGCAACGCATCGAGGAACGACCGCGCCGAGGCCAACCGTCCCGCATGCAATTCGGGATAGCCGCCTGGCAGCCAGACCGCGTCGGCTGCGGGATCGGGAGCCTCGTCGTTCAACGGCGAGAACGGAATGGTCTCCGCGGCCTGAGCGCGCCAGTGCCGGAGGAGGTGCGGATAGCTGAACGAGAAGGCGGCATCTGCTGCGAACGCGATGCGCTGTCCGGGCGGTTTGAGGCCGAGGCTGGATGTCTGCGCCGCCAGATCGGGCGCGCGGATCGGGTTCGCGAGAGCGAGCAGCGCGTCGAGATCGACCGATCCGGACACGCTGGCCGCGAGACGCTCGAGATGGGCCTCGATGGCCGTGATCTCCTGGGCCTGGACCAGGCCGAGATGACGTTCCGGCAAGGTCAATTGCGCGTCCCGCGCCAGAGCGCCGAGGACCTTGATTCCGATAGCCGCGAACGCCGGCTCGATGAGCGCTCGGTGGCGCTCGCTCGCGACCCGATTGAGGATCACCCCGGCCACGCGAACATCGTCGCGAAAACGCGCGCAGCCGAGCGCGACGGCGGCGGCCGTCTCGGTCTGCCCACTGACATCGAGAACGAGCACGACTGGCCAGCCGGTCAGGGCTGCGAGATCCGCGGCCGAGCCGCTGCCCGCGCGCCCGGGATGTGACGCACCATCGAACAGGCCCATGACGCCCTCGATGATGGCGATATCGGCGTCGGCGGCAACGCTGCAGGCAAGCCCGAGCAGTTGCCGCGCCGACATCGACCAGCCGTCGAGATTGTAGCTCGTCCGTCCTGCAGCGGCCGTGTGATAGGCAAGATCGATATAGTCCGGGCCGCATTTGAAGGGTTGCACGCGCGCGCCGCGCCGGCTGAGCGCACGCAAGAGCCCGAGCGTGACCGTCGTCTTGCCGGCGCCGGAACGCGGCGCGGCGACGATGATTCCGTTGGGCGCCACCATGGTCATGGCCGCAACGCCGCCGAGGCTTGGCAAAATGTGCTATGCGAACGGACATGAAGGAAACTGCGGATCCGCCGAACCAACCGCTGAAGCGTGGCTGGACGACCGGCAGCTGCGCCACGGCTGCGGCGCGCGCCGCCTACGAGCTGCTGATCACGGGCAACTGTCCTGCCATGGTCGAGATCGCCTTGCCCGGCGGACGTCGCGTCGGCTTTGCGATCGCGATGCATGAGACCGACGGCACCAAGGCAACCGCGGGCGTCGTCAAGGACGCCGGCGACGATCCCGATGTCACGCACGGTGCGCTGGTCAAAGCGACTCTGCAGCGCGGTGCAGACAAGTCCGGCGTGACGTTCCGCGCCGGCCCCGGCGTCGGCACAGTGACGCGACCGGGATTGCCGCTGCCGCCGGGAGAACCTGCGATCAATCCGGTGCCGCGCGAGATGATCGCGGCGGCGATCAATGAGGCCGCTGCAGCGCTCGGCGCGGCGCGCGATGTGGCCGTCGAGATCTCCATTCCCGGCGGCGAGGAGCTCGCCAGGAAGACGCTGAACCCGCGGCTCGGCATTGTCGGCGGCCTGTCGATCCTCGGCACCACGGGAATCGTGGTGCCGTTCAGTTGTGCTGCCTGGATCCACTCCATCTATCGCGGTATCGACGTCGCGCGCGCGGCTGGCCTGCCGCACATCGCCGGCGCGACGGGAAGCACGTCCGAGAAGGCCGTGCAGCAGCTCCATGGCCTGCCGGAGACGGCGCTGATCGACATGGGCGATTTCGCCGGCGGCATGTTGAAATATCTGCGCCGGCATCCGGTCGCCCGCGTCACCGTGGCCGGCGGCTTCGCCAAGATGACCAAGCTCGGCCAGGGCCTGCTCGACCTGCATTCGCGCGCCGGCGAGGTCGATCTCGGCTGGCTCGCGAACACGCTGCATGACGCGGGGGCGCCGGCCACGCTGGTCACGAGCGCACGCACGGCCAACACCGCGCTGCAGGTGCTGCAGGAGGCCGAGCGGGTCGGATTTCCCGCCGGCGAGGCCGTCGCGCTCGCCGCCTGGAAGACGGCGCGGCGTGCGCTGGGCGACAACGACATGGTCCTCGACGTCGCCGTGTTCGACCGTGACGGCCGGCTGGTGGGACAAAGTCAGGGACCGGCTCATTCGCCCCTCCCCCGGAAGCGCCGCTGATAGCCGGTATCGTACAGCGCGCTGTCGCGAAAATCCTCGGCTGCGAGCGCGCGGCCCACGAGGATCAGCGCGGTCCGCTCCACGGCGGAAGCCGCGGCTTGTCCGACGATCGTCGCCAGCGTGCCGGTCAGGACCAACTGATCCGGCCAGCTCGCGCGATAGACGATCGCCACCGGGCAGTCGTCGCCGTAATGCGGCCGCAGCTCGTCAACGACTCTATCGAGAACGTGGATCGAGAGATGGATGGCGAGCGTGGCGCGCGACTGCGCGAACAGCGAGAGCTGCTCCGTCTCCGGCATGGCCGACGCGCGGCCGGACGTCCGCGTGAGCACCACCGATTGGGCGAGGCCCGGCAAGGTCAGTTCGCGGCCAAGCGCGGCGGCAGCCGCCGCGAACGACGGCACGCCCGGTGTGATCGTGTACGGGATCCGCAACGCATCGAGGCGCCGCAATTGCTCGCCGAGCGCGCTCCAGATCGAGAGATCGCCGGAATGCAGTCGCGCCACATCTTCGCCCGCGAGCGTGGCGCGCTCGATTTCGGCGACGATCTCGTCGAGCGACATCGGTGCCGTGTCGACGATACGCGCGCCGGGTGGACAATGATCGAGCAGCGCCCGAGGGACCAGCGAGCCCGCATAGAGACACACCGGGCAGCGCGCGATCAGGTCGCGGCCGCGCAAGGTGATCAGGTCCGGCGCGCCTGGACCCGCGCCAACGAAATGCACCGTCATGAGGCAGGCTCCGCAACAATGGCGCCGTCGCCCTCCGCCACCGCGCAGGTCGCTACGGCGTTTGCGACGCGCACGAGGATCAGTCGGGCATTCACGCCGGCGGCAGCGAGCGCCGCCGTCTCGGCAACCGAAGGTACACCCTTCAAGCACCTGACGCGATCGCTCCGCGTGATCGCGCGATCGGCAACAGCCGCCATGTCAGCAGAGGCGATGGCGACGAGCGGACGGCCAAGCCGTTGCGCGGCGCAGATCACGCCAGGCTCACTGGCCTTGTCAGCCGCAGTGGCGAGCACCGCCACGTCTGCGGGCGCGAGGCGCACAAGCGAGAGCGCATGCGCGATGACCGCCTCGATATCTGCGACGTCGGCGGCACGCCGGCAACCAATCCCGAGCGCGATCATGGCTTCGTCACCCGCCACTGCGTGATCGGCATGGCCTGCCGCCAGCCATGCATGCGGCCAACCGGCTCGATGCGCGAAACGGCGATGCGGATCAGTTCACCGCCATGCTGGCCGAACAACGCGCTCAGCCGCGTCTCGCCTTCGAGCGACACCACGTTGGCGACGAGGCGGCCGCCGGGTTTCAGCCGCGACCAGACGGCTTCGAACACCCCCGCTTCCGAAATGCCGCCGCCGATGAAGACCGCATCCGGCGTTTCGAGATCCGCCAGCACCGCTGGCGCGCGCCCCGTCACCAGTGTCAGCTCGGGAGTGCCGAGCGCCAGCGCGTTGCGCATCGCCCGGTCGGCCCGGTCCTGGCGCGCCTCGATGCCGATTGCGCGCAACGAGCCATGACGCAGCAGCCACTCGATTGCCACCGAACCCGAGCCCAGCCCGACGTCCCACAACAGCTCGCCCGGACGCGGCGCCAGGGCCGACAACGTCACGGCGCGGAGCTCGCGCTTGGTCAACTGGCCGTCATGCTCGAACAGGTCATCGGCAAGACCGGCGGTCAGCGGGATCACGGGCGCATCAACCTCCGCTTCGACATCGATCGCGATCGTCGTCAGCGGATGAATATCAGAGAGATCGAACGCGTCGGCCGACGCGCTGCGCACCCGTTCGTGCGCGCCGCCGATCGCTTCCAGCACCGTCAGGCGCGAGCGTCCCATGCGGCGTGAGGTCAGCAGCGCGGCGAGCCGTGCGGCAGTGGAACCGTCCCAGGCCAGGGCCAGAATGCGCGCCGCCGGCGCGAGATGGCGGATGATCCCTTCGAGCGGGCGGCCGTGCAGCGTCACCTGCGTCACATCCTGCAGCGGCCAGCCGAGCCGTGCCGCTGCGAGGCTGAAGGCCGAGGGCTGCGGGACGCAAAGCATCTCGGCGGACGCGAAACGCTGCATCAGCTGCTTGCCGACGCCGTAGTTGAAAGGATCGCCGCTTGCGAGAACGACGACGGGCTCTCCCCGTCGCGCCGCGATCTGGTCGAACGCGAGCTTCAGCGGGCTGGGCCAGGCCAGCCGTTCCCCCGCAATCAACGGCGCCGCAAGCTCGAGATGGCGCGCGCCGCCGACCACGAGCGCCGCCTGCGCGATGAGACGTCGTGCAGACGTTGAGAGACCGTCAACACCATCCTCGCCAATCCCGACGATGGACAGCCAGCGCTGCGCGTTGCAAGTTGCGGCCGAGTTCACCATGGACCCTGCCCCGCATGCGCATCCTCATTCTCGGCGGGACGACCGAGGCTTCGGAGCTGGCGAAGCTGCTCGCCGGCGACGACCGGTTCGCTGCGACGCTCTCGCTCGCCGGCCGCACCGCTTCGCCCAGACCGCAGCCGCTGCCGACGCGCATCGGCGGCTTCGGCGGCATCGCCGGACTGGAAGCCTGGCTGCGCGATCATGCAATTGACGCCGTCGTCGATGCCACGCATCCCTACGCCGACCAGATCTCGCGACATGCGGTTGCAGCCTGCCATGCGCTGTCGGTGCCGCTGGCGTCGATCCGGCGCGCGGCATGGCAACGTCAGGACGGCGACCGCTGGATCGAGGTCAGCAGTGCCGACGACGCGGCTTCCGCGCTCGGAGCAGATACGGCGCGTGTGTTCCTCAGCCTTGGTCGCCTGGAGCTCGCAGCCTTCGCAGCAGCCCCTCAGCATCACTACGTCGCGCGAACCATCGATCCGCCTGGCGACGTCGCGTTGCCGCCCGACATTCGCTTCGTCCACGATCGCGGGCCGTTCGACGAGGCGACAGAGGGAGCCTTTCTGACCCAGGAGCGCATCGCCTTCGTGGTGTCGAAGAACTCCGGAGGCGCCGCGACCTATCCGAAGATCGCAGCCGCGCGGCGGCTCGCGATTCCCGTGGTGATGATCGCCCGACCCGACAAGCCGCAGGGCGTCGCGCTGGGCGGCGCGCGAGCCGCGTTGCAATGGCTGGAGGCACGACTGGCTCATGCGCCGCCCTCGACCTCGCGGCGCAGCGTATAGACGTAGGGCGCCTTTCCCTCGCGCGCGATCAGGCGCGTGGCGGTCGATCCGATCAGCACGAGCGTTCGCATGTCCGCCTTGCCGGGATCGACCTCACCCAAGGTGGTGATGATCCGTCGGACATCACCACTGCCGGCGGCCCGCACCATGACGACGACGGTCGACTCCGGCTTGATCCGCCGCAACAGCGCGAACGCCTCGCCCAGCTGATGAGGTCGCGCCTTGGACAGCGGATTATACAGCGCGATGACGAAGTCGGCGGCGGCAGCCGCCTCGAGGCGGCGGCGGATGGTCGTCCAGCTCTTGAGATTGTCGGACAGCGAGATCGCGCAGAAGTCGCCACCGAGCGGCGCCCCGACCTCGGCCGCCGCCGCCAGCATCGCGGTGACACCAGGCTCGACGCGGATGTCGAGGTCACGCCACGCCGCCGGTCCCGCCTCGACCGCTTCGAACACCGCCGCGGCCATCGCGAACACGCCGGGATCACCGCCCGACACCACCGCGACCTGCTTGCCGTCGCTTGCGAGCCCGAGTGCGTGGCGGGCGCGGTCGAGCTCGACGCGATTGTCACTGGCGTGCCGGATTTGACCCGGACTCGTCGTCGTCACCCTGTCGAGATACGGTCCATAGCCGATCAGATCGGTCGCGCCTGCGATGGCGGCCGCGGCGGCCGGCGTGATCAGTTCGGCCCGCCCCGGGCCGACGCCCACGATCGTCAGCGTACCCGTCATAGCCGACGCCCTTGTCCGGGGATCAGGATCATCGAGAAATAGGGGCCGCGGTCCAGTTCCACCTCGGCCAGCGGCGCGACACGCTGCGCTTCCATCGTACCGCGCTCGACATAGAGCGCGCGATCGAGCAATCCGGCGCTGATGATCGCGCGCTTCACTTTAGCAAGGTTGCGCCCGACCTTCATGATGACGGCGGCCTCGCAACGCGTCAGCCGGTCATGCAGGACGTCCTCGCCCAGCGTGCCCGGCAGCACGGACAGGACATCGTCGCCCCAGGTGATGGGAACATTGGCCTTGGTCCAGCAGCCGGACATGCCGGTGACGCCCGGGACGACCTCGACCGGATGATCGCGCTCGAGCCGCCGCCACATATGCATGAACGAGCCGTAGAAGAACGGGTCGCCTTCGGACAGCAGACCGACCGATCGCCCCGCCGCCAGATGCGCGGTGATGCTCTCCGACGCGCGCCGGTAGAAATCGGCGATCTGGGACTGATAGGACAAGTCGGCGACGGGCAATTCCTCCGTGACCGGATATTCGAGCCGCAGCTCGTGGCGGCCGGATTCCATCAACGGCGCCACGATCCGTCGCGCGTTGCCTTCCATGCCGCGCTTGGCAAAGAACGCCACCACATCGACGGACCGAACCAGACCAGCGGCGCGCAAGGTCAGATAGCGAACGTCGCCCGGACCGACGCCGATGCCGTACAGCGTACCCGGATCGGCCGAGCCCGCGATGGTGTCGAGCAGGCTCATTCGACGTCGCTCGCGATCGCATTCACCGCCGCAACCGCCATGGCGCTGCCGCCCTTGCGGCCCTTGACGATCAGATACGGTACCCGACCATCGGCCGCGAGCGCCTCCTTGGACTCGCGGGCTCCCACGAACCCCACAGCCGTTCCGATCACCGCCGCCGGTCGCGGCGCGCCCTGATCGAGCATGTCGAGCAGATGAAACAATGACGTCGGCGCATTGCCGATCGCCACCAGGGCGCCGCCGAGGTGCGGCCGCCACAGCTCCAGCGCTGCTGCGGATCGGGTCGTGCCGAGCTGCGCGGCGAGCGCCGGCACCTCGTGCGCATCGAGCGTGCAGATGATCTCGTTCCTCGCCGGCAACCGCGCCCGCGTGATCCCCTGCGCCACCATCTTGGCATCGCACAGGATCGGCGCGCCACGATCGAGCGCCTCCCGCGCCGCGGCGGCGAAGTGTTCGGACATCGCGATGTCGGAGGTGATCTCGACCATGCCGCAGGCATGGATGATACGCACGGCGATCTTCTCTTCCAGTCCGCGGAAGCGCGACAGATCGGCCTCGGCGCGGATGGTCGCGAACGAGCGGCGATAGATCTCCGCGCCGTCCTTGATGTAGTCGCGCAGCTCAGACATCGGCCTTTTCTTTCGTTTCGAACAGTCCGTCGACGTCGATCTCGGTGGGATCGAGCATGCCGCAGGGCTCGCTCTTCACCGTGCCGTTGCGGACGACGTGATAACCTTCGCCCTCGCCGACCAGCACGACGTCCGCGGCTGCCGAGCGTGCGCAGCCCTTGGCGCAGCCGGAGACGTGCAGCGTGCCGTTGAATCCGGTCCGAGCCATCGCATCCGCGAGCAGGCCGGCATGCTGTCGCGTCGCCAGTCCGGTCGATGGACAGCAGCCGACGCCCGAGCAGGCGTCGATGCGCATCAGTGGATCGGCATCGTCGACGACCAGACCGAGCCGGGCGGCATCCGCCGCCAGTTGCTCCGCGATCACGGCACCCGCGGCGACATACAGCGCGCGCCATGGTGACAAGCGGACCTCGGCGACATCGTGTGCCGCAAGCATGGCCGCAAGCCGCGCCAGCGTGCCGCTATCAATGCGGCCGAACGGCACGCCGAGACCGACGGCGCAGGTTTGATCCGTCAGAGCGATGACGCCGCAACGTCGCTGCGAAATGGTTGCCGACGCCGTCGCGACGGCGTTTGAAACATCGAGGCCCAGTTCGGCGCGGATGGCAGCGCTCGCTTGCGGCGGCAACGTCGCGGAACGTCGCGTCGGGCTGTGTTGCAGCACCAGCCGCGCGAGGTGAACGGCCGTCGACGCCGGGTCGGTCACGGCTGCCGTTCCCAGCCACACATAGTCGTTTGAACCGGCAATGCCGACGGCGATCCGCCTCGCCTCAGTACCACCACAGGCGACGAGACGAACGTCCGCGGCGAGCCCGGTCAGCGGCAGCCTGCCGCCACCGTCCAGCGCAAAGCCGAACTTGGGCGGCAGCGCATGGAGCGCCTGATCCGAGGCCAGCAGCGTCTCCAGCTCGGCGGCGACGGGGCGCATGTCGACCCATTCGGCCGGGTCGAGTCCCGCCAGCGGGTTGACGACGATGTTGCGGATGGCCTCGAGCTCGGCGCTGTCATCGAGCAGGCCGAGCGATGCCATCAGCTCCCACAGCGGCGCGAGCGTCTCGGACGATACGCCGCGTATTTGCAGATTGGCGCGGCGCGTGAGGTCGATCTGGCCGTTGCCGTAGCGCCGAGCGGCCTCGGCAAGCTCACGCAGCGCCGACACCGGCAACGCGCCGCCATGCGGCCGGACACGAACGATGAGGCCGTCGCCGCTCGGCATCGGCCGCCGCGCGCCCGGGCACCAGCCCTTGATCTCGACCGAGGCGGTCATGACGCGCTCTCCGCTTGCGTCAGGCGCGTGCGGGCATGCGCAAGCTCATCGGCGACGGCATTTCGGCGTGGCACCCACAGCTGCCGACGCAGCGCGTCTTCGAATCGCGCCACGATCGCGGCGACGGCCGCGGGATTGCGTGCGGTCATGCCGTCCAGCACGGCCTCGTCACGCAGCAGCGCGCCATGCGCCAGATCGAACAGGTGCTCGGCAACGGTGTCGGAGGTAGCCGCAAAGGCGTAGAGCGCGTCGACGCCCTGCGCGATCTCGGCGACGCCGCGATAGCCATGCGCGAGCATTCCCGAGATCCAGCGCGGATTGGTGAGACGGCCGCGCACCACGCGGGCAATCTCCTCGCTGAAGCTCCGCGCCGCGGGCGCCTCCGGACGGCTGGTGTCGAGATGCAGCAGTACGGGCGACGCGCCGAGCGACGCTGCAGCGGCTGCGAAGCCTCCGGCGAAATCGGCCACCTCCTCGCCATCGAGGAGGTCGCGCTCACGATCGTCCTGCGGATGCACGAGGGCATCGGCGCTACGGACGCGGGCGCGGAACGTGTCGGAGGCCGACACGCCGTCATGCGCTCCGCCGAAACTGTAAGCGGTGCTCTCAAGATACGCTTCGCCGAGCTGCGACCGGCTCGTCCAGTCCATCCCGAGCGCGAGGTCGGCGGCAACGGCGCCGTAGCTGCCGGGTGCGCCGCCGAACACGCGCGCCAGGCTCTCGCCGCGCCGCCGTGCCGCGGCCAGCGGATTGTCGGCATCGTCCTCGTCGAGTGACGCCACCTTCTGCACGGCGAGATCAAACAGCGCGATCTGCGCTTCGAACAGGTCGCGGAACAGCCCCGAGATCCGCAGCGTCGCATCGATGCGCGGGCGGTCGAGCATCGCCAACGGCAGCACGTCGACGCCGGTGACCCGATTGGAGTTGAGGTCCCAGCGCGGCCGCGCGCCGAGATAAGCCAAGGCCTGGGCCAGATCGTCGCCGCCCGTGCGCAGCGATGCGGACGCCCAGAGATCGAGCATGAGCGCGCGCGGGTAGTCGCCATGATCCTGCAAATAGCGCCGGATCACCTCATCAGCCGCGCGTACGCCGACCAGGGCCGCGGTCCGGGTCGGGATCGCGCGCGGATCGATCGCGGTCAGATTGCGGCCCGTGGGCAGCACGTCGAGACGGCCGCGGCTCGGCGCTCCGGCGGGACCGGCAGCAACGCGCCGGCCATCGAGCGCGGCGAGCAACGCGCTGCGCTCGGCCGCAGCGCTCGCGGCGATCCGTGCGGCGATGTCGGCGCGATCGACCGTCACCGCCTGCCCCATCGCCGCCGTGATCGCATCGGCCAGCAGGGCGGTCGCCGCCGTGTCGGGCGCCTCCCCAAACACGTGCAGGCGGTCGCGCACCGCGAGCTCCTTGATGTCGCAGAGCTGCGCGTCGAGCTGCGCGATCGCCTCGCGTCCGGTCATGGCACGGTCGAGCCCGCAATCGGCGGCCAGGCCGCCCTGCCAGGCCCGCGCGACGATCTCCTCCTCGAGCAGTTTCAGGCGGCGTTTGTCGAGGCCATCCGCCTCGGCATATTCCTCGACCAGCCCCTCCAGCTCCAGCAGGGATCCGTGCAGACCGGCCTGCGACAGCGGCGGCGTCAGATGCCCGAGCGTCAGTGCCGACAACCGCCGCTTGGCCTGCATCGCTTCGCCGGGATTGTTGACGATGAAGGGGTAGATCACCGGCAGCGGGCCCAGTACGGCCTCGGGCCAGCACGCATTTGACAGCGCCAGCGCCTTGCCCGGCAGCCATTCCAGCGTGCCATGCGCACCAAGATGGATCAGCGCATCGATCCGCTCGGCCTCTCGCAGATATGCATAGAGCGCGACATAGGCGTGCCGCGGCGGCACGCTGGTGTCGTGATAACCGGACTTGCGATCGGCGCGACTGCCACGATCCGGTTGCAACAAGATCAGGAGTTTTCCCGCACGCAGCACCGGAAAATGGAAGGCGCCATCCCGGAACGCCGGGTCCGCTTCCGCCTCTCCCCAGATGTCATGTAGCGCACGCTGCAGATCGTCCGGCAACGGCGCCAGAGCACACCGATAGGCCGCGAGCGGCACCACGAGCTGATCTGCCTCGTCCCGCAGCAGCGTTTCGATATCGTCCGCAGTCGGCGCTACACGGCCGATATCGTACCCCGCCTCCGCCAACAACCGCGCAATGGCGGCTGCGCTTGCGCTGGTGTCGAGACCGACGGCGTAGCCGCAACGCCCGCCGCGCGACGGATAATCGGAGAGTACCAGCGCCACGCGCCGCTCGCTGGCCGGCAGCCCCCGCAATTGCGCCCATCGCGCCGCCAGTTGCGCGACGTAAGCAATGCGGTCCTGTTGAGGCACATAGCGCATCGCGCTGAACTGCAGACGCTCATCCGCCGGCGCCTCGCCCTTGAACGCAATCGGGCGCGCCAACAGCCGGCCGTCGAGCTCCGGTAGCACGACATTCATCGCAAGGTCCGTCGGCGACAGTCCGCGCACCGACGAGGCCCAGGCCTCTTCCGTGCTCTGCGCCTGGATGATTTGCAGAACTGGTGCATCGGCCACGTCGAGCACCGTGGTGCCGTCGTCGCGCAGCGCCGAGAACGCGGTGGCGTTCAAAATGATCGCAGGACGCCGGCGCTGGACGAGTCGCGCCAGTGCATCCCCAATATTGGGATCCTTCAGGCTGGTCACCGCGACCGCGACTGCCGCCAGCCCTTTGGCTTCGATCGCCCGCATCAGCTCAGCAATCCCGGCCGTATCGGCAGCGAGCAGGCTCGCACGGTAGAACACGATCAGCGCGCTCGGCCGCGCATCATCATGGCTGCAGAGATCATCGATGCCGACGGCTCCGCGATCGGGCATGAAGCCGACGATCGAACCGATCGCGATCGGTTCGGCAAACTGCGCGTCGCGCCCGAGCAGCGTCGCGAGATAGCGCAGGGCCTCGCGCGCATTGCCGACCCCGCCCTCGTGCAGATAACCGTAGAGACGCGAGGTCGCGTCCTGCGGCAAGGTCGAGAGCTCAGCAAGCCTGTCGTCGGCGCGATCGTCACCCGGCAGTGCCGCGAACAGGATGTGGCGGCTGCGGCAGACCGATGCGATGCGCTCCAGCCCGTAGCGCCAATAGTCGAGCCCGCCGAGACAGCGCACGACGACGGCGCGCGCGCCCAGCACGACGCGGTCGACATAGAGATCGACCGACATCGGATGCTTCAGCCGTTTCAAGCTGGCGAGGCGCAGGCTCGGCAGGTCATCCGACGACACGGTCCAGGCTTCGGCCAGCGCCGACAGGTCGGTGTCCGAGAACGACAGCACGACGATCTCGGCCGGCGACTGTGCAAGATCCACGGCCTGTTCGAGGTCGTCGAGATCCGCGCCCGTTGTCGCCAGCAGGTGCATCGGTGACGCCTATCCTGTGATCAGGCTCTGGATGGCGGCGGCATCGAGGCCGCGCTCGCCGATGATCACCAGCCGCCCCTGCCGCGATTCGCCCGAGCGCCACGGGCGCTCGAACTGATGCTGGATGCGGCTGCCGACGGCCTGCACCAGGAGGCGCAGCGGCTTGCCGGCGACTTCCACGAACCCTTTCACCCGCAACACATCATGTGCGTCGACGGCGGCCGCGATGCGGTCGACGAGCGCATCGGGCGAAGCCTGCGCCGGAACGTCGAGCACGAAACTCTCGAAATCGTCGTGATCGTGCTCGGCCTCGTTGTCGTGATGCGACGGCCGGGCCGCGAGATCGTCCTCCGCGGCGGCACCGAGTCCGAGCAGCACCGAAGCCGACAGCCTGCCGTGCTCCGTCGCGATCACCTTGACGGCACGCTGCACCTTCGCCGCGATCTCGGCGGCGACATCCTTGCGCTGCTCCTCGCTCATCAGGTCGCTCTTGTTCATCACGACGAGATCGGCGCACAACAGCTGGTCCTCGTAGACCTCCTCCAGCGGATTGTCGTGATCGAGCGACGCATCGGTGGCGCGCTGCGCGGCGAGCGCTTCGGGATCATCGGCGAAGCGTCCCGCGACCACCGCCGGACCATCGACGACCGCAACGACGCCGTCGACGGTGACGCGCGTCGCGATCTCGGGCCAGTTGAAGGCCTGCACCAGCGGCTTCGGCAGCGCCAGCCCCGAGGTCTCGATCACGATATGCTCAGGCGGCTCCTTCTGATCCAGCAGGCTCCTGAGCGCGGGGACGAAATCATCGGCAACGGTGCAGCACAGGCAGCCGTTCGACAGCTCGACGATGCGATCCTCCGGACAATCCGGCACGCCGCACCCCTTCAGGATGTCGCCGTCGATGCCGACATCGCCGAACTCGTTGACGATGATGGCGAGCCGGCGACCGTTCGCGGTCTCGATCAGGTTGCGCACCAGCGTGGTCTTGCCGGCGCCGAGGAAACCGGTGACGATGGTGCAAGGCGTCTTGGCGAACGACTTCGTCATGGCGATACGATCTCTCGTTTTCAGCGTGGCGCTGACAGCGCAGGCACGCGCGCGACGGTGTTCTTGCGAATGTATTCGGGACGCTCGCGCCAGGCCGGCAGGCCGGCGTCATGGCGCTGATGCAGTTGCGCAAATGTCAGCACATCCCGCGCATGCAGATCCGGATCGAGCGCGCCGAGCACATAGGTCCATTTGCCCGGCGCCGTCACCGCAACCGTGCACGCACGATTGCAGTTCGACAGACACTCGACACCGACAACGGTGACACCGGCGCGCTGCGCGGTCGGCAACGTCTCGATCGCGGCGAGCAAACGGGCTCCGGCCCGCGGCTGATCAGGCGGCGTAGGTTCCGTCCCCTGCGAACGGCAAGTGACGCAGACGAACAGCGTCGTCTCACCAGTCTCGGATGCGGTCATCAATCAGCCGATCACGCCGGCCGCCGTCGCCGCGGCGACCCCACCCACCAGCACGATGGCAGCGCCCGCGAGCCGCAGCGCCAGCGGCGCAGCCGTCTTGGCCTTCGCCGACAGCAGCCTGGTGCCGAGGAACGCGCCGGCGGCGATGATGGTCTGGATCACGAGCAGACCGACGAGATAGGCCCCGAGCGGGGTATTCTCGGCCCCGACGATCGATTCGCCCAGCGCATATCCATGGACGAGACCGGTCACGGCGAACAGGCCGGCGACGGGCAGCACACCGAAACGGCCACGCATCACCACCACCAGCCCAACCACGACGGTGGTCAGGCCGACCAGCAGCTCGGCAGCCGGGATGTTGGCCTTGGCCACATGAAGGCCGACGCCCGCGATCATCGCGGTGGTGAAGGCGAGCACCGGCGCGAAGCCGCGGCCCAGAAGCGCTGCAACGATGCCCGCGCCCACGATCGCCGCCAGATGGTCGATTCCGATGACAGGATGGCCGAGGCCGGACAGCATCCCCTGCGCAAACGTCTGCGGCAGCTTGCCCCCCATCATGTGATGCGCGAAGGCGGGATCGGTGGCGAGCAGCACCAGGCTCGCGGCTGCAAAGGTCGTGGTACGGGTCAACTTCATGGCCGTCTCCGTCGCTTGCCGGCTCCCCAGAGGACCGGACGATGCGCTGCATCCGACGGCACCCCGCCCATCCCGGCGGGATCAGAACCAGCATCGCGACTCCCCGCGCGACGGGTCGGCCAACAGCAATGTCGACGGCAGGTCTCCTGGCTCTCGGGTCACCGCACGAAGCCACCTTCCCGGTTTCCCAGTGGTGTCTTGGCCTCACACTCGCCGATTACAGTTGCGGGGGCAGCCACGGCCTTGGGTCAAGAACCCGCACCGTGTTCCCTAAATCTCTCCTTTCGGAGAACCGTCATCTGTTAGATACGGGTCGCACCAAAGCCCGTCAATCGGAATCGTCCCCATGGTCCCCGCCCCGCCGCATCCCGCCCTGCCGCGCCTGACGCTGGTGCTCGGCGGTGCGCGCTCGGGCAAGAGCCGCCATGCCGAGGCCCTCGTCACCGCCCTTCCGCCGCCTTGGACCTATGTTGCGACCGCGCAGGCCTTCGACGCCGAAATGACCGACCGGATCGCCCAGCACAAGGCGCGCCGCGCCGAGGGATGGCAGACGCTGGAGACGGCGCATGATCTCGCGGGCCTCGTCCGGTCAAGTGGAGAATCGGGCGTACCGATGCTGATCGATTGCCTGACGCTCTGGCTCAGCAACGTGATGCTCGCCGACATGAACGTGGCGGCAAGATCAGCCGAGCTGATCGACGCGCTCAGGAACGCGCATGGCCCGATCGTGGCGGTGTCCAACGAAGTCGGACTGGGCATCGTGCCGGACAACGCGCTCGCGCGCGCCTTTCGCGACGCCCAGGGGCGACTGAACCAGGACATCGCGGCCTTAGCGGATCGCGTGATCCTGATGGCGGCGGGACTGCCGCTGACGTTGAAGTGACGAGGAGACAATGCCGATGACCGGAAGCGCCGACGATTCACGCCACAAGGCGAAGATGGAGAACCGCAAGGCGGTGCAGGATGCCGAGGTCGCCTCCAAAACCGTGGAGAAGGGCCTGCTGATCGTTCACACCGGCAAGGGCAAGGGAAAATCGACGGCGGCGTGGGGCCTGATGCTGCGCGCACTCGGCCGCAGCTTTCGCATCGGCGTCGTGCAGTTCGGCAAAGGCGCGTGGGAAACCGGCGAGCGCAAGGCGATCGAGAAGTTCGGCGATCAGGTGTCGTGGCACACGCTCGGGGAAGGCTTTACGTGGGAGACGCAGGATCGTGCGCGCGACGTCGCCGCGGCCGAGCGCGCCTGGGCGAAGGCTAAGGAGCTGATGGCGGATCCGTCGATCCGGCTGCTCGTCCTCGATGAGCTCAACATCGCGCTGCGCTACGATCACCTTGATATCGCAGACGTCGTCGCCACGCTCGCAGGGCGCCGTCCCGATCTGCACGTCGTCGTCACCGGGCGCAACGCCAAGCCGGAGCTGATCGAGGCCGCCGATCTCGTCACCGAGATGAACCTCGTGAAGCATCATTTCGCGGCCGGCGTGAGGGCGCAGGAAGGCATCGAGTACTGAGCTCATGAGCGCGCGGGCCATCATGTTCCAGGGCACCGGCTCCGACGTCGGCAAATCGCTGATCGTCGCGGGGCTCGCGCGCGCGCTGACATTGCGCGGCCTCAAGGTGGCGCCGTTCAAGCCGCAGAACATGTCGAACAACGCCGCCGTCACCGCTGATGGCGGCGAGATCGGCCGTGCCCAGGCGCTGCAGGCGCGCGCGGCGCGGCGGCCGATGACGGTGCACATGAACCCGGTGCTGCTGAAGCCACAAAGCGAGATCGGGTCGCAGGTCGTGGTGCAGGGCCGCGTCATCGGCACCGCCAAGGCGTCCGCCTATCAGGCGATGAAGCCGCAACTGATGGCGGCCGTGCTCGACAGCTTCCATCAACTCGCGGCGGATGCCGACATCTTGCTGGTCGAAGGCGCAGGCTCCGCCTCCGAGATCAACCTGCGCG
This sequence comes from Bradyrhizobium sp. SZCCHNRI3052, assembly GCF_032484895.1. Taxonomy (NCBI): domain Bacteria; kingdom Pseudomonadati; phylum Pseudomonadota; class Alphaproteobacteria; order Hyphomicrobiales; family Nitrobacteraceae; genus Bradyrhizobium; species Bradyrhizobium sp. SZCCHNRI3052. The sequence goes on along the minus strand of NZ_JAUETW010000005.1, from coordinate 389,931 downwards.
GCGGCGACATCGCCAACATGGGTTTCGCGCAGGCGACGCAGATTCCGGTGGTGCTGATCGGCGACATCGATCGAGGCGGCGTGATTGCGAGCCTGGTCGGCACCAAGACGGTGATCGCGCCCGACGATGCCGCGCGCGTGGCAGGTTTCCTCGTCAACAAGTTTCGCGGCGACCCCGCCTTGTTTGCGTCGGGCATGAACGAGATCGCGCAGCGGACGGGGTGGACATCGCTCGGGCTCATTCCGCATTTTTCGGATGCGCGCCGCCTGCCAGCGGAGGACGCGCTTGGCCTGGCTGAACGCGGATCATCGGGAGGACAACGGCCGAAGGTCGTCATCCTCGCCTACCCGCGCATTTCCAATTTCGACGAGTTCGATCCGTTGCGGCTGGAAGATGGAATCGATCTGCAGTTCTTGCGGCCAGGCACGCCGATCCCCGGCGACGCATCGATGGTGATCCTGCCGGGCTCGAAGGCGACGATCGCCGATCTCGCCGCCCTGCGTGGCGCCGGCTGGGACATCGATCTTATCGCGCATCTTCGCCGCGGCGGTCGCGTGCTCGGCATCTGCGGCGGCTATCAGATGCTGGGGCGCGTGATCAGCGATCCCGATGGGCACGAGGGTGCAGCTGGTTCCGTCGCGGGACTTGGCCTGCTCGACGTCGAAACGACCCTGACCGATGACAAGGCGTTACGCGAGGTCCAGGGCACGCTGACGCACGATAAGCTCTCGTTCCGCGGCTACGAGATGCACATCGGCCGCACGGAGGGACGGGCGACACAGCGCCCCTTCCTGACCTTCTCCGATGGCCGGCGCGATGGCGCCATCGCGCCTGATGGCCTGGTAGCCGGCTGCTACGTGCATGGCCTGTTCGCCGACGACGGCCTGCGCAGCCATTGGCTGCGCGGCCTCGGCGCGACGACCAGCGGCCTCTCCTATGAGATCGATGTGGACACGACGTTGGATGCACTCGCGGCGCATCTCGAGCGCTACGTCGACGTTGACCGTATCCTGGCATTGGCGAGCAAGCCCGCGCCGCCCGTGGCGGCTACAGGATCCTGACCAGGACGAGTCCTGCGACGACCAGGGCCTGAACCAGACAGGCCAGCCGATACAGCCGCAAGGCCTGCCGGATGTCGGACGCGTCGAGATCGGCGCGCCCGTCGCCCATCCAGGCATCGGTGACGAGATGACCGTGATAGACGCGCGGCCCCGCCAAGCGCAGTCCGAGCGCACCGGCCATCGCCGCTTCGGGCCAGCCGGCGTTGGGCGAACGGTGCTTCGACGCATCGCGTGCAACGGCTCGCACCGCGGCCGAAGCCGAGGCGCTCGGGATGCAGGCCGCGGCGGCTGCGATCCACAGCGCGGACAGGCGCGAGGCCGGCAGGTTGACGAGATCGTCGAGCCGCGCCGCCGCCCAGCCGAACGCGCGGTGACGGTCCGAGAGATGACCGATCATGCTGTCGGCGGTGTTGAGAGCCTTGTAGATCAGGATGCCCGGCAGCCCGCCGACGACGAGCCAGAACACGGGCGCGACGACGCCATCGGAGAAGTTTTCTGCCAGGCTCTCGACCGCGGCCCGCGCAACGCCGGCTTCATCCAGCCGATCGGGATCGCGGCCGACGATCATCGAGACGGCTCTGCGGCCGCCCTCGAGCCCCTCCTGCCCCAGTCCCTCTGCAACCGCGGCGACATGCGTGTCGAGACTGCGCTGGGCCAGCAGGCTGCTTGCCGCCACACCAAGGATGATGGTTGCGACCGGTTCGCCGACGAGCGCCTGCATGACCCATGTTGCGGCGAGACCGGTGGCCATCATCCCCGCGACGAGCAGGCACACGAGCGCAATGCCGCGCGCGCGTCGTGCGGCAAAGCCGTCTGCTGCCCTGTTCCAGCGGCGGTCCCCCCATGCTATCAGCGCGCCCACCCACATCACGGGATGACCGATCCGCTGCACCAGGACCTGGGGATAACCGACCGCCGCCTCGACGAGGAGCGCCGTGAGCGCGAGAGAGACGAACATCGATCTCCGCTGAAGGAAAGACATGTAAAGGAAAGAGATGGACGACAGAGCGACTAGCATGCGCGCGGACGAGCCGGAAGCGATCCTTCACGGCGGCGATCTCGCTGCGATCAGCCGTCGCTATCCGGATGCGCCAGCGCCGTGGATCGATCTGTCGACCGGAATCAACCCGATCCCCTATCCCGTGCCGGCGATCCCGGCTGAGAGCTGGGCGCGTCTGCCTGGCAAATACGAGAATGACGCTTTACGCGCAGCGGCCGCGGCTCGCCATGGCGTGGCAGAGCCCGACATGATCGTTGCCGCGCCCGGCACGCAGGCGCTCTTGCAGATCCTGCCCAGACTGCGCCCACCCGCGACCGTCGCCGTGCTCGCGCCGACCTATGAGGAGCATGCGCTGTGCTGGCGCCGTTGCGGTCATCGCGTCAGTCTGGTCGATGATCTCGATGCGCTCGCTGGCGCCGATGTCGCCGTGGTCGTGAATCCCAACAATCCGACCGGCCGCCTGCTGCCGCGCGACGCACTGGTCAGCATCGCAGCGGGGCTGCGCCGGCGCGATGGTCTGCTGATCGTCGACGAAGCATTCATCGATCTTTATCCCGCCGATGCCAGCCTGGCAGCCGACTTGCCGCCGGCGACGATCGTGCTGCGCTCGTTCGGCAAGGTTTACGGCCTTGCCGGCGTCCGCCTCGGTTTCGCGATCGGCTCCGTCGACATTGTACGGCAACTCCGTGATGCGCTCGGGCCTTGGGCCGTGTCCGGACCGGCGCTCGCGATCGGAACGACGGCGTTGGCGGATGAAAACTGGTTGCACCAGACACGCGCCCGTCTCGCGAAGGATTGTTCGCGCATTGACGATCTTCTGAGCATGGCCGGCTGCGCGGTCCTCGGCGGCACGCCGCTGTTCAGACTGATCACATCGCCGAGCGCGCCTGACATTGCCGACCGGCTCGCCCGCCATGGCATCCATGTCCGGCGTTTTCCGGCTCAAACAAGCTGGCTGCGCTTCGGCCTGCCGGGCCATGAGACAGGCTGGCAGCGGCTAGCGCAGGCGCTCGGCAGCGCGTCCTAGCCGAGAACGCAGGCGGCAAGCAGCAGCGTTTCCGTGACCTCGATGCTGGCGCCATGGCAATCGCCGGTGATGCCGCCGAGCCGCCATTGCCAATAGAGCGCGATTCCCGGAACCAGAGCGATCGCGATCAGCGTCGGCACCGCACCGGCCAGCGCGCCGATCGCGAGCGCGCCGCCCCAGGCGACGATGACGTTCCAGCCGACGCTGTTCGAGATGCTCGCCCCCAGCCCTGGCTTCAACGACAGCAGGGTCTTATTGCAGATCAAAGTCCCCCAGCGTGCCCAGGCCGGGATCAGCACCAGCGCCCAGGCCGTCGGGCCCGTCGCCAGCTCGGCGATCAGCACCAGCTTGGCGGCGATCTGCAAGCTGATCGCGACGACGGCAAAGCTGCCGGCATGGGGATCGCCCAGCACGGCGATGAAGCGTTCCGGCTTGCCATGCGAGGCGCCGAACGCGTCGGCGACGTCGCCGAGCCCATCGAGATGCAGCGCGCCGGTGATCCCGATCCAGGCGACCAGCACGGTCAGCGCGACGATCCAGGGATCGGCATCATGAAAAAGGCGGCCGACCAGCGCCAGACAGGCGCCAATCACCAGTCCGGCTGCCGGAAACCAGACCGACGCCCGTGCAAGATCGTCCGGTCGCGACTCAGCGACCCGCGGTGTCGGCAGCCGTGTCAGGAACTGCAATGCGATCCAGAATTCACGCAGACTCATGGCTGGATGATCTCGACGATTTCGCCCCAAGATACACCATCACCGCCCAGCCCGGCTTCGAGCGTGATCCGCGTGCCGGGCCGGATGCGCAGGCTCCACAGCTGGCGCAGCGGCCAGCCGAGCAGATGCGAGAGCGCTGCGCGCATGGCGCCGCCATGCGCAACCACCAGAACCGGCGCAGGCTCGGGCCGGGCAAGGATACGATGTGTTGCGCGCGCCACTCGCGCCTGCAAATCGGACCAGCTCTCACCGCCCGGCGCCCGGACCTCAGCATCGGCATGGAAGGTGTCGAGCAAGGCTTCGCCTCCGGGCTCCGCGGCGATGTCGCGATGCGTCCGCCCGTCCCAGAGGCCGAAATCGAGCTCGCTCCAATCCGCGTCGATGTCCAGCGCGCAGCCGGTCAGCCGGGCATAATCCTCCGCGGCCGCACGTGCGCGCGCCAACGGCGAGCTGACGACGCTGTGCCAGATCCGGCTCCGCGTCTGCCGCCGGAATTGATCCCAGCCGGGCTCGCTGAGCGGCGGGTCGGTACGGCCGTCGAGATGGCCGTCCCGTCCTGTCGTCCCGTGCCGCAGCAGATCGATCCGCATCAGGCTTCGCGACCCGATACGGCGGCCTCGGCGAACGTCGCCATGCCGTTGTGGAGTGCGCAGGCGAGCCGGATGATCGGCAGCGCAGTGGCGGCGCCCGAGGCCTCGCCAAGCCGCAGATCGAGGTCGATCAGCGGACGGGCACCGAGCGCATCGAGCACGATGGCGTGGCCGCGCTCGGCCGAGCGATGCGAGAACAGCAGCCACGGACGGCAGGAGGGATTGAGGCGGACGGCGACCAGCGCCGCGACCGAGACGATGAAGCCGTCGACCAGCACCGGCCAGCGCCGCTGCGCGGCGGCGACGATCGCGCCGGCCATCGCAATGATCTCGAAGCCGCCGACGGCAGCCAGGACGTCCGCGACGGCCGCTCCCGCCGTGAGCCCGTGTCGCCCCAACGCATCGGCAATCACCGCAGCCTTCCTCGCCCGTCCGTCGGCGTCGAGCCCGGTGCCGCTGCCGACGATGTCCGCGGGCGCGCATGACAGCAGCGCAGCGGCGATCGCTGCCGCCGACGTCGTGTTGCCGATCCCCATCTCGCCGAAGATCACGAGCTGCGGCGCGTGATCGGCCTGCCGCGCCACCGCGCGCCGTCCGGCGTCGGCCGCGAACGCAACCTCCTCCGGCGTCAGCGCCGCCCCGGTGCTGAAGTCGCGCGTGCCGCGCCGCGGCTTGTCGACGACGACACCGGGCACCGGCTCATCCGCCAGCGTACCGACATCGACCACCTCGAGCGGACAGCCCAGGCTGCGCACCAGCACCGAGATCGCTGCGCCACCGGCCGCGAAGTTGTGCAGCATCTGCACCGTCACTTCCGGCGGATACGCCGACACGCCCCGCGCCGCGATGCCATGATCCCCCGCGAACAGCACCACCGGGACCCGATCGGCCCCCGGCCGCTCCAACGCCTGCAGCGCCGCCAGCTCGACCGCCACCTGCTCCAATCGCCCAAGGGCACCAATCGGCTTGGTCAACTGGGCCTGGCGTTCCAGCGCCGCCTGCCGATGGAGCTCGGACGGGGCCACACAATCAAGGCTGATCCATTCGGGAAGCACCACGGATCCTTTCAGCATCACTCGGGTTCGGGACGATTGCCACCGCGAGGCGGCCGAGACAAGCTCCGTGAGGCGCCCTATTGTCATCGAACCGTCATCGAACGTGACGACAGGTGGCTGCCACCCAGCCCGAAAGACTCTCATGGAATACTTCCGCCGCTTCACCTTCCTGTTCGCCGCTCCCGTGTTCGAGACCGACGACCTTGCGGGCGTCCGCTTCAACCAGATCATCGAGGAGATCCAGCGCTCGGGCTTCGAGGTGGTGCGCGCCCGCAAGCTGGAGGACGCCGAGATCGCCGTGCAGACGGATGCCGCGATCGGCTGCATGGTCGTCGATTGGGGCAAGAAGGGCCTGGAAGGCAAGACGGCGTCGCTGATCAACCTGATGCGCCGTCGCGGACTGGACTTCCCGATCATCCTCCTGATCCGCCGCAAGCGGTTCGAGGATCTGCCGGTCGAGGTGCTCGACTTCATCGACGGATACGTCTTCCTGTCGGAGGAGACGCCCGCCTTCATCGCCAAGAACCTGGTCAGCCGGCTGAAGCAATATGCCGAGACACTGAAGACGCCATTCTTCGGCGCGCTGGTCGACTACGCCGAGGAAGGCAACCAGCTCTGGACCTGCCCCGGGCACAATGGCGGCGTGTTCTATAGCCGCAGCCCGATCGGCCGGGTGTTCGTCGAGCATCTCGGCGAGGCCGTGTTCCGGGACGACCTCGACAATTCCGTGCTCGATCTCGGCGATCTCCTGACCCATGAGGGGCCGGCGCTGCGCGCGCAGAAGGAAGCGGCGCAGATCTTTGGCGCCGAGAAGACCTATTTCGTCCTCAACGGTACCTCGACCTCCAACAAGGTCGTGCTCGGGGCCCTGGTCACCGACGGCGACCTCGTGCTGTTCGACCGCAACAACCACAAGGCCGCCCATCACGGCGCGCTACTGATCTCCGGCGGAGTCCCGATCTACGTCCCAACGGTTCGCAACCCCTGGGGCCTGATCGGCCCGATGCGCTGGGATCTGCTCGATGAGGAGCACCTCCGGCAACAGATCCGCGACAACCCGCTGGTCAAGGATCCTGACGCCTGGCGCAAGCCGCGCCCGTTCCGCGTCGCGGTGGTCGAGCAGTGCACCTATGACGGCACGATCCACAGCGCCGAAATGATCCTGAAGCGGATCGGGCACCTCTGCGACTACATCATGTTCGACGAGGCCTGGGCGGGCTTCATGAAATTCCACCCGCTCTACGCTGGCCGCTTCGCCATGGGCCTCGGCGATCTCGGGCCCGACGCTCCCGGCATCATCGCCACGCAATCGACCCACAAGCAGCTCGCGAGTTTCTCCCAGGCATCGCAGATCCACGTCAAGGACCGCCACATCAAGGGACAGCGGCGGCGGATCGAGCATCGCCGCTTCAACGAAAGCTTCATGCAGCACGCCTCGACCTCGCCGTTCTACCCGCTGTTCGCCTCGCTGGACGTCGGCGCGCAGATGATGAAGGGCCGCTCCGGCGAGGTCCTGTGGGACGACACGATCCGGCTTGGCATCGAGTTGCGCAAGAAGATCCGGGCGATGCGCCGCGAATTCGAGGAGAAGGAGAAGGACCCGGCGCGGCGCTGGTTCTTCGAGCCATTCGTTCCGGATCGCGTATCGATCCCCGATGCGGCCAATCCCGGGGCTAGCCACGACGTGGCCTGGGAGGCGCTCTCGACCGACCAGCTCGCGACCGATGCCGCGCTGTGGCAGCTCGCGCCCGGGGCGGCATGGCACGGCTTTCCGGATCTCGCCGCTGGCTTCACCATGACCGACCCCAACAAGCTGACCCTGCTCACCCCCGGCTTCGATCGCACCACCGGCGGCTATGCCGATCACGGCATCCCGGCTCCGATCGTCGCGCAATATCTGCGCGAGAACCGCATCGTGGCGGAGAAGAACGACCTCAACTCGTTGCTCTTCCTGCTGACGCCGGGGGTCGAGGCGAGCAAGGCCGGAACCCTGATCAGCGGTCTGGTCGCCTTCAAGCGGCTCCACGATGACAACGTGCTGCTGGAGGACGCGATTCCGGAGTTCACCCGCAAGCGCTTTGCGCGTTACGGCAAGCTGCGGCTGCGCGACCTCTGCGCCGAGATGCACCGCTTCTACCGCGAGGCCGAGGTGAGCGCGCTGCAGGCGAAGCAGTTCCAGCCACAGCACTTGCCCGAGATCGCGATGTCGCCGCGCGAGGCGGCGCGTGCGTTGATGCGCAACGAGGTCGACTACCTGCCGATCGACCAGATCGCCGGGCGCATCGCGACGACGCCGTTCGTGGTCTATCCGCCGGGCATCGCCACCATCGTTCCGGGCGAACGGCTGTCCGAACGCGCCCAGCCGATGATCGATTACCTCAAGATGTTCGAGCGGGCGTTCAACGCCTACCCCGGTTTCGACGTCGAGATCCAGGGGCTGTACAAGGAGCTCGACGAGTCCGGCCGGATCCGGCTCCATACCTATGTCTGCGCAGAGTAATTCGAACCATGGACAGCGCGATCACGGCTCGCGAGACCGAGCCGACGGTCCTCGTCAGGCCGTCACGCGACGAAGATGTCGAGGCCATGCTCTCGATCTACCGGCGGCACGTCCGCCGCGGGGTCGAGGACAGCGCCGCCGGTTCCGGGGCGCCCGAGCCGGACGATCTCAAGCAGCGGCGCAAGAATCTGCGCAATCATCGGCTGCCACATCTGGTCGCGACATTCCGCGGCGAGGTCGTGGGCTATGCCTATGTCGTCCTGTTCAGGAAGCGGCCAGCCTATCGGTTCGCGGTCAAGCATTCGATCTATGTCCACCATGAGCATCTCGGCCGTGGTGTCGGCCGGCTGCTGATGCAGGCGCTGATCGATGCTTCCGCAGCGGCCGGATATCGCCAGATGATCGGCTATATCGACGCCGACAACGTCGCCTCGCTCGGCATTCATGAGCGCTTCGGGTTCGCCAGGGTGGGGCTGCTTCCGGGCGTCGCCTACCGTTACGGCCGCTGGTGCGACACCGTGATGGTGCAACGCTCGCTGGGCCCCGGGGCCAGCGACGCGCCGGCTGGGCTGCGCCGCTGAGCCGCAGGGTCAGGAGGGAAAGTCGGCCGCCTTCACCTCGATGCGGTCGGCATGCAGCGACCAGTCGCGCAGCTCCTGCTGTTCGCAGAACCGGGACTTTGCGATCTCTGCGGCTTCGCCTTCGCTCTCGGCCTCAACCTCCAGCGTGCTCTGGCAAATCTCGCACTGGCGGCCGTTCTCGCCCAGCACGTCCTTCATGAAATGGATGACATAGCGCGACATGCAACCTCCTGTCTCTCACGGAGTGCTCGGAGGTGATGTTACCGCGCTTCCCAGCTCGCTGTTGACCGATATCAAGCGGTCGCTGCAAATATTTGACGCAGCTCGTGGAACCGGCGCTCAGGCACCGACCGAAGGCAGGCTCGCCGCGGCGATTGCGACGAACTGCGAGACGGCGCGACGGACGCGGCCGTGGGTCGACTTCAGGATCGCGTTCAGCCTGCGCATCGGACCAACTTCCCTTCCGCGCCGAGCGAAAAACGTGGCCTAAGCTCATGGCGCCACAGGAAAAATGATCAGCCTCCATCGTGCTGTCGAGACAGCTCGGAAAATAGCAATGTCCACTTCGCGGAAGCCGCCCGGGAGAGAAGATTTGTCGCCACCTCGCGGCTTGCGACGCATGAAATCTTCTCCTCGCAATTCCCCTCTCCCCGGCTAGGCGGGTGTCACTCCGAATGCCTCGCGGAAACGGGCGCTGTAGCGCGGCCAGGCCTCGGGGTTGATGAGGCGCGGCGGCCGCCCGCCGTCGAGCGTGGCGAGCAGTTGCTCGGCGGCGATCCGGCCCATGTTCTGCCGCGCCTCGCGAGTCACGCCGGCCGTATGGGGACTCGCCAGCACGTTGTCGAATTGGAGCAGCGGATGGTCCGGCGGCGGCGGCTCCTTGGCCCAGACGTCGAGGCCGGCGCCGGCGATGCGCTTTTCGCTGAGGGCGGTGAGCAGCGCCTCCTCGTCATGGATGAAGCCACGGGCGGTGGTGACGAAATAGGCGCTCGGCTGCATCAGTGCGAACTCGCGGGCACCGATCATGCCCCGGCTCTCCCTCGTCAGCGGGCAGTTGATCGAGACGAAATCAGAGCGCCGCATCAGGTCATCGAGTTCCACCTTCTCCGCGCCGCGTGCCGCGATCTCCTCCGGCGAGAGATACGGGTCATAGGCCAGCACCGTCATGCCGAGGAGGCCGCGGCACAGCTCGGCAACCCGGCGGCCGACATGGCCAAGCCCGACGATACCGATCGTCCGCCCCTGCACCTCGTTGCCGATCAGATCGTTGCGGTTGACGTCGCGCTCCCGGCGCAGCCGGCGGTCGGACTGGATGATGCGCTTCGACAGGGTCAGCATCATGCCGAGCGTGTGCTCGGCCACCGAATGCGCGTTGCCGCCGGACTGGTTCACGACGAGGACGCCGGCCCCGGTGCAGGCGTCGACGTCGACCGGGTCGTATCCGGCCCCGTTGCTCGACACGACGAGGAGGTTTGGGGCGCGGCGCAGCAGGTCTGCATCGACATGGAAGCGCGGCGCGAGTTCGTCGCGGGCCGCCCCGATCTGGTAGGCGTGAGCCGCCGCGAGGATCGGCGCCGTCTCGGCCTCGGAGCTCTCGTTCTCCAGCCGGTCGAGCCGGACGTCGGAGCGTGCGGCGAGCAGCTCGCTGAAGATCGGGTGGGCCAGATATTTGACGTAGAAGACGCGCTTGGAATTCGCGGCCATGAACAGGCGACCTCCTGGTGTCTTGGTTCTTGATGTCGGACTTGAAAGGCGGATGCCTGACCGGCCGGGCCGGCATGTTGACAATCGTCCCGGTGCCGTCAAGCTCAGCGCCAAACAGCGCACCCCCATCAGGGACGTCCGGAGGAACAGCAATGGCCGCCGATGCCGATGCGGCGCGATCCGCAAGCACCGTGCCGAATTGGCACGAGATCGTGCTGCAGACGTTCAAGCGCAACGCCGTCGACCTCATCCCCTACGTTCCCGACCGCGTCCTGACGCCGCTGATCCACAGCCTGCACGACGATCCGTTCTTCACGACGTTTGCGACGGCGCGCGAGGAGGAAGCGGTCGGCATTCTCGCGGGCGCCTGGATGGGCGGGCGCCGCGGCGCGCTCCTGATGCAGACATCGGGCTTCGCGACCTTGCCCAACGTGCTGGCCTCGCTGGTCCTGCCCTGCCAGATCCCGCTGATCATGATCGTGTCCGAGCGTGGCACGCTCGGCGAATTCAACTACGGCCAGTCGCTGGTGTGCCGGACCATGCGCCCCGTGCTCGATGCGCTGGCGATGGAGCATCACACCATGACGCGCCTCGACGAGCTCGAATTCATCATGGACCGCTCGATCAAGCAGGCGGTGGCGACGCAGGCGCCGGTGGCGCTCATCCTGTCGCCGCTGCTGACCGGCGGAAAGGTGTTCGCATGAGCGCGACCATCAGCAACACCAAGGTCATGAACCGCGCTGACCTCACCTGCCGGCTGGTCGCAAAACTCAAGCACGAGGAAGCTGTCATCGGCGGCATCGGCAACACCAATTTCGATCTGTGGGCGGCGGGCCCGCGGCCGCAGAATTTCTACATGCTCGGCAGCATGGGGCTTGCCTGCCCGATCGCGCTCGGCGTCGCCCTGGCGCAGCCGCAGCGCCGGGTGTTCGCGCTCGAGGGCGACGGCTCGCTGCTGATGCAGCTCGGCTGCCTGACCACGATTGCGACGCTGGCGCCGAAGAATTTGGCCATCATCGTCATGGACAATGGCGTCTACCAGATCACCGGAAACCAGCCGACGCCGGCCCGGAACGCCGACATCGTCGCCATTGCCGCCGGCTGCGGCATTGGCGCCAGCCATTGGGCCGCAGACGAGGAAGATTTCGAACGCTTGATCGATGTTGCGTTCGAGGCGCCCGGCCCGGTGCTGATTGCGGCGAAGATCGACGACAAGCCCGGTGTGGGCGCCACCAGGCGCGATCCGGCACAGATCCGCGAGCGCTTCATGCAGGGTCTGGGAGTCCGGCAGCCGATCTGAGGCGCCTGACGAAAGCTGTCTGCGGTACGATGGGAAGGCCAACGTCCGGCTTCCGAGCCGCATTAACTACACCGGTGCCTCAAGCGACCGTGACCCCGGTTCGTGGCCCGGAACGTGCTAAGCAGCGTCCATGAAGATCGCGATCCGCCTCTCGGCCTGGCTGCTCGCCGCAGCCGTTGCCTTCGCAACGCTGGGCCCGCCCAGCTATAGGCCCCATTCGCAGCTTGGACAGGACGGCGAACACGCCCTCGCCTTCATCCTGATCGGCCTTGCGTTCGGCCTCGCCTATCGCAGTCATCGGCTGCTGACCACCGGGATTGCGGTGATCCTGATCGGTGCACTCGAACTCGCGCAGTTCCTGGCGCCAGGGCGTCACGCACGGCTGGAAGACTTCGTCGTCGACGCCGCGACCGCCTGCATCGGATTCGGCCTGTCCGCGGCCATCGACTGGCTCATCCGACAGATCCGCACGCAAACCGCATGACAAGAGGCCCCGCCGCTGATGCGACGAGGCCCCTGCCTGTCAGAATGTCAGATCACTCGATGATCTTGATGACGCGGCGCGTGCGCGGATCGACGATCACGCGGCGATCGTTCACGACGGCGTAGCGATACTCGGTGTAGCGCGGTACCGGACGCAGTTCGACGGTGGCGGGCAGCGGCTCGCCGACCACGACACGCTCATGGACGACCACCGACGGCGCGCGCTCGGCCTCGATCGAGTTGATGACCGCGTTCGGAATCTCTAGGCCCGCACCGACGGCGGCGCCGACCGTGCCACCAACCATGGCGCCGACCGGACCGGCAACGGCGCCGCCGGCCGCAGCACCATTGGCGGCACCTTCGACGGTCGTGGACTGGGCGAACGCAGCGGTCGACGCCAGCAGCGAGGTGGCGATCAGCGAAACGGCAAGACGGGTTCTCATCATTGTCTCTCCTCCAGTGCTTTCGAGATGCCGTTCAACACCAAGGGATCGCCTGCAGTTCCGGTTCCAAATGGCCGAAACTTCATCATGCCAAGGGAACCATCATGCCAAGGGAACCAAACCTCGAACTCTTCACCATCGTCGGAGATGATGGAGAGATTGCTCAGTTGCTATCCACGTTTCAAACAACCGCGCGCAGGTTCGCACTCTCGCGGCGGATCACGCCCGAGTCCCGCGATCGACGGCCCTTCGATGAATCGAGAGGGCGCAGGGAATGCCGGGTGAAGGCCTCACCCATGGCCCGCCTGCTGAAAGAATGCAGGCGGCAGGTACCACAGGTTCAGCCGATCAACCGGCATTCCCTGCGCGGCAGTCTTAACGCTTCTTTCGCGCTCTCCTCGGGGACCGGCTGATTGACCCCGTCGCCCGCGCGAGGGCATGAGCCCTCGTCGCGCGCTTGACCTCGGCACCGGGAGGCCAGGACCACACGACTTCGCGTCCGTGCTGCATCGTTCGTCCACATGCGCGTAAGCGCATGCTGCGACACCTCACGGCCACCGCATCCCTGCCCCACGTGTCGTGACGATCGCGCGCAACGCCCCTCTCGGCGAGACAGGATGGGTGCATCATGCATGATTTCTGTAAAAAAGAAACATCTATTCTCACTTCCTCAACGGCGATCGATGACATCTGATTGAGCAAGTTAGCGATTTTCGAATCGATTCAAGGACACACCTTCGGCGATCCGACCGCGAAATGGGACGGCGCATGCCGAGTCCCATCAGTGATTTGCCCGACGAGCACGAAAGAAGGCCGTGGCACGAGCTCAACTCTGACGTTTCCAAAGAGGTTGAAATCAATGACGACAGCAGACACAGCTACTGCTGCTTTGTCTTACGCACATCGTTCCGGATTTTTGTCACGATGGCAGACACTTTATCATGAAACTCCTTCTCCAAAGCCTTCATCTCCACTGGAGCAAAGGACTTTCCATGACTTGAATATGTATCGAAGACAACTTGTCTGTTTCTGCTGCACCCTACGAGTGCCCCTTGCTCAATCGTGTCGATAGGATCTTCGGACGTTTGAGCCAACCGCCGAGCAGTGCCCTCGAGACAGAAGGAATAGGCGCGTACAGCTTGCTCTTCGAACGCCTTATCTGGATCCGTCTTCAAGAGCTGCTCCGTCCGGTGCTGCAGTTCGACGATCCAGGGGATCTCCTTGAAGAATGATCCTACGGCCTCGTCAACGTAGGACCGCTCATCTGCGCGGCGCGCGCTATCCAATGCGCTCTGCCGACAGGCCGAAAACAGGTCATTAACAATGTCAGTTCTTGCACTGTCCTCCGCGCGGTTCAGTCTGTCTGGACCATTTGCGATGACGAAGCGGCGCAAAGCCGCGGGCAGTTCGTGCTTCACGCAGTCGTGGAAATATTGCAGCTCGTCAGCGGCCGTCGCCCGGTGCGGGTGGAGAAGCCCGAGACCCATGACCAAGATGCGTAGAATCATAAGGCACGGCTGAGATGATCGGCTGGGCTTCATTCCAACTCCTCTATCAAGCTCCAATCATATTGACCGCAGATTGATAAGCCATGAAATGATCGCTTCGAAAGACGCGCGATGGTCATGTCTGCTTGCGGCCCGAGGCGGCGGACCTTCCGACTGGACGCAAGAAACGTCTGTTCTCTGAGAGCACCGTTGCGGGGGCTTCATCCACAGCTGGTCCATGGCGCACCGGACATTTGCACATCGACGAGGTCGACCCCAAGTTCCCTGTACCTGATCCAGCCGACGGAACATTCCGGGTTGACACCGGTTCGCCCAAGTTCCAGTGCGCTTGGAGCCGACACGCGTTTTCTCAAGGGGTCCGCTGATGTCATCGTCCTATGTGGTCAGGAGTGCTCACGACCGCCGTCAACGAAGGCTGCTGATCGTGTTGGCCTTGGGATTTGTCGCCTTTGGCGCCGCTGCGGCCGGCCTGTTCTACGTCTTGCAACCCGAGACTCTCCGGATCGCCGTCGGACCGGCGGCGAGCGACGACCACAAGGTGGTCCAGGCGATGGCCGACGCCTTCGGTGAGGAAAGCAGGACCGTCCGGCTCTCCCCGATCACGACCGGCGGAGCGGCTGAATCCCTGGCCCTGCTGGCCGCCGACAGAACCGATCTGGCGGTCGGCCGCGGTGACCTCGGCATGCCGCCCGACGCGCAAACGCTGGCGGTCCTACGCAAGAACTATGTCGTGCTGTGGTCGCCCTCCGGGCGACGCGGCAGCGAGCCCAAGCAGAAGGCCGGCGGCAAGATCGCAGATATCGCCCATCTGGCAGGTCACAAGGTCGGCATCATCGGGAGGACCGGAGCAAACGTCGCAGTGCTCCAGACCATTCTGGAGGGGTCCGGCGTGCAACCCGATAAGGTTGCCACGGCTCAATTCGGGACAGACGAGATCGAGAAGCTTGCGCAAGACCTTACCCTCGATGCGTATCTCGCCGTCGGTCCGCTCGACAGCAGGATCACGGTGGACGCCATCACCGCGACCTCCCGAGCCCGCGGAGCTCCGACGTTTCTTCCGATCGAAGCATCGGAGGCCATTGCCCTGAAGCATCCGCGCTACGAGGCCGAGGAAATTCCAGCCAGCGTCTTCAACGCGAAACCGGCCTGGCCGGAGGACAAGGTCGACACGATCAGCGTCAATCACCTGATCCTGGCCAAGAAGGAGCTTTCAGAAGCCAAGGCGGCGGCCTTCTACCGGCAGCTTTTCGCGGTCCGCGACACGATCACGCAAGGCCTCGCCGGTGCTTCGCACATCACGAAGCCCGATACCGAGAAGGAGACCGAGCCTTCCGTACATCGAGGCGCCGCGGCGGTGATCAACGGCACGGAGCGAACCTTTCTGGACAAGTACAGCGATTATTTCTGGTTCGCCTTGCTCGTACTTTCCGGCATCGGTTCGGCCGCCGAATGGCTGCGCCGCTATCTGAACCGGGATGAACTGGAGGACGACACCAGCGGCCGCAACCGCATTCTTGCGGTGGTTTCGGAGGTGCGCAATGCCGGCTCAGAACACGATCTGCTGACCTGGCAACGAGAGGTCGACGGGATCATCGTCGAGACACTCAAGGGCTATGACGATGGAGCCATCGAACCAGAGGACTTGGCGGCATTCGGCTTGGTCCTCGAACTCTTCAACCATGCCGTCGCCGAAAGGCGAGCGACGCAGCCGAGCGGCGCCCCCGATCAATCATGGACGCCAAGTCCAACCCTCGCCTCTCGGCGATAGGCTCGGCTCATGAGGAGGAGATTTCGTGCGTCGACACCAGTTCGAACGCACCTTGCCACCGGACTTTTTCGATGTTCTGGACGGAGGGCGCCGCGTGGCGAGCGCGTCGCAGCATCCGCAAACAGCCATCGGGCGCGACGGATCGACGGCAGTGCGATGCCGCCGCGCCGTTCAGTCGATGATGCCCGGCCCCTCGGTCATTGCGCGCGCAACGCCCTCCTTCATCTGCCTCACCACATCCGGCGCGTGCCCCTGCCAATGAACGACCTCGGCAATGACGCGCAGCGGCGCGCGGGATCGATGAGACCGCGTCGGATTCCCCGGGAACTTCTTGTCCGTCAGGTTCGGGTCGTCAACGAACGGACCTGTGGGCTCGACGACGTAGATCCGTCCCCGTCCGTCACCGGCAGCCAACTCGGCGCCCCAGATCGCCGCATCCAGCGTCGCCGTGAAGTAGACCCAGGACATCGGCTCCGCCTCGGTGAAGTTGGACGGATACCCGACAGCGATCAGATCGCCCGGCCGCAAATCAGCGCGCGTGCCGTGGAAGAACGATTGCGCAAACACGGTCGCAACAGATGACATCGGTGACCTCGGATGGGTTTCCAGCACTCGTCATCTGCCGCGGAGCGACGGTCGAATGCAAATGATCGTTTCGTCTGTTGAAGACATTGTCGGCGACCTACTCGCCTCTCTCGTTCCGCAACCTAGCTGGTCCACCAGCGCCGCGTGGCCTGGCACGTCTCCAGCGCCCGCTGGTAGCCGGCGCGGACTCGCAGCCGGGTCATGTATGCTTGCTCCGCATCACCGAACACCACACCGACGTTCTTCCGCGCCATCTCGAGCGCGTAGCCCACCGAAATGTCCGCCGCGGTGAACGCATCGCCGGCCATGTATGGCCCGCGCTCCAGCCGTCGCGTCACCAGGCTCAATCGGGTCGTGAACACGTCCATCGCCTGCCGCGCGCTCCAGTTGTTGCACTCGCTTTCAGGCGCAAGGTGCCGGGCTCCCGAAACGAAATAAAGCGAGGCTGCGAGGCCCGCCTCACCGAGGTGGAGAAACTGCTGATAGGCAGGAAAAGCAACATCATGTGCCGCGGGCGCCAGCGCCGTCGGCCCATACCGCCCCAAGATGTACTCCATGATCGCAACGGACTCGACCATCGTGACGTCGCCATCGCGGATCGCCGGAATGAATCCGGCGGGATTGATCGTCAGGAACTCGGCGTCGTTCTCGACCCCGGCCAGGAGATCCACATCCCGCAGCCGGTATGGGAGGTCCATCTCTTCCAGCAACCAGACGACCCGGAAGCCTCTGCCCTCTCCGAACACTGTGATCATCGCTCGCAACCTCCTCCGTTGTCCGCTCCCAGAACGGCCCTCCGTTCGTCAGCCCGACATGCGGCCGGAGATTTTCTCAGCGGCTCCTCGAACTCCGGCTTGGCGCAGCACATCGTGATCAGACTCGAAGATGAAAAGACGCACTAAAGATGTCGGCGGCTAGCCCATCCCAAACCGTCCAAACAGGTGGGAGCACAGCCCGCTTTCAGGTCTGAAGCAGAAGCAGGCGACCAAGGCCCTCAATGGCTGCATTTGGCCCGCAGCGGGCATCCTAAGCCTACGAAACGAGCTGGGATCAGCGGCTCGAAAGTGTTTGGATAGCCCGCCACGCTGCCTTTCGAACGTGACCGTCGACGTCCGAGGACAGCTGTGACAACACTGGTAGAATGTCAGGGACTGAAAACTTCTCGGCTAACTCGCAAGCCCATTGCCGGTGTCGGGCAAGCTCATCAACTTGGAATGCATCGAAAAGCGTTCGCCAATGGGCAGAGTGGGCTCGCTGCCGCAGGACCCAAGCAGCTTCGCGCCGAATTTCATTTTCCGAGGCGTCGTTGTAGATGCGAAACACCGTCGGAAATCTGCATCGACCCAGATTTTACCCAGCGTGCGAATAGCGGTTTGCCGTGTCGCTTTGGATGGATTTGCCAGTAGAGCTACCACAAGCTCGTGCGCCTCTTGCAACTCCCATTGTGCGACGACTTCACACGCTGTGCGCACAACGTATTCTGATGGATCACGGAGAGCCCTCAAAATGATAGAGCGCAACTCGCGCCCATGTGGGTGACGTCCGATTGCATCAATAGCCGCCCGTCGTTCAAATTGATCTTCGAGTCCGGCTGCGTTGGCCAGTGCCTTTAGTGCCGCCGCACCTTCTTGCAAGGCGAGTTTGCGTATGACTTGGTGGGTAGTCGGCGGGTGCGCGCCGGAGGGCGAATTGCAGGACACGACAGCGTTCCAATGTAGGATTGTTCTACTGTTGCACCAAGCGGGGCAGTTCTGCAATTGGCCCAACGCGGACTTTTCAGCCGACGCCGGCGACGTCGGCTCGCAGACATTAACTGGAAAAGGCCGGTGAAGGGACCAAGGAATCAAGCTCAGCTCGCGGGAACGACCGCGCGGTCCGTCAGCCAACCCAAGCCCTCTCCCGTCGTCGTCCGCGGCTTGTACTCGCAGCCGATCCAGCCGGGGTAGCCGATCGCGTCGAGATGGCGGAACAGGAAGGCGTAGTTGATCTCGCCGGTGCCGGGCTCGTGGCGGCCCGGATTGTCGGCGAGCTGGATGTGGGCGATGCGGGCGAGATGCTTCTGCATCGTGCGGGCGAGATCGCCCTCCATGATCTGCATGTGGTAGATGTCGTACTGGACGAACAGATTGTCGGACTCGACCTCCGAGATCAGCTGAAGCGCTTGTGCCGTGCGGTTGAGGACAAAGCCGGGAATGTCGAGTGTGTTGATCGGCTCGATCAGCAGCTTGATCCCCTGCGCCTTCAGCGCGGTCGCGGCGAAGCGCAGGTTGCGGACCAGCACCTGGTTGAGCTCGCGCGGATCGGCATCGTCGGGCGCAATGCCGACGAGGCAGTTGAGCTGGCGACAATCCAGCGCCTTCGCATACTCGATCGCACGACGCACCCCGTCGCGGAATTCGTCGACGCGATCCGGCAGGATGGCGATGCCGCGCTCGCCCGCGGCCCAATTGCCGGCGGGCAGATTGTGCAGCACCTGCGTCAGCCCGTGGCGCGCGAGCTGCTCGCGCAGCTCGGCCTTGTCGAAATCATACGGGAACAGATATTCGACGCCGCCGAAGCCGGCCGCCTTGGCGGCGGCGAAGCGGTCGAGGAACGGCAGCTCGTTGAACAGCATCGTGAGGTTGGCGGCAAAGCGCGGCATGTCATGGGTCCTCGACTGAGTGCGATGGCTGCGGTCAAGCCGGCTGCAAGGTGCGCGCCGGCTCGGCCGGCGTCTCGTCGACCGGCAGATCGAGCACCTCCTCGAACTCCACGACGTTGTCGATCTCGGTACCCATCGCGATGTTGGTGACGCGTTCGAGCACGAACTCGACCACGACAGGCACCTGGTATTCCGCCATCCATTCGCGCGCGGTCGCGAACGCAGCCTGCGCCTGGCGCGGGTCGGTGACGCGGATCGCCTTGCAGCCGAGGCCCTGCGCGACCGCGACGTGGTCGACGCCATAGCCGCCGACCTCCGGCGCGTTGATGTTCTCGAACGAGAGCTGCACCTGATAGTCCATCGAGAAGCCGCGTTGCGCCTGGCGTATGAGGCCGAGATAGGCATTGTTCACGACGACGTGGATGTAAGGCAGGTTGAACTGCGCGCCGACCGCGAGCTCCTCGATCAGGAACTGGAAGTCGTAGTCGCCGGAGAGCGCGACGATCTCGCGCCTGGGATCGGCGGCGCGGACGCCGAGCGCGGCCGGCAGGGTCCAGCCGAGCGGCCCCGCCTGCCCCGCATTGATCCAGTGGCGCGGATGGTTGACGCTGAGGAACTGCGCGCCGCCGATCTGCGACAGGCCGATGACGCTGACATAGCAGGTGTCGCGGCCGAACGCCTTGTTCATCTCATGATAGACGCGCTGCGGCTTGATCGGCACCTGATCGAAATCGCTGCGCCGGAGCATCGTGCGCTTGCGATCCTGGCACGCCGCCGGCCACGCCTGCCGTTCGCGCAGTCTGCCCGCCTTGCGCCACTCGCGCGCGACGGTGATGAACAGCTCGAGCGCCGCCTTGGCGTCCGAGACGATGCCGAGATCGGGATTGAACACGCGGCCGATCTGGGTCGGCTCGATGTCGACATGCACGAAGCTGCGCCCCTTGGTGTAGGTCTCGAGCGATCCGGTGTGGCGGTTGGCCCAGCGGTTGCCGATGCCGAGCACGAAATCGGACTCCAGGAAGTTGGCGTTGCCGTAGCGGTGGCTGGTCTGCAGGCCGACCATGCCGGCCATCAGCACATGATCGTCGGGGATGGCGCCCCAGCCCATCAGGGTCGGCACCACAGGCACGTTGACGGTCTCGGCGAAGGTGACGAGCAGATCACTGGCATCGGCGTTGATGATGCCGCCGCCCGCGACGATCAGCGGCCGCTCGGCGGCATTGAGCATTTCCAGCGCCTTCTCGATCTGCTTGCGGCTCGCCGCGGGCTTGTAGACCGGCAGCGGCGTGTAGGTCTCGTCGTCGAACTCGATCTCGGCGAGCTGCACGTCGAGCGGCAGGTCGATCAGCACCGGGCCCGGACGGCCCGAGCGCATGATGTGGAACGCCTGGCTGAACACCCGCGGCACGAGCCCGGGCTCGCGCACCGTGACCGCCCACTTGGTCACGGGCTTGGCGATCTGCTCGATGTCGACGGCCTGGAAATCCTCCTTGTGGAGCCGCGCGCGCGGCGCCTGGCCGGTGATGCAGAGGATCGGAATGGAGTCTGCAATCGCCGAATAGAGCCCGGTGATCATGTCGGTGCCGGCCGGGCCCGAGGTGCCGATGCACACGCCGATGTTGCCGGCCTTGGCGCGGGTGTAGCCCTCGGCCATGTGCGAGGCGCCCTCGACGTGGCGGGCGAGAATGTGGCGGATCGAGCCGCGCCGTTGCAGCGCGGAATACAGCGGATTGATCGCCGCGCCGGGAACGCCGAAGGCGCAGGTGACGCCTTCCTTCTCCAAGATTCGCACCGCAGCATCGATCGCCCGCATCTTCGCCATCTCGCGCTTCCTCTTTTGGTTGATGCGCGAGGATCGCTGCTGACGGCTGCGATCTCAATTCAGTCGTCGATTTTTCCCACGATGCGGCACGCTCGGCAAAACACGGGTGGCCTCAGTTAGTTAGGACGACAAACAGCTGACATGTCCTAACAGCATGACGGTTCGATGGTGCTATTCGAACAGCGGCGCAAGCTCCATCTGCGGCACCAGCACGAGGCCCTTGTCGGTGATACGAATTTCCGGAATGACCGATAGAGGAATCAAATTGAAGCCCATGTAGGGAATGGTGCAGCCGGCTTCCGCCCATTCCTTCTTGAGCAGCTTCACCTCCTCGGCGACCTCGGTGACGCGCTTGTCCGACAACAGGCCAGCGATCGGCAATGGAACCATCGCCCGCACCTTGCCATCGGCGACGACGCAGACGCCGCCCTGCTGCGCGCCGATCGCGGCGACGGCGGCCCGCATGTCGGCCTCGTTGGTGCCGGCGACGATGATGTTGTGGCTGTCATGGCCGACGCTGGAGGCGACGGCGCCGCGCTTGAGGCCAAAGTCCTTCAAGAGCCCGTGCGCGACATTGCCGGCCGACTTGCCGTGGCGCTCGATCACGGCGACGAAGCAGAGACCGTAGCGCGCAAACAGCGTCTCCCAATCGTTGGCCGGCTCTATCGCGACCTTGTCGTGGATCAGCGTGATGCCGGGCAGCGCCGTCTTGATCGCATTGACGGTGCAGGCCTTGGTGGGCAGCTCCGGCGTCAGCGTCATCTGTCTTGGCAGCTTCACCGTGGCATAGGCGGCCTTCGGGTACTGATAGCGCTGCGACAGCGCCTGATCGAGACGCGGCGTGATCTTGCCTTTGTCCACCACCAGCTCGCCGCCATACCAGGTCGATTGCGGCTTCAGGCCGTCGTCGAGCAGCACCAGATCGGCGCGGCGGCCACCGCCGAGACCGCCGATCTCGCCATCCATCGCAAAGCGCGTCGCGCCGTGCAGCGAGCCCATCGACCACGCCTGCTCCGGCGACATCCCCGCCTTCACCGCCTCGCGCACCACCCAGTCGAGGCCGAACAGCATGAGATCATCGGCATCGCGATCGTCGGTGCACACGGCGGTGCGCTTGTGCGAGGCGCCGAGCTCGGTGACGGTGCGGATCGCCTGCGGCAGGCTGTGCCACGGCGTCGTCGGCGGACCACCGCGCAGAAAGATCCAGACGCCGGCATCGAGCAGGTCGTCGGCGATGTCGCGGTCGATCGCCTCGTGCGTGTCGGTGACGCCGCTCGCGGCATAGGCCGCGACGAACTCGCGGCCATAGACATGCCCGGACACCGGCCGTCCGCGCTGCAAAGCCGCCGCAAGGATGGCATGGCTGCGCTCGTCGCCCATGCAGACCGGCACGAAATCCATCTTCTCGCCGAGCGCGACCGCCTCCGGCCAGCGATCGAACAGGCCGGCGATCTTGTCCGGCGTGAGATCCCCGCCCGCCGTCTCCAGCGCGGCCGAAGTCGCCGGCACGGTCGAGGGCACGGTGAGGAAGATCGACAGCGGCGCCTGTCGCGCATCCTCCAGCATCGCCTCGACGCCGGCGACGTCCATGACGTTGCCGATCTCGTGGCTGTCGCAGAAGATCGTCGTGGTGCCGTTGAGCAGCGCGGCCTCCGCATAGGCGCAGGCCGTCACCATCGAGGATTCGATGTGGATGTGCGGATCGACGAGGCCGGGCGCGATGATGCCGCCGGCCGCGTCATGGATCGCGAAACCGCTCGGTATCGCCTTGTGCGCCCCGGCCGGCTTCACCGCCGCGACGCGTCCGCCAGTGATCCACAGCTCGCGGTTCGGGAGAATGCGCTCCGAATAGGTCGACAGCACGCGGGCGCCGGTGATGACGAGATCGGGTGCGGCGCGACCCGATGCGACGTCGGCGAGCCGCCGCGTCATGGTGTGCAGGGGGCCGACCGAGAAGCGCGTGAGTTTGGTCATGCGGTGAACTCGCTGAACGTGCTGGCCTATTGCGGCAGGATCGTTGCGCGACGTCGCGGCCCCCGCAAGCCCAAATAGGCTAGCGACCTGCTCACGTCTTGAGCATACGCGGGGGAACGACCGTGCCGATCGGGTTCGAGGGCAACAAGTCGGCGGGTAAGCGCCTCACGCAATCAACTCACGCCTATAAAGAGGAATCTAGTCGATGAAGGAAGTTGTAACTGCGGGACAAGCTAGCATCATAGTGGTTGGTCGCAGATTTTAGCTTATCCTGTTGACCCCGGCCTATGACTTCCGAAGTTTGACACTAGATTTCGGATTTTCGGTTGACATTTCGTTCCTGTTATGTTCAAATGATCGTCCATTTCGGCAAGTCGTTTGAGCAAATGGTGAAAAAGTTTGCACTCCCCCTTAGATTGTGTTGCAAGGAAGCATTAGGCTCTCAACCTCTTCCCGTTCTGCAATTGCAGCCAAAAGTGTAGATAGATTTCTCCTGTCGGATAGAAAATGGGGGTGACCTCTAAGGTCCCCCCACTCGACCGAGCTATTTATCTCGTGGTCCCCGCTATATTCGGCGTAGTTCCGAACGCCAAAGCTAGTCAGGCTGCGCCACGCCCCGGAGCGCCGCCGTCAGCTCCCCTGCGATATCCCGCACCATTCCCCCGACCACCGGCACCCGATCCTCGGTCAGCCGGCTCGCCAGGCCCGACACCGAGATCGCCGCCAGCGGCTCGCGGCAGGAATCGTGGACGACGGCGGCGATGCAGCGCAGGCCGAGGCGTGCCTCTTCGTCGTCGACGGCGTAGCCCTGGCGGCGGATGGTCTCGAGCTCGCGGAACAGGTCGCTGGCGCGGATGATCGATTTCTCGGTCAGGCGCGGCATGCCCTGGCGGTGGATGATGCCGTTGACGTCGTCATCGGAATAGGTCGCGAGCACCGCCTTGCCCATGCCGGAGGCGACCATGGCGAGGCGGCCCCCGACCTTGGTCAGCGAGCGCATGATCTCGCGGCTGTCCAGCCGCAGCAGCACCATCAGCGATTCATCGTCGACGACGGCGAGATTGGCGGTCTCGCGCGACTGGTCGCGCAGCCTTCGCAGATAGGGAATCGCCAGCGCGACGAAATTGCGCCGACGCGTGAAGGTCGCGCCGACGGCAAAGCTCTGCGCGCCGACGTGCCATTTCGATTCCATGCGGTCGAACTGGACGAAGCGGCGCTTCTCGAGCGTGGTCAGCAGGCGATGAACGGTCGAGGTCGAAAGCCCGGCACGGACGGCGAGATCGCTGAGGCGATAGCCTTCGTCGTCT
Organism: Bradyrhizobium sp. SZCCHNRI3052; assembly: GCF_032484895.1. Lineage (NCBI taxonomy): Bacteria > Pseudomonadati > Pseudomonadota > Alphaproteobacteria > Hyphomicrobiales > Nitrobacteraceae > Bradyrhizobium > Bradyrhizobium sp. SZCCHNRI3052. The sequence continues at coordinate 365,866 of NZ_JAUETW010000005.1, read as the reverse complement.
TCGGCGAGAATCTCCAGGATCTGGAGCGCGCGGCCGACGGATTGCACGCCGCCGTCGCGGGGTTCGGCCGCAGCATCCGCGCGTGGCTCGATCGTCTTGCGACGGATCACGTGGCGCCTCTCTGCACCGCCCTCACAGGCGGCGCCGTTGCCGGACGGACGGATCTTGCTTCGTCACGCTATCAAAGAAAGTGCCGCCCCGGCGAGACGCCGGAGCGGCATTCGCATCGATTTGACTTAGAGCAGGCCCGCGCCGCGCGCCCACTTGTACTTGGCGCCGAGCACCTCGACCGGCAGCTCGGTCGAATAGGCATAGGCCGGGATGCCGTTCTGGTAGAGATATTCGGCGGCCTCCTCGACCTCGACGTCGCCGGCGAGCGAGGCGACGATCGGCTTGACGAAGCCCTTGGCCTCCATCTCCTTCTTCACCTCGACCATGTTGCGCGCGAACACCATCGGCGGGGTCACGATCGTGTGCCAGTAGCCGAGGATCAGCGCGTGGATGCGCTCGTCCGACAGGCCGAGCTTGACCGTGTTCACATAGGTGATCGGCGGCTCGCCGCCGGTGATGTCGACCGGGTTGCCGGCGGCACCGAACGGCGGGATGAACTTGCGGAAGGCGGCATCGAGGTCGGCCGGCATGGTCATCAGCGACAGGCCGTTGTCGACGACGGCGTCGGAGAGCAGCACGCCCGAGCCGCCGGCGCCGGTGATGATGAGGACGTTCTCACCCTTCGGCGTCGGCAGCACCGGCACGCCACGGGCAAACTCGAGCAGCTGGCGCAGCGAGCGGGCGCGGATGACGCCGGACTGCTTCAGCACGTCCTCATAGATCTTGTCGTTGCCGGCGAGCGCGCCGGTGTGCGACGAGGCGGCCTTGGCGCCAGCAGACGTGCGGCCGGCCTTGAGCACGATGACCGGCTTCTTCTTGGAGACGCGCTTGGCGGCTTCCGCAAAGGCACGGCCGTCCTTGAGGTCCTCGCAGTGCTGCGCGATCAGGTTGGTGTTCGGGTCCTGCTCGAAGAAGGCGAGCAGATCGTCCTCGTCGATATCCGACTTGTTGCCGAGGCCCACGATGGCCGACACACCCATTTTCGCCGAGCGCGAAAAACCGATGATGGCCATGCCGATGCCACCCGACTGCGACGACAGCGCCGCGTGGCCCTTGACGTCGTAGGCGGTGCAGAAGGTCGCGCAGAGATTGGCCGGCGTGTAGTAGAAGCCGTAGATGTTCGGCCCCATCAGGCGGACATTGTACTTCTTGCCGATCTCGACGATCTCGGCCTGCAGCTCCGGTTCATTGGCTTCGGCAAAGCCCGACGGAATCAGCACCGCGCCCGGGATCTGCTTCTCGCCGCATTCGGTCAGCGCGCCGGCGACGAACTTGGCGGGGATCGCGAACACCGCGGTGTCGATCACGCCGGGCACGTCCTTGACGCTCTTGTAGGCCTTGTAGCCGAGGATCTCGGAGGCCTTCGGGTGGATCGGGTAGATCTGGCCCTTGTAGCCGCCGTTGATCAGGTTCTTCATCACGGAGTTGCCGATCTTGCCGTCCTCGGCGGAGGCGCCGATCACGGCGACCGCCTGCGGCTTCATGATGCGGTTCATCGCGGTGACGATTTCCTCGTTCGAGCGCGGCGCCGGACGGGGCTTGTAGTCGAAATCGACGACGATGCGGACGTCGGCCGCAATCGCGCCGGTCTTGGTCGCAAACACCGGATTGAGGTCGAGCTCGACGATTTCAGGGAAATCGCTGACCAGCTTCGACACCTTGACGATGACGTCCGCCAGCGCCTCGCGGCTGACGGCATCGCCGCCGCGCACGCCCTTCAACATTTCGTGGGCCTGGATGCCGTCGAGCATCGACAGGGCATCGTCCTTGGTCGCGGGGGCGAGGCGGAATGTCACATCCTTCAGCACCTCGACCAGCACGCCGCCGAGGCCAAAGGCCACCAGCTTGCCGAACGAGCCGTCGGTGATCGAACCGACGATCACCTCGGTACCGCCGGTCAGCATCTGCTGCACCTGGATGCCTTCGATCTTGGCGTCGGCCTTGTACTTCTTCGCATTCGCGAGAATGGTCTCATACGCTGTCTTCGCATCGTCGGCGGTCTTGACGCCGACAATGACGCCGCCGGCTTCCGTCTTATGCAGAATGTCCGGCGAAACGATCTTCATCACGACCGGAAAACCCATGTCGCCCGCGAGCTTGGCCGCTTCGGCCGCGGACTTCGCCAGGCCCTCCTTCGGCACCGGAATGCCGTAGGCGTCGCACACGATCTTGCCTTCGGGCGCGGTGAGGCTGGTGCGTTTATCCGCCTTCACACGATCGAGAACGTCTCGGATCGTGGCCTTGGCATTCGGGATGGCGTCAGACATCGGGGCTTCCTCCTGGGGATTGCTGGTCGTTTATGGCATTTGGTATGCCAGACGCAAACTTTGTCAAGCGCAACGAAGATGTGGACACGCTGAAAAAGCTCGCAGCTTGACATCCTGGCATCTGGTATGCCAAAAAACTTGAACGCAAAATGCTGTAAACAAGCATCTCCCAAGGAGAGGAGACGGTCTTGTCTACAGAAAAAACGAACAAGGCATTGCCCATCATGGCCGAGGCCGACATCGCGATCGCTCGCATCGCCCCGGAGACGAGCTTCAAGAATAAGGCCTATGAGGCCTTGAAAGAAGCCATTCTGAAGATGGACATCTACGCCTCGCCCGAGCCTGTCATGCTCGACGAGCGCGCTCTCTCCGAGCGCCTCGGTGTCAGCCGCACGCCCATTCGCGAAGCGATCGCGATGCTGGAGCAGGACGGCTTCGTGAAGACCGTGCCGCGCCGTGGCATCGTCGTGGTGCGCCGGACCAAGAGCGAGATCGTCGACATGATCCGCGCCTGGGCGGCGCTTGAGAGCATGGCGGCGCGCCTGATCACGACGATCGCGCGCAAGAAGGACATCTCGGCGCTGCGCGACTACTTCAAGGACTTCGGCAAGGACCGCCCGCCGCAGGAGCACGTCGAGGAATATTCGAAGGCGAACATCGCGTTTCATCAGGCGCTGATCTCGCTGTCGGAGTCGCCGGTGCTGGTCGACATGACCAACGACATCCTGCTGCACGTGCGTGGCTATCGCCAGCTCACGATCGGGCGCACCGATCGTATCGCGGCCTCCCTGCCCGAGCATCTCGCGATCATCGAGGCGCTGGAGGAACGCAACACCGAGCTCGCCGAGAAGCGCGCCCGTGATCACACGCTGGGCCTCGCGACCTATGTCGAGACGCACGGCCAGGAATTATTCAGCTGACAGGTTCAAACAGAAGAAGACGCCGCAAAGCGCCTTCGTAGACGACCAGGGAGAGAGGCGCATGGCGCAGACTGCTGTTAAGACCGAGGCACCCGACACGCACGAGGAGCTCACGGACGGTTTTCATCTCGTCATCGACGCGATGAAGCTGAACGGGATCGACACGATCTACAACGTGCCGGGCATTCCGATCACCGATCTCGGTCGCATGGCGCAGGCTGAAGGCATCCGCGTGCTCTCCTTCCGTCACGAGCAGAACGCCGGCTACGCCGCCGCGATCGCCGGCTTCCTCACCAAGAAGCCGGGCGTCTGCCTCACCGTCTCCGCTCCCGGCTTTCTCAACGGCCTCACTGCGCTCGCGCATGCGACGACGAACTGCTTCCCGATGATCCTGGTCTCGGGCTCCTCGGAGCGCGAGATCGTCGACCTGCAACAGGGCGACTATGAAGAGATGGATCAGCTCGCGATCGCCAAGCCGCTGTGCAAGGCGGCGTTCCGCGTGCTGCACGCGCAGGACATCGGCATCGGCTTCGCCCGCGCGATCCGCGCCGCCGTCTCGGGCCGTCCGGGCGGCGTCTATCTCGACCTGCCGGCAAAGCTGTTCGGCCAGGTGATGAACGCGCAAGCCGGCGCGGCCTCGCTGGTCAAGGTGATCGATCCGGCCCCGGCGCAGATCCCCTCCCCCGACTCGGTGAAGCGCGCGCTCGATCTGTTGAAGAACGCGAAACGCCCGCTGATCATCCTCGGCAAGGGGGCGGCCTACGCGCAGGCCGACGAGGCGATCAAGACCTTCGTCGAGAAGAGCGGCGTGCCGTTCCTACCGATGAGCATGGCCAAGGGCCTCCTGCCCGACCTGCATCCGCAGTGCGCCGGCGCGGCGCGCTCGACCGTGCTGAAGGACTCCGACGTCGTCATGCTGATCGGCGCCCGCCTCAACTGGCTGTTGTCGCACGGCAAGGGCAAGAGCTGGGGCGAACAGCCGAAGAAGTTCATCCAGGTCGACATCGAGCCGAAGGAGATGGACTCCAACGTCGAGATCGCGGCCCCCGTGGTCGGCGACATCGGCTCGGTCGTCACGGCTTTCAGCGAGGCGATGGGCAGCAACTGGCCCAAGGCTTCGGTCGAGTGGCTGAGCGCGGTGCAGAAGAAGCGCGAGGACAACGTCGCCAAGATGGCGCCGCGGCTGATGAACAACAACTCGCCGATGGACTATCACGGCGCGCTCGGCGTGCTCCGCACCATCATCAAGGAGCGTCCGGATGCGATCCTGGTCAACGAGGGCGCCAACACGCTCGACCTCGCCCGCGGCGTCATCGACATGTACCAGCCGCGCAAGCGGCTCGACGTCGGCACATGGGGCGTCATGGGCATCGGCATGGGCTCGGCCATCGCCGCCGCGGTCGAGACCGGTAAGCCGGTGCTGGCGATCGAGGGCGACAGCGCCTTCGGCTTCTCCGGCATGGAGGTCGAGACGATCTGTCGCTACAATCTTCCGATCTGCGTCGTTATCTTCAACAATGACGGCATCTATCGCGGTACCGATCAGAACTCGGCGGGCGACGACCCGGCGACCACCGTGTTCGTCAAGGGCGCGCGCTATGACAAGATGATGGAGGCCTTCGGCGGCGTTGGCGTCAACGCGACCTCGCCAGACGAGCTGAAGCGCGCCGTCAACGAAGCGATGGATTCCGGCAAGCCGACCTTGATCAACGCCGTGATCGATCCTGCTGCGGGATCCGAGAGCGGCCGCATCGGCAACCTCAATCCGCAGAGCGTGCTGACGAAGAAGAAGTAAAGGCCACCCGCAAGGACATCAGATGCCCGCTGTCGCGGGATGACCAATCGTTACGGAGAGCAAGACATGACCAAGGCGCTCGAGGGCGTTCGCATTCTCGATTTCACCCACGTCCAGTCCGGACCAACCTGCACGCAGCTGCTGGCTTGGTTCGGCGCCGACGTGATCAAGGTCGAGCGGCCGGGCGTGGGTGACATCACCCGCGGCCAGCTTCAGGACATTCCCAACGTGGACAGCCTCTATTTCACGATGCTGAACCACAACAAGCGGTCGATCACGCTCGACACCAAGAACCCCAAGGGCAAGGAAGTCCTGACCGAGCTGATCAAGAAGTGCGACGTGCTGGTCGAGAATTTCGGCCCCGGCGTGCTCGATCGCATGGGCTTCCCCTGGGAGAAGATCCAGGCGATCAACCCGAAGATGATCGTCGCCTCGATCAAGGGCTTCGGCCCTGGTCCCTACGAGGACTGCAAGGTCTATGAGAACGTCGCGCAGTGCACCGGCGGCGCCGCCTCGACCACCGGCTTCCGTGACGGCCTGCCGCTGGTCACCGGCGCGCAGATCGGCGATTCCGGCACCGGCCTGCACCTGGCGCTCGGCATCGTCACCGCGCTCTATCAGCGCACCCACACCGGCCGTGGCCAGCGCGTCACCGCCGCGATGCAGGACGGCGTCTTGAACCTCTGCCGCGTCAAGCTGCGCGACCAGCAGCGCCTCGAGCACGGCCCGCTGAAGGAATACAGCCAGTTCGGCGAGGGCGTGCCGTTCGGCGACGCCGTGCCGCGCGCCGGCAATGATTCCGGCGGCGGCCAGCCCGGTCGCATCCTGAAGTGCAAGGGCTGGGAAACCGACCCGAACGCCTACATCTACTTCATCACCCAGGCCCCGGTCTGGGAGAAGATCTGCGACGTGATCGGCGAGCCGACCTGGAAGACCGACCCGAACTACGCCAAGCCCGCCGCCCGCCTGCCGCGCCTGAACGAGATCTTCGGCCGCATCGAGCAGTGGACCATGACCAAGACCAAGTTCGAGGCCATGGACATCTTGAACGAGTTCGACATCCCCTGCGGCCCGATCCTGTCGATGAAGGAGATCGCCGAGGACGAGTCGCTGCGCAAGACCGGCACCCTGGTCGAGGTCGACCACCCGACCCGCGGCAAGTATCTCTCGGTCGGCAACCCGATCAAGCTGTCGGACAGCCCGGCCGACGTCACGCGCTCGCCGCTACTCGGCGAGCACACCGACGAGATCCTGCGCCAGGTGCTGGGCTTCAGCGACCATCAGGTCGCCGAGATCCACGACTCCGGCGCACTCGATCCGCCGCGCAAGGAAGCTGCTGAGTAAGCGGCAACGCAGCACCAAGGCAGGAGCGGCGCGAGCGCCGCAGCACCTACCTCCCACCGACATCAAGCCGCCGGCATCGCCCGGCGGCTTTTTGATTCCCGCCCACCGAGACTTGACTTGACCTCTCCTTGGCACGCTTCTGCGAAGGATATCGCCCGCTGCCCTACTTGTCGCGCTGAGATCCACCCAAATCCCAGTCGGGCCGAACCTTTTGGTCTCTTGCGCGGCGATAAGCTGGCACCGGGTCGCCGGGTCGCGTCACCGCCAGCGCCGATAGTCGCTTGAGAGCTTTCTCGCGAACGCGCGCTGACAAATCAGACTGCGATAAACGTTGGAGTTTCTCGGCTGCCTCGGGCGTACCGATATCGTGCAGCGCCCAGATGCACTTGATTGCCAGGGATTCATTGTCGTTGTAGGCGAGATAATCATGCTTGCGCAACGCGGTCCGATACAGGCAGTCAATGGTGACCGGAAAACGCAAATCTTGAAGGGCGCCGGCTATGTCTTCGTGACTGTGGTGCCAATCTTCTCCCATCAGCTTGCACAGCAACGGAGCCCATTGCCGCGAGAGACCAAACCGAAATGCGAGGATGAGCGCAAATCTGAGGTTATCGGTCGACCTCTCTGTCAAACTCTCCTCAAGCTCGACGCGAACGATCTCGGGCGTAGTTCGCGGATTTGCGCCGAATTGCGCGATGAAGGATTCCTCCGAGAGGCCTCCTTGCACAAGGTCCCAAATGAGGCGCCTTTTCGGGACGTCCATATCCGGCTCCAACGTCCAACGCTTCCAGTTCGATCGACCAGCTGAGGACAACAATAGTTGTCGATCTTAGCTAGATAAATCTGCAATGTCGACGCGAGCGTCTGGATGACGCCTGTCCCAGTCGTAGAGAATTCGACGGCTTTTGACCCTGGCTGTGTGAAAACGCTGCGCGGCTGTTATGATTCTCCTGTGATTCTTTTGGGGGAATCGATGAGGCGCTTCGTTGAAGAGGCGGATCGTGGGCAATGGACGCTGTTGCCTGAATGCCTCGATGATTTCATTGACGAGAGCAACCCCGTTCGCGTGATCGACGCATTTGTCGAAGCGCTCGATTTGTCTGAGATGGGTTTTGAAGGGGTGGAGCCGGCAGCCACCGGTCGGCCGTCGTACCACCCCTCGGTTCTCCTGAAGCTTTACATCTACGGCTATCTGAACCGGGTGCAGTCGAGCCGGCGGCTCGAACGGGAGGCCGGCCGCAATCTCGAGGTGATGTGGCTGCTGGGTCGGCTCGCGCCCGATCACAAGACCATCGCCGACTTCCGTAAAGACAACGGCCTGGCGCTTCGCGTGGTCTGTGCGCGCTTTGTCGAACTCTGCCGTGGGATGGGCCTTCTGGCGACGGCGAGCGTCGCCATCGATGGCAGCAAGTTCAAAGCCGTGAACAACCGAGACAAGAACTTCACACGGGCAAAGGTCCAACGGCGGCGTGCTCAGCTGGAGGAGAGCGTCGCGCGTTATCTGAGCCAACTTGACACGGCCGACCGCCAGGAGCCGACAGAGGCGCTGGCTGCGAAGGTGACGAGACTTGCCGAGAAGCTCACGAAGCTGAAGGAGGAAATGGGCATGCTTGCCGCGTATGAGAAGCAGATGCTTGCGTCGTCCGATCAGCAAATCTCTCTGACCGATCCCGACAGCCGCTCGATGGCAACGAGCGGCCGCGGCTCCGGCGTTGTCGGCTACAATGTACAGGTCGCCGTGGACACCGAGCACCATCTGATTGTGACGCACGAGGTCACGAACAGCGGTTCAGATCGCGCCCAACTTGCTAACATGGCCAAACAGGCAAAGGCCGTTCTCAAGAGCGAGACGCTCGACGCTGTAGCCGATCGCGGCTACTTCAATAGCCCAGAGATCCTCGCGTGCCACGAGGCCGGAATCACGGTGACGCTGCCCAAGCCGCAGACGTCAAATGCTAAGTCGGAGGGACGCTTCGGTAAGCAGGACTTTGTCTATTTGCCAGAACAGGATGCCTATCGCTGCCCAGCTGGAGAGCGATTACCGTATCGCTATACAAACGAAGAAGACGGCAAGGTGTTGCGGCGCTACTGGACCACAGCCTGTCAAACCTGTTCGCTCAAATCCCAGTGCACGCCGGGGCCGGAGCGGCGGATTACACGGTGGGAGCACGAGCATCTGCTTGAGGCAGTGCAGCAGCGCCTTGACGCAAACCCGGAAGCGATGCGCCAGCGGCGCGAGACGGTCGAACATCCGTTCGGCACGATGAAGGCCCGTATGGGAGCGACGCACTTCCTCACTAAATCGCTCCCAAAAGTAGCCGCCGAGATGGCCCTATCGGTTCTGGCCTACAACCTCACACGGGTCATGAACATCGTCGGGGTCAAGCCGTTGATCGCGGCAATCACAGCCTGAGAAACGCCCGCGTCCTCGTAGTCAGGACGGACGTCCGCAAGGCCGTTTTTACACGACCAAGACCCGGAGCGGACATCCTGAGGCAGTTGCGCGAGGTTGCCCAGATGAACGCGTACGATCCGAGTTTCACGACGATCTAGGAGATTTCTTCATCCAGATCGAATGGTCGGACGTTACGGTCAACGAAACGATTGAAGCGTTGCAGACGATCGGGGCCGACGAGCATGGGCGTTTGCTCGCACCTATAGTCTGAACCCAGATTGTTCATCTGTACTCAGCGACCCTGAAAAAACCCGTCATTATGGGTACGCCACTTTTTATCCGACAGCCACAAGTAGTCCTGATCAGGCATGAGGGGCACGGCTTTCACGATCTCTCTGGAAATCGGAAGAAAGAAGCTCGACCGATCCTGCGTCACCTTGAGCGATTTGATCGGCACGACGAGCTTTCCTTTCCCGTTGTAAAAAAGCCGCCAGAAGCGACGATCGCGTAATCTCGGCCATCTTTCGTGCCAAAAACGATATTTCTAACCTCGCCTACGATCTTGTCGTCGGAACTGCGGACTTCCGCGCCGATCATTTCGTCCGTCCTCAAGCCGGGGGTGAGTTCATCAATCCTTGAAAGCGGCTTTGCGTCCTTTTTGTCACGACTGCCCAGCGCCGCTCCGCGTTTAGCTCTCGGCTCCCGCGCTGCGTTTTGTTTATCGGCATCTTCCTCGTCATTATCGCCCAACGAGCCCATTGGCGGCCCGGCTATCAATTCACGGATATTTGCCAGAAGGCGCTCACAGTCCTCCTGACGCCCGTAGGATCGGAGCGTGAATGCAGCATCCCGCAAACTTCTTAGATCGCGTACCGACTGACTATTGGCGGGACCACGCAGCTTGGGATTCTGTTGTATAGCTTCCTCCAGCTTGGCGTCGGCGATCTCACACTCTGCCTCAGCGCTTGTGGCTCCAATGGTTGCCAGAAAGATGGTCACTATCAGCGCTTGCAACTTCATCATTTTGTTGATCCGATTATCGGTAATATTCTTATGCGCTCAGTTCTCGAATCTGTTCAACAGTCTTGCGAACCGGATCGACCGAATGGCTCAAGCTTTCGCGATGATTGAGCTTAGCGGCACATCCAGCGAGTAGATCAAGCCGGCCGGCTCGTAAGAAAGCTGCACCTGGCCATGGAGCTGCTGACCGAGGGATTGCATCATGCGCGTCCCAAAGCTGCTGCGCGTGGGCGGCCGAACGGGCGGACCTCCTCGTTCCGTCCAAGTCAGGCAAAGCCGCTGCTTTTCCTCATCTATCTTCCAGGCGACCTCCACGCTGCCAGCGGAGGTCGACAGTGCGCCAAATTTTATGGTGTTGGTGCAAAGTTCATTGAGCGTCATTGCGAGGGCAATAACGGCACTTGAGGCCACCTTGATATCTGGCCCATTGAAATGGAAACGTCTGTTTCCTTGACTGTCAAAGGGCTCGGTTGCGCCGCTCACGGTGCGGGTAAGGCTGGCATTCGACCAACTGACTTGCATCAGCAAATCATGGGCGCGCGATAGCGCCAGCAACCGGCCTTCCATAGCCTTCTGCCCGTGCTCGATGCTGGTTGTGGTCCGAAAGCTTTGCGACGCGATGGCACTGACGGTTGCGAGGTTGTTCTTTATGCGATGATGGAGTTCGCCCACGATCAGCTTCTGCAACTTGTCTGCTGCATCGCGCTGCTCTGCGTCGATAGAAGACTGCATGAGCAAGGCCTTGGCATCGATGTTGGCCTGCTCAAGTAATAAGCGAAGGCTATCATTCTCTGCGGAGAGCGCGGCCTCTTGTGCGGATATTCGCTTAAGTTCGATTGCTTCCGGGCTGTAACCGTTCTTATCTGTCGGCAACAGGGACGCGTCTGGAATCGTCGTCAGTGCGCCCGCACCGACCATCGCCTGCAGTTCGGTGATCATCTGGCCATTGCTTAGCGGCTTGCCAAAGAAGCGGCTGTCCTGAGGCCTATCTGCGTCGGAAGGCTCAACTTGGCCGGAAACCAAAATGATCTTGATGGCCGGCCAGCGGTCGTGGACCGCGTGAGCAAGCTTGAGCCCATCCATGCTGCCGGGCATCTGAATATCGGTAAAGAGGAGCGATATGTCAGAGCGTGATTCGAGAATAGAGAGCGCCTCGTCGGCATCGACGGCCTGCACGGGAGAGAACCCGGCATCTTCCACAATATCCACCGCCCGCATACGCAGCATCATTTCGTCCTCGACAACGAGGACTCTTGGTACTTCAGGTAAATCGGAGGTCATGCATACCCTGGAAAAGAGGAAGATGAGTGCGTTTCACGGCATCGTCATGAGTTCGCGTCGGCCGGGCCGACACTTCTGCGAGCCCCAGTTCGCAAGCTGGCGCTTTTCTGACCATTGTCTTCAGGCACGCGACGAACCAACGTATGCTGGACGATGATAGCTTTCAGCGCCTTAGCGGCCGGCCGTTACCAGACGAGCTTGCACGATTGTTTGGCTTGAACTCGTATTTTGCAGACAGGATGTAGTGAAGTGAGGCCACGTCTGCGCTGAGCAGTTTGCGGACGCCGTTCTCACTGCCAGCCGGTCTCCCTTGGCTAACGCGGCGACCTCGCTCGCTTCGAGCTTTGGTGCAAAGCCAAGCAAGGCAACTGTCAGCGCTCCCAGAAGCGCGAAAATGCCGAGGGCTGTGAATGATCTTTTCATTGTGGTTTGCTGCCCAGGTCGTCTCGATCTATCCACTCCGGAGATCATGGATGACAACAGCCATAACGAGAAATTGTTCCAGTTCCGCAATCCTCGCGTCGGCGACTGGATTGCCTATAATTTGCCGATTGGCGCGCGTGAGGCCGTCAATTGGGGAGGCCCGGAGTCGCGGACGCGGTGCTCACTTCCGAAAAGCCCCTCGGCGTGGCGGAACAGATGCGAAGGGCGGCTAAAGCTAGCAACGCGGACGAGGCGATTGCCATCCTAGAAACGCGCCCGGATATTCATGTCGTCTTTACCGATATCCAGATGGCCGGATCGATGGATGGGCTCAAGCTCGCGCACTTTGTGCGTGGTCGCTGGCCGCCGATCAAGATCATCGCGACTTCAGGACATCATGCGTTCAAAGAAGCCGATTACCGGAGGGAAGCAGATTTCTGCCTAAGCCTTATGGCTCTGACAGCATCTCCTCGATACTCCGGGAGCTAACCTCTCAAGCATTGTAGTTTCCATTTAAGGAATTGTCTTGTTCCAGAGTCGAGTTGTGTATTTGGAACACGCTACGCTCGGAGCTCTGCACCGGCGCTCCCAATTCACCGCGCAACCAGCCCTCTACCGTTCGAGATTTCATTGGATCGACGAATCCGATTACCCGCTGATGAATTTCCTCACACGCGGGGCATTTGAACGTTCGGATACCAAGACCAGACGAACCGGGCGTGATACGCGCCAAGATTGTGGGTCTCCGGCACTTAGGACATGGTGGCTCGTAAAACAGGCTCATGACGTACTCCCTCGCATCAGACGTGAACGCGATGCTCCCAGTCACCGGATAGATGCCCGCGACTGACCGGTGGGAATAGCTTTTACCCTCGCACTCCAACATGCTGATCAATACAGATCACCTCTCAGAAAAGTTAACCGGTGGAAATCCGCCAAGAGGGGGACAAACGGCCAGCCGCGCGATCACCGCCTACGGCTGACGATCGGGCCTGTATCGGCATGTCCGGTATTAGGGACGCAGCGGACGTGACACAGTCGCCGGAGGTTCGACCGCTTGTGGACCCATCTGAGACATCTCGCTAGCATCCCACATTGTAGTAGCGAAGGCCCCTTCCAGAGTTCTGCTTTGAACCGACACGATGGTCTTCCCTCAGCTTGAGGGCAGGCATGAGGCTGCGAAAATTCCCGATCCCATACCTGGAGGCGGGGCGTTGGCCCGCGTTCTCATCGTAGGCGTTTGACTCAAATCAAATAGAACCCGCCTTAGGCTCATAGGGTTTTGCATGGTGGGCTGTCGCGAGGTTCTTTCCAAAACTCTATCGGTGAAGAGTTCATGTCCAGGCGCGTACCTCCTGTCGAAAACCGTGGTCGATCCATTCGGTTCTGGTTGGGGTTGCTCCTCGTGGTCTGCACGGTTCCGGCAATGCTGGTCGCCGGCTACCTGATCACCGACTCGTATATTGCGGCACGCGACAATGCAGAACGCAATACCGTGGCCACAACACGCGCGCTGATGCAGGCGGTCGACCGCGAGCTGCTCAGCGTCCAGTCGAGCTTGCGGGTGCTTGCAAAGTCACCCTACCTGCAGTCCGGTGATCTTGCTGCCTTTCACGAGCACTCGCGCGAACTGCTGCAGTGGCTGACAGGCAATGTAATTGTCATCGCGGACGCGGCCGGACAACTCCTGGTCAGCACGATGGTCCCCTACGGTCAGCCGTTGCCCAGAACCAGCATCCCAGGCCTGGTCCGCACCATCTTCGAGTCCGGCCGACCTGCGATTTCCGATTTTTATATCGGAGCCACATCGAGACAGCCTCAAATCGCCGTCGGTGTGCCCGTGTTTCGGGACGGGAAGGTCGCGTATGCGCTTGTGATGGGCATTCTTCCCGCGAATGTTGCCGTAATCTTGGAGCGGCAGAAGATACCGGAGGGCTGGATCGTGGCGATCCTCGACACCGGCGGGACTATCGTCGCCCGGACCAAAGATCCGGAACTGTTCATCGGCCAGCAGGGAACGCCTGAATTCCAACGCCAGACGTCGAGGGCGCAGGAGGGCATATACGAGACCCCGACGCTGGAAGGTATCGCAGTCATCGGCGGATACCACCGGTCGTCGATCACGGGCTGGATGATCGCATTCGGCGTTCCCAAGAGCGTCTATACGACGAATCTGCGATGGGCACTGATGATCCAGAGCGCTACCGCGGTCCTCGTGCTGTTGCTCGGTGCGTTGTTGGCGGCAAGTATCAGCAGGCGAATCGTCCGCTCGATCCGCGCGATGACGACCCCGGCGCTTGCGCTGGGACTGTCCAGGAAGATTGATGTCCCGACGGTCGAAATTCGGGAGGTGAACGAGCTAGGTCACGCTCTGACAACGGCTTCCCAATTGATCAACCAGCGCGAGGTCGAGCGCGACGAGGCGCAGCACCAAAAAGCGCAAATCGAGGAGTCGCTCCGGCGATCACAGAAGCTGGAAGCGATTGGCCAGATGGCCGCCACCATCGCCCACGATTTCGGAAATCTGCTCACCCCGATCCTAGGAAACTTGGATATGCTCGAGGAGCGGATCGATGATCCCCGCTCGCGATTGCGTATCAATAATGCCCTGGCTAGTGCCAAACGGGGCCAGCAGCTCGTCCGCTCCCTTATGGCCTTCGCACGCCAAGAGCCGTCGGCAGTGACGATCATCGACATCAATCAGGCGATCCTTGCCATGGAGGGAGTGCTGGAGCAGTCGCTGGGCACAATCGGCAAGCTGATCTTCAACCTCGCATCGGAGGCTTGGCCCGTACGCGGCGACGCAACCCAACTGGAGATGGCGATCATCAACCTGGTCGTCAATGCGCGCGATGCCATGACCGCGGAAGGCACCGTGCAAATATCGACGATGAATAGGACGCTGCACAGCGAGCACGACAATCTCTCGGGCGATTACGTGGCAGTCGCGGTTTCCGACACGGGCTCGGGCATGCCGCCTGAAATCCTCGCGGTTGCATTCGAGCCCTTGTTCACGACCAAAGAGCCGGGCAAAGGCACCGGGCTCGGTCTCGCCAGCGTTTATAGATTTGCCAAACAATGCGGCGGTGTCGCGGTGATCGAGAGTGAGCTCCGCAAGGGAACCACGGTCACGATCTATCTGCCGCGTGCGCGCAACGACGCAACGACTGATAGCGGTGACTCTCGGCTCGGCCGGGCCGCCGACCTGGGCGACGTGAAGTGACGTGCTTGGCCCATTTCGGGCCCAGAGGTCATTGATTGCGACGGTGTCGTTGAGAGCCACAGCAGACATCTGCCGAAGATGCGACAGCCTCTTCGTATCCGGCGGCCCGCCAGGCCGCATCCCGCAAGGGGTGGGAGGACTCGTAGTGGTCAAAGCAAGTTGATCCGATCTGCTTCATCCCCCGACATCCACGCCGCCATGCGCATGCTCTGGTAACATGAGTTCGCCCGGCGAATCGTGGTCACAACCGTCCTACAACGTGCCAGGTTGCGATGGCCGTCCTCCAGCTCTTTCGAGGTTGAACGCTTACCTGCCGAAAATTCCGCCCACCACGCGGTGCATCGCACCGCCGATCGCGCCGATGGGACCTCCGACATTGCGCTGATGTCGCGCGCGTCCCGTGCTGCGACGGGCTTGGCGGTCGGATTTGGCAGCCTCGGCGGCCGCGTCCATCAGGACCTTGTGCTGGGCGGCATTGAGGAAGCCGGTCGTGGGGTAGCCGCGCTCCTCCTGCCAATGGGCGAGGGCGGCGCGGGTCTGTTCGTCGAACGTCCCGTTGATCTTGGTGCCGAACCCGAGCCTGGTCAGCCCTCGTTGCACCGCGCGACGCTTCGCCTTGGTGAGGCCGATCTGGTTCTCGGCCTGCTGATTGGCGTCCTGGGCAGCGATCACGGTATCGGCGGGTGCCGACGCTTCACGAGGTGTGCTGCTCAGACCAGCGTGAGCGACCTGCGCGCTTCCGGCGATCGCTAGGAGGGACAGTGCCAGGATCAAGGCGCGCATGGCCTTTCCTTCGCCGATGATACGTTTCTAGAAGAGATACAGCGCGCCGAACTGAACGATCAACATCCGGTCATGCCGCTCCGTGCGATTGCAGGGTAACTGCGGCCCGGGCGGCACGGTTCCCTGGCCCCGCGCCATTGTTCCCTCGCGTTGCACGCGGAGCACGCGATCGGAGCGCACCTGGGAGGTGTCCAGCAGTGGCCGCGATCCCCGGATCGTCGTGGGCGAGCCAGCCGCGGCAGGCAAGCCGTCGCATAGCCGCGAATGCGTATCTAATTACCCTTCAACTGCTCAGAGCTCCCCATTGGGCGGCTCTTTCTGCATGCGAAGTCAAATTTCGATTGAAAATCCAAATCGTCACATTCCTGCTGCATCGCAAAACGCTCATACCGCCATGCAATATAATCCGTTGTATCTGGCATCTGGTATACGTAAATTCTCCTCAGTCAGAACGTCATACCGCCTCACTGAAGGAGACAAACCATGGCCAAGACCGTCGCCCTCCCCCTCGTCCAGCCCGTGTCGCTGTTCGGCCGCCTGCTGGCGACCCTCGACCGCGTGCTGATGACCAGCGCCCGCGCCGCCAACCGCAACGGCGACCTGCCCTATTTCGGCCTCTGAGGCTCGGCGCGCTTCGCGCGCGCAGGCAACCCTCGAAGCCCAACCAAGAGCCCCGGATCTCCGGGGCTTTTGCTTTTGCGACCCCCACGCGACCTGCGACATATTGGCCCCGTGGGCGTCCCACCCGATCTCCTCAATTGCGGTCGGTCACCTCTTCATACCAAAATCAAATCGGTCGATTTGCTGCGGATGCTCCTCTTGCTGCCTGATCCCGGCTGCCAACACAACTTTTGGCTGCATGGGCATGGCAAGGAAGTCCGGGGCTGGCGACGGCCTGAAGCTGGTCACGGTGGGGATGACACCGGCGGGCTCGACAGGTCGGTGGTTCGATTGGGCACAGCGGCCGGAAGAAGCCGTGCGCTCTCGGGAATGAAGGGGAGAAAGCGTCGATGAAGCGTTCCGTGCGCGTGGCCGTTATGGCTGGCATCGCCCTGATGGCAGGGCATATCCCGGCTCTGGCGGGATGGGAGCCTGTCCGGCCGGTCGAGTTCATCGTTCCGGCTGGCACCGGCGGCGGTGCCGATCAGATGGCCCGGACGATCCAGGGCATCGTCACCAAGCACAACCTGATGAAGCAGCCGCTGGTCGTGATCAACAAGTCCGGTGGCGCCGGCGGCGAAGGCTTCCTCGACGTCAAGGCGTCGGCCGGCAATCCCCACAAGATCATCATCACGCTGTCGAACCTGTTCACGACGCCGCTCGCGACCGGCATTCCGTTCAACTGGAAGGACCTCACTCCCGTCGCGATGCTGGCGCTCGACGAGTTCGTGCTCTGGGTCAATGCCGAGAAGCCCTACACCACCGCCAAGGACTACGTCGATGCGGTCAAGCAGGCCGGCGGCACCCTCAAGATGGGCGGCACCGGCTCGAAGCAGGAAGACCAGATCATCACGGTAGCCATGGAGAAGGCGACCGGCGCGAAGTTCACCTACATCCCCTACAAGGGCGGCGGCGAAGTGGCCGTGCAACTGGTGGGCAACCACATCGATTCCACCGTCAACAATCCGATCGAGGCGGTGGCGCAGTGGCGCGGCGGCAAGGTCAGGCCGCTCTGCGTGTTCGACGACAAGCCGATGGGCTTTGACGAGCCGATCGCCGACGGCAAGGCCTGGAAGGACATCCCGACCTGCAAGTCTCAGGGGCTCGACATCGAATATCTGATGCTGCGCGGCATCTTCATGTCGCCACGGGCCACCAAGGACCAGATCGAATACTACGTCGACCTGTTCAAGAAGGTGCGAGAGACGCCGGAATGGCAGGACTTCATGAAGACCGGCGCCTTCAACACCACCTTCATGACCGGTGCGGACTACGCGAAGTGGGTCGAGACCGAAGAGAAGCGGCACGAGCTCCTGATGAAGGAAGCCGGCTTCCTGGCCTCGAACTGAGCGGCTCGCATGAGAAGTCACGGTGGATCGGCCGGCCCCAGCCATAAGGCGGTCGAGGCCGGCGTCACGCTCGCCATCGCGCTGTTCGGGATCATCGTGATCATCGGCAGCGTGAAGGCTGGGATCAATTGGGGCGCCGAGGGACCGCGGGCGGGGTTCTTCCCGTTCTACGTCGGCCTGCTCATCGTCGCGGCCAGCGCGATGAATGTCCGCAACACGCTGCGCGAGAACGACGGCCGTGTCTTCGCCGAATGGGGCCAGCTCCGCCAGGTCATGAGCGTGGTGGTGCCGACGGCGATCTATGTCGGCGCCCTTCCCTTCATTGGCCTCTACCTCGCGTCCATGATCTTCATCGCCTGGTTCATGCGGTGGCTCGGCAAATATGGCTGGCTCACGGTGGCAGCGGTCGCGGTCGGCACGCCGGTCGTGACCTATCTGATCTTCGAGCGCTGGTTCATGGTCCCCCTCCCCAAGGGGCCGATCGAGGATTGGCTCGGGCTCTAACAAGAAAACTCATCCGCTGAGGGTTGCAGGACCAAGCTGGTATGGAAGAACTCGCCAATCTGTTTCACGGCTTCGCAGTCGCCCTCCAACCGTTCAACATCATGGTGATGATCCTCGGCATCGTGCTCGGGGTGATCATCGGCGTGCTGCCGGGACTGGGCGGCGCCAACGGCGTCGCGATCCTGCTGCCGCTGACCTTCAGCATGCCGCCGACCTCGGCGATCATCATGCTGTCCTGCATCTATTGGGGCGCGCTGTTCGGCGGCGCCATCACCTCGATCCTGTTCAACATCCCCGGCGAACCATGGTCGGTCGCCACCACCTTCGACGGCTACCCGATGGCGCAGCAGGGCAAGGCGGGCGAGGCGCTCACGGCAGCGTTCACCTCGTCCTTCGTCGGCGCGCTGTTCGCGGTCATCATGATCACGCTGATCGCGCCGCTGGTCGCCGGCTTCGCGCTTCAGTTCGGCCCGGCCGAGAAATTCGCCGTCTATTTTCTCGCCTTCTGCAGCTTCGTCGGCCTGAGCAAGGAGCCACCCTTCAAGACGATTGCGGCGATGATGATCGGCTTCGCACTCGCGGCTGTCGGCCTGGATTCCATCACCGGCCAGCTCCGCCTCACCTTCGGCGTCACTGAACTGCTCAACGGCTTCGACTTCCTGATCGCCGTGATCGGGCTGTTCGGCATCGGCGAGATCCTGCTCACGATGGAGGAAGGCCTGAGTTTCCGCGGCGGCAATGCGCAGATCAATCTGCGTGTCGTGCTGCACACCTGGAAGGAGATGCCGGCCTATTGGGTCACGTCGCTGCGCTCCTGCCTGATCGGCTGCTGGATGGGCATCACCCCCGCCGGCGCAACGCCGGCTTCGTTCATGAGCTACGGCATCGCCAAGCGCCTTTCCAAGCGCGGCAAGAATTTCGGCCATGGCGAGATCGAAGGCGTCGTCGCTCCGGAGACGGCAGCCCATGCGGCAGGCACGGCGGCGCTGCTGCCGATGCTGTCGCTCGGCGTGCCCGGCTCCCCCACGGCGGCGGTGCTGCTCGGCGGCCTCTTGATCTGGGGCCTGCAGCCCGGCCCGATGCTGTTCGTCGAGCAGAAGGAATTCGTCTGGGGCCTGATCGCCTCGATGTATCTCGGCAACCTCGCCGGCCTGCTCGTCGTGCTGACCTGCGTCCCGGTCTTCGCGGCGATCCTGCGCATTCCCTTCAGCATCATCGCACCGCTCATCCTCGTGCTCTGTGCCATCGGCGCCTATTCGGTGCACTCGAGCACGTTCGACGTGGTGCTGATGCTGGTGTTCGGCGTGCTCGGCTATCTGTTCAAGAAGTGCGGCTATCCGCTCGCGCCGCTGGTGCTCGCCATCGTGCTCGGCGACAAGGCCGAGGAGGCCTTCCGGCAGTCACTGCTGGGATCCCAGGGATCGCTCGCGATCTTCTTCTCCAACGGGCTGGTCGGCACCATCATGGCACTCGGGTTGATCGCGCTGTTCTGGTCGGCGATCCAGCAGGGCTACAACCGGTTGCGGGCGCTCGCCGCATAAACTCGCCCTTGCTCCGATAGTTGAACTACAAATATCCTCTGCTGCGTCGTATTGTCGCTGCAGCGATTTGCCTTGCTTCTGCAGGCTTTTTTCATCGCTCGCTGGCCTAGCATCGGGCACGGGCTCGATGAATCCGCTTGTTTATTGGCATATCATATACCAAACTCCGCATAGCTGTTAGGACAAGAATAGACAGCCTGGAGGAAACATGACGGACTTGGCTCACGCGGGGGCGCCCGCATCTGCAAGAGTAAGCGACGCCTATCGCTGGACGCAGCTCGCGGTTGGCGTCCTGGCGATGGTGATGATCGCCAACTATCAATATGGCTGGACCTTCTTCGTCCCGGATATCGCCAAGACCTTCGGCTGGGATCGCGCGTCGATCCAGTGGGCCTTCACCCTGTTCGTGCTGTTCGAAACCTGGCTCGTGCCGGTCGAGGGCTGGTTCGTCGACAAATACGGCCCGCGCATCGTCGTGCTCGTCGGCGGCGTGCTCTGCGCGATCGGCTGGATGATCAACGCCTACGCCACCTCGCTCAACGGCTACTATCTCGGCATGATCATCGCGGGCATCGGCGCCGGCGGCGTCTACGGCACCTGCGTCGGCAACGCGCTGAAATGGTTTCCCGACAAGCGCGGCCTCGCGGCCGGCATCACCGCGGCCGGCTTCGGCGCCGGCTCGGCGCTCACCGTCGCGCCGATCCAGGCCATGATCCGCGACTCCGGCTTTCAGACCACCTTCCTGTATTTCGGTCTCGGCCAGGGCATCATCATCGTCATCCTCGCCTTCTTCCTGTTCGCCCCCAAGGAAGGCCAGGTGCCCGCGGTCACTCAGAACACCAACCTCGTCCAGAGCCGCCGCAACTACAACCCGACCGAAGTGATCCGTCAGCCGATCTTCTGGCTGATGTACTTCATGTTCGTGATCGTCGGCGCCGGCGGCCTGATGGTGACGGCCAACCTCAAGCCGATCGCCGGCGACTGGAAGGTCGACAACATTCCGGTGACGCTGATCGGCATGACGATGACGGCGGTGACGTTCGCAGCGACCATCGACCGCGTTCTGAACGGCCTGACGCGTCCGTTCTTCGGCTGGATCTCGGACATGATCGGCCGCGAGAACACGATGTTCATCGCCTTCGGCATGGAAGGCATCGGCATCTGGGCGCTGTACATGCTGGGCCACGATCCGGTGTGGTTCGTGATCCTGTCCGGCTTCGTGTTCTTCGCCTGGGGCGAGATCTACTCGCTGTTCCCCTCGACCTGCACCGACACCTTCGGCACCAAGTTCGCCACCACCAATGCCGGCCTGCTGTACACCGCCAAGGGCACGGCAGCGCTGCTGGTGCCGATCGCGAACTACATGCAGCAGTCGTCAGGCAATTGGGACCGCGTCTTCATCATCGCGGCCGGCGCCAACATCCTGGCATCGATCCTGGCGATCGCGGTGCTCAAGCCCTGGCGGAGGGTCGTGGTGCAGAAATCGACGCTCTGACGCGCCCCTTCGCGCTGCAACAAAAATAAAAAAGAACGCTTCCAGATCGGCGACGCTCGGCATTTTG
The DNA here is from genome assembly GCF_032484895.1 of Bradyrhizobium sp. SZCCHNRI3052. Taxonomy (NCBI): domain Bacteria; kingdom Pseudomonadati; phylum Pseudomonadota; class Alphaproteobacteria; order Hyphomicrobiales; family Nitrobacteraceae; genus Bradyrhizobium; species Bradyrhizobium sp. SZCCHNRI3052. Next base: position 344,688 of record NZ_JAUETW010000005.1, on the reverse strand, counting down.
CCGAGCGTTTTCTTTTGCTTGGCGGACGATTTCGCTCTCGTTGCAAAGCAACATGTCGCACGCTGTGTCGCAGGCCATATTGCAGACTGGAATATATTATACCAGAATGACTTCGTGCGCAGACGAGGAGCGCGCTCGCAGCGGCATCCTCCAAGAGAGCGCGTTAGGGAGGACACATGGTTTCCAGCACAGAGGCGACACCGCCTGTCCAGGCACAGTCCAGCGGCTTCCGCTGGCTCCAGCTCGCGATGGGCATCATCTGCATGGCGATGATCGCCAACCTGCAATATGGCTGGACACTGTTCGTCGATCCGATCGACGCGAAGTTTCACTGGGGTCGCACGGCGATCCAACTGGCCTTCACGATCTTCGTCGTCACCGAAACCTGGCTCGTGCCGGTCGAGGCCTGGTTCGTCGACAAATACGGCCCGCGCCTCGTCATCATGTTCGGCGCCGTCATGATCTCGCTGGCATGGGTGCTGAACTCCTACGCCGACTCGCTCACCCTGCTCTACGCCGGCGCCGTCATCGGCGGCATCGGCGCCGGTGCGGTGTACGGCACCTGCGTCGGCAATGCGCTGAAATGGTTTCCCGACCGCCGCGGCCTCGCCGCCGGCGCCACCGCGGCCGGCTTCGGCGCGGGCGCCGCGCTTACCGTCGTGCCGATCGCCAGCATGATCGCCTCGAGCGGCTATCAGAGCGCCTTCTTCACCTTCGGCATCGGCCAGGGCCTGATCGTATTCGTGCTCGCGATCTTCCTGCGGCCGCCGACCCACGCCGCGCCTGCGCGCAAGAAGCAGCTCAACCTGCCGCAGAGCAAGATCGACTACACGCCGCCGCAGGTGCTGCGCACGCCGATCTTCTGGATCATGTATCTGGTGTTCGTGATGGTGGCCTCCGGCGGCCTGATGACCGCCGCCCAGATCGCCCCGATCGCGCACGACTTCAAGATCGCCAACGAGCCGGTGTCGCTCGCCGGCTTCCAGATGGCAGCGCTGACGTTTGCGATCTCGCTCGACCGCATCTTCGACGGCTTCGGCCGTCCGGTGTTCGGCTGGATCTCGGATACGATCGGCCGCGAGCACACCATGTTCATCGCCTTCGGCACCGCCGCTTTGATGCTGCTGACGCTGGCGAATTACGGCCACAACCCGATCGTGTTCGTGCTCGCGACCGCGGTCTATTTCGGCGTGTTCGGCGAGATCTACAGCCTGTTCCCGGCGACCTCGGGCGATACGTTCGGCAGCAAATATGCCGCGACCAACAACGGCATGCTCTACACCGCGAAGGGCACCGCCTCGCTCCTGGTCCCGCTCGCGAGCCTCGTCTCCGCCAAGTATGGCTGGCAGGCCGTGTTCGTGATCGGCGTTGCGCTGAACGCGACGGCGGCGCTGATGGCGCTGTTCGTGATCAAGCCGCTGCGCCGCGCCTTCATCCTCGGCAAGGAGGCGGCGGTCACCCAGCCTGCGGCGCAGGACGTTCGCACCACGGCGTAAATCACCCGCTTCTTCCCGCGACTGCAGGAGGCGCATCCCGATGCGCCTCCTTTTCTTTTGGCGCGCCGTGCATGCCAGATGCCAACCCGAGCATGCATTTGACAGCATCACTGACCTTATTTTCCAGACATCTGCCCAGAAAACATCAAGATCCCAATTGACTTCTGGCATAACGTATACCAGACTTCCTTCTGTTCAAGACAACAAACGGGAGGGTGCCATGAAAGTCGGAGACATCCTGCGCAACAAGACGGCGCGCGTGATCACGGTGCGAATGAATGAGACCGTCGGCGTCGCGGCGCAGTTGATGCGCGCCAGCAATGTCAGCGCCCTCGTCGTGAAGGACGTCGTCCGCACGGAAGGCAACACCGCCGCCGGCATGTTCACCGAGCGCGACGTGGTGCGCGCCATCGCCGAGCACGGCGCCGCCGGCGTCACCATGAAGGTCTCGCAGCTGATCTCGCCGCAGCGGCTGATCTCCTGCAGCACCGAGGACTCGCTCGAGCACGTGCGGCATCTGATGAACGTGCATCACATCCGCCACCTCCCGGTCATCGTCGACTTCGCGCTCGCCGGCGTCATCAGCATGCGCGACGTCTCCAGCGCCTTCGACGAAGCAGAAGCTCCGGTCGCCGCCTGACGCGCCCAGCCCGGTCAGCGGAACCGGTTCATCCCCCAGGGAGTCTTGTCGGAGCAGCGCGCCGCCGGTTAGGCGGTGCGCTGAGAACAGCGGCACAGTAAGGTCGCCGCTCATTCTGACCGACAGGATTCCTCGCGATGAAAGCCTATGTCTACGGCGCCCAGGGCGCCGCGATCACCGATATCGCCAAGCCCGCGCCGAAGGGCACGCAGGTCCTGGTTCACGTACGCGCCTGCGGCCTCAATCGCGCCGATCTCGGCATGACCAAGGGGCATGTGCATGGCGCCGCCGGCGGCGTCGGCACGGTGCTCGGCATGGAATGGGCCGGCGAGGTCGCCGAGCTCGGTCCCGATGCCAGGGGCGTGAAGATCGGCGACAAGGTGATGGGCTCGGGCAGCGCGGCGTTCGCCGAATACACTCTCGCCGACCACGGCCGTCTGTTCCACGCGCCGTCGAACATGAATTTCGACGAGGCCGCCACGCTGCCGATCGCGTTGACCACGATGCACAACGCCGTCGTCACCAACGGCGCTTTGCAGCCGGGCCAGCGCGTGCTGGTGCAGGGTGCGAGCTCCGGCGTCGGCCTGATGGCGATGCAGATCGCCAAGCTCAAGGGCGCCTCGCTGGTGGTGGGCTCCTCGACCGATGCGATGCGCCGCGGACGGCTCAAGGAGTTCGGCGCCGATCTCGCCATCGACTCCAGCGATCCCGCCTGGGTCGATCAGGTGCTGCAGGCGACCAACGGCGAGGGCGTCGATCTGATCATCGACCAGGTGTCCGGCAAGGTCGCCAATCAGAACCTCGCCGCGACCAAGGTCCTCGGCCGCATCGTCAATGTCGGCCGGCTCGGCGGCACCCATGCCGACTTCAACTTCGACCTGCACGCGGCGCGCCGCATCACCTATGTCGGCGTCACCTTCCGCACCCGTTCGATCGAAGAGATCCGTACGATCTTCGACGAGGTGAAGAAGGACATCTGGGGCGCGGTCGAGCAGCGCACGCTGCGGCTGCCGATCGACCGCGTCTTCGCCTTCGACGACATTGGCGCGGCGTTCGCGCACATGGAGGCGAACAAGCATCTCGGCAAGATCGTGGTGACCTTGTGAACGCAACCTTCTGAGATTTAGAAGCACTCAAAACAGCGCGCGGTCCACGCACATGGACCGCGCGATCCCGGCTTTCATGGTGCGGCCTCGGCTGCTACATCCGCCGCCATGAGAGACGCCGCCTCCCATGTCGATTCCGGGAAAACCCGTGTCGCCGCGATCTCGATCGCGGCCAGCGCCAGCATGGCCGCGGCGAAGTTCATCGTCGGCGTCCTGATCGGCAGCCTCGCGCTCGTCTCCGAGGCCCTGCACAGCGCCGTCGACGTCGTCGCCACCGTGATCACCTGGATGGTGGTTCGGGTATCGGACCGACCGGCCGACGACGAACATCATTACGGCCATGGCAAGCTGGAGAGCCTGTCGGCGCTCGGCGTCATCGCCCTGCTCTACGTGCTGGCCGGCGGCGTGCTGGTCGAATCCGTCAGCCGGCTGCGCGAGGCGGCGCCGCCGCCGTCGCTGTCGGCGATTCCGTTCGTGGTGCTGCTGGTCGACATCGCCGTCAACTTCTGGCGCGCCCGCGCGCTGCACCGCGCCGCGCACGAGACCCACAGCCAGGCGCTCGCCGCCGACGCGCTGCATTTCGCCTCCGACGTGCTCGGCTCGATTGCCGTCATCGCCGGCCTGGTCCTCACCGCGTTCGGATTCTGGTGGGGGGATTCCGCCGCCGCGGTCGCGGTCGCCCTGATGATCTCGGTGCTCGGCCTGCGGCTGGCGCGCTCCACCGTAGAAACACTGCTCGACCGTGCACCAGAGGGCGCGGCCGAAAAGGCGCGCGCCGCGATCCGTTCGATCAACGGCGTCGTCGATGTCGAGCGGCTGCGGGTCCGGCTCGTCGGCGCAACGCATTTCGTCGACGCCACGGTGCAGGTGCCGCGCACCTACCCGATCGACCGCGTGCACGAGATCAAGCGCGATGCGCAGGCCGCGGTCGATGCCAGCCTGTCCGGCGCCGACGTCACCTTCACGACGGTGCCGGTCGCGCTCAGCAATGAGAGCGTGCGCGAGCGCATCATGGTGATCGCGCGCAATTCCGGCCTCGCGATCCATCACGTCACCGTCCATGACGTCGGCGGCCGCCTGATCGTGGCGATCGACCTCGAGGTCGACGGCGACATGAGCCTGTTCGCGGCGCATGCGATCGCGCACGAGCTGGAACGCAGCATCCGCGACGAATTCGGCGCCGACGTCGAGGTCGACACCCATATCGAGCCGCTCGAGCCAGAGCTGCCGTTCGGCGTCGACGCGCCGGTGCAGCGGATCGCCGAGATCGCCGCCGCCCTGCAGCGTCTCGCCGCCGAGACCGACATGTACGACGTGCACAATGTCCGCGTCCGCAACACCGAGGCCGGCGAGATCGTCAACTTCCACTGCCGCGCCGCGCCGTCGATGAGCGTGCTGAAGGTGCACGACAATGTCGACCACATCGAGCGCGGGGTGCGTCGCGCCTTCCCGAGCGTCAAGCGCGTCATCAGTCATGCCGAGCCGCCGCACGGCTGAAGCCAAGACGTCATGCTGCGTTCCCGCTTCGGACTCACTCTGCCGGCTTTTCGCCATGGCAAATCCGCATTGGATAAGATTTATTAGCTTTTGCCAAATCGTTGACTCTCGACAGCCCGAGAAATCTGGATTCAAATCAACTTGATTCGGAAGCGGCTGGGGCTCTTTCGAAATTCGGGTATCCAAGAAGTTTCGGGGGTCTACAGCATGACGCGTGCGCATGCCGCGAACGCGTGCGTCCAATCTTCTGATTCCATCAAGGGGTTGGCGCAATCGATCGCGAAACCGGCCTATCAAAGGCTGCTGACTGCTGAGCCGGTATTGCGTCGTGCTGTCCCTACTTTGATCATCGCCTTTCTCGTCACCATCTGCCTCGGCGCCTTCGTCCAGGTGCTCGACCAGAGCCGTCAGAAGCGCGGCGCGACCAAGCGCGACCTGGCCGCGATCTCCGACTTGCTCGCCGATCGCATCGGCAATCTGGCGATGCGCCCGGACCGCATCGCCCATATCGAGCACCTGCAGAGCCTGCTGCCCGACCTGATCCCCGCCTGGGGCGCAGCGCCCGGCCGCCACGTGATCGTCACCGGCGCCGACCACCGCATCCTGGCCCGGGTTCCGGTCGACGCCGCGCTCGGCGAGAACGACCGTATCCTCGATCTGATCTCGACCGCGCAGCTCTTGGCCACGCCCGGGCTGCAGGGCGCGGTCACCGAGATCACCTTGCCGAACGGCCGTCCGGCCTTCGCGGTGTCGCAGTTGATCAAGGCGCTGCCCGGCCGCGTCGTCGTGATCCAGGAGAAGCTCGAGCCGATCTGGGGCTCGGACGCCGCGCTCTCTGTGACCCTGTCGGCGACGACGGGCTTCGTCGTGCTGATCCTGGGCTTCGCCTTCCACTGGCAGTCGACCCGCGCCCGCGAGGGCGACCTGATCAACGACGCCGTGCGCGGCCGCATCGACACCGCGCTCAATCGCGGCCGCTGCGGGCTGTGGGACTGGGACCTGTCGCGCGGGCGCATCTTCTGGTCGAACTCGATGTTCGCGATGCTCGGCCTGGAAAACCGCACCGACCTCCTCACCTTCGGCGAGGTCAACGCGCTGGTGAACTCGGACGACATCGACCTGTTCGAGATCGCCGACCAGCTCGTCGCCGGCGACATCCATCAGATCGACCAGAGCTTCCGGATGCGCCACACCGAGGGCCACTGGATCTGGCTCCGGGTGCGCTGCGAGCTCAGCCAGGGCACCTCCGATTCCGGCCTGCACCTGATCGGCATCGCGGTCGACGTCACCGAGCAGAAGAGCCTGGTCGAGAAGACCGTCGAGGCCGACTTGCGCCTGCGCGACGCGATCGAGACGATCTCGGAAGCCTTCGTGCTGTGGGACGCCAACAACCGGCTGGTGCTGTGCAACTCGCACTTCCAGAAGCTGCACAAGCTGCCGGACTCCGCGGTGACCCCCGGCACCTCCTATGAGACCGTCATCGAGGTCGGCAAGATGCCGGAGATCCGCACCCGGCTGCACGACCACAGCCAGCAGGCGCCGGGCGGGCGCACCTTCGAGGCCCAGCTCGACGACGGCAGCTGGCTGCACATCAGCGAGCGCCGCACCAAGGACGGCGGCTACGTCTCGGTCGGCACCGACATCACTCGCATCAAGGAGCATGAGCAGAAGCTCATCGACAACGACCTGCGCCTGCGCGCCACCGTGATCGACCTGCAGCGCTCGCAGAGCGCGCTGGAGCGCCAGGCGATCGAGCTCGCCGACCTCGCCGAGAAGTACTCGCAGGAGAAGACGCGCGCCGAGGAAGCCAACCAGACCAAGTCGAAATTCCTCGCCAATATGAGCCACGAGCTGCGCACGCCGCTCAACGCCATCATCGGCTTCTCCGAGATCATGGGCAGCGGCATGTTCGGCTCGCTCGGCTCGGAGAAGTACCAGGAGTACTGCCACGACATCCTGACCTCGGGTCAATATCTGCTCGAGGTGATCAACGACATCCTCGACATGTCGAAGATCGAGGCCGGCCGCATGAAGCTCGACATGGAGCCGCTCGACCTCGCCAAGACGCTGGCGGAATCGCTGCGCGTCGTCTCCGGTCGCGCCTTGGACAAGAGCCTCGTGCTCGACGCCGACATCGGAGGCAGCATCCCGGTCGTCGCCGACCGTCGCGCCACCAAGCAGATCATGGTCAACCTGCTGTCGAACGCGGTGAAGTTCACCCCCGAAGGCGGCCGTGTCACAATGCGGAGTCGCGTGTTCGAGGACAAGGTCGTGCTCATCATCGCCGACACCGGCATCGGCATCCCTGCGCAGTCGCTGGCGCGCCTCGGCCGCCCGTTCGAGCAGGTCGAGAGCCAGATGACCAAGACCTATCACGGCTCCGGCCTCGGCCTCGCCATCGCCCGCTCGCTGGCCCAGTTGCACGGCGGCTCGATGCGGCTGCGCTCGCGCCTCGAATGCGGCACCGTCGTCCGCGTCACCCTGCCCCGCGACGCGTATAAGGCCACGGCGAGCATCTCGGTCGCTGCTTGAGCGCGTTCAGGGTCGGTTTGGTGACCCATCCGCTGTTCCGGATCGTCCGCCACCCCAACTGCTTGCTCAACATCCTCCCCGAACTGGTGATCGGCCTGATCATCTACGCCATGCCGCTCGTCTTGCGCATCCGGCAGGAGGAGACAGTGATGCGGGAGCAATCTGCGACCTACTGAGCGGACGCTCCTGCTCCGCGGGCTCGCAGCGCGGACCGCAACTTTCACCAAGTCCGGCGCTCGACGTCCGTGCAAGGGTTCGGTGACCATCATCGTCCCCAAGGGAGCATCGCGATGCTGAAGCGGATATGGCGCGGCTGGACCGGGGCGGCGGAGGCCGATGCCTATGAGGAGCTGCTGCGGTCGACGATCTTTCCAGCCATCGTGGATCGGGCAATCGAAGGATTTCTAGGCATCGAGCTGCTGCGCAGGCCGCTGGAGGCCGAGGTCGAATTCGTGACGATCATGACCTTCGCCGACCAGGCGGCGGTGGTTCGCTTCGCGGGTCCGGCGCATGACGCGGCGGTGGTACCGCCCGCGGCGCGGAAGCTGCTCAGCCGCTATGACGGCGAAGCCGCGCATTACGCGGTGAAGCTCGTGTGTCATGCATGACCGGGGCGCCATCAAAGGTCCCTGCATCCCGACGAAGGCACCGCATCTCCTCACGAGGAGACTTTCAGACCAGTGGGCTTTGCCCGAACCGCTGCCACAGCTTCGGATAGCGCCGAGCCAGATGCTCGTCGTCCTCCTCGAACGGATCGCCGGACGGCCCCGGTCCACCCAGGCCGGCCTCCGGCTCGGAGTGGTCGCGGACATCGCCTTGTCCGCCGCGCTCCCGAAACACCCGGTTGGCGACGTAGTAGATCTCCTCGAATTCCCAGACGCCGTCCGGTCCTGGCGCTCCATTGAACTCGGCGAGGCTGTCCGGACCGGCCATGGCGGCCTCATAGACCTCCCGGCCGCGCGTGACGAGCCAGCGCCGGAAGTACTCGAAACCATCATCCGAGCAGCCGCCATGTACGACATAGGCGGCGCCCCAGAGGTCCCAGGTATAGGCCTCGTTCAGATAGCGGCGAAACGCGACCTCGAAGCCGATGGTCTGCTCCAGGGACAGTTCGCATAGCGTCAAGGCGAGCAGATCGCTCTGCGCGTCAGGATCGCCGCCGGCGCCGGCAAGCGTTTGCGCGATGATCGACCAGAATTGGTCGGCTGGCATGGCCGGCTCCGTCATGGCTTCCCTCTCGGTCAAGTCGAAACGTATCGTCGTATCTCACGGCGCGGCATCGGATGTCCAAGACCGGGAAAGTCGCATCCTGAATTTCGGGAGGGCCTCAACCGCGCACACGACCACCCGATACGCTGGGCCATCGATCTGACGCCGCTTCGAAGCATGCGCTCGCGACGTGGACCGTCTCTGCCGCAGCAGCTTGAACTGCTCCGCTGAGCGCCGTGGTTGCGAGCGCAGCGAAGCAAGACAACGCCGTCGTTCACCGCCGGTGGCGAGTGACTGCGCCAGCGGCAACTCCGCGGACGCGCGCCTCACGCCTGCAGGCTGGGCGCGACCTCGCGGGCGATCTGGACCAGCGCCGCGATCAGCGGGGTCATCGGGTCACGCTGCGGGATGACCAGGCCGATCTGGTAGTTGATGACGGGATCGACGATCGGGATCGAGCGCACCTTGTCGGCGAGGCCGAGCGTTTCGGCGAGCTTGGCCGGCATCACGCTGGCCCAGCGGCCGGTCTTGACATGGGTGTACAGCACCAGCAGCGAGTTCGACGTCAGCGTCGGCGTCACCTCGTTGCCGGCGGCCTTCAGAGCGCGGTCGATGATGCGGCGGTTCTGCATGTCCGGGGTCAGGAGGCACAGCGGCACCTGCCCGACCTCCTGCCAGGTCACCTGATCGCGATCGCCGAACATCGCGTCGGGCGCGGTCAGCAGCCGGTAGCTCTCGTTGTAGAGCGGGATGGTGCGGACGCGGCCGATCGGCTCGTTCTCGATGTAGGTCAGCCCGGCATCGACCTCCAGGTTCTCCAGCAGCCCCAGCACGTCGGCCGACGTGCACGACATGATGCGGAACCGGACCTCCGGATGCTTGGCGCGGAACGGCGTCGTCAGCGACGCCACCATGCCGAGCACCGTCGGCACCGCCGCGATCCGGATCTCGCCCGATAGCTTGTCCTTGAGCCCGTTGATCTCCTGGCGCATCGCGCGGAAGTCGCCGACGATGCGGCGCGCCCAGTCGAGCGTGCGCTCACCCTCCGGCGTAAAGCCCTGGAACCTGGAACCGCGCTGCACCAGCATGACGCCGAGGATCTCCTCGAGCTGCTTGATGCTGGTCGACATCGTCGGCTGGGTCACGCCGCAGGCCTCGGCCGCGCGGCCGAAATGACGCTCCTTGGCCAGCGCCAGCAGCAGTTCGAGCTTGTCAATCAAGAGGTCGGCCTTCCAGCGGTTGAAGGGCCCAGTTCCGCACGTTTTCGGCGGTGCGGGCCACGGAGAAACCTATCACGGCGCGGCGGGCCCGGACACGGTAAAACGCGGCCGCAAGCCGGTCGCGCGAGCGCCCGTTTTTCGTCAACTTGTAGCTATCTCACGATTGCGTTTCGCTATCGCAGCACGGGACTGCTTTATTGATATCTTGAGCAATTCCAATTTGGATGTGCGAAACGCTTGCAACGCAGAATCGGGATCAGGATGACGCCGGTGTACGAGACGTGGGAGGCGGCGCGCGGCGCCGAAATCATCGCCCAACATAGCGGGATGGAGGGAGCAACCTTGCCCATCCTCCATGCGTTGCAGGAGACGTTCGGCCACGTGCCGGAGGATGCCATTCCGATGATCGCATCCGCTCTGAACCTCTCGCGCGCCGAGGTTTACGGCGTGTTCACGTTCTACCATGATTTCCGGGCCAAGAAGGCCGGTCGTCACGTGCTGAAGCTGTGCCGCGCCGAGGCCTGCCAGGCCGCCGGCGGCGATGCGCTCGCGGCGCGTGCCGAAGCGAAGCTCGGCATCTCCATCGGCAACACCACGGCCGATGAGCGCGTCACGCTCGAGCCGATCTACTGTCTCGGCCTGTGCGCAACCGCGCCGTCGGCCATGCTCGATGGTCGCCTGGTCGGCCGGCTCGACGAAGCCCGGATCGATGCTCTCGTCTCGGAGGCCCAGCGATGAGCGTGCGTCTTTTTGTCCCGTGTGATGCCGGCGCGCTCGCCGTCGGCGCCGATGAGGTGGCGCAGGCGCTGCACAAGGCCGCGCTGGAGCGCAATGTCGATATCGAAATCGTCCGCAACGGCTCGCGTGGGTTGTACTGGCTCGAGCCGCTGGTCGAACTGGAGACGGCGCAGGGCCGGTTCGGCTTCGGACCGGTGACGGCAGACGACGTGCCGTCCCTGCTCGATGCGATCGTCGCCGACAAGCCGCACAAGCTCTCGCTCGGCCTGACCGAGGAGATCCCGTGGCTGAAGCGGCAGACCCGCCTCACCTTCGCCCGCTGCGGCATCATCGATCCGCTGTCGCTCGACGACTACCGCGCCCATGGCGGCTACAAGGGCCTGACCCGCGCCCTGACGCTGACGCCCGATGCTGTGATCGCCGAGGTCACGACCTCGGGTCTGCGCGGCCGCGGCGGCGCAGGCTTCCCGACCGGCATCAAATGGAAGACGGTGGCGCAGACCGCGGCCGACCGCAAATACGTCATCTGCAACGCCGACGAGGGCGACAGCGGCACCTTCGCCGACCGCATGCTGATGGAAGGCGATCCCTTCGTCCTGATCGAAGGCATGACCATCTGCGGCATCGCGGTGGGCGCCACCAAGGGCTACATCTACACGCGCTCGGAATATCCGCACGCGATCGCGACCATGACCAAGGCGATCGACATCGCCAGGAAGGCCGGCCTGCTCGGCGACAAGATCGCGGGCTCCAACGCCACGTTCGAGCTGGAGGTGCGTACCGGCGCCGGCGCCTATGTCTGCGGCGAAGAGACCGCGCTGATGGAGAGCCTCGAGGGCAAGCGCGGCATCGTCCGCGCCAAGCCGCCGCTGCCCGCCCATCATGGCCTGTTCGGCAAGCCGACCGTCGTCAACAACCTGTTGTCGTTCGCCGCCATCCCCTTCATCCTCGACGAGGGCGCCAAGGCCTATGCCGATTTCGGCATGGGCCGCTCGCGCGGCACGATGCCGATCCAGATCGCCGGCAACGTCAAGTTCGGCGGCCTGTTCGAGACCGCGTTCGGCATCACGCTGGGCGAGCTGGTCGACGACATCGGCGGCGGCACCTTCACCGGCCGCCCGGTCCGTGCGGTGCAGGTCGGAGGCCCGCTCGGCGCCTACTTCCCCCGCGCCCTGTTCGACACGCCGTTCGACTACGAGGCGTTCGCCGCCAAGGACGGCCTGATCGGCCATGGCGGCATCGTCGTGTTCGACGACAGCGTCGACATGTCGAAGCAGGCCCGCTTCGCGATGGAGTTCTGCGCCATCGAATCCTGCGGCAAGTGCACGCCGTGCCGTATCGGCTCGACGCGCGGCGCCGAGACCATCGACAAGATCCGCCGCGGCGAGCGCGTCGCCGAGAACATCGCCCTGGTCGAAGACCTCTGCGGCACTATGAAGCTCGGATCGCTCTGTGCACTCGGCGGCTTCACGCCCTACCCTGTGCTCTCGGCGCTGAAGCACTTCCGCGAAGATTTCGGCCCCCAGCAGCCGCGCTTGCAGGCTGCGGAATAAGATATCGGGAACAAGGACACCGACCATGTCGCTCATCCACGAAACCGATTACGGCACACCGCTCTCCAAGTCCGAAAAGATGGTCACGCTCACCATCGACGGCCAGAGCATCACCGTTCCCGAGGGCACCTCGATCATGCGCGCGGCCATGGAGGCCGGAACGCAGATCCCGAAGCTGTGCGCGACCGACATGGTCGACGCGTTCGGCTCGTGTCGCCTCTGCCTCGTCGAGGTCGAAGGCCGCGCCGGCACCCCGGCCTCCTGCACCACGCCGGTGGCCGCGGGCCTCGTCGTTCACACCCAGACCGAGCGGCTGAAGAAGCTGCGCAAGGGCGTGATGGAGCTCTACATCTCCGACCATCCGCTCGACTGTCTGACCTGCGCTGCCAATGGCGATTGCGAGCTGCAGGACATGGCCGGCGCCGTCGGCCTGCGCGACGTGCGCTACGGCTATCAGGGCGACAACCACGTGTTCGCCGACGCCTGCGGCGAAGCCAATCCGGCCTGGCTGCCGAAGGACGAGTCGAACCCGTATTTCACCTACGATCCCTCCAAGTGCATCGTCTGCTCGCGCTGCGTCCGCGCCTGCGAGGAAGTGCAAGGCACGTTCGCGCTGACCATCTCCGGCCGCGGCTTCGACAGCCGGGTGTCGCCGGGCATGAGCGAGAGCTTCCTCGGTTCGGAATGCGTGTCGTGCGGCGCTTGCGTACAGGCCTGCCCGACCGCGACCCTGACCGAGAAGAGCGTGATCGAGATCGGCCAGCCGGAGCATTCGGCGGTCACCACCTGCGCCTATTGCGGCGTCGGCTGCGCCTTCAAGGCGGAGATGCGCGGCGAGGAAGTCGTGCGCATGGTGCCGTACAAGGATGGCAAGGCCAATCGCGGCCATTCCTGCGTCAAGGGCCGCTTCGCCTATGGCTATGCGACCCACAAGGAACGCATCCTCAAGCCGATGATCCGCGAGACCATCGACCAGCCCTGGCGCGAGGTCTCCTATGACGAGGCCTTCAAGTTCGCCGCCGACAAGCTGCGCGGCATCCAGGCCAAATACGGCCGCGACTCGATCGGCGGCATCACCTCGTCCCGCTGCACCAACGAAGAAACCTATCTGGTGCAGAAGCTGATCCGCGCCGGCTTCGGCAACAACAATGTCGACACCTGCGCCCGCGTCTGCCACTCGCCGACCGGCTACGGCCTTGCCACCACCTTCGGCACCTCCGCCGGCACGCAGGACTTCGACTCGGTCGAGGACAGCGACGTCATCATGGTGATCGGCGCCAACCCGACCGATGCGCATCCGGTGTTCGGCTCGCGCATGAAGAAGCGGCTGCGCCAGGGCGCCAAGCTGATCGTCGTCGATCCGCGCAAGATCGACCTCGTGAAGTCGGCGCACGTCAAGGCCGACTATCATCTGCCGCTGCTGCCCGGCACCAATGTCGCGATCCTGACTGCGCTGGCCCATGTGATCGTCACCGAAGGCCTCGTCAACGAGACCTTCGTGCGCGAGCGCTGCGACTGGAGCGAGTTCCAGGACTGGGCCGAGTTCGTCGCGCTGGAGAAGAACAGCCCCGAGGCGATCGCCAGCATTTCCGGCGTGGACCCGGAAGCGATCCGCGGCGCGGCCCGGCTCTACGCCAAGGGCGGCAACGGCGCGATCTATTACGGCCTCGGCGTGACCGAGCACAGCCAGGGCTCGACCACGGTGATCGCGATCGCCAACCTCGCGATGGCGACCGGCAATATTGGCCGCCGCGGCGTCGGCGTGAACCCGCTGCGCGGCCAGAACAACGTGCAGGGCTCGTGCGACATGGGCTCGTTCCCGCATGAGCTGCCGGGCTACCGCCACATCTCGGGCGACGCGGTGCGCGACCAGTTCGAGGCGATGTGGAACGTCAAGCTCAACCCTGAGCCGGGCCTGCGCATCCCGAACATGTTCGACTCCGCGATCGAAGGCACCTTCATGGGCCTCTACGTGCAGGGCGAGGACATCCTGCAGTCGGATCCCAACACCACGCATGTGGTGCAGGCGCTGTCGTCGATGGAATGCGTCATCGTGCAGGACCTGTTCCTGAACGAGACCGCCAACTACGCCCACGTGTTCCTGCCGGGCTCGACCTTCCTCGAGAAGGACGGCACCTTCACCAACGCCGAGCGCCGCATCCAGCGGGTGCGCAAGGTGATGACCCCGCTCAACGGCATGGCCGACTGGGAGGTGACGATCGGTCTCGCCAAGGCGATGGGCTTCGAGATGAAGTACAACCACCCGTCCGAGATCATGGACGAGATCGCGGCGCTGACGCCGACCTTCGCCGGCGTCTCCTACCAGAAGCTCGAGGAGATGGGCTCGGTGCAGTGGCCCTGCAACGAGAAGAATCCCGAGGGTTCGCCGATCATGCATGTCGACGGCTTCGTCCGCGGCAAGGGCAAGTTCGTGGTCACGGAGTATGTCGCGACCGACGAGCGCACCGGCCCGCGCTTCCCGCTCCTGCTCACCACGGGCCGCATCCTGTCGCAGTACAATGTCGGCGCCCAGACGCGGCGCACCGAGAACGTGGTGTGGCATGGCGAGGACGTGCTGGAGATCCATCCGCACGATGCCGAGCAGCGCGGCATCCGCGACGGCGACTGGGTGCGGCTGACCAGCCGCGCCGGCGAGACCACGCTGCACGCGCTGATCTCCGAGCGCGTCGCCCCCGGCGTGGTCTACACCACCTTCCACCATCCGCTGACCCAGGCCAACGTCATCACCACGGACTATTCGGACTGGGCCACCAACTGTCCGGAGTACAAGGTCACGGCAGTGCAGGTGTCGCAGTCCAACGGACCGTCGGACTGGCAGAAAGCCTATGACGAGCAGGCCCGCAACTCGCGCCGCATCGCCCCGGTCGTGGAGGCAGCGGAGTAGCATGACCGATGCAGTGCGCATCGCGGATCGTCTGGTCTGGCGCGACGGAGCCCTCACCGAGGGCCACCGCCGCGTGCCGGAGGAGACCGCGGTCGCACTGACCTACAATGGCGGCACCCAGGCCGTCATGATGGCGACGCCGCAAGACCTCCGCGACTTCGCCATCGGCTTCAGCCTGAACGAAGGTCTCGTCACGAGCCGCGACGACATCATCTCGCTCGACGTCGTCGAGCTGGATGACGGCATCGAGCTCAGGATGTGGCTGCCCGACGCGCAGGCCGAACGCTTGGCCGAGCGCCGCCGCAACATCGCCGGCCCCACCGGCTGCGGCCTGTGCGGCATCGATTCGATCAGCGAAGCGGTGCGGCCGGCGGCGCATGTCCCGGACGGCCGGCGTTTCGCTCCGCGCGACGTCATGGCGGCGCTTGAGGCCATCGAGCCGCTGCAGAAGCTCAACCACGAGACTCGCGCGGTGCATGCCGCGGCGTTCTGGACTCCCGCGCGCGGCATCGTCGGCTTGCGCGAGGATGTCGGCCGCCACAACGCGCTCGACAAGCTCGCTGGCCACCTCGCGCAAACGCGCTGTGCGGCGAGCGAGGGCATCGTGATCCTGACGAGCCGCGTCTCGGTCGAACTGGTGCAGAAGGCTGCTGCCATGGGCGCACCCATCATGGTCGCGGTCTCCGCCCCGACCGCGCTCGCCATTCGCATGGCCGAGGCCGCCGGCATCACGCTGATTGCGGTGGCCCGCAACGACGGCTTCGAAATCTTCACCCATCCCGAACGGATCGTCGCGAGCGCCGAGACCGGCGCGCGATCAACACAGACGGACAACACCCATGTCGCATAACCCCTCCGAGCGCCTCGTCTACATGGCCAACCAGATCGGCAAGTTCTTCCAGAGCCAGGGACAGGAGAAGGAGGTCGCCGGCGTCGCCGAGCACATCAAGAAGTTCTGGGATCCGCGCATGCTCAAGACGATCTATGCGCACCACGACGCCGGCGGCGCCGGCCTCGACCCGGCGGTGAAGGAAGCGATCGGCCGGCTGAAAGATGCCGCGGTCGCCAAGGAAAAGGCATAGGCGGCCGGCCGTCCTACCGCGCGGCTGGTCGGGTCATCCCTCCACGAGTGCGGTGAACACGCGCCGCACTTCGGTCTGCGTTTCGCGCAGCCGCGCCTCGAGCGCCGAGAAATCCGGCGCGTCGCCCGCCCGGGCCATCACCCGCAGCAGGTCCTCGCCGGCCTGATCCGGCTTGAACTTGTCGCTGACGCACAGCCGCACGATCTGCGTCAGATCGTGATACAGCCGCGCGGCCTGACGCAGGATCACGGCTTCAGCGCGCGGCAGCACGCCGAGCCGCTCGGCATTGTCGAGCACTGCAAGCGTGCTGACATCGAGAATCTCCGGCGTCGTCGCGGCGTGGACGAGCTGCAGATATTGCGCGACGAAGTCGATGTCGACCATGCCGCCGGCGGCGTGCTTGAGGTCCCACAGATCGGCCTCGCCCTTCTCGGCCGCGATCGCGCGGCGCATGTCGGCGACGTCGCGCGCGATCGCGGTCCTGTCGCGCGGACGCTGCAGCGCGGCCTGGATGATCTCCTCGATCCGGGCCCGAAACGCCGGCGACGCCGAGATCACCCGTGCCCGCGTCAGCGCCATGTGCTCCCAGGTCCACGCCTCCTGCTCCTGGTAATGCGCAAAGGAGTCGATGTGCGAGGCCAGCGGGCCGGCGCGGCCCGACGGCCGCAGCCGCATGTCGATGTCGTAGAGCACGCCGTAATTGGTGCGCGAGGTGAAGGCCGAGATCAGCCGCTGGGTGAAGCGCGCGAAGTAGTGCGCGCCCTGCAGCGAGCGCTCGCCGTCGGAATCCGGCGCATCGCCGTCGAAGTCGTAGAGCAGGATCAGGTCGAGATCGGACGAAGCCGTCATTTCGCGCGCGCCGAGCCGCCCCATCGCGACGATCGCGGTCTCCTGGCCCTTGATGCGGCCGTGCTGGGCGGCGAAGCGCTCCGTCACGAGATCATGCACGGTGTGCACGATGCCCTCGGCGACGTCGGCGAACGCGGTGCCGGCCTGCTGCGCCGACACCGTGCCGGAGAGGATGCGCGTGCCGATTAGGAACAGGCTCTCCTGACCGAACAGCCTGAGACGATCGAGAAACTCCTCATAGGTCCCGGCATCCTTTAGCGTCGACGCCAGCCGCTCTGACAATTCGCGCCGGTCGGGAATCGCGCCGAAGAAGCGCGGATCGATCAGGCCGTCCATCAGCCGCGGCTGCCGCGCCAGCATGTCGCCGAGCCGGGGCGCCGCCCCGAGCACGAGCGCGACGAGCGCCACGAGGTCGCGGTTCTGCCCGAGCAGGGTGATCAGGCGGCCGCCGAGTTGCAGCGCCTGCAGGAAGCGGTCGAAGGCCACGACGGCGCGATCCGGCTCGTCGGCATGCGCGAGGCCATCGATCAGCGCGGGCAGGAAATCGGTGAACGCGGTGCGCGTCGCATCCGTGCGGAACACGCGGTACTCGCCCGCCAGCCATTGCTGCAGGGTCTTGGCGACCATCACCGGATCGCGGAAGCCCAATCCGGCAAGATGCTCCATCAGGCGCGGCTCGTCGGGACCGGCGCCGTAGTTCACCGCCGGCAGGCTGACGGTGCCGGTGGGATCGCCCTCGAACAGCCGGGCGTAGTGTCCCTGCACGACGTCGAGATGGAACAGCAGATCGGTCGCGAACCGCTCGCGGCTGTCGTAGCCGAAGAAGCATGCGAAGCGGCTCACGCCCTCGACATCGTCGGGCAGGCTGTGGATCTGCTCGTCCGCCATCATCTGCAGCCGGTGCTCGACCCTGCGCAGGAACTCATAAGCCGTGGTGAGCTCGTCGCGCGCCTGCTCCGTGATCCACTTGCTGGCGGTGAGCACGTCGAGCGCCTGCAAAGTCGGACGGACGCGCAGCTCGGGATGACGGCCGCCGGCGATCAACTGCTGGGTCTGGGCAAAGAACTCGATCTCACGGATGCCGCCGCGCCCGACCTTGACGTTGTGGCCTTCGACCGCGATCTCGCTGTGGCCGCGATAGACCTGCATCTGCCGCTTCATGTCGTGGACGTCGGTCAGCGCCTGGAAGTCGAGATGCTTGCGCCATACGAACGGCGACAGCTCCGCCAGCATCGCCTCGCCCGCGACGACGTCGCCGGCACAGACCCGCGCCTTGATCATCGCGGCGCGTTCCCAGGTGCGGCCCTCGCGCTCGTAGTAATGCAGCGCTGCCTCGGTCGACATCGCCACCTGCGTCGAGGCCGGATCCGGCCGCAGCCGGAGATCGACGCGGAACACATAGCCGTCCGCGGTGCGGCTCTGCAGCAGCCGCGCCATCGCTTGCGTCACGCGGACGAAGAACGGCTGCGGCTCGATGTCGCGCGCCAGCGAGTTGATCTCGGGATCGAAGAACACGATCAGGTCGATGTCGCTCGAATAGTTGAGCTCGCCCGCCCCCATCTTGCCCATCGCGAGCACGAACAGGCCGCTGCCCTGCTCCGGATCGTCGGCATCGACGGGCGCGAGCCGGCCGCGCACCGTCTCCAGGCGCAGCAGATACCGCAGCGCCATCTGCACCGAGGACACCGCGACGTCGGTCAGCCCCGCCGTCACCTGCATCACCGGCCACACGCCGCCGATGTCGCACAGCGCGATCAAGAGCGCCGCCTCGGATTTCAGCCGGCGCAGCAGGCTCATCACCTCGGCTTCGCTGGAAGCGGCAAACACCTCGCGGCCGGTGCGGGCGATCAGCTCGGCGAGATGCGCCTGCGGCTCGCTGCGCAAAAGACGGTCCAGGCGATGGCCGTCGGCGCGGACGAGATCGAACAGATAGGGCGAGCACTCGGCAATCCCGAGCAGGATGGTTCGCGGCCAGCCGTCGGCGAGCAGCTGGTGGAGCGAGGCGGCCAAGGACGGCTCGAGCTCGGCGAGCCACTCGTGGAGGCGCTGTTCGGCTTTGTCGGGCGCACGGACATGTGGGCCGGCAACGAAACGTTCGGCCAGCGTCTGCCCGTCCGCGTTTCCCGGCGCGGATGAGATCATGCGGCCTTCTGTGGCACATCCTGCGCCGGCGCCGCAAGCTTCGCGGGCACGCCGGCACCAGCCGGCAGCACCAGCGTCGCGATCAGCCCCGGCCTGGCATCGGCGAGCCGGAGCTCGCCGCCATGCAGGGTCGCGACGGCGGACGCCAAGCTGAGACCGAGGCCGGAACCGGGCAAAGTGCGGCTCGCCTCCAGCCGCACGAAACGCTCGACGGCGCGCTTGCGCTCGGCCTCGGGAATGCCCTCGCCATGATCGGTCACGCTGAGCAGCACCTGTCCGCCCTCGCGCCGCGCCTCGATCAGGATTTCGCGGCTATCAGCGGCGGCGGAGGCATCGAGCGGCAGCGCCGCCGGCTTGCCGTATTTGATCGCGTTCTCGACGAGATTGGCGAGCGCCTGGCTGATCAGCTCGCGATTGCCATGCACCGGCGCCGCCGCGGCCTTGACCCGCAAGGTCATCTCATTGTCCTCGGCCAGCGGCTCGTACAATTCGTGGATGCCGCCGGCGACCTCGGCCGCATCGAACTCGACCATGTCGCCGCGCGCCTGCCCGGACTCCGCCCGCGCGATCATCAAGAGCGCGTTGAAGGTGCGGATCAGGCCGTCGGATTCCTCGATCGTGCGCTCCAGCGCGGCGCGATATTCGTCCTCGGAGCGCGACTTCGCCAGCGCCTCCTCGGCGCGGTTGCGCAACCGCGTCAGCGGCGTCTTGAGATCATGCGCGATGTTGTCGGAGACCTCCTTGAGGCCGGTCATCAGCGCCTCGATGCGCTCCAGCATCGCGTTGAGATTTTCGGCCAGGCGATCGAGCTCGTCGCCGCTGCGCCCGACCGGCAGACGGCCGGAGAGATCGCCATCCATGATCCGCCGCGTGGTGCCGGTCATGGCATCGATCCGGTGCAGCACGCGCCGCGCGACGAAGATGCCGCCGCCGATGCCGAGCACCACCACCACCAGCACCGACCATTGCGCCGCCTTGGCGACGATGCCGAACAGGCGGCGGCGCTCCTCGAGATCGCGGCCGATCAAAAGCCGAAAACCGCTGGAGAGCTGCGTGACATAGACCAGCGCGCGATGGCTGTGCTCGGTGCTGTCGTCGAGCCGCCGGTAGAACGTCTCCGACCAGCCGGACGAGCCCATCACGCCCGGCGCCAGCGAGCCGACATTGCCGGCGATCGCCTGCCCGGTCGGCGTGGTGATGAGATAGAGATTGGCGCCCGGCCGCAGCGCGCGGCTCTCGATCGCGCCGACGATTCCGCGCAGGCCCCAGCGGGCGAAGATGTCAGTCATCTCGCTGATCTCGGAGGTGACCGTGGTCGAGATCTGCTCGGTGATGAGCCGGCGGGTGTTCCAGGCGAAATAGCCGAGCAGCGAGGCGGCGAACAGCGCAAACAACAGCAGATAGACCAGCGTCAGCCGGAACGCCGTGGTGCGGATCAGCTTACCGAAGGCCGTCACGGATCATGTACCCCGCGCCGCGGATGGTGTGGAGCAGCGGGCGGTCGAACCCCTTGTCGATCTTGGAGCGCAGCCGCGAGATGTGGACGTCGATCACGTTGGTCTGCGGATCGAAATGATAATCCCAGACGTTCTCCAGGAGCATCGTGCGCGTCACCACCTGCCCGGCATGCTTCATGAGATATTCGAGCAGGCGGAACTCGCGCGGCTGCAGCGTCAGCTCGTCCTTGCCACGCGCGACCCGGTGCGACAGCCGGTCGAGCTCGAGATCGCCGACCTTGTAGGTCGTCTCCTCGGCCGGGCCGCCATGGCGGCGCGACAGCACCTCGACGCGGGCGAGCAGCTCGGCGAAGGCATAGGGCTTCGGCAGATAATCGTCGCCGCCGGCGCGCAGGCCCTTGATGCGGTCATCGACCTGGCCGAGCGCCGACAGAATGAGCACGGGCGTCCGGTTGCCCTTGTCGCGCAGCGCGCCGATCAGCGACAGGCCGTCGCGCTTGGGCAGCATGCGGTCGACCACCAGCACGTCGTAATCCCCGCCGTCGGCCATGGCGAGCCCCTCCTCGCCGTCGCTGGCGAGGTCTGCGACATGTCCGACCTCGCGGAACGCCTTGACCAGATAGTCGGCGGACTCGCGGTCGTCTTCGATGATCAGGAGGCGCATTGCGGAAACGGGGGCGGCGGTCACGGTTCGATGTCCATCTACATGGACCGGCCGCCGTTTCCGTGCAAGGCGGCATGGGCCCGGGGTTGATCGGCAGCAAAGTGGGCGGTGAGGCTGGGGGACCTCACCGCCCGAGTTCCTTCCGACGGAGGGGGGCGTTGTCCAACGGAAGGTTTGCGGGAGCGGAACTTTAAGCCCGCCCCCAGGAAGAGCCACCGGCGCGGGGGCACATGCCGGCGGTCTCCCATCTCGTAAGGGCCTAATCTCGTAAGGGCCTTGGCCCTCGCTCAGCCCTTGGCCAGCGGCACCGCGACGAAGCGCGACTGCCCGCCGCTCTTCACACGCATCAGCACGCTGTTCTTGTTGTCGGCCTTGGCGGCGTTGATCGCTTCGCGCACGTCACCGGCGGAGGTCACCGACTTGCCCGCGACCTCCAGGATGACGTCGCCTTCCTTGAAGCCGCGATCGGCCGCCGCGCTCTTCGGGTCGACCTCGGTGACGACGACGCCGTCCTTGCCGGCACCGGCGACGCTCGACGCGGGCGCCACGGTCATGCCGAGCTTCGGCACGTCGGCGCCGCGGGTCGGGCTCGCATTGTCGCCGCCGGTGTCGGCCTTGGCCTCGATCGTGTTCGGCAGCTTGCCGAGCGTCAGGTTGATGGTCTTGTCCTCGCCCTTGTGCAGGACGTTGAGCTTGACCGAGGCGCCCGGCGCGATGCCGCCGATGGTGCGGGCGAGCTCACGCGCGTCCTTCACCGGCTCGCCGTTGACCGCGGTGATGACGTCGCCGGACTGGATGCCCGCCTTCGCCGCCGGACCGTTGGCCTGGGGCTCGGCGACCAGCGCGCCCTCGGCCTTCTTCATGCCGAGGCTGTCGGCGATGTCCTGCGTCACCGGCTGGATCTGCACGCCGATCCAGCCGCGGCTGACCGAGCCGTTGTCCTTGAGCTGCGCCACCACGCTCTTCACCGTCGAGGCGGGGATCGAGAACGCGATGCCGACGCTGCCGCCGGAGGGCGAGTAGATCGCGGTGTTGACGCCGACGACATTGCCGTCGACATCGAACGCCGGACCGCCGGAGTTGCCCTTGTTCACGGGCGCGTCGATCTGGATGAAATCGTCATACGGGCCGTTGCCGATGTCGCGGCCGACCGCCGAGACGATGCCGGCCGTCACCGTGCCGCCGAGGCCGAACGGGTTGCCGACCGCCAGCACCCAGTCGCCGATGCGCGGCTTGCCGTCGGCGAGCTTGGCGAACGGGAAGTTCGTGCTGCCCTCGACCTTGATCAGCGCCAGATCCGTGCGCGGGTCGGTGCCGATCACCTTGGCGCTGTAGGTCTTGCCGTCGTCGGTCGTCACCTCGACCTTGTTGGCGCCGTCGACCACGTGGTTGTTCGTCACGGCATAGCCGTCGGCGGAGATGAAGAAGCCGGAGCCCTGCCCGGTCACGGCGCGACCGCCACCGCGGCCGCCGCGGCCCGGCATGCCGGGAATGCCGTTCTCACCACCGAAGCGGCGGAAGAAGCGCTCCATCGGCGAGCCCGGCTGGAACGGCGTATCGTCGTCGCTGTCGTCCTTGGCGACCTTCTCGGCGATGTTGACCTTGACCGAAATCACCGACGGCTTCACCCGCTCCACGATGTCGGCGAAGCCGACCGGGCGCGCGACCTTGCTGACCTCGTTGGCGACCTGCGCGTGCGCCGAGGTCGAGAACAGATCGACCGGCGCCCCCTGCGGCGACAGGCCATAGGCGGCGACGCCGAGGCCCGCGACCACGGAGGCCATCAGCGCGAACTTGCGCGCCGAGAACAGCCCGCGCCGGGGCTGGCGATAGGACGGAAGGGAGGACAGGTCGGTCGGACGGTCAGTCATACGGTTTTCTCCGCAAGCGATTTTGGTCAAGGTCTAAAACTTGGGTCCCGGGCTGTGCGCCCCGTTCGCCAGTGAAGATGGGGGCTGCCGCCTTACGGCGTGCTGGCTGCGGCGTTAAACTTCTGTAATGGATGGACACGAACACTGCGGCGGAATGGCGCAGATGGTGGAGCGAGGCGGAAAAGCCTTGCGAGACCAGGGGCTTGCCAGCGTCCCGGCCGCCCCGTAGCGGCCATCATTTTGGCCGTTCCAACCAAAGTCGTAACCCCCGTGGGGCGGGTTGGCCGCAGGCGTAACCCGCCACCCCGCCCACCGGCCCGGCGACGTCAGCGGATGACGCTTGCGCTCATCCGCCCATCCCATTTCCGACTGCGACCGCCCGTAGCCCGCATGAGCGAAGCGACATGCGGGATCACCCGCGCATTCAATGTCGCGCAAGCTCCCACCCCAATCTCCGTCATTGCGAGCGCAGCGAAGCAATCCAGGGCTGCGAACCCGACTCTGGATTGCTTCGCTGCTGTTCAGCCCGGAGACATAGATTACACCTGTTCGGGGACATAGTTGACAGTTTTGGGGTCGCGCAGATCAATCGCTGCGATCTGATGTGCGGCAAAGAAAATTCCGAACTTTCCGTCGGCACTGAGTGGCCGGATAGCCAGCCGCTCACCTCGGAAGGCTTGCGGGACTTTCCAGAGCCGCCCCTCGAAACTGACGTAGGCCTTCGTGCTCGACACGGAACGGATGCTCTCACCCTCGTCGTATTCGACGATCGGAAGCCGGTCTGGCATCGCACGTTGGCTCGGTTGATAGCGGCTTGCCGGCACGTCGAAGTTCAAGGCCTCGTGCGGCCGGTCGAGATTGTAGATGGAGCGCCATCCGTCGAGTGCCCGCTGGACATCGGGAAGATCACGGTAGCGCCTGAAGGCAAACACCTCGGCCTTCAGACTACGGTGGAAGCGTTCGTTCTTGCCGCGGCTCTGAGGATGGTAGGGCCGGCTGTGGATCGTTCGAACGCCGAGCTTCAGAAGCCAGACCGTCAACGCGGTCCAGGGGTCTTCGAGGGTAAATCCCCAGGGGCCACCATTGTCGACGAACATCGCATCCGGCAGTCCATAACGGCGGAACGTCGTCTCCAAATGTCCTTTGACCGTAGAGCCGCGCTCGTTGTCACAAGCCGCCAGGCACAACGAGAAGCGGGAGTGATCGTCCAACGCTGTCAGCGGATCACAGGACACACCGTTCTCCAGCGCACTGTGCCCCTTGAAGTCCATCTGCCACAGCTGATTGGGCGCATCCTTCTCGAACCGCGTGTAGGGCTGTCCGGGCGCGCCTGCAGGCTCGACCACTCGATCGTAGCGGCGCAGGATGGTGTGCACGGTAGATATCGCCGGGACAGCTTGACCATCACGCTCAAGACACCGTGCGAGCTTGCGCGCGCCCCAGGCCGGGTGAGCATCGCGCAATGCGACAATCTGCTGCTCGGTCGCAGCCGCGGTGCGCTCCGGACTTCGATGAGGCCGCCGCGACCGATCCGCCAGCGCCGTGTCCCCAGCGTCATGCCGCTGGATCCATTTGTAGCCCGTCTGAGGGCTGATGCCGAACCGCCGACACAGCTCCCGCCGGTTCGCCCCTTCCTGCTTGGCAAGCATCACAAACTCTCGTCGCTGGTCCATGACAGACACCTCTCGCCACGGCATCGCTCGCCTCTCTGCTTGACGAATCGAGCCGATTTTGAAGTGTCAACCATCTCCCCGAACACCCGTCAGCTATGTCCCCGGGCTGAACACTGCGCTCGCAATGACGCGGAGAGATCTCGATCCACACGATCAAACAGCCCTTGGAGATACGCATCTTCATCCTCGCGACGCATCCCGCGCCCGAGTCATGCCCTTGAACTCGCACCCTCGCAGCGAGGGGCACAGGGAAGGCCGGGCGCTGGCCGCGCCCGTGGCCCGCCTGCGGAAAAAAATGCAGGCGGCAGGTACCACAGGTCTGGCCGAACACGCCCGGCCCTCCCTGTGCGATGGTGTTAACGGTTATACGTGATCTCCCCGGGGACCGGCTGTCTTGCCCCCGTCACCGGCGGATCATCACCACCGGCTTGGCCGCAGCATCGGGCGACCAGGACCACACGATTTCACATCCGTGATCCGCCGTTCGTCGGCGAGGCCAAAGCCCCGCTGCGGCAGCCCGCGTCCATCGCATTCCGCAACCCGCGTCCGTGACGATCGCGATACGCTCCATCAGCGGTACGGAACGCGGTGGAAGATACGGGTGATTTGGGGGAGAACGCAAGAGGATTTTTGATTTTCGGAATAAAGCCACCCATTTTACGACCCCACGATTTGGCTAATAGGAAGGGCCGCAACGAAATTCGGGAAACGATCAGCCGTAATCCCTATAAATTTTCGGGATTGCAACTTCAGGCAACACCCCGCTCCGAATGAACTCTGATACTCTAGCTTGCGATTCAATTCGCCAGTCATTGCATTGCTGTCAGGCATCTCCAATCAGCTTGACGACGCCGCGAAGCGAGCGCCCCAACAGTGATACGCAATCTCACATTATGGGTCGGAGCTTCTGCTGTACGTGTGGGAAGACTATGGGTGCCTGCTCGCAACACTGAAACGGTGCTGGCGAGGTACACCAAGCAAACTTTCTGTCTCACTGGCCACGAGCAGTTCCCATATTGTTTTCTAGGCTCCGCAACGGCAGTTCGATGGCACGACAAGTACTTTCTTTTATGGTGTCGCCACCAAACGAAAGATTACGCACCTGATGATGTCACGATCCCAATCGAGGACGGAAAGATACTTGTGTCGGGATCGCGCCTTCTTTTCGTAAGCACCGATAGCAGCAGTATTGACGAAGATTTCAACGATCTACAGGCAATGGAGTTCGTGCCTGAAAACTATCAATCTCCAAATCTTGAATCGGCATTCTTTCCAATCCAGGAGAGCGATGCGTGGAACGGAAATTCCGACACTCAATTCTACCTGTTTGGTTATCCTACGGAGTACCGAAGCGTTGACTACGAGATCCCGCATGTACATCTAAAACAGGTAGTCACCACCGGAAACTACATCGGAGCGAGCCATGCCCGGCATGTGCATCGTATAAAGATCACAGGCAAGACGCCTTTTTCTCAAGACGGCTTGAGTGGCGGCCCCATCTATCATATCGCACGAGACAGGAATTCCTACTTCGTAGGACTTGCTGGAATAATGATACGCGGTGGAAATCAGCACGTTTACTTCATCGACGTCCGGTTTATTTTGTCGCTTCTCCGATCGGCTTGGCCAGCATGATCAGGAGCAAGCACAGCCGGACGAACGTTGCGACACCAAGGTTTATCTCTGAAGCTCGTGTGTTCCCGGATCGCGCCATGTATTTTCAGCCGCAGGTGTGACGCGAGCAGCCGCCACAAACTCCACCGTCGTCCCCGCGAACGCGGGGACCCATAATCCGCGGCGGTCCTTGCTTAGAACGACTGGTCCCACATCTCGCCAACGACATCTTCCTGTGGTTATGGGTCCCGGATCGGCGCGTGCTGCGCACGCTTGTCCGGGACGACAGCGGAGCGCTTGGTGACGGCTCGCCCATCGACGATCCGAAGGGCGGCTTAGCCGAAGACGTAAGCCGCCGCGTTAGTGGTCGGGTGGCGATGGCGGATTACGCTGCGCTAATCCGCCCTACTCGTCCGACGCCGGAGCTACACACCGTGCTCCCATCACGCCACCTGCAACGACCCAAGGAACCTGCTCACCTCGCGCTTCAGCCGCCCGCTCTCCGCCGACAGCGACCGTGCCGCCGACAGCACCTGCGACGACGCAGACCCCGTCTCCGACGCTCCCCGCTGCACGTCGTCGATGTTGCGGGAGACGCGCTGGGTGCCGTTGGCGGCGTGCTGGACGTTGCGGGAGATTTCTTGCGTCGCGGCGCCCTGCTCTTCGACGGCGGCGGAGACGGCCGCTGCGATCTCCGACAGGCGGCCGATGGTGCTGCCGATCTCCTTGATCGAGCCGACCGACTCCGCGGTGGCGGCCTGGATGCCGGAGACCTGCTGGGCGATCTCGCCGGTGGCCTTGGCGGTCTGCTCGGCCAGCGCCTTGACTTCGGCCGCGACGACCGCGAAGCCGCGGCCGGCTTCGCCCGCGCGCGCCGCCTCGATGGTGGCGTTGAGCGCCAGCAAATTGGTCTGGCCGGCGATGCTACTGATCAGCTCGAGCACGTCGCCGATGCGGGTCGCGGCCTTCGACAGGGTGCCGACGCGCTCATTGGTGCGGTTGGCCTGCGCCACGGCCTCGCTGGCGATGCGCGCGGATTCCTGCACTTGGCGGGAGATCTCGCTGACCGAGGACGACAGCTGCTCGGCGGCGGAGGCCACCGTCTGCACGTTGGACGAGGCCTCCTGCGAGGCGGCGGCGACGTCGGCCGACAGGTCCTGGCCGCGCGCGGCCGTGCTGGTCAGCGTCCCGGCAGAGGCTTCGAGCTCGCTAGAGGCGTGCGACACCGCATCGACGATCTCGCCGACCGCCTGCTCGAACTGGCGGGCGAGCTTCGCCATGTCGTCCCGGCGCTCGTGCTCGCGGCGCGCCTCGGCGTCCGCATGCTCGGCGCGCAGCCGCTCGGTCTCGGCCATGTTGTCCTTGAACACCTGGATCGCCGTCGCCATGGCGCCGATCTCGTCGCTGGCGCCGCGGCCGGGAATTTCGACGGCGACGTCGCCGCTCGCGAGCCGCCCCATCGCCCGCGTCATCGACGCCAGCGGGCCGACGATGCTGCGCGCGATCAGGACCGCGACGAGGCAGCCGAACAGGATGGCGGCGGCGCCGACCAGCATCTGCAGCGAGATGGTGCTGTCGATGGCGCCCTCGGCGCGCGCGCGAGAAGCGTGATAGTCGGCATTCACGCCGGCCTCGGCGGCCTTGAGCGTGTCGATGCTCCGGGCGATCAGCGGCTCGATCGCGGTGGCGTAGATGTCCTCGGACTTCAGCGCGGCGGCGGCGGTGGCCTCGAACGCGGTCTTGTTCAGCTCCAGCGAGGCCCTCACCGGCGCGATCGCGGCCAGCACGCCCGCCGGCGGCGACGCGCCCTCCAGCGTGGCGAGCCGCTGCTCGACATTGTCGACGCCGGCGCGGAAGGCGGAGGCGGACTTGGTGTCGCGCAGCGCCAGGAAGCGCCAGGTCGCGATGCGGACGAGCTGCAGGCGGGCGTCGATGTCCGCGACCGCGGTCATGACCTCCGGCTCCTTGCTGATGCGCGCGGCGATCGACAGCTTGGCGGCCTTGGCGGCGAGGTCCTCGCCGCCCGGCAGCAGCGCGGCGCGGCCGGTCTTCATCTGCTTGACCGCATCCTGCAACTGATCGCGCTGGGTCTTCATCTGCGCGATCTCGCCGGTGAGATCGCCATAGAGCTTGCGCTGCTCCGCCGACAGCCAACCGGCGGTGGCCGCCTGCAGCAGCGCGGTCGCCGCCGCCTCGCGCTCGGCGGCCTCCTTGAGCGCCGGCTCGTTGGCGTCGTGGATGTAGCGCAGGTTGGCGCGCTGGATCGCCTGCAAATGGTTGGAGATCTGCAGGATGCGCGCGGTCGCGTCCGACAGCGCCGACATGCTCGCGACCTGGTCGCGCACCGCCCACAGATTCCACACCGCCACGGCCGCCATCACAGCGCCGGCGACGATGAGCGCCGCAAAGCCGGCGTAGAGACGCCCCCTGATCTTCAAGCTCATCATGTCCTCGTCCGCTCCCCCAAGAGCGGCAGGCGGGCGAACTGACGTCGCTACGCGCCTGCCCCGCAGCATCGGCCGCCTGTCCGGCGACTCATAGCTGTGCTGTATGCACGATGGGGGATATTTACTAATAGCGGGTTAGACGGCCGCGGCTCGCAGCTGCCGGTGTGACGCGAGCGGCCTCCACCAACTCCGATGTCGTCCCTGCGAACGCAGGGACCCATACTCCGCGGCGGTTGTCGTGAAACAAGACTGGTCCGACATCCCGCACAACAGCATCTCCCTGTGGTTATGGGTCCCTGCGTTCGCAGGGACGACAGCGGAGAACTGGGTGACGGCTTCGCGTGATGGTGGGAGACGACGCTCTCTCCGCCGTCATTCCGGGGCGCGCGACAGCGCGAGCCCGGAATCCATAACCACGGCTGTCGATGTTGGAGCGAGATGTAGCGACAGCCCGTCGCCATCTTGACCGCTCGTGGTTATGGATTCCGGGCTCATTCGCGTGCCGCGAATGCCCCGGAATGACGGCGGAGACGATGGCTGGCTGTTGTCGTGCGGCGCTGGCCGGCTGATCAGCTCGCCTTGACGCTCACGATGAACGCACTCCGCGGCGGTTGTCGTGAAACAAGACTGGTCCGACATCCCGCACAACAGCATCTCCCTGTGGCTATGGGTCCCTGCGTTCGCAGGGACGACAGCGGAGGGCTGGGCGACGGCTTCGCGTCATGGCGGGGACGACGCTCTCGCCGCCGTCATTCCGGGGCGCGCGTGAGCGCGAGCCCGGAATCCATAGCCACGACTCGCAGTTGGTGGAGCAATACGCCGAAACGGCCCGTCGCCACCACAACCGCTCGTGGTTATGGATTCCGGGCTCATTCGCGTGCCGCGAATGCCCCGGAATGACGGCGGAGATGATGGCTGGCTGTTGTCGCGCGGCGCTAGCCGCCCGATCAACTTGCCTTCACGCTCACGATGAACGCATCGACCTCGCGCTTCAGCGTCTCGGCCTGTTGCGACAGCTCGCCGGCGGCGTCGCGGGCGTCGGTGGCGAGGCGGCCGGTTTCGGCGGAGGTGGAGCTGATCTGGGCGATGTGGTTGGAGACGTCGAGGGTGCCGCGGGCGGCTTCCTGGACGCTGCGGGAGATGTCCTGGGTGGCGTTGCGCTGCTGCGAGGTGTCGACCTCGATGCCGGACATGATGGCGCTGATCTCGCTGAGCGTGGTCGAGATGCCGTCGATGGCGCCGCGGGTCTCGGCGGTGATGCCCTGGATGCTGGCGACGTGGGCCGAGATCTCGTCGGTCGCCTTGCTGGTCTGGTTGGCAAGGTTCTTCACCTCCGAGGCGACGACCGAGAAGCCCCGGCCGGCCTCGCCGGCGCGGGCGGCCTCGATGGTGGCGTTCAGCGCCAGCAAATTGGTCTGCGAGGCGATCGCCTGCACGAGCTGGACGACGGCGCCGATCTTCTCGGCGGCGTCCGACAGCGCGTGGATGGTGTTCTTGCTCTTCTCGGCCTGCGAGGCCGCGCCCTCGGCGCGCTGGGTGGCGTCGGAGACGCGGCGGCTGATGGTGCCGATCGAGCTCGTCATCTCCTCGGTCGAGCCGGCCACGGTCTGGACGCTGCGATTGGCGTGGTTGGCGGCGGCCTCGACCGCATTCGCCTTGGCCGAGGTGTCGTTGGCGGCGCGCGACAGGGTCTCGGCATTGCTCTTCAGCCGGATGGCCGAGGACGCCACGCTGCTGACGACGCTTGCGACGAGGTCGTTGAAGGAATGGATGCGGCCGTCGAGAAAGCGCGAGCGCTCGCCCTGGCGCTGCGCCTCCTGCAATTCGCGCGCGGTGAGGCGCTGGCGCTCGATGCCGTTGGTCTTGAACACCTCGAGCGCGCCCGCGAGCTGGCCGATCTCGTTGCTGAGGCCGAGGCCGGGAATCGACGTGTCGTATTTCTGGTCGGCGACGTCGCGCATGGCCGAGACCATCGCGGCGAGCGGGCGCAGGATGCCGTTCTGCACGGCGGCATAGGTCATCAGGCAGACGGCGCTGGCGAACACGGCGATGGCCGCGCAGGCCATCAGGAAGTAGGAGAACGCCGACTGCGCCTGCTGATAGATCAGCATCGCATGATCACGGGCGGGACCGCTGAGATTGGCGAAGTCCGACGACAGGCTGGTGATCTGGTTGTTGAGATAGAGCACCGCGATGAAGCCGGTGCCGCCGCCGATCGCCAACAGCATGAGGAGAGAGGCGACGACGCCTCCCACGAGGAAGCGGATCGTCAGATTGCTGTTGGAGAACATCGGCTTTGCCCGGGTACGTCAGACGGAATGTCAACGCACACTTCCAGACAAAGGTAAAATAAGCTGAAAGCGCGGGTAGGTGCGGAGCACGGGAAAGCACGGGGGTTTTGCGGATCGACGGCGCGTTCTCATTTGCTGCGCACGCTTCTTACTCGCGACAGCCGGCCTTCGCACCACGCGCGCTTTCAGCCCGCCTCTCTCCGTCGTCATGGCCGGGCTTGACCCGGCCATCCACGTCGTCCGGCACTCTGGGATCCACGTGGATGCCCGGGTCAAGCCCGGGCATGACGGAGTAACTAACTGGCAGGGGATCGTGACGTTAGCGGATCATCACGTCGCCGGCGGCTGCTCGGCGGCCATCAGCGCGGCGAGGCGCGCCTCCTCCTCGGCCGTCAGCTTCGGCGTGGCCTCCGCGCCGTGCTGGCCGCGGCGGCGGACCTGCCACCACAGCGCCAGGCCACCGCCGAGCAGCAGCACCGGCGGCAGCAGCCACAGCAGGAGGGTCTGGCGCTCGAACCGCGGCTTCAGCAGCACGAACTGGCCGTAGCGCGCGACCAGGAAATCCAGCACCTGATTGTCACTATCACCGGCGGCGAGACGCTCGCGCACCAGCAGGCGCAGGTCGCGCGCCAGCGGCGCATCGGAATCGTCGATCGACTGGTTCTGGCAGACCATGCAGCGCAGCTCGCGCGACAGCGCGCGGGCGCGCTGCTCCTTGGCGGTGTCCGACATGACCTCGTCGGGCTGCACGGCATGCGCGACCGGTGCGGCAAGCAGCAGCAGCGCGAGCGCGAGGAAGCCGAGACTGCGTCGCATCCGCCCTACTCCGCCGGCTGCAGCGCGCGCGGCGCGCGCCGGCCGCGGCGCGCCGACGCGCAGGCGCCGGTCGGACAGCGACAGCAGGCCGCCGAACGCCATCAGCACCGGACCGAACCAGATCAAGAGCACCAGCGGCTTGTGATAGATGCGCACGGCCAGCCCGCCGTCGGCGGTGGCATCGCCGAGCGAGACGTAGAGCTGGCTGACGCCGCGGGTCATCAGCGCGGCTTCCGTCGTCGACATGCCGCGGGTGGCGAAGCTGCGCTTGCTAGGCGTCAGGACGCTGAGCTGCCTGCCGTCCTCGCTGATGACGAAGGTGCTGACGACCTCGCTGAAATTCGGGCCCTGGCGCTGGCTCATGCCGTCGAACTTGATCTGGTAGCCGGCGAGATTGCGGACGTCGCCCGGACGCAGCGTGCTGATCAGCTCGCTGTTCCAGGTGGTCTCGCAGACGATGCCGAGCAGCGCGACGCCAAGGCCGGCATGCGCGAACGCCGTGCCCCACACCGAGCGCGGCAGGCCGGCCGTCCGGTGCAGCGCGGTCTTGAACGGCACGCGGGCCACGCCGCTGCGCTCGACCAGATCGACGACCGAGCCGGTGATGACGAACACGCCGAGACCGATGCCGAGCGGCGCCAGCGCGCTGCCGCCGCGCGCCCAGGCCCAGACGATCGCGATCGTCACCAGCGCCGTGACGCCGGCCGCGAGCAGCCGTTGGGCCGCCGCGACGAGGTCGCCGCGCTTCCACGCCAGCATCGGGCCGAACGGCACCATCAGCAGCAACAGCGCGAACAAGGGGCCGAAGGTGATGTTGTAGAACGGCGCGCCGACCGAGAGCTTGAAGTCGAGCGCCTCCATGATCACCGGGTATAGCGTGCCGAACAGCACGGTGGCGCAGGACACGGTGAGCAGCAGATTGTTCAAGACCAGCGCGCCTTCGCGCGAGATCGGCGCGAACAGCCCGCCCTGCTTCAGCGCGGTGGCGCGGCCGGCGAACAGCGTCAGGCTGCCGCCGATGAACAGCACGAGGATGCCGAGGATGAACACGCCGCGCGTCGGATCGCTGGCGAAGGCGTGCACCGAGGTGATGACGCCGGAGCGCACCAGGAAGGTGCCGAGCAGGGACAGCGAGAAGGTCAGGATCGACAGCAGGATGGTCCAGACCTTGAGCGCGTTGCGCTTCTCCATGACGACAGCGGAGTGCAGCAGCGCGGTGCCGGCGAGCCAGGGCATCAGCGAGGCGTTCTCGACCGGGTCCCAGAACCACCAGCCGCCCCAGCCGAGCTCGTAATAGGCCCAGTACGAGCCCATGGCGATGCCGAGCGTCAGGAAGATCCAGGCCATCAGGGTCCACGGCCGCACCCAGCGCGCCCAGGCGGCATCGATGCGGCCTTCGAGCAGGGCTGCGATTGCGAACGAGAACGAGATCGAGAAGCCGACATAGCCGAGATAGAGCATCGGCGGATGCACGGCGAGGCCGATGTCCTGCAGCACCGGATTGAGATCGCGGCCCTCGATCGGCGGGTTGGCGAGGCGCGCGAACGGATTCGATGTGGTCAGGATGAACAGATAGAACGCGGTCGCCACCCAGGCCTGCACCGCGAGCACGCGGGCGCGCAAGGACAGCGGCAGGTTGTTGCCGAAGGCCGCGACCATGGCGCCGAACAGCGCCAGGATCGACACCCACAGCAGCATCGAGCCTTCGTGGTTGCCCCACACGCCGGTGATCTTGTAGAGCAGCGGCTTCATCGAGTGCGAGTTCTCGAACACGTTGGCGACGGAGAAATCCGAGGTCACGTGCAACGTGATCAGCGCGATGAAGGAGAGACCGGCGAACAGCAATTGCGCCAGCGCGGCCGAGCGGCCGACATTCATCAGGGCGACGTCACGCTGATACGCGCCGAGCATCGGCACGGTGGACTGAATCAGCGCCAGCGCAAGCGCCAGCACCAGGGCGTAATGTCCGCTCTCTGCAATCACTGCGTCGCTCCTGCCGCGCTCTTGTCAGTGCCCTCGCGCATCGACACCGGGCCCGGTTTGGCGCCGCCTTTCGGCTTGCCGTAATCGTCCTTCCAATGGCCCTGCTTCTTCAGGGCATCGGCCACTTCCTTCGGCATGTAGGTCTCGTCGTGCTTGGCGAGCACGGTATCGGCCTTGAACACGCCGTCGGCATCGAGCGCGCCCTCGGCGACGACGCCCTGCCCTTCGCGGAACAGATCCGGCAGGATGCCCTTGTAGGCGACCGGCAGCTTGGCGCCGCCATCGGCGACCTCGAAGCTGACGGCGAGATCGTCGCCGCGCTTCAGCGAGCCCGGCTGCACCAGGCCGCCGAGCCGGAAGCGCTTGCCCGGGCCGATATGCTTCTCTGCGACCATGGTCGGGGTCGAGAAGAACACGATGGAGTCGCGCAGCGCGTTGAGCACCAGCCCTGCGGCGACCGCGAGCACGAACAGCGCCCCGCCGATGATCGTCAAACGCCTCTGCTTGCGTGTCATCCCTTGATCCCGTTGGCGGCGGAAGCGCCGCTCATCCATCCAAGCCGAAAGTCTTCACGCCCTCGTTGAGCTGCCGCAACCGCTCGGCATCGCCGGACACCGCCTGCCGCGCATCCGACAACGCCCCCTTGGCCTTGTCGAGATCGCCCATCACGACATAGGCGCGCACCAGGCGCAACCAGCCCTCGACGTCGTCGCCATTCTGCTTCAGCCGCGCCGCCAGCCGGTCGACCATGCCGCGGATCATCGTCTCGCGGTCACCGTCGCTCATGCTCTTGGCCGCGGCCATCGCCTCGCTCGGCAGCGCCGGCACCTCGCCGCCGCCGACCCGGCCGAGCGCCGCCGTCACCAGCGGCCGCCACGGCGCATCCGCCGGCGCCTTGCCCAGCATCGCCCGCCAGATGTTGGCCGCATCGTCCTTGCGGCCGTCCTGCTCGGCGGCGAGACCGAGATAGTAGTTCGACTTCGGCTCGTCGGCCTCGAGCGCGTGAGCCCGCTCGAACTCCGCCTTGGCCTCGGCAGTGACGACGCCGCCAGCGGCGGCCGTGATCATCTCGCCGAGATCGGCGCGCTTGGCCGCGCCGTCGCCGGCATAGGTGATCATGTTGCGATAGGCCCGAATCGCGTCATCGGTGCGGCCGAGCCGCGCCAGCACCGGGGCGAGCACGGTCCAGCCGCGGCCGTCGGTCGGGTTCTTCTGCAGGTGGTGCTCGACCTGCGCCACCAGCGTTTCCAGCGGCTGCGTCCCGTTGGGCGGCGCCGCGCGTGCGGTGAGCGGGAAATCCGGCAGTTGCGGCGAGCCGAGCGGCAGGTAGACCGCGAGCGCCACGATCGGCACCCCGATCAGCGCCAGCACGGCCGCCGCGCGGCGCAGGCCGAGGCTCGGCTTCCCCGCAGCCTCGCCCTCCTGGTCGGCGGCAGCCAGCAGGCGGCGGCCGATCTCGACCCGCGCGGCTTCCGCCTCGACCTTGCCGATCAGCCCGGTTTCGACATCGCGCTCGATCTCGGCCAGCTGATCCTTGTAGACGACGACCTCGCGACCGCCAGACGCGGCCCGCGCGCCCAGGCCGAGCGGCAGCAGGACGGCGAAGATCGCCGCGGCCGTCATCACGGCGAACACGAACCAGAGAGTCATCAGACAGAGTTCCAGTCAGCGCCCACCGGCAGGCGCGCCTCGCGCCGCTTTTAACCAGCACCGTTCCCGGCGGCAATTCACATTTGCCGCCGTGGTAGCGCAGCCGTCCGCGCCAAAAAACTCAGGAGGATTACGTAATTAGGGGACCTCGAACTCAGCGCTCTTGGCGAGATAGCTGCCGTGCCCGTTCAGGGCCATAAGGAAATAGGTGCCCGGCCGGACATGGTCGGTGAGCCTGATCCGCAGCGACCCGACCGGGACCGGAGAGGCGATGGTGGTGACGGGATCGGGAAGTGGCGCCCCGCTCGTCTTGTCGACGAGCACGACCTTGGCCTTGATCATGAGGTTGCGATAGGTCGCGCGGACGACGCGGTTCTCGACCTCGACGAAGTTGATGACGGAAATCATGGTCTTGATGAAAATGGATGGAACTTGGCGGAACCTATGCGTGGCCCCGGGGCGAGGTCAACCTGAAATTGCAAAATCAAAAACGTCGACAGACTAGCAGAAAATCTCAACCGGCGCGCGAGGATTTTCGCTCGCCGTTCATCGCGTTCTCGGCCGACCTGCTCATCAATTGGGCGTAGTCGTTGCCGAACAGGACGTGACAGAAGCGGATCGCCGCCGACACCTGCGACTGCCGATAGGCGCGCGCCCGCGCGTCGCCCGAGCGCAGCGACTGCACCAGCGCTTCGGTGGCCTTCTCGACATATTGCTGCAGATCGGAATAGGTCCGCAGCGTCACCTCGTTGATCGCGAGCTCGCTGGCATAGTTGCGGCAGACGGCGACGAACTCGATCAGTGCAGCCACCTCCTCGACCTCGCTGCCATCGACGCCGGCGCCGGCCGGAATGTCCTTGTCGGCGCGCTGGCGCAGGATGCGGCGGACGCGGCCAGGCACGCTGTCGATCTCCGATTGCAGGGCATTGGAGATGTCGGCGCGGATCGCGGTGAGCTGCTTGCCCCAGTTCGATTCCGAGCGCAGGTCGAGCTCGGTGCGCAGGCCGCGAACGCCGTCATGCAGCGTCTTCAGCGTATCGCCGAGATCGGAGAAATGACCGCGCCGGATGTCGGCGCGCAGCACCGAGGCGAGACCGGCGAGATCGTTGAGCGCGATGGTGACGGCGACGCCGAACGGGGTCGCGGCGACCCTGATCTCGTCGTCGGAGGCGGCGATCTTGGTGGCGAGACGGATGATCTGCCAGGGCGCGGCGAGCCGCTGCATCACCAGCGACAGTGCGAACGGCAGCATCGAGGGCGTCTGCAGCGACGGCACGTTGATGGCTTCGGTGACGGAGGCGATCTGCGAATCGCCGAGCACGCGGATGATGCCGGGCAGCCGGCCGTT
The DNA here is from genome assembly GCF_032484895.1 of Bradyrhizobium sp. SZCCHNRI3052. NCBI lineage: Bacteria > Pseudomonadati > Pseudomonadota > Alphaproteobacteria > Hyphomicrobiales > Nitrobacteraceae > Bradyrhizobium > Bradyrhizobium sp. SZCCHNRI3052. Next base: position 307,905 of record NZ_JAUETW010000005.1, on the reverse strand, counting down.
GAGGCCGTCGAGCGCCTCGCGGTTCTGCAGCACCAGCGCGATCGGCAGCAGATCCTCGATCACGCTGGGGGCGCCGATGCGGGCCAGCGCGCGCTGGCGGTCGCCGGTCGCGTTGGGGCCGACGAGGTTCATCAGCGCCTCGGCGGCGGCGCGCTGCAGCTTGCGTGCGGCCATCTCGACCTCGCGCGAACTGTCGCCGGAGACCGACATCGCGGCCTCGAATTCGGCGTAGCGCTCCGGCGCGCCTTCGCGACCGAGCCACTGCCAGACCGGCAGCAGCGAGGCACGGCGGATCTGGCCGGGACGGAGAGGACCGGTGGAATCGGTGAGGAACGGGTCGAGCGGCCGGAACAGCCGACGCGGGCCATCGCCGCTCTGGCGGCGCTCGTCGCGGCCTTGCGGACGGGCGACCTCGATGGCGGGTTGGGGCCGCGCCGGGTCGGCTGCTGGAGCGGGAGCCGGCGGCGCGACGGGCCGCACCACCTTGCGCAGCTGTTCGAGCACCAGGGTCGCCACGGCGACGTCCTGGCCGCGCTCGATGGCGCGCTCGAATTCGCGCATCAGGAGCGACTGCGCGTTCGGCGGCAGCTGCCCGAGATATTCCCTTAACCGCTCGTGAGCTGTCTGACCCATGCGCCGGCGTGCAAATTTCCACGGCGAGAGCGCACATCGCGCACCCCTGCCCGAACCATAGCGTCCGCGGTATTAAGAACACCTTTAGGATGGCGAAATTCGCCGCCCCGTCAAACGCCGGGAAGTCTCAGCTCCGCCCGCAGTCCCCCGGTCGGGGCATCGCCCAGGGTCAGGCGGCCGCCATAGAGCGCGGCCAGATCGGTGACGATCGACAGCCCGAGCCCCGACCCCGGCTTGGATTCGTCCAGCCGCTGGCCGCGCCGCAGCACCTGGGCGCGCTCGGCCGCCGAAAGGCCGCGGCCATCGTCATCGACCACGATCCGCAGCATCGGCGAGGCCCCGGACTGGGCCGGCGGCTCCACGGTGAGCTCGACCGAGACCCGCGAAGCCGCCCATTTGCAGGCATTGTCGACCAGATTGCCGACCATCTCCTCGAGATCCTGGCGCTCGCCGCGAAACCGCGCGGCGGGATCGGCGGTCGCCTCGACCACGATGCTGCGGTCGCGGTAGATCTTTTCCATGGTGCGGCGCAGCGCCTCGATGGCCGGCGTCACCTCCGTCACGGTGGACACGATGGTGACGCGCGCGGCGATCCGCGCCCGCTCGAGGTGGTGGGCGACCTGGTCGCGCATGACGTCCGCCTGCTCCATCACCTTGGCCGCGAAGGGGTCCGCCGCATGGGTCGCCGCTTCGTTCACGATGACCGAGAGCGGCGTCTTGATGGCATGGGCGAGATTGCCGACATGCGTGCGCGCCCGCTCGACGATCTCGCGATTGGCGTCGATGAGGGCATTGGTCTCGCGGGCCAGCGGCGCGATCTCCACCGGAAACTCCCCTTCCAGCCGCTCGGCGCGCCCGGACCGGATGTCGGCGATCGATTCGGAGATGCGTTTCAGCGGCGCGAGGCCATAGCGGACCTGGAAGATGGTCGTGAGCAGCAGCACGATCCCGAGCGCGGTGAAGGTGCCGCCGAGGTAGTAGTCGAAGCTGCGGGTCTCGTCGAAGATCTCCGAGGCATCGCCGGCGACGCTGACCAGGAACTTGCCGTCGGAGCCGAGATCCACCGGGCGCTCGACCATGCGCAGGTCCTGGTTCTCCGGCCCCTCGACATAGCCGATCCGGATCCCGGCCGCCGTGAGCTCGACCCCCTGCTCCTCCAGCTTGGGCAGCTTCTTGTCCCACAGCGAGCGCGAGGCCCGTACCTCCGGCTTCTCGGCGTCGGTACGGGTGATCTGCCAGTACCAGCCGGACAGCGGCAGCTCGAACAGCGGCTCGCCCAAGGACTGGAATTGGCGGTCCGGTGGATCGTCGGGGGTGGCGACCTCGGCGATCAGGGTGCGCAGATAGAGGTTGAGCCGTCGGTCGAAGGCGCGCTCGGTCGCGTTGCGATACACCGAGGACAGCACGATGCCGGTAATGGCGAGAATGACCACGAGCCACGCGGTCGCGGACAGGAACAACCGGGTGGCAAGTGAACTCTGGCGCATGACCGCAAACTAGCGAAACGGCCGGCGCCCGGCCACCTCGAATGGCTGGCTCAGGAAACGGATCAGGCGCCTGCGGCGGGCGGCGGGGTCAGCAGGTAGCCGAGGCCGCGCACGGTCTGGATGACGTCGCAGTCGAGCTTCTTCCTGATGCGGCCGACGAACACCTCGATCGTGTTCGAGTCGCGGTCGAAGTCCTGGTCGTAGAGATGCTCGACCAGCTCGCTGCGCGAGACGACGCGGCCGGAATGATGCATCAGATAGGACAGCAGGCGGTATTCGTGTGAGGTCATCTTGACGGGGTTGCCCGACACGCTGACCTTGCCAGTGCGGGTGTCGAGGGTGACCGGCCCGCAGGTCAGCTCGCTCTGGGCGTGGCCGGCCGAGCGGCGCAGCAGCGCGCGGATGCGCGCCAGAACCTCTTCCAGGTGGAAGGGCTTGGCCACGTAGTCGTCGGCACCGGCGTCGAAGCCCTGGACCTTGTCGCTCCAGCGGTCGCGCGCGGTGAGAATCAAGACCGGCATCGCCCGGCCATTGCGCCGCCACGCCTCCAGCACCGAAATGCCGTCCATCTTGGGCAGGCCGATGTCCAGCACGACAGCGTCGTAGGGCTCGCTGTCGCCCAGATAGTGCCCTTCCTCCCCATCGAACGCACGGTCCACGACGTAGCCGGCGTCGCTCAGGGCCGTGGTGAGCTGACGGTTGAGATCCGGATCGTCCTCGACAACGAGCAGACGCACGCTTGCCTCCAAAGCTGAACTGCACGATTTCCGCCCTCAAGATGAACCGGAAGGCCGTGAACCGTGCATGAACGGAACCCGAGCGACCAGGTTACTTTTTGGTCATCTCGATCGGGACCGCCGGCAGGGGCCGACAGAATTGGGGCGGATATAAGCTCTGAAAGACGGGCATGAGAAGACCCGCCGCACGGATGGCGGGGCTCGAACGCGGATCTGAGGGACGCGGACGGACGTTACCCGGCCACGCAATGGAGCGGATCGAACGGTCCTCGCGTCAGGTGCGGAAGAACACGAACCAGATCAGGCCAAGGACGAGCAGCGCCAGTCCGGTGGAGATGGCCAGGATCGCCAGGACGGACGGTCCAGGCTCGCCCTGCCGCGCTTCGGTGGGGGTCTCGACGATCTGCGTCGGTCGTCTGGCTGCCATGGTGCCCTCAGCTCACTGTTATTCGTTATTCGCATTCCGAGCGGTGAAGCGCTCTGTCACGCACTCCCGTTGGCAACGTCGGCAGCCAGATGATGTTCCGGGCGGCGCCCCCTGCGACGGGTTAACGCCGATCCGAGAATCTGCCGGCCAGCTTGTTGAATCCGCAGCCTCGGGTGTTATCCTCGCGGCTGCCGCGAGAACGACGCCCGCAGCAGTCCGGTTCGGAGCAAGCCGTTAGTTCGGAGTTAAGTGGAGTAGGTCATGGCCCCGCGCGCCAATTGGAAGGGTTTTCTGCGCCTGTCGCTCGTGACCTGTCCGGTCGCGCTCTATCCGGCGACGTCGGAGTCCGAGAAGGTCTCCTTCAACCAGATCAACCGCAAGACCGGCCACCGCATCAAATACAGCAGGGTCGATGCCGAGACCGGCGAGGAAGTCGCCAATGACGACATCGTCAAGGGCTACAAGGTCGACACCGACACCTACATCGAGGTCACCAAGGACGAGCTCGAGGACATCGCGCTGGAATCGACGCACACGATCGAGATCGACGAGTTCGTGCCGCGCACCGACATCGACAGCCGCTATCTGATCCGTCCCTATTATCTCGTCCCCGACGGCAAGGTCGGCCACGACGCCTTCGCGGTCATTCGCGAGACCATCCGCAGCATGGACAAGGTCGCGATCGGCCGGGTCGTGCTCACCAATCGCGAGCACATCATCGCGCTGGAGCCGCTCGGCAAGGGCCTGATGGGAACGCTGCTGCGCTACCCTTACGAGGTGCGCAACGAGGAAGAATATTTCGACGACATCCAGGATGTGAAGATCACCAGCGACATGCTGGATCTCGCCAAGCACATCGTCGAGAAGAAATCGGCCGACTTCCAGCCGGAGAACTTCGAGGATCACTACGAGGCCGCGCTGATCGAGCTCATCAACAAGAAGCGCAGCGGCGTGACCATCGCCGCCAAGGCTGCACCGAAGTCGAGCGGCAACGTCATCAACCTGATGGACGCCCTGAAGCGCAGCCTTGCCAGCGAGGGTGACAAGGCGCCCGCCGCTGGCGCCCCCGCGCCGAAGGCCAAGGCCAAGAAGCCGAAGAAGCGCGTCGAAGGCCAGCGCGAGATGCTGCTGCCGATCAGCGGCAAGAAGGCCAAGGACGAGCCGAAGAAGGCCGAGGAGCCGAAGAAGTCGGAGAAGCCGGCACGAACCACCGCACGCTCACGCAAGGCCAGTTGAGGCCTCGATACGGCGAACGACCTCCGAACCTTCGCGCGGCGCACGGGTCCTGTGCATAATGGTCGCTCGACCGCGACTCTCGCGAGTTCCAGCTGTTGCCGTGGGCACGCCATCGCGCGTGGTGTTGCGGGTCATCCACCAAGGACACTGCATCGATCCCCCCCCAATTGGTGGAAAAAATATCTGCCTAGGTCAGGTAAGTCGATCCTGCGATGGTGGTCCGGCGATCAGGCGCGGATTTGTGATCGTTTCGACATCACTTCGATGCTTGCGGAATGATCACGTCGCACCTAGCTCTGCGGCGCGGGATGGTGATCCGGGCGTAGGCTTCCTGATGGAAGATTGATGTGCCTGATCGGTCGGGACGACGCTGGCGAAGTCGTCTCAGCCGCACGACGCGGCGTATCAGGGGGATGTGGATGTTTCAGCACGATGCGGACCAACGCCGGGCGCAGTACGCCTAGCGATGGCACGGGTTCAGCTGTCCGAGCTCTCCGCTTTCGCAGCCGTCGCGGATTCGTTGAGCTTCACCAAGGCGGCCGCTCATCTCGGCTGCTCCTTGCCGACCATCAGCCAGACCATCAAGAGCCTCGAGGAGCGGCTGGACGTCAGGCTGTTCAACCGGACGACGCGCAGCGTGGCCCTCACCGAGGCCGGCGAGCGCCTGCTGGCGGAGATCCAGCCGATTCTCGAACGGGTCGACCAGGCCATCGAGAGCATCAACGCGTTCCGCGACAAGCCGATGGGTACCCTGCGCCTGACCGTATCCCGTGTGTTCGCCGTGAGAGGGCTCGGGCCGCTGATCAGGTCATTCCTGGCCGAATACCCGGACATCCATATCGAACTGGCTGTCGACGACACCAACAGTGACATCGTGCGCAATCGCTTTGATGCCGGCATCAGATCCGGCCACCGGGTGGAGCGCGACATGAAGGTCATCCGCGTCTTCGACGAGTGCAGCTTCGTTGCGGTTGCCGCCCCCGGCTATCTCGCGGCGCATCCCGCGCCGGCCGTGCCCGAGGATCTCCAGGCCCATAATTGCATCCGACATCGGGTCCCTGCCGACGATACGCTGCAGCCCTGGATCTTCGAAAAGGGCGGCGAGCGCACCGAGATTGCCGTGGACGGCTCCCTTATCGTCAACGACTTCGATCTGGCGCTGAATGCCGCGCTCGACGGCATCGGCGTCGCGTATCTCGTCGAGCCGATGATCGAGACGCATCTGGCCGACGGACGGCTAATGCGGCTGCTGCCCGGCTGGCGCTACGCGACGCCCGGACTGTTCCTGTACCATCCGAGCCGCCGGCAACCGCCGATGCCGCTGCAGGTCTTTCTCGACTTCGTCAAGCGCTGGCGCAGCGGCGTCACGCTGGACGCAATGTCGCGCGCGGCGGATTACGACGCACGCGGGTTGGTAGCAGCGACGTCACATCGAACGTCGATTCACGTCGAGCCCAACCGTCGCTGAGATCGCGTTGCGAGGCTGGAGAGGTCAATCGCGCGTCGGCAGCGGCGCTGCGAACGCGCCATGATGTACGCAGCTTGCGATGTGCACCGGGATTGTTCGGGATTCCCATCTAACCTATTCACGATTATCACCATTAACAAATCGACACCGCGAGGCCAAAACCGCGGCGTGACTGCGTCGATGCTGGTGCGTGCGAGCAGCGTGTTAACGACGATCGAGTGGGCTTCGAACAAAGCAGAGCGCATTCATCAAATTGAAATTGGCTCATGCACACTTCATTCAACCATTCCGCCGGCCGCGCTGATCGAGCCGTCGTCGGAATCAGAGGTGTGGGAGCGGCAATCTGGCGAAGCCAGGGGCGACACGCGGGGGGCCGTGTGCATCGCCATCAACCGGAGAAACGGGAAATGAAGACGTTGAGGGGCCTGCTACTCGGAACGGGAGCAGTGATATTGTCCGCCGCGGCGGCGCAGGCTGCGGATCTTCCACTGAAGGCCAAAGCCGTCGAATATGTGAAGGTGTGCTCGCTGTACGGCACGGGCTTCTACTACATTCCCGGTACCGACACCTGCATCAAGCTCGGCGGCTATCTGCGCGCCGAGACCGCGCTGTGGACCAACAGCAACTATGGTGGCGCCTATTCAGGCCAGGCCGGCGCCGATAACCGCCTGAGCAACCGCTATCAGACCCGTTCGCGCCAGGATCTGAACATCGATACGCGCACCGCGACCGAATATGGCGTGGTGCGTACCTATTTCGAGACCGTGCTGAACTGGACCTCGGGCTCCTATGGCGGTGCGGGCGCCGGCGCGACGTCCTACACCGGCGACGCCATCTCGGGCGGCATCGTCGGCGTCTACTACGCCTTCATCCAGTTCGCCGGATTCACGATGGGCAAGGCCGTGTCGACCTTCGACGCGCCCTGGACCAACTATCCTGGCAACAATTTCGACGGCCTGGTCGGCGGCAGCGGCTCCAACAACGGCGTCAACCAGTTCACCTACACCGCCGATTTCGGCCAGGGCATCACCGCCGCGGTCTCGCTGGAAGACCAGACGCAGTTCTTCACCACCAACATCTGGAACACCTCGGGCATCACCGCGGCCGGCGTGCTCGGCGGCAATTATGGCTCGAGCAGCTTCGGCGGGACGGTGTCTCCCGACATCATCGGCATGGTTCGCGTCGACCAGGCGTGGGGCATCTTCCAGGCGTCGTTCGCCGCGCATGACAATCATGCCGCCTATTACGGCGCGTCCGAGACCTCGGGTCATCCCTCCGACAAGTGGGGCTGGGCCGCGCAACTGGCGCTGTCGATCAAGAACATCCCGACCGGTCCAGGCGACGTCGTCAACCTGCAGGCGGTCTACACCGACGGCGCGAGCCGCTACAACTTCCAGAGCCTCGCCAACACGACCTATTCGATGTATGGCAGCACGGGCGTAGCCGGCGCCTATCAGAGCATCGGCTTCGCCGGCGTCGGCGACGCGGTGTTCGGCACCGGCACGGGCCTGTCGACCGTGCAGACCTGGGGCATGCGCGGCGCCTTCACCCACAATTGGGATCCGCGCTGGAATACGGCGCTGTATGGCGCCTATGCCCAGGTGCGCTATGGCCAGACGGGATCGAGCCTCATCTGTGCCGGCATCGCCGCCACCGGGATGCTGACCGCGGGCTCGACCTGCAATCCCGACTTCAATCTCGGACAGATCGGCCTCATCACCCGATGGACGCCGGTCAAGGGCCTCACCTTCTCGGCCGACGTGACCTACAGCCACCTCGACCAGAAATATTCGGGCACGGCGATTGCTCCGGCCGTCACGAGCACGGCAAAGCCGGCCGCGATCTACCAGCTCAAGGACCAGGACACGGTGAGCATGCTGCTGCGCGCCCAGCGCAACTTTTGAAGCTGGGCTGTTGAACCTCTGACTGCTCGACGAGCTTCCGGCGATGCCCCCGCCGGAAGCTTCGTTCGTGGAGACAGGCGGCGCGTCGCGAGGGATGGGGCGAAATGCGGCAGGCGTCGTGCGGATCACGACGCCTGTGACTTGTCTGACGGCGATGATCGCGCAGCGGCGTGACCGGCCGGCTACTTGATCGAGGTGTTGATCGCGGTGAACTTGCTGCTCAGTCCCGAGCCCAGGCCGTTGACGGCCGCCAGGATCACGATGCTCAATCCGCCGGCAATGATGGCGTATTCGATCGAGGTCGCGCCAGCCTGATTCTTCAGGAAGCTCGCAATCAACTGCCGCATCTACCTCTCCGGTCGGGCTCGATCATCTGACGCGCCGGAAGGGCGCGCCGAGGCCGGGATGGACGCCCCGCCGGAAACCCTCCGTCATCGGCTTGAACAATCGGTTAACCCGATGAGGTACCTGCGCGGCCCAGATTCGGAGCCGGCATTCCATCGCAGGCCCGCCCTCGCCCGACCTCCGAGATCCGAACCGGAGTGCAAGCAACTGAACTTGCTTCGCTTTATTCTCAGTCCGCGGCCCCCGGCCGGTTGGCGGCAAAGCCGAGCCGCTGAATCCTCGTCCGACACATTCAGAAAAAATTCGGCTTATCCGCCAGATGCCACGTCATGATCTGGGTCAACGGCGATGGCGTGGACCGCCTTAAAGGTTATCCTGATCGCCATGAGCACAACAGATTCCGCCCGTCCCCAGCTCAAGATCCGCAGCGTCGCGCTCGACACCGGCCGCGAGAACGTGGTCGTGATCTCCCGCCGCTCGAAGGCGTTGCGGCCCGAGGTGTTCCGCGGCTTCAGCCGCGTCGAGCTGCGCTGCAACTCGCGGACGCTGCTGGCGACCCTTCTGATCACGGACGACGACGCACTGGTCGGCCCCGACGAGATCGGCCTGTCGGAGCCGGCGATGCGGCGCTTCGCCGAGCCGGCCGGCACGCGGGCGACGGTGTCGCCAGCGACCCCGCCCGAGAGCATGGAAGCGGTGCGCGCCAAGATCCGGGGCGAGACCTTGAGCGACCAGGCGATCGCTGCCGTGATCGAGGACCTCACCCACTACCGCTACTCCGACATGGAGATCGCGGCTTTCCTGATCGGCTCAGCCAGCTTCATGAGCTCCGGCGAGCTGCTGGCGCTGACGCGCGCGATGGCCAATGCCGGCACGCAATTGAAATGGCCCGAGCCGGTGGTGGTCGACAAGCACTGCATCGGCGGCATACCCGGCAACCGCACCTCGATGGTGGTGGTGCCGATCGTCGCCGCCCACGGACTGACCATTCCAAAAACCTCCTCGCGCGCGATCACCTCGCCAGCCGGCACCGCCGATACGATGGAGGTGCTGGCGCGGGTGAATGTCGGCGCCGACGAGATGAAGTCGATCGTCGCGGCCTGCAATGGCTGCGTGATCTGGGGCGGCCACGTCAATCTGTCGCCGGCCGACGACGTCCTGATCTCGGTCGAGCGCCCGCTCAGCCTCGACACCCGCGAGCAGATGGTCGCCTCGATCCTGTCGAAGAAGCTGGCCGCCGGCTCGACGCATCTGCTGCTCGACCTGCCGGTCGGGCCGACCGCCAAGCTCACCAGCGGCGCGGAGGCGATGCGCCTGCGCAAGCTGTTCGAATTCGTCGGCGACCGTTTCGGGCTCAAGGTCGAGGTGATCACGACCGACGGCCGCCAGCCGATCGGCAACGGCATCGGTCCGGTGCTGGAGGCGCGCGACGTGATGGCGGTGCTGGGCAACGAGCCGTCGGCGCCTGCGGACCTGCGCGAGAAGTCGCTGCGGCTCGCCGCGCATCTGCTCGAATATGATCCGAAGCTGCGCGGCGGCGCCGGCTATAACAGGGCGCGCGAGCTGCTCGACAGCGGCGCGGCGCTCAAGCAGATGCTGAAGATCATCGATGCGCAGGGCCCGCCGGAATGCCGCAGCGAGCTCGGCGATCTCGCCTTCGACGTCAAGGCGGAGCGCGACGGTGTCGTGTCCGCGATCGATTGCCTGCGGCTCAATCGCCTGGCGCGTACCGCCGGCGCGCCGGTGAACAAGGGCTCCGGGATCATGCTGTTCAAGAAGATCGGCGATCGTGTCGACCAGGGTGAGCCACTCTATCGCGTGTTCACCTGCGATCCGTCGGAGCATGATCTGGCCGCAGCCGCAGCCGCCGCCAACCACGGCTATGGCTTCGCCGACGGCGCGAATGGTCGTTCGTGATGAACCGTCGTCGAGCATCGATCCATCGTCCTCGGGAGACCGCCGCATGAGTGTGACCGTTCGCTTCTGCGGTGCCGCGCATACCGTCACCGGGTCCTGCTATCTGGTGCGGAGCGGCAAGAGCCAGTTCCTGATCGATTGCGGCCTGTTCCAGGGCCAGAAGACGCTGAAGGAGCTCAACTACGGCGACTTCCCATTCCGTCCCGCCGACATCGACGCCGTGCTGCTGACGCATGCGCATATCGACCATAGCGGCCTGCTGCCGAAGCTGGTGCGCATGGGCTTCGACGGCAAGATCTTCGCCACGCGCGGCACCATCGATCTCTGCTCATGGATGCTGCCCGATGCCGGCAACATCCAGGAGCAGGAGGTGCTGGCGCTGAACCGCCGCAACATCGCGCGCGGCCGCGGCGAGGTCAGCCCGATCTACACCCAGGACGACGCCATCGCCGCCCTGCAATACTTCCAAGCCGTCCCCTACGAGACCTGGACCGAGATCATTCCAGGCATTCGCGCCCGCTACTGGAATGCCGGGCATCTGCTGGGCTCCGCCTCGATCGAGATCGAATTCGCAGGACAAGGCGCCGATGGCGGACCGCTGCGGTTGCTTGCCTCCGGCGATGTCGGGCCCGACGCCAAGCTCTTGCAGCCCGATCCGAAAGCGCCCGAGGGATTCGACTACGTGATCTCGGAGGCGACCTATGGCGACCGGATTCGCGAGCCGACCACGCCGGAGCTGCGCCGCGGCCGTCTGGCCGGCGAGGTGCGCGACGCGGCGGCGGCCAAGGGCGCGCTATTGATCCCGGCCTTCGCGGTCGAGCGGACGCAGGAGCTGATCGTCGATCTGGTCGGCCTGATGGAGCGCGGCGAGATTCCGGCCGCGCCGGTGTTCCTGGACTCGCCGCTGGCGATCCACGCCACCGAGGTGTTTCGCGCGCACACCGAGAGCCTCGACGGCGGCAGCGATGTCGGCCGTCTGTTGTCGTCGCCGCATCTGCGCTTCACCGAGACGGTCGATGAAAGCAAGGCGATCGCCAAGCTGACCGGATTTCACATCGTCATCGCCGCCAGCGGCATGTGCGATGCCGGTCGCATCCGCCATCATCTCAAGCGCTGGCTGTGGAACAACCGCGCCACCGTGCTGCTGGTCGGCTATCAGGCCACCGGCACGCTGGGGCGCTTCCTGCAGGACGGCGTCAAGGCGGTGCGCATCCAGGGCGAGGAGATCAAGGTCGCGGCCCGCATCCGCATGATCGACGACTATTCCGGCCACGCCGACGGCGCCGAGATCGCCCGCTGGATCGCGGCCCGCCGCCCGATCGCGCGCGGCCTTTTTCTGTCCCACGGCGAGGATGCCGCGATCGCGGCGCTGGCAGCGCGCGTCGCCGAGCGGATCGTGCCGACCGCGAAAGTGTTCTCCCCCCTGCTCGACGACGTCTACGAGCTGACGAGCGCGGTGCCGACGCCGCTCGACGTCGCGCGCCGGCGGCGGCTGGCGCCGGAGGCGGTCACCCGGCTGGACTGGCACAACGACATGTCGGGCCTGCTGCTCGACATCCACGAGCGGATCGAGCAAGCCGCCGACGATCGTGCCCGCGGCGTCATCATCCGCCGCCTGCGCCGGGCGCTGGAAGAGTGATGCGAGCGGCGTAGCCGCGAAGGCCGCGCGCCTGCGATGTTCGTCGTCGAACGGTCACACTTTGATCGCACCTTGAGGGACCATCAGGTGCGGTGCGAAGCTCGCAGACGGCGACGCTCTCGCAGCTTGTGCATATTGAAACACACAACGTGCCGACGGCTGGTCTCCGAGTGCTGTTCTGATAGGCTCGACACGTGGTTCATGACAACGGAACGATCCGGGTGAACCGGGCGCAGGTGGGGAAACGAGGGGCTCTCACATGCATCAACCATCGAAATGGTGGGCGGGACTGATCGCTGTTGCCGTGCTCTGGCTCGCGGCCGTGAGCTTCAAGACGGCTGATGTCGAGGACGACATTGGGCCGCGGGCACGCGCCGCCGTCGCGGCCGCCGTCCCCGACACAGCCGCGGCCCTCAAGGTCACGGTCGCGGGCCGCGACGTTCGCATCGCAGGGCCGGAGTTCAGTCCCGATCAGTCGACGAAACTGGAGGACGCCGCATCGGTCAGCGGCGTCCGGCTCGTCGAAGGCACCTACGACAAGCTGCCGACACCGAAGCCCTATGCCCTCCGCGCCACGCGAAACGGCGGCCAGCTCGTGCTCGAAGGCGCGGTGCCGACGCCCGCCGTTCGGAATGCCGTGCTCAATGCCGTCCGTTCGTCCGGTGGTGAAGTGGTCGATCGCCTCTCCTATGCGCTGGGAGCTCCGGCCGACTTCGCGGCCATCGCGAGCCATGGATCGGTCCAGGCCGCCAAGCTCAATGGCGGCACGTTCGCGCTCGCGGACAAGGCTTATTCGATCGCAGGTGCCGCCGCCTCATCGGACGTCTATGAGGCTGCCGTCGCGGCGACGCGGCAGCTGCCGGGCGGCGCCGTGCTCGACAAGGTGGCGATCCTGCCGCCGGAGGCAAAGCCGTTCATCTGGAGCGCGGTTCGCGAGGACAACACGCTGGTGATGTCCGGCGTCGTTCCGAATGACGATATCAGGCGCGCGCTCGAGGCCGCCGCGATCAAGGCCTGGCCCGGCGCGTCGGTGATGCATCACATGCAGATCGCGCGTGGCGCGCCTGCTGGCGATTTTGGCGCCTACACGTCCTATGCGCTGGCGGAGCTTACCAGGCTGAGCACGGGCCGCGTCGTCATCTCCGACGCCACCTACGCGATTTCGGGCGAGGCCCCCTCCACCGCCGCCTACGATGAAACGATGGCCGGGATCGGCAAGCTGCCGACCGGGCTGAGCTTGGCGAAAGCCGAGATTCTGCCGCCGGAAATCAAGCCCTATCGCTGGTCGGCGGAGTTCGACGGCACCAGCTTGAGCCTCACAGGTCTCGCGCCGAGCGGAGCGGCCCGCGATGCGATGCTGGGCTCCGCCAGTGGACAGTTCGACGGCAAGCCGATCAAGAGCCAGATCGGCATCGCCCGCGGCGCCCCGGATGGCGACCTTGCCAAAGCGAGCGCGAGCCTGCTGCAGCAGCTCGCCGGGCTGTCGCAGGGGCGCGCCGAGATCAACGACACCCAGGTCTCGCTCAGGGGCGTCGGACTCGCCAACGTCACCGGCGCAGCCGTGCGCGAGCAACTGGCCGCCGCCCTGCCCGCGCCGTTTGCGCTCGCGTCCATCGACGTCCGCGACGGCCCGGTCTCGCCTTACGCGTTCGGACTGCAGAAGCAGGACGGCCGTGTCAGGCTGAGCGGCTATGTCCCTGATGACGCCGCGCGCCGCGATCTCGTCGACGCCGCCACAACGACCTTCATCACCGAGACGGTCGAGGACGGTCTGAAGATCGGCGACGGTGCGCCAAAGGATTACGTGCAGTCGCTGAAGGCGACGTTCCCGGCGCTGGCGCGGCTGTGGTCCGGCGCGCTGACGGCAAAGGACGCGGCGATCACGGTCGACGGGCTCGCCATCTACGACAAGTCGGCCGAGCAGGTCCGCAAGGAGCTCGCCGAGGCGGTCGGCAGCGGCTTCAAGCTCGACGACGTCAAGATCGGCGTCAAGCCGGAAAGCCCGCCACTCGCGGTCGCGGAGTGCCAGCCGGCGTTCAACGGGCTGCTCGCCAAGGGCCGCATCCGCTTCAGCACCGGCAGCGCCGAGCTGAGCCGCGCCTCGCTGGCGCTGCTCGATCACCTGATCGAGGTTGCGCAGCGCTGCAAGGATGCCGAGATCGCGATCGAAGGCCACACCGACAATGTCGGCGACGAAGCTGACAACATGGACCTCTCCAAGCGCCGGGCGGCGGCGGTGGTCGGCTATATCGGCGACGCCGGCATCGACACCTCGCGCATGACCTCGGAGGGCTACGGCCAGACCAAGCCGGTCGCCTCCAACGACACGGCCGAAGGCCGCGCGCAGAACCGCCGCATCGAATTCGTCGTCAAGTGAGGCGCTGACATCATGATGTACGACCTTGCGACATTTCCGTTCTGGATCATCCTCGCCGTCGGCATCGGCGGCTTTGTCGGCTGGCGCACCTGGTCGGACGAGCCACGGCCGGACTGGCTGAGAAGCTGGCTGCTGCCGGCGACGCTCGCTCTCGTCATCGGGATCCTGATGGCGCTGCTGACCGTGCTGCCCGGACGTGCCGGCCTGTGGCTCGAGGTCGGCCTGCTGATGGTCGGCGCCTATCTGCTCGGCTGCCTGATCGGCGGACAGCTCAGGGAATATGTCGGGTTGGGTGACACCAGTGCGATGTCGCCGGGCGGGCCTGGAAGCAGCGTCGCGTTCGCTGGCGCAACCGCGGCGGCTCGTCCTTGGGCGGACAGCCCATCGCCGGCTGCGCAAGCCGCAGCCAGCGTCGAGGCCGATCGCCTTGCCACTGAAGCTGCCGCGAAAGCTGAAGCCGAACGTGTTGCGGCCGAAGCCGCTGCACGGGCGGAGGCCGAGCGTCTCGCCGCCGAAACGGCCGCAAAGGCCGAGGCTGAGCGGCTCGCCGCGGAAGCCGCGGCAAGGGCCGAGGCTGATCGCCTGGCGGCCGAAGCCGCAGCGAAGGCCGAAGCCGAACGTCTCGCTGCCGAGGCGGCGGCGAACGCCGAGTCCGAGCGCCGTGCTGCGGAGGCCGCCGCGAAAGCCGAAGCCGACCGCCTCGCTGCGGAAGCAGCCGCGAAAGCAGAGGCCGATCGTGTTGCGGCGGAAGCGGCTGAAAAGGCCGAAGCCGAACGCTTGGCCGCCGAAGCAGCGGCGAAAGCCGAAGCAGACCGTCTTGCGGCAGAGGCCGTTGCGAAAGCCGAGGCGGAAGCCTGGCGTCTCGCGGCCGAAGCGACCGCGAAAGCCGAGGCCGATCGCCTCGCCGCCGAAGCGGCCGCACGCGCGGAAGCCGATCGCCTTGCCGCCGACGCCGAGGCGGAACGGCTTGCCGCCGAGGTCGCCGCATCATCGGCCCCGGAGAGCCCGGCCTCGGCCGACGACAGACCGCCGGCCCTGCCCGCCCCCGAGGGCGCCGCTGACGATCTCAAGCTGATCAAGGGCATCGGGCCCAAGAACGAGCGCGTCCTCAATGACATCGGCGTGCATCATTTCAGCCAGATCGCGGCGTGGTCGCCTGACCATGCGAGCTGGGTCGGCCATCACATGGCCTTTCCCGGCCGGATCGAGCGCGAGCACTGGATCGCGCAGGCCAAGCTGCTCGCGGCCGGCCTCGACACCGCGCATTCCAGCGCGGTGAAGTCCGGCGCGATCACCATCGACGAACATGCCGACGCGCCGCTGAGCGAGGACGAGGCGAGCTACCTCCTGGCCCACCTGCCGGCGCTGAGGCCGCCCGTCGAGAACGAGGACGTCCATGGCGGCGCCCGCCCGCTCGGGCTCGTCGCGCCGCGCGGCGGCCAGGCCGACGATCTCAAGCTGATCAAGGGCATCGGCAAGCAGAACGAGGCGCGGCTGCACGGCCTCGGCATCTGGCATTTCGCGCAGATCGCGGCCTGGACCGCCGAGCACGCCAAATGGGTCGGCTCGTATCTGGCGTTCGCAGGACGGATCGAGCGCGAGCAATGGGTCGCGCAGGCCAAGGAGCTCGCAAGCGGCGGGACCACGGAATTCGCCCGCCGCGTCGAGGCTGGTCTGGTCAAGTCATCCGCCGACGACGGCTCCCGCGGGCAGGACAACGTCGAGATCGTGCAACCACGCGAGTAGCGGCGCCAACTGGAGCATGATCCGGAAAAGTGGATCATGATGCGATTCCGTGGAATCGCATCATGATCTAAGCGAATCGTCGGGTGTGCAAAGGCGCTGACTTGCCCTCTCGTCACGCGCGATGGTGATGGCGCCGTGCCCACCCTGCTTTCCTACTCGGCGAGTTCGACGGCCTCGCTGCGTGACGGGCCGGCCAGCGGCCGTTCCTCCATCAGCATCATGCAAACGGAGGCGCAGGCCAGCATCGCGGTGGCCGCGGCATAGACGAAGCGGAAGGCATGGATCATGTCGGCTTCCGCGATGCCGCTGACCGCGCCATGGGCGCCCTCGGCCAGCGAAATGTCGGCGCCCAGCGCCATCAGCAGGATGGCGCTGAAGGCCGCAACCGTGAACGAGGACATCATCGAACGGAAGAAGTTCATCGCGCCGGTGATGGTGCCGATCTGGGAGCGGTCCACCGCGTTCTGCAGCGACACCACCGAGATCGGGAACGCGGTGCCGAGCCCGATGCCGTAGATCGACAGCAGCACCATCAGCCCCCACAGCGACGGCGTCGTCACCGTCATGACCGCGGCGGCAATGGTGCCGATGATCGTGCCCACGATGGCGACGCGCTTGTAGTGCTTGACCCGGGCCATGGTGCGGCCGGCAACCGCGGCGCCGAGGGTCGAGATCGCCGCGATCGGAATCAGGCCGAGACCGGCCTGGCTCGGGGTCAAATGATAGACCAGCTCGTAATAGAGCGGCAGATGGACCGTGAGCCCGATCAGGGCGCCGAGTGCGCAGCCGCTCGCCAGCATGCCGTAGGGCACCACCGTTCCGCCCATCAGCGACAGCGGCAGGAACGGCTCATCGGCCCGCTTGGCGTGCCAGACGAAGGCCAAGCCGAGCGCCACCGCGCTGCCGATCATCGCCAGCAGGGTCGGCGACAGCCAGGCCAGCTTGTGGCCACCCCAGGTCAGCACGAGCATGAACACGACGGCCGAGGCCATCAGCAGCAGGCCGCCGGCCCAGTCGACCTTGCGCAGCCGGTGATAGACCGGCAGCCGGCCCATCTTGGGCAGCAGCAATGCGAGCGCCGCGATCGCGAGCGGGACATTGATCCAGAAGATCATCGACCAGTGCAGATGGTCGGCGAAGAAGCCGCCGATCACCGGCCCGAGCAGGCCGGCGAGCAGCCAGACCCCGCTGAAATAGGCCTGATACTGGCCGCGCTCGCGCGGGCTGACGACGTCGGAGATCACGGTCTGGACCACCGGCATGATGCCGCCGCCACCCAGCCCCTGCAGGCCGCGGGCGAGGATCAGCACCGGCATGTTCGGCGCCAGCGCGCAGACCACCGAGCCGACCACGAACAGGCTGAGCGCGGTGATGATCATCGAGCGGCGGCCATAGATGTCGCAGAGCGTGCCGAACACCGGCGCCACCGCGGTCGACGCCAGCAGGTAGGCGGTGATCACCCAGGAGAGATTGGTGACGTCCTGAAACTCGCGGCCGATGGTCGGCAGCGCGGTCGCCACGATGGTCTGGTCGAGCGCGGCCAGGAACATCGTCAGCAGCAGGCTCATCAGGATGGTGCGCACCTCGGCCTGGGTCAGCGGTACCGGCGGCGCAAGCGACGGCGCATCCTCGATCGCCTGAACCTGCGGCGGAATGGCCGGCAGCTCGGCGGCGATCTCTTCGGGCAGGGATTGGGACGCGGCAGGGTAATGCGTCTGCCGATCAAACTTGTTCATGGGATGAATGCCGTGCCCGGGCGCGACGACGCCGCGCGGATTCGCTGACTGGCGAACTACTTAAGGCATAATTTTCCCGTGCGGCAGCGGGTCGGGTGCATGGGTGCATTCCGACAGCACGGGAACGGTCGCATCATCGTGACTTGCTGCGGGTGCGAGGTGATCGCGCTATTTCGGCCGTCGCTTCAACTTGGCCCGCTTCGGCAGCAGCACCGGCCACTGCACGATGTGGTTCTCGAGCTGGTCGTCCGGAACGTCGTCCTCGGTGCCCTCGACCCGGCCGCGCACCGAGACGCCGGCTTCATGGACCGTCTGAGGATCGCCCGAGATCAGGGGATGCCACCAGTAGAGATCGCGCCCCTCAGCCACGAGGCGGTAGCCGCAGCTCGGTGGCAGCCAGGTCAGCGTGCGGACGTTCTCAGGTGTCAGGCGAACGCAATCCGACACCTGTTCGGAACGATTCGGGTAGTCCTTGCAGGCACATAGCCCGGCATCCAAGAGCTTGCAGGAAATGTGGGTGAAGTAGATGTCGCCGGTATCCTCGTCTTCCAGCTTCTCCAGGCAGCAGCGCCCGCAGCCATCGCAGAGGCTCTCCCATTCCACCTCGGACATCTCTTCCAAGATCTTGGTTTTCCAGAACATTCCCTCCTGGCCCGAGGGACGTTTGAGCGGTGCGGTCATCGGGCGATTCTCAAAGAGGGCGTGAGGTGGTCGCCATCTAGTTGCCCGGCCCCAAGCCGCGCAAGGGGCTTTGCCGATTACGGCGGCACGTTAGCTTTGTGTATCAAATTGTGAGCGGAACCATTGGTTTGTGACCCCCGCTCGGCTAGATAGATGATTGAGTCACTCCGGCGGCGGCGCCGGCAACGCGGCTTGGGGTCAGGTGCTCGGGTTCGGGCGGCTGACTATGCAGTGCCATGGGTTTGCCGCAACAATCGCGCAAGACCCTTCGATGGCCCCCAGCCCCACTTGCTGAGTGCTTTCGAAGCCAGCTGACACGCTTTCGAAACGACCAGGGTTCCCGTGCGGCAGATCATTCCAGACGATTGGAAGAAGCGGATCAACAATTTCCGCCTGGATCTCGACGCCCGCTTCGATTCGGCGCTGTTCTCCTCCCTGCGCGGCACCCGCGAGCTGTATGAGCGCTATTCGGCGTTCATGGACCGCTTCTATGTCGGCGGCTGGAAGCGCTGGGTGTTCGTCGAGCCGTTCTCGGAGGCGGCCACGATCGGGCTCGGCGGTTTGGTGCTGATGCTGGCGCTCGCGATCCCCGCCTTCCGCGAAACTGCCGATGAGGACTGGCTGAAGAAGTCCGACCTCGCCGTCACCTTCCTCGACCGCTACGGCAACCCGATCGGCAGCCGCGGCATCAAGCACAACGATTCGATTCCGCTGGAGGACTTCCCGGACAATCTGATCAAGGCGACGCTCGCCACCGAGGACCGCCGCTTCTACGACCATTTCGGCATCGACATTGCCGGCACGGCGCGCGCCCTCGTCACCAACGCCCAGGCCGGCGGCGTCCGCCAGGGCGGCTCCTCGATCAGCCAGCAGCTCGCCAAGAACCTGTTCCTGTCCAACGAGCGCACCATCGAGCGCAAGGTCAATGAGGCGTTCCTGGCGATCTGGCTGGAAACCCGGCTGACCAAGAACGAGATCCTCAAGCTCTATCTCGACCGCGCCTATATGGGCGGCGGCACCTTCGGCGTCGACGGCGCGGCACACTTCTATTTCAACAAGTCGGTGCGCGACATCAACCTCGCCGAAGCCGCGATGCTGGCCGGGCTGTTCAAGGCGCCGACCAAGTTCGCCCCCCACATCAACCTGCCGGCCGCCCGCGCCCGCGCCAACGTCGTGCTCGACAATCTGGTCGATGCCGGGTTCATGACCGAAGGCCAGGTGTTCGGCGCCCGCCGCAACCCGGCCTTCGCGGTCGACCGCCGCGACGAAAGCTCGCCGAACTACTTCCTCGACTACGCCTTCGACGAGATGCGCAAGCTGGTCGACACGTTCCCGAAGTCCTACACCGAGCGCGTCTTCGTGGTGCGGACCTCGATCGACATGACGGTGCAGCATGCGGCCGACGAGGCGATCGAGAACCAGTTGCGCCAGTTCGGCCGCGACTATCACGCGACCCAGGCGGCAACCGTCGTCTCCGACCTCGACGGCGGCATCCGCGCCATGGTCGGCGGCCGCGACTATGGTGCCAGCCAGTTCAACCGCGCAGTCGACGCCTACCGGCAGCCGGGATCGTCGTTCAAGCCTTACGTCTACACCACCGCGCTGCTGAACGGCTTCAAGCCGACCTCGATCGTGGTCGACGGCCCGGTCTGCATCGGCAACTGGTGCCCGCAGAATTATGGCCATTCCTATTCCGGCTCGGTGACGCTGACGCAGGCGATCACCCGCTCGATCAACGTCGTCCCGGTCAAGCTGTCGATCGCGCTCGGCGGCAAGGAGGGTCCGAAGGCCGGCCGTGCCAAGATCATCGAGGTCGCGCGGCGCTTCGGGCTCAAGGCGCCGCTGCCCGACACGCCGTCGATGCCGATCGGCTCCGACGAGGTCACGGTGCTGGAGCATGCGGTCGCCTATGCGACCTTCCCGAACAAGGGCAAGGCGGTGACGCCGCATTCCGTGCTGGAGGTCCGCACCGGCGCCGGCGACCTGGTCTGGCGCTGGGACCGTGACGGGCCGAAGCCGAAGCAGGCAATCCCGGCCTCGGTTGCTGCCGACATGGCGGGCATGATGAGCCACGTGGTCAGCGAAGGCACCGCACGCCGCGCCGCACTCGACGGCATTCCGACCGCCGGCAAGACCGGCACCACCAACGCCTATCGGGACGCCTGGTTCGTCGGCTACACCGGCAACTTCACCTGCGCGGTCTGGTACGGCAATGACGACTATTCGCCGACCAACCGTATGACCGGCGGCTCGCTGCCGGCGCAGACGTGGCATGACATCATGGTCGCCGCGCATCAGGGCGTCGAGGTCAAGGAGCTGCCCGGCGTCGGCATGGGCGAAAAGCTGCCGCAGTCGGCGTCCGCCGCGATGGCACAGGCCGGCCAGCCGAAGACCCTGGAGATCAAGCCCGGTCCGCCGCCGATCCTGACCCGCCGCGGCGCCGAGGTGCTGGTTCAGGTCGAGAAGATGCTGGACGATGCGGCGCGCCTCGCTGAGAAGGCCGCGCCTGCCGATCCGCGCAAGCCCGGCAAGCCGGTCTCATCGAGCGCGCTGGCCTTCCCTGAGAACTACGCCGCGGCAACGGCCGACGGCGTGACCATCCCTGCCCTGCGCAAGAACTGACGTCAGCGATCCCCGTGCGGCTGCTCTTCATCACCTTGGTTACGCTCCTGATCGCCACCGGCGTCGGCATCGGCGCGACGTGGATGACGACGACCCGCGGCACCGAGTTTGGTACGCTGACGATCGGCGCCTGGACGGCGCGTCCGAAAACAGGCACGGCCGATGTCGACCCCTATGCGCGCGCGACCATCACCCGCAATGGCGAATTGCCGATCGGCACCGGCGACGGCGTGGCCTTCACCGCCACCACGGACGACAAGAGGAAGCCGCTCGACGGGCGCTGCGACATCCTGGTCAGCGGCGTCACGCCACCCGCCCGGTTCTGGACGCTCACGCTCTACGACCGCAAGGGCCACCTCGTCGCCAACACGCTGCAGCGCTACGGCTTCACCAGCCAGGAGCTGGTACGAGGTGCCGATGGCTCCTTCGAGATTCGTGTCGCCGCGCGCTCGCGCTCCGGCAACTGGCTGCCGACCGGCGGCATCGAGCGCTACGCGCTGATGCTGCGGCTCTACGACACGCCGGTCGGCGTCGCGACCCGCACGCAGCGCGACGCACCGATGCCGTCGATCACGACAGTAGGTTGCCCATCATGATCCGGCTGCTGTTCACGGTCGTGGTCGGCGTGCTGCTCGGCGGCGTGGTCCATCTCGTCAGCGTGCTGGCGCTGCCGCGGATCTCGACCCAGGACGCCTACTCCCGGCTGACGCCGATGACCAAGCTGAACGCCGTGACGCAGTTGCCATTGGCCGATCCCGGCAATTCACCGATGCCGTTCATGGATCCGGCGTTCGCCATGGCGATCTGCCGCTACGATCTGTCCGACGGACCGCTGAAGCTCACGGTCCCGGTGAGCCAGGCCTATACGTCCGTGTCGTTCTACACGCGCAACGAGATCGCCTACTACGCCATCAACGACCGCTCCGCCGGCAAGCGCGTGATCGAGCTCAACCTGATGACCGAGGCTCAGCACGAAGACCTGCCCGAGGACGAGGAGATCACGGCCGCCGACCGGCTGATCATCGATTCGCCGACCACGACCGGGTTGATCGTGCTGAAGGCCCTTGCCGCCGAGCCGGGCCTCATGCCGCAGGCGCAGGCCTCCCTTGCAGCGGCAAGCTGCGGCGTACAGACCGAGGCACCGGCCAAGGCCGAGAAGCCGCGCGGCAAACGATAAGTCAATACGACGTCCTGGATGAATTCGACAACACTCTCTTCATCCTTGGTGGCATAGTCGTTGTCGCGCGCCGCTGCTATGACGTATGAGGACGGCGGCGCTTCGCTCAACATCAGGTCATGCCTCTCGAAATCGAACGGAAGTTTCTCGTCAAGTCCGATGCTTGGCGGGATCAGGCGACGCACAGTGAACGCCTTCGCGACGGCCTCGTCGCGCGTCAGGACGGCCTCAAGGTCCGCGTTCGCTGCTATGGCAACCGGACGACGCTGTGCGTGAAGAGCGGCCGCCGCGGCCTGACCCGAGATGAATTCGAGTACGATATTCCCGCGGACCACGCCGCGATGCTGTTCGCGCATTGCAACGGACGCATCCTCGAGAAGACGCGTCACTATGTGCCGGCCGAAAGCGGCGTCTGGGAAGTCGACGTCTACCACGACGCGCTCGAAGGCGTCGTCATCGCCGAGATCGAGCTGCCGACCGAAACGACCGTCGTGACCCTTCCCGACTGGGTCGGCGACGAGGTCACCGGCGATCCGCGCTACAGCAAGGCCAACATGCTGACGGAGCGCTCGCGGGCGGCGAAAGTCCGGGAGCTGCGGCGCGCGCGCCTTGCAGGGCTGTGATGCACGTACGGGCCGTTGCGGCTTGACCCCTGTCAAATTACCCGTCGAGGGCACACCTTAAACAGCGCGGACTTGGCGGTCTGAACGATCGCGCATGGAGTTTGCACGATGAGTTCATCGCAGGTGATGTCACAGGCGCTGCGCGCCAAGATCATGTCGGCCGACGCGGCGGCCGCGCTGGTCGAGCCCGGCAACCATGTCGGCATGAGCGGCTTCACCGGGTCGGGCTACCCGAAGGCGGTGCCGCTCGCGCTGGCGCGCCGGATCGAAGCCGCGCATGCGCGCGGCGAGCCGTTCCGCGTCGGCGTGTGGACCGGGGCGAGCACGGCGCCCGAGCTCGACGGCGCGCTCGCCCGGGCTGATGGCATCGACCTGCGCCTGCCCTATCAGTCCGATCCGGCGACACGACAGCGCATCAACGCCGGCAGCATCGACTATATCGATCTGCATCTCAGCCATGTCGCACAGTTCGTGTGGTTCGGTTTTCTCGGCCATCTCGACGTCGCCGTGATCGAATGCGCCGGCATCCTGCCCGACGGGCGGCTGATCCCATCGACCTCGATCGGCAACAACAAGACCTGGCTCGATCTGGCGGACCGCGTCATCATCGAGGTCAATTCGTGGATGAACCCGGCGCTGCTCGGCATGCACGACGTCTATTACGGCACCCGCCTGCCACCGCATCGCAAGCCGATCCCGATCGTGGCGCCCGGCGACCGCATCGGCGAGACCACCTATCGCTGCAATCCGGACAAGGTCATCGCGGTCGTCGAGACCCACGCGCCCGACCGCAACACGAGCTTCGCCGCCCCCGACGACGTCTCCGGCGCGATCGCCGGGCACATCCTGGAGTTCTTCGCGCACGAGGTGAAGCAGGGCCGCCTGCCGCGCAATCTGCTGCCGCTGCAATCGGGCGTCGGCAACGTCGCGAACGCCGTGATGGCCGGGCTCGACGACGGGCCGTTCCCGCATCTCACCGCCTACACCGAGGTGCTGCAGGACGGCATGCTGAACCTGATCCGCTCGGGGCGGATGGATCTCGCCTCCGCGACGGCATTGTCGCTGAGCTCGGAAGCGGCGATCGAATTCAACCGCGAGATCGAGTTCCTGCGCGACCGCATCGTGCTGCGGCCGCAGGAGATCTCCAACCACCCCGAGGTGATCCGCCGGCTCGGCGTCATCGCCATGAACGGCATGATCGAGGCCGACATCTACGGCAACGTCAACTCGACCCACGTGCGCGGCAGCAGCATCATGAACGGCATCGGCGGCTCCGGGGACTTCGCCCGCAACGCCTATCTGTCGATCTTCATGACGCCCTCGACGGCGAAGAATGGGACGATCTCCTGCATCGTGCCGATGGTCACCCATGTCGACCACACCGAGCACGACGTGCAGGTTCTGGTGACCGAGCGCGGCCTCGCCGATCTGCGCGGCCTGTCGCCCAAACAGCGCGCCCGCACCATCATCGATCAGGCGGCGCATCCAAAATTCCGGCCGGCGCTGGCGGATTATTTCGAACGCGCCTGCCGCGATTCGACCGGCAAGCACACGCCGCATCTGCTCGAGGAGGCGTTCCGCCTGCTCAGGCCGGAATGAGCGCTGCGGCCCGATCACCGCAGCGGCACGCCTCGTAGGCGACGGGATCGTGGCTGTTCACGATCGTGACCCGGTCGCCATGGTCGCATTTCAAGCGCCGCAGCCGCTCCTGGTTGGCGACACGCATCGTGCGATCCTGATCGCCCTTGCGCTGGAACAGCCCGAGCAGCAGCGGCATGCGTGGGCGGGCGTCGAGCTGGCCGTGGAAGAAATAGGCATCGCCGGCGTGCAGCAGCCATTTGTCGCCGCGTCGCACGGCGACGCCGCAATGGCCGCGGGTATGGCCCGGCAGCGGAACGATCAGGATGTCGCCGCTGCGATCCACGGCAGCGCGGACACCGCGAAAGCCGAACCAGTCCTCGCCGTCGTCGCCGTAGAACTGCCAGTCGGGACGATGCCGCCATTGGCCGGCGATATAGCGACCGCGCGGCGGCGCCGGAGACCCCTCGACGGCCATCGCATGCTCCCCGCGATGAACGTGCACCTTGGCCTTCGGGAAATCGCCGATGCCGCCGGCGTGGTCCCGGTCGAGATGCGTGAGCAGGATGTGCCTGACGTCGTCGGGCGAGAAGCCCAATGCCTTTACCTGCTGCAGCGCCGTCTCCGACGCATCGAGAAGCGGCGCGGCCTGCCTCACCCAGCGTGCCCCCAATCGTGCGGGCGCGGCGATGTCACCGGTGCCGATGCCGGTGTCGACCAGGACCAGGCCGTCATCGCTTTCGATCAGCAGGCAGTGGCAGACGAGGCGGGCGCGCGCGAACAGGCCGCCGCTGCCGCTCACCAGCCGACCGCCGCGTGGACACATCGTGCCGGTGTTGAGGTGGTGGACGCGCATCGATCTTCTCCTTCATTGCCGACATCGGGCGCATCCTTGCGTGCCGGACTGAGATAAGTAAAATATTGATGAGTGATACATGTCATAGGCTACTCCTATGGATATCCGCGAGCTCCGCTATTTCTCCGCCGTGTTCGAGGAACGCAGCCTGACCAGGGCAGCGGCGCGCTGCTTCGTCTCGCAGCCATCGATTTCGCTGGCGATCGCCAACCTCGAGGCCGAGCTCGGCACCGAGCTGTTCCTCCGCCACCGCAAGGGTGTCGTGCCGCTGGAGGCGGCCGAGCGCCTGCAGCCGATCGCGCGCCGGATCGTCGGCGAAGCCGATGCCGCCCGCAACCTGTTCCGGCACGGCGCACCGAAGCAGGCGCTCAAGCTCGGGCTCATGCGCACCCTCGACGGCCGGCGCGTGACCGCGCTGCTCAAGCCGCTGACGGCGCGCGAGGATCTCAGGCTTCACATCGTCGGTCCGACCGAGCGGGCCGACGGACGCATCGTCTCAAAGAGCCTGGTCGGCGACGGCGAGCATTTCCTGCCGCTGTGGAGCGAGCGCTATGTCGCGGCTTTGCCGCTTGCGCATCCGCTCACGCTGAAGCCGCGCCTGCGCGCGGCCGACCTCGCCGACGTCGCCATGATCGACCGCTGCCATTGCGAGCACAGCGCGCTGGCGCGACGCAGCGGCGGGCCGCGCGAGATCGCCGCCATCGCCGAAACCGAGGATTGGGCCCTGGCGCTGGTCGCCGCCGGCGTCGGCGTCGCGATCGTTCCCGAGGGCGTCGTGCACGGCCGAAGCGACGTTGCGGTCCGCGAGATCGAGATGACGTTGAAGCGCCAGGTCGGACTCGCCTACTCCGCCGCGCGTGCTCCATCCGAGGCGCTGAAGATCTTGATCGCGACGCTGCGCGCGGCAGCGCCGCAGAAGCTCCGTGCGACAGCAGGGCGGCAAAAGGGAGCACCGGCCAAGCCAGGCCGGCGCCGGAGCAAGGTCGCGCCGGGCTAGCCCCGCGTCGTCAGCGGCCGTTCGATCAGGGGCCGCGCGGCGACCGGCGGATTGGCGGTCTGAGCCGCCAGTTCGTGGATCAGGCGATCGGCCTCGGCGGCCATGCCGTCGGGCGCCTGCAGCACCAGGCGCTCCAAGGCCCAGCGGTAGGACGAGACGCGCTGCTCCAGGCTGATCTGCACCCATTGCACGATCAGCGAGTTCTCCTGCATGCGCGCGACCGCATCGGCTTGCTCGCGCGGCGAGAGCTCGGTCATGTATTTCATGCTGGCATCGCGCTTGCGATCGAGATCGATGACGCGGATGGCCGACGCGAAGAACGGCTCGAAGCGGGTGATGTCGTCGCGCACGTCGTCGATCAGCTGGGTGTAGCGCGAGGCGTGCGAGCGGTGCGGCTCGTCGATCAAGGCCCGCCCATAGGCTGTGCGGTCGAACACGACCTTCTGGCGCCACGGCGAGGCCGACGGCTGATAGTCGCCGAACACGCTCTTCCAGGCAGGGCGCGAATGCGGTGGCTCGATCAGCGGATAAGCGAGATCGCGCAGCTGGCGCTCATTGTCGGTCAGTTGGAACTGCGACGGCTTGACGCCGACGCTGGCGGTGGCTTCCGCCCCGATCCATTTGTGCATGTCGTCATTGCGCATGTCGGCGCGGGTGCGGCCGAAATCGCCGCCGCTGCAGGCGCCGAGCAGTCCGCCGACGAGAACGAGTACGAACACCGGCGGCGCGCGCCGGACCGGATTCACGATGGCCGGCATTCTCGTTTCCCCCGACCTGTCAGCGGCGACGGCGGCGGCGGCTTGGCGCTGTGCCCTCGCGGGGCCCGCTATCGTCGGTCGTGGTCTCGCGCTCGATCCGAACGACGGGAAGAATCAGGATCGTTCCCATGCCCTCCTGCGGCGCGCCGGTCACGGCAGGCCGCGCGCGACGCGCAACGTCCGCCGGGAATTCAATGATGGTCGCCATGTCCACTCTCTTTCGTGCCCGAAGTTCTTACCCCCTGAAAACTCCCCGTCGCCCGAACTTCGCAGGCAAGAGGGCACGCAGAACTGACGATCACGAATGCCGGCGCATGAAGCTGCACGTTGGCATTCGGCGCGGCGAAGATCAGGCTGGCCGCGTGACGCGGCCAAGGCGAGATCATCGAACGGATCGATTAAGATCAGGACGTGGTTAAGAGGATATTAATGCGCGGGCCGCCCGACACGGATCGCGTGCACCGGCGGGAGAGAAGGCAAGCCAGCGTTGCGCCTTTGTCTCACCGGGTCATTTCGGCCCATCTTCACCGATTGTTTTCCTTAACGCCGTATTAAAACAACTCCGCTCTAATCGGCGCAACGATTGCCGAAGTTGCGTACCCCGACATGACAAGATCATCGCTGTTCCCCGGCTTCGACGGGTTGCTCACGCTCTCGCGCCGCGAGGGCGTCGACATCAAGCCCACTCTGCTGCGCGTGCTGACCGACCTCTATGTCCAGGCGAGCGCGCATTCCGCCGACGAGGAGCGGCAGTTCGTCGAATTGGCCTCCCGTCTGGTCGACGACGTCGACGATGCGACCCGTGCGGCGGTGCGTGCGCGGCTGGCGATCTATCCGGCGACGCCGATCGAGATCCTGAACAAGCTGGGCTTGCGCCCGCCGCAGAGCGAGCCGGCGCCGCCGCTCGCCGGCCCCATTCCCGCATCGCTTCGTTCGTCGCCTCCGATCCCGCCGCGCGACGACGCGGCGTCCGGATTGTCGATGCAGCCGAAGGATGCCGCCGAGCTCAGCGAGATGTTCATGCGCGCCGCCTCGCACGAACGCATCGCCATCCTGCAGAACCTCGCCACCACGCCGCTGAGGCCCGCCGCGCCGACGCCGTTGCACCGCGCGGTGCATGCGATCGAGGCGCTGGAGATGGCCGCGTTCAACGCCGACGTCGAGACGTTCACGATCGAGCTCGGCGAGAGCCTGATCCTGCCCTCACGCATGACCCGCGAGGTTGTCAACGATCCCCATGGCGAGCCGCTGGCCTGCGCCGCAAAGGCGCTCGGCATGCCGGCGCCGGTGTTCGAGCGCGTACTGCTGTTCCTCAAGCCCGAGATGGGCCAGTCCGTCCAGACCGTGTTTCGGCTGTCACGCTTCTACGAACGGCTCAGCGAGCGCGCGGCGCTGATCATGCTGGCGGCCTGGCGCGGCTCCGGGATGGCCGCGATCAGGGCCAAGCATCGCACGGCGCTCTATGACGACGAACGTCAGCACGTCCGTGGCAGCACGGCGCGGGCCGGCACCGCGACGAGGCCGATCGTGCGCACGGGAACCGATGGCTTCAAGCGCTGACGCGCGATCGCGGTCCCGAATCTTAGCGATGATCAGGGACGCTCGCGCACGAGATCGAGAAAATGACGGCCCTGCCTGTCCTCGGTCTCGATGATCCAGGCGTCGGGATCGAAGCGCAGCTCCTTGACGAGCCGCTCCTCGATCTGCGCTTCCGCGACCGGCTGCGGCGATATCGGTACGAAGAAGCGGTCGATCGGCTGGCTGTCGTCATAGACGGTCTGCGGGGCGGGAACATAGAGCTGGGCCGTGCCATCCATCATCGCGACCTTGACGAAGACCGCGCCGGCTTCCTCCGCGCCACGGTGGCGGATCGCGCTGAACGCGCCGGCCGACTGGCAACGCCGCAGATAGGCGCTCACCCAGATGCTGCTCTTCAATCGCATGATGGTTCGATGCAGGTGCAAGCGCGCTGCAAGTCGCAGCCGCCCCTGCTCTATTCGATCGGGTGACCGATGACAATCGCAAGCTCGCGCACCAGGCGGTCCGACACCTGGCCCGTTACCGGCAGCTTGCGCTCGCGCTCGAACTTCTGGATCGCGGCCAGGGTGTCGGAGCCGACCATCCCCGTCGGCTTCAACTGGCCATAGCCGTATTCGGTCAGCGCACGCTGGACCGCGGCGACACGACGGACATTGCCGCCCTGCTGCGTCGGCTGCGGACGCGGCACGTTGCCCTGACCGCCGCTGACCGAGCGGACGAGATCGGCCAGAGGATCGGCATATTTCTGATCCGGACGCGGCTCGGTGGCGCGCTGCTCGACCGCCCTCTGCTCCGCCGCCCTGGTTTCAGCGGGCCGCGTCTCGATCACCTTCGGATCCAAAGGCGAGATGTCCATCGGCCGGGGCCGCGGCAGCGGATTGGAGCTGGTCAGATGGGGCGGAATGGTCACAATCGAGCCGAACATCGGCGCCGGATGCGGTCCTGATTGCAGGAACACGGCATTGACGATGATGGCGCTGCCAGCCGCGCAGGCCAGCAGGCCCGCAAACAGATCCTTCGGGCTGTAGAGCATGGCCCGCAGCAGCCAGCCGCGCCCCTCCGCCACGTCGACGACGGCCGCAGCCGCAGCGGAACGCTTGCGACGGCGCGGCGGCGCCGGATCATCCTCTGCAGCTCGTCTAGGCACTCTTCTTCACCTGCATGACCTGCCCTGGCTGGGCGGAGCGTGAGGGTGACAGCGGCGTGACGGTGGCGCCCGCAGCGGCCTCGGCCACGAAGTTGATCGGCAGCGCGATCGTGACCGTGGTCCCCTCGTCGATCTTGCTTTCTATCGACATTTCGCCGCCGTGCAAGGTCACGAGGCTCTTGACGATCGACAGCCCGAGCCCGGTTCCCTCGTGACGGCGCTGGTAGGTCTTGCCGGCCTGGAAGAACGGATCGCCGATGCGCTTGAGATCATCGGCGGCGATGCCGACGCCGGTGTCGGTGATTCGCAGCAGCAGGCGCGCGCCGTCGACGCCAGCCGAGACTGTGACATGGCCGCCGCGCTCGGTGAACTTGATGGCATTGGAGACGAGGTTGAGCACGATCTGCTTGAAGGCGCGCGGATCACCGGTGACCATCGGCAGGTCCTGCGGCACGTCGGCGGACAGATCGACACCGTTCTCGCGCGCCCGCAGCGCCAGCAGGTTGCAGCAATTGATAAGCGCCACTCGCGGCGCAAACGGCTCCGGCGTCAGCTCGAAATTGCCGGACTCCATCTTCGACATGTCGAGGATGCCGTTCACGACCGACAGCAGATGCTGGCCGGAATCATTGATGAGCTGCGCATATTCGCGGCGCCGCGCCGCGTTCAGCACCAGCACCTGCTCCTGCATCAGCATCTCGGAGAAGCCGATGATGGCGTTCAAGGGCGTGCGCAGCTCGTGGCTCATGGTGGCGAGGAATCGCGTCTTCGCGGCGTCGGCGCGCTCGGCGGCGCTGCGCGCCAATTCGAGCGCCTGCTCCTGCAGCTTGCGATCGGTGACGTCGCGCATGACCGCGACCACCTCCTGCTCCGACCCGCCCGGCGCCACGCCGATGCGGTCGAGCGGGCGGCAACGCATTTCGACCCAGATGAAATCGACCGGATGATGAAAGCCGCGGCCCTCGCCCGGCGCATCGCGGCGCAGGCGGAACTCGACACTCGAGGCTTCGCTGCCGCCCGCCGCTTCCGACAGCGCCGTGAGATAGGCCGGCCGGTCGGCGACATGGACCCGTTCGAACAGGCCGTGGCCGTGCAGCTGCGCGACCGGCGCGCCGAGCAGCGTCTCGGCCGCCGGCGAGATGAACATGACCGCGCCGTTGCGGCGGTGACGGGAGATCACGTCGCTCATATTGCGCGCGAGCAGGCGATAGCGCTCCTCCTCCATCGACAGCAGCGTCACGCTGGTGCGCGCGAGCGTGTCGGCGGCAAACGCGAGCACGGCCGCATAGAGCGTGGCTGAGGCGACGCCGAACGCGAGCAGCCCGGTGCGCAAGGCGGGGTTGGTCTCGGGCTTCGGCAGCCAGCCGAAATGACCGATGAGGATCAGCAGCAGCGCGCAGCACAGTGCGAGCCCCGCGGAGAACACGACGACGCGGCGCGAGGCCGAGAACGAGGCTTCCAGGGGGACGACGATCAGCCACACCGCGGCAAAGGATTCGATGCCGCCGGTCTCGATCGACACCGCCATGATCAGCGCCGACAGTGCCAGCGACGACAGCGCGCAGGCGCTCTCGTAGCGGCCGGTGCGCGACAGATACCAGGACAGCAGAATGGGCGCGATCAGCCAGGACAGCGCGCCGACCTCGAGCGCGCTCGGCGCACCGCGCATCGCGAGAAAGGCAGGAAACACGGCGAAGGCGGCGAGGCTGCCCAGCAGGCGCGGCGCGATGAAGGCGCGATGGCGCGCGCGCGTCATCGCATCAGTTCGAGCCGATGGATGCAATAACGCATCGAGACAATCGCGGATGATACTCAACACACTCACGGCTCTCGCGCCTCGGCCTGTCGGTGGTTCTCACAAAGAGAACGCGCCGGGACGCCCCCTGTCGTCGGAAGTCACCGTGTCAGACTCGCATTAAGCGAACGCTAAGGGCCAGACTGCGGTGAGCCCGCCATTCGGCCGGGATGGTGAATGCATCGTTTCCGGCCGGGCCTGCGGTTGCGAAAGCGGCGCGATCTACAGCCGGTTGCACGGCGCGTGCGCCCGGCGCCAATGAAAAATTTACTCCGAAAAAAATCCAGCGCCCGACTTCGCGAAATCTCAACCAATTAAGCCCAATGCAAGCAGTCGCGACATAGAACAATCAGCTGCGATCCCGTTGCGCGACTTGAGCACGCGAGATCAGCAGCACGGTCGGGGTTGCGTGATGTTCTTTCTGCTTCGGATGGCATTCTGGCTCGGACTCGTGCTGGTGCTGCTGCCGCGCGAGAAGAGCCCGGACGCCGACAAGCTGCCGCAGATCAATGCGCACGAAGCCGTGCAGGCCGCGACCGCGGCCGTCTCCGACATGAGCCAGTTCTGCAAGCGCCAGCCGCAGGCCTGCGAGGTCGGCGGCCAGGCCGCGACCGTAATCGGCCACCGCGCCCAGGAAGGCGCGCGCAAGATCTACCAGATCATCACCGACAAGTCCGACGCCGCGGAGAAGCCGGCCGGCGCCGACAAGTTCATCGGCCCGGTGAAGCCGGCCAGTCTCGACAAGCGCGGCAACGATCACACCGGCTCGATCGACGCCCCCGTGCTCGAGGAGATTCCGCCGGGTGACGCGCCGGCCGATACGCTCTCGGCCGACGATCTCGCCGCCGAATGGCATCTGCCGCCGACGCCCTGAAGCGACGGAACCGACTGTCGCTTTCGTCCTCCCGAACGCCTATATGAAGGCCGACATCGGGACCGAAGAGCATCATGACGATCGACGACATCCGCGACAATTTCGCCCTGCTGGACGACTGGGACGACCGCTACCGCTACGTGATCGAGCTCGGCCGCACCCTGGCGCCGATGCCAGAGGACGAGCACTCCGCCGCGAACAAGGTGCAGGGCTGCGCCAGCCAGGTCTGGCTGTCGAAGCACGTCGATCACAGCGGCGCCGTGCCCGTGCTGAACTATCTCGGCGACAGCGACGCCCACATCGTTCGTGGTCTGATCGCAATTCTGCTGACGCTGTATTCCGGGCGGACTCCGCAGGAGATCATGACCATCGATGCGCCCGCGGTGTTCGACGAACTCGGGTTCCGCGAGCATCTGACGCCGCAGCGCTCCAACGGCCTGCGCTCGATGGTCGAGCGCATCCGCGCCGACGCTCGCGAGGCGCTCGCCACGGCGTCCTGATCGGTTCGGCTACTTCTCCCGCTCGGGCCGCTGCTGGCCCAGGCCCATCTTCTTGGCGAGCTGCGAGCGGGTGACCGCGTAGTTCGGTGCCACCATCGGATAGTCCGGCGGCAGGTTCCATTTGTCGCGATATTGTTCCGGCGTCATGTTGTACTGCGTGCGCAGATGTCGCCGCAGCGACTTGAAGCGCTTGCCGTCCTCGAGACAGACCAGATAGTCCGGGTGAATCGATTTCTTCACCGGGACCGCTGGCCGCGCCGGCTCCGGCGCGGGCTCGCTTCGTCCCGCTGCGACCCGCGTCAGCGCCGCATGCACCTGGCTGATCAGAGAGGGAATCTCCGCCGCCGGTGTCGGGTTGTTGCTGAGATAGGCCGACACGATGTCGGCCGTCAGATCGATAAAGCTCTTGCCGACCGCTTCGGTCATCGAACCCTCATCCCGCTCCGCCCTGCGACCGTCGATCGCAAAGTATCCCTCGATCGCAAGTATCACTCGCGCCGAGTGGCAGCGTTGTCTCGCGATTCTGCAAGCAATATGGGCAAATGACTGGCAAAATAACAAGATAGTGAGGACTTCTTCTTGAGAAGTCTGTCACCCGCCAAGTACTGCGTACCGTACGCCAGCCGAATTCAACCTGACCGTGTGATCCGGCCGCGTCAGGTCCGGCCTTCGAGATGGGTGCGCAGCTCGTCGATCGACGCAAAGCGCATCATCCCTTCGGGCATCTGCGCCTCGATCGAGCCGTCGGAATAGAGCGAATAGGCCATCCCATCCACCACACCCGACTTGACGATGCTGACGGCCGGCGCGTCCAGGTCCTTCGGCTCAGGCAGCGGCGGGGTTGGCTCGGGTTCGACGAAGGCCGGCGCGGCCCGCGCCAAGCGCCGCGGGAACGGCGGGCGCAGAGGCTCCGGCGTCCGCTCCGGTCGAGACCAGCCGTCCGACGGGCCCGACTCGGTCGCGGCAGGCTCGTCCAGCGGCATGGGCGGCGGTGCGCCGAGGGGCGGTGACCGGAAATCCGTCGGCAACGGCTCGGCGCCGCGCTTCTCCGCGCGCTCCCGTTCCCGCCGCGACGACGACGCAAACAGCAGGTTGCGCTTGGGCCGCTCGGCGGGTTCGGCTGGCGGCTCGTCCGGCGCCGGCAAGGGCTCGGAGGCGCGCAGCGAGCCTGACAAAGGAGACGAGGACAGAGGCGACGACGACAACCCCGAGGACAGGGGAGACGACAGGTCCGGCATGCGGGGACGCGGACGTGGCGAGCCCCCCTCGCGCCAGACGTCCTCCGTCGGCGGCACCGGGGCGGTCTCAAAGTCGGTCTTGCTGGCGCCGAGCGGGAGCTGCAGAGGCTTGGCCTCGGACTCGGCGCCCGGACCCGACCTCAGCCGGCTCGAAATCACCTTCAGCTCGCTGAGGACGGCCGCCAGTCCGAACAGGATCAGCCCGCTGCAGACGCCAAGGGTCCCCGACAGGATCAGCGTATTGCCGACGCTGAACTCCTTGACCGGAATTCCCCAGGCGATCGCCCCGAGCCCGGCCAACACGGCGAGGGCTCCGGCGGCCAACATTGCACTCATCATCGAACTCATCCCCTAATGCGCCGGTTCCGGACGGTGTCCCGACCGAAATCACATTAGATAGCTGCGGTTGCGCGCGTCCTTGAATCCGGTTTCTAGTCCAAATCCGCGACAATTTGCAGCGGAAGTTCGGCCAATCCTGCTGAAGTTCTCGTCCGCCGTGCAGCCATCGTCATGATGTCGCCACAATATACATCGGCCAACCCTCGGCATTCATTGAGGTTCCTCCCGGGCTCTTCCGGCCCCTGTGGTTCAGCGGGCGTTCATTTGACTGTGCCAATATGGCGCTCAGCAGCCGAAATTCGGGTCCCCGCTGCGCTGCGAGAAGCATACCTTCCCATAATTCCGACACCTCGGAAGCCGGGACGCGCTATACGGAGGCGGGGAACACAGGCCTGAAACGCGGAAGCGGGGTCGCCAGGGGACGCCGGGTCACACTCAGCCATGACAACGATAACCACTTCGGTTCTTGAGACCCCGACGCGGCGGTCCCTCGAGCGGACGTATGACGATCTTGCACTGTTCGTGCTTGCCGCGGTCGCGGTGGTGGCCGGACTGACCTTCCGGGATTACGGCCTCGGCTGGGACGATTACACCCATGCCGAATATGCCGATCTGTTGCTGCGCATGTACGGCTCCGGTTTCAGGGACCAGGCGGCGCTGTCGTTCGCCAACCTGTATATGTACGGTGGCGGCTTCGACATGGTTGCAGCCCTGCTGCACAAGATCCTGCCGCTGGAATTGTTCGAGACGCGCCGGCTGGTCGGGGCCGTCGTCGGGCTGATCGGCCTTGGCGTGACCTGGCGCCTGGCGCGTCGCATCGGCGGTCCGGTGGCCGGCCTCGCCGCGCTGCTGCTGCTGGCGCTGTGCCCGATCTTCTACGGCCACATGTTCATGAACCCGAAGGACGCCCCCTTCGCGGTCGCCATGGTGGTGCTGCTGATGGGTCTCGTGCGCCTTGCCGAGGAGTACCCCTACCCCTCGCCGCGCACCATCCTGATCCTCGGCCTCGGCTCCGGCTTTTCGATCGGCTCCCGCATCCTGGGCGGCATGGCTGTCGTCTATGCGATGGTCGGCTTCATGCCGCTGTTCTTGGAGGAGTACCGCACGCAAGGGCCGCGCGAGACGATCCGCCGCTTCGCCCACGTGCTCTATGTGCTGATCCCCGGCCTGATCCTGGGCTACCTGATCATGGGGCTGATCTGGCCCTGGTCGATCATCGAACCGGCCAACCCGTTCCGGGCCCTGACCTATTTCTCGCACTTCTTCGAGAAGCCGTGGAAGGAGATGTTCGACGGGGCGCTGGTCTCGGTGCCGGACATGCCCTGGTCGTATTTGCCGACGCTGTTCGCGCTGCAACTGCCCGAACTGATGATCGCGCTGTTCGTCGCCGGCGTCGTGGCCTCGATCATGTCGCTGTCGCGGCCCGACGTGCCGGCGCGCCGGAAGAGCATCCTGCTGATGCTGACGCTGGCGGCGACGCTGCCGATCCTGATCGCGATCGTCAAACGCCCGGCGCTCTACAACGGCATCCGCCACTTCGTGTTCGTGATCCCGCCGATGGCGCT
The DNA here is from genome assembly GCF_032484895.1 of Bradyrhizobium sp. SZCCHNRI3052. Taxonomy (NCBI): domain Bacteria; kingdom Pseudomonadati; phylum Pseudomonadota; class Alphaproteobacteria; order Hyphomicrobiales; family Nitrobacteraceae; genus Bradyrhizobium; species Bradyrhizobium sp. SZCCHNRI3052. The sequence continues at coordinate 271,964 of NZ_JAUETW010000005.1, read as the reverse complement.
GCTCGGCGGCATCGCCTTCTCCTGGCTGCTGTCGTGGCTCAACGCCGACGAACGCCGCAGCTGGCAGCCGGTGGCAATCGCCGCGTTCTGCTTCGGCCTGCTGCTGCCGCTGGCGGAGATGATCCGGCTGCATCCCTATCAGTACACCCACTTCAACTTCATCGCCGGCACCGTGCGCGAGGCCGACACCCGATTCATGCTCGACTATTGGGGGCTGGCGCTGAAGCAGGCCTCCGACGGGCTGAAGGAGCAGCTCGACGAGCGCCAGGAGGTGCCGCCGATCGGGCACAAATGGAAGGTCGCGGTCTGCGGCCCGCAGCGGCCGGCCCAGGTCGCGCTCGGCCCCGATTTCACCATCGGCTGGGACAGCCACGCGGCCGACTTCGCCATGACGCTCGGCGAGTTCTACTGCAAGGGACTGACTGCCCCTGTCATGGTCGAGATCAAGCGCGACGACGTCGTGTTCGCCCGGGTCTACGACATCCGCGGCCGCAGCATCTCCAGCCTGCTGTCGATCCCGGCGCCGTGAGCGGCCTGCTCAGCCGCGCGACATGACTGCTCCCCCTGCCCCGCGCCTTGTCGCGCGGCGGCGGGCCGCCTAGGCTCGGGTCAGCCCTGGAAATCGGAGAATGCCATGTCGCCCGCCGAAGCGCGCCTCAAGGAAGTGCCGTCGAACATGACCGAGGCCGAATGGTCGCAGCGGGTCAATCTCGCCGCCGCCTACCGCCTGGTGGCGCTGTTCGGCTGGGACGACCTGGTGGACACTCATATCTCGGCCCGCGTGCCCGGCCCCGAGCATCACTTCCTGATCAACCCCTACGGCCTGCTGTTCGAGGAGATCACCGCCTCCAGCCTGATCAAGGTCGACCTCTACGGCAATCAGTTGTCCGAGAGCGAGTACAGCATCAATCCCGCCGGCTTCACCATCCATTCCGCGATCCATGAGGTCCGCGAGGATGCCGGCTGCGTGATCCATCTGCACACGCTCGACGGCGTCGCGGTGTCGAGCTGCGCCGACGGCCTGCTGCCACTGAACCAGATTGCGCAATACGTGACCCACGACCTCGCCTATCACGACTACGAGGGCGTGGCGCTGGACCATGACGAGCGGCCGCGGCTGCAGCGCGACCTCGGCAGCAAGAACAACATGCTTTTGCGCAATCACGGCACCCTGACGGTCGGCCGCTCGGTCGCCTCCGCCTTCGAGCGCATGTATCACTTGGAGCGTGCCTGCTCGATCCAGGTCCGCACGCGCACGCTCGGTCCCTCGGCCTATCCCGTGCGCGACGAGGTCATCGACAAGAATGCGAAGCTGTTCGACAACGAGGATCGCGTCGAGCTGCGCTCCACCCAGCTGGTCTGGCCGCCGCTGCTGCGCCGGCTCGATCGCCTCAATCCGGGCTACCGGAATTGATTGTCGCCCGCTGATCGGTTAGTCTGAACCCATCACCCTCTACGCTTTTCGGAATGAAACGCCGCCCAATTCCGGGCGGCGTTTTTATTCGTGCGATGACGTGCCCCGTCAGCAGCATCCTGCCCGAGCCATGCCCTGCCGCTCGGACGGGCCGTGCAGTTGCTGCAATTCCTCGGCCAGCCGCCGCTCGACGAAGCGCCGCTCGTGCTCGGCAAGGCGGGTGGCGAGCAGCTTGCGATAGCGCCGCACATTGGCCTCGCGCGAGAACCGCAGGCGGGCGGCGGGCCGCATCCTGCCGCTCGCGGCGCTGTCCATCGCGGCGCCATCGGCTTCGACATCGACGCGCGGAACGATGCGCATGGCTGCCCCGCCGCGTGGGCGCGGCGGCTGATCCTCGCGGTCGAGCTGACGCAGCGCGCCGAGCACGTCGGCCAAATAAAGCGGCCTGGCGATACCCGGGATCTTGCGCAGGCCCGGCTGCGACTCGACAGCATACATGTCCGACGCCCAGGACGACAGGATCAGCCGCTTCTCGGCCAGTGACAGCTTGCGGTCATTCAGCAGGTCCGCCGGCGACTCGTAGTGCGAGACCGGATGGAATCCGGCACTGCCCGCGGTGATCGAAAAACGGTGCTCGCTCATGGCGTCTCTCCTCTTCCACTCCTTTCACCAGAGACAGATGCTGCTACGGCGCGGGCGACACGTCGCCCGCGCCCTAGCTCGAACAAGGCGTCAGGCCGCCTTCTGCTGCGCGATCTTCTCGACCGGCGCCGTGCCGATGGCGATGCGGCGCGGCTTCATCGCCTCGGGAATCTCGCGCACGAGCTCGATCCGCAGCAGGCCGTTGTCGAACGCCGCGTTGGTCACCTGCACGTAGTCGGCGAGATTGAACTGCCGCTTGAACGGCCGCGACGAGATGCCCTGATAGAGGTATTCGCGGGTCTCCTTGTCGCCCTTGCGTCCTTCCACCGTGAGCACGTTGTGCTCGGCGGTGATGGACAGTTCGTCCGGAGCGAAGCCCGCCAGCGCCAGCGAAATCTGGTAGCGGTCGTCGCCGATCCGCTCGATGTTGTACGGGGGATAGTGGTCCTCGACCGCGCGCTGGGTCTCGTCGAGCAGGTCGAACAGACGGTCGAAGCCGATGGTCGAACGCCACAGCGGAGAGAAGTCGTAGGTCCTCATAGCCAAGTCCTCCTAGGAGCAAGATGGATACGAAGGAGCGCCGAGCCGATGCGGACTTCAAAGTCCCGGAGATGTCCGAGTACCAAGAGACTTCTGAGTACCAGACAACCGGTCAGCGCCCAGATTTCGACCGGGCCCTGATGGCACCCGGCGCCGCCGAAGCGGCAGCAGACGAATTAGAAAAGCCGGCATCCATTTCAAGAGGAACGGATCGATTTTTTTGTCGCAGCCTTTTCGCAGCGCAATACCCGTCAGGCGGCCACGGCGGACAGCCGCTGCAGCCGCATCGTCGCCTCCCGGAGCACGCTGACCAGCCGGTCGCGCTCGCGCTGATCGATGTCGCCACGCGACAACACGGCCTGGCAGTGCGCCACCACGCGTTGCTCGCTCTCGATCAAAAACCGCGTCAAGCGACGGGGATCGCCCATGCTCATGACGGAGGTCGGGTTGGGCGGCGGATGATCGTATTGCCAGGCTGGCATGATCGGGCCTGCGAGCTCGCGCTGCTGATGAGACCGGGCGGCGCGGCAGCGCTCAACCACACCTCCCGTCGACCGTCGGTCCGATCACAGCCGGCTCACTGAACGCAATTGTGGCCGGTTCTGGACGAACTGCGATCGCCAACCTGATTGATAGCTGCCCGTTGTGGCCGATCCACGACCGCACAGGGCAGCGATCAGTTGTTTGTAGATATTTCCTTCAGGCAGCCGGGGCTGGCTGCGGCCAGCCCCGGCTTCATCAGATCAGAAGTCCATCGACGGCGCGGCCGCGGCGGCGTCCGCCTTCTTCGGCTTGTCGGCCACCAGCGCCTCGGTGGTGATCAGCAGCGAGGCGACCGAGGCCGCATCCTGCAGCGCGGTACGGACCACCTTGGCGGGGTCGATCACGCCGGCCTGCACCAGATCCTGGTACTCGCCGGTCGCGGCGTTGAAGCCCCAGCCATAGGCATCCTTTTCCAGGAGCTTGCCGACCACCAGCGAGCCGTCCTCGCCGGCGTTCTGCACGATCTGCCGCACCGGCACCTGGATGGCGCGCCGGACGATGTCGACGCCGGCCTTCTGGTCGGCGTTAACAGTCTTGACGCCGTCGAGCACCTTGGTGGCGCGCAGCAGCGCGACGCCGCCGCCGGGCAGGATGCCCTCCTCCACCGCGGCGCGGGTCGCATGCAGCGCATCATCGACGCGATCCTTGCGCTCCTTGACCTCGACCTCGGTGGCGCCGCCGACCCGGATCACCGCGACGCCGCCGGCGAGCTTGGCCAGCCGCTCCTGCAGCTTCTCGCGGTCGTAGTCGGAGGTGGTCTCCTCGATCTGCAGCCTGATCTGCTGGGTGCGCGCCTCGATGTCCTTCCTGGCGCCGGCGCCGTCGACGATCGTGGTGTTCTCCTTGTCGACCACGACCTTCTTGGCGCGGCCGAGCATCGACAAGGTGACGTTCTCCAGCTTGATGCCGAGATCCTCGGAGATCGTGGTGCCGCCGGTGAGGATCGCGATGTCCTCCAGCATGGCCTTGCGGCGATCGCCGAAGCCCGGCGCCTTGACCGCGGCGATCTTCAGGCCGCCGCGCAGCTTGTTGACCACCAGCGTCGCCAGCGCCTCGCCCTCGACATCCTCGGCGACGATCAGCAGCGGCTTGCCGGACTGCACCACGGCTTCGAGCAGCGGCAGCATGGTCTGCAGGCCCGACAGTTTCTTCTCGTGGATCAGGATGTAGGGATCCTCGAGCTCGACCCGCATCTTCTCGGAATTGGTGACGAAGTACGGCGAAACGTAGCCGCGGTCGAACTGCATGCCTTCGACCACCTCGAGCTCGGTGTCGAGGCTCTTGGCCTCCTCGACCGTGATCACGCCCTCATTGCCGACCTTCTGCATGGCCTCGGCGAGGAAGCGGCCGATCTCGTTGTCGCCATTGGCCGAGATGGTGCCGACCTGCGCGATCTCGTCATTGCTGGTGATCTTCTTGGCGTGCGACTTGAGATCCTTGACGATCGCGTCGACGGCGAGATCAATGCCGCGCTTCAGATCCATCGGGTTCATGCCGGCGGCGACCGACTTCGCGCCTTCCTTGACGATGGCCTGGGCGAGCACGGTGGCGGTGGTGGTGCCGTCGCCGGCGAGATCGGCGGTCTTCGAGGCCACCTCGCGCACCATCTGCGCGCCCATGTTCTCGAACTTGTCCTCCAGCTCGATCTCCTTGGCGACCGTCACGCCGTCCTTGGTGATGCGCGGCGCGCCGAACGATTTCTCGATCACGACGTTGCGGCCCTTGGGACCGAGCGTGACCTTCACGGCATTGGCGAGGATGTCGACGCCGCGCAGCATGCGATCGCGCGCGTCGGTCGAAAACTTCACGTCCTTGGCAGCCATGTTCGTCGTCTCCTTTCTCTCGATGACTGTCAGTTGAGGGAATCACGCAGCCTTCTTGGCCGCGACGGGCGTGTCGATGATGCCGAGCAGATCGCTCTCCTTCATGATCAGCAGATCCTTGCCGTCGATCTTGACCTCGGTGCCCGACCATTTCCCGAACAGCACCCGGTCGCCGGGCTTGACGTCGAGCGGCACCAATTGCCCCTGCTCATTCCGCGCGCCAGGACCCGCGGCGACGATCTCGCCCTCCTGCGGCTTCTCCTTGGCGGTGTCGGGAATGATGATGCCGCCCTTGGTCTTCTCCTCGGCATCGATACGGCGCACGAGCACGCGGTCGTGCAATGGACGGAAATGCATGCACATCCTCCTTTACAGATCAGCGATGTCATAAGCCTCGGGTCCCATCAGGCCCCCGAGCGAGCAACGACCTAGGAAAGCCGAACTTTTCGTTCAAGAGGGTCACGTAAATTTTTTGGCACTCTCGGGGAACGATTGCCAGTGCGGCTCTTGAACCGGGCCGGCCGCTTTCCCAGTTCTGTCGTCGCCAAAAAATCCTGATCGCGCTTGTTGGGGATCACGATGCAGCTTCCGCCTTTTCTCCGGGCCGTCCTGGCGCCTGCCATTCTGCTTTGCCTGATGACCGGGCCTGCCTTGGCCCAAATTCCCGATCTCAAGCTCGGCCGGGTGCCGACGCTGGCCCCGCTGGTCAAGGAAGTGACGCCCGCCGTCGTCAACATCTCGGTCGAAGGCAAGGTCCGCCAGGACAATCCGCTCTACCAGGACCCGCTGTTTCGCGAGTTTTTCGACGTCCCCAAGCAGGTCGAGAAGCAGATCAGCGCCACCGGCTCGGGCGTCATCGTCGATGCGCAGCGCGGCTACGTCATGACCGCCAATCACGTCGTCGAGCACGTCACGACAGCGCAGATCCGAACCAAGGATGGCCGCAAATTCGCCGCCCGCCTGGTCGGGCGCGATCCCGCCACCGATATCGCGCTGCTGCAGATCAGGGACCCTATCGACCTCAAGGCCATCGCGCTTGGCGACAGTGATGCGCTCGAGGTCGGCGACTTCGTGATCGCCGTCGGCAACCCGTTCGGTCTTGGCCAGACCGTCACCTCGGGTCTCGTCAGCGCGCTCGGGCGAACCGGCCTCGGCAAGCAGGGCTACGAGGATTTCATCCAGACCGACGCCGCGATCAATCCCGGCAATTCCGGCGGCGCGCTGATCAATCTGCGCGGCGAGCTGGTCGGCATCAACACCGCGATCATCTCGCCCGGCGGCGGCAATGTCGGCATCGGCTTCGCCGTCCCGATCAACATGGCGCGGCGGGTGATGGAGCAGCTCGTCGCCAACGGCCGCGTCGATCGCGGCCGCATCGGCGTGACCCTGCTCGACCTGGATGCGCCGGCCGATGGCCGGATTCAGGGCGCGCGCGTCGCCGACGTCACCGTGGGCTCGCCGGCCGAACGCGCGGGACTGCGCAAGGGCGACATCATCGTGAAGGCGAACGACATGCCGGTGCGCAGCGCCACGCAGGTGCGCAACCTGATCGGCCTCACACCGGTCGGGCAGCGCGTCCGTCTCGTGTTCGAGCGCGACCGCGCGCTCGGCAATGCGACGGTGGAGGTCGCGCCGGTCACCGAAGAACGTGCGCGCGCGAGAACCTCGGGCTGAGAATTCAACTTCAGTTCGTTGTTAGCTGCGCATACCACGTGGAGTAAATTTTTACCGTGCATCAAGCATGCAGCGAGACGCCGATACCTCTCTAAACGCCTGTTAAGTGCTATCGCGCTTATTGCAACCCCGCGGAGGTATTGAAATGCGGGGTGATGGTTTGGCGTTCAGTTTGCCACGCTGGCGCGTGACGCGCTGGCTGGCCGACCCGGGATATCCGGTGTCATCAGATATCCGCCGCGCGTTGACGCGTGAGCTCTACGGCTGCTGGTCGGTGTTCGCCGGCGGCGCCATCAACACCGTTGCTGTCGCCGCAGCGCTCGCACTGCGTACGCCGAGCCCGCTCTTCATCACCTGGTTCGTGCTCGAAGTCGCGATCTGCCTGTCGCGGCTGATCGTGATGATGATTGCCTACCGCCGCGCCCGCGAGCGGCTGGCGACGCCGACCGACATCCACATCCTGCTGTCGGTGGCCTGGAGCGCCAGTGTCGGCTTCGGTGTCGGCATCAGCCTCGCGTCGGGCGACTGGGTGGCCGCGTCACTGACCTGCATCTCCTCGGCCGCCATGGTGGGCGGCATCTGCTTTCGCAATTTCAGCGCGCCGCGCTTGGTCGGCACGATGATCCTGTTCAGCATCGGCCCCGTCATCCCCGGCGTCGCGACGTCGCATGAGCCGTTGTTGTTCGCGATGTATCTGCAGATGCCGGTCTACTTCCTCGCCATGACCGGCGCGGCGTTCCGGCTCAACAAGATGCTGGTGGCGGTCATGCAGGCCAAGCGCGAGAGCGACGAGCGGGCGCGGCTCGATCCACTCACGGGCTTGCGCAACCGCGCCGGCCTGATCGATGCACTGCAGAGCAGGCTCGACGCCGGCGGCGATCGCAGCTTCGCCGTCCTGTATCTCGATCTCGATGGCTTCAAGCCGGTCAACGACACCTTCGGTCACGCCGCAGGCGACGAGCTGCTGAAGATCGTCGGCCGGACGCTGCGGCAGACCGCCTCTCGGGGCGACGTCATCGCCCGGATCGGCGGCGACGAGTTCGTGGTGCTCGCCGGCGATCCTGCGCTCGACCACGCGCTGGCGCTCGGCGAGCGCATCATCGAGGTGATGACCTCGCCGATGGCCCTGCCGGGCGGCGCGCATGTCCAGATCGGCATCAGCATCGGCATCGCCGTCGCGCCCGAGCACGGCACCGATCCGGAAGCCCTGCTGTTCGCGGCGGACGCCGCATTGTATGAAGCCAAGTCGAGCGGGAAATCCTGCTGGCGATTGGCCTCAGCCGAGGCCAATCTCGCAGCGCTGCGCAAGATCGCCGGCGGCGATCTCGCGGCGAAGTCGGTCGCCAGCGCGGCTTGAGCTCGGCCTCGTGCAAAACAATCAGCGCCGTCGCGGTCGTAGCCCGGACGAGCGCCTGCACTACCGTGGCATCTCCGCGAGCGCGGCGAGGATGCGGGCCCAGGAGCGGATGCCCTTGTGGTAGCTCTTGAGGTCGTATTTCTCATTCGGCGAATGGATGTTGTCGTCGTCGAGACCGAAGCCGACCAGCAGTGAATCGAGACCGAGCGTCTTCTTGAAGTCGGTGACGATCGGGATCGAGGCGCCCGAGCCCATCAGGATGGTCTCCTTGCCCCACTCCTCAGTCAACGCCTGCTTGGCAGCCGCCAACGGCTTCATGGTCCAGTCGAGCGCGATCGCAGCGCCCGCCGAATGATCGCCGAACTCGACCGAGCAGTCGCCGGGGATGCGCGCCGACACGTAGTCGCGGAAGGCCTTGCGGATCTTCAGCGGGTCCTGGCCCTCGACGAGGCGGAACGAGATCTTCGCATGCGCCAGCGACGGAATCACGGTCTTGGAGCCCTCGCCGATATAGCCGCCCCAGATGCCGTTGATGTCGCAGGTCGGCCGCGACGAGATTTGCTCGATCAGCAGACGATCCTTCTCGCCGGCGGGGATCGACAGGCCGATCGGCTTGAGGAAGCTCTCGGGCGTCAGGTTGAGCTTCTTCCACTGCTCCAGGACCTCCGGCGGCACATCCTTCACGCCGTCATAGAAGCCGGGGATGGTGATGCGCCCGTCGGCGTCGAACAGGCCGCCGAGGATCTCGGTCAGCACGCGGATCGGATTGCGCGCGCCGCCGCCGAACACGCCGGAATGCAGATCGCGATTGGCGGCCTTGATCTTCACCTCTTCATAGAGGAGACCGCGCAGCGAGGTCGTGATCGCCGGCGTGTTCGGATCCCACATGCCGGTGTCGCAGACCAGCGCGAAGTCGGCCTTGAACTCGTCCTTGTTCGCTTCGAGGAATGGCACGAAGTTCTTCGAGCCGACCTCCTCCTCGCCCTCGATCAGCACCGTGATGTCGAGCGGCAGCGATCCCGTGACCTTCTTCCAGGCGCGGCAGGCCTCGACGAAGGTCATCAGCTGGCCCTTGTCGTCCTCGGCGCCGCGCGCGACGATGATCTTGCGGCCGTCGGCATGGTCGGCGACCACGGGCTCGAACGGCGGCCGATGCCACAGCTCGAGCGGATCGACCGGCTGCACGTCGTAATGGCCGTAGAACAGCACATGTGGCTTGGCCGCGCCATGGCCGTTGCTCTTGCCGACCACGGCCGGATGGCCGGCGGTCGGCCGCACTTCGGCGGCGAAACCGAGCGTCGCAAGATCCTTGGCAAGATGGTCGGCTGCTGCCTTGCAATCCCCAGCGAAGGCCGGATCGGCCGAGATCGACTTGATCCGGATCAGCGCAAACAGCCGCTCCAGACTATTGTCGAAGTCGGCGTCGATGTGGTCGAGAACGGATTGAAGCTGCGCATTGGCCATGGCCACCGGATCCTTCGCATGTAACGGCTATCGGCCCGCTTGTAGCTCCGTTGCGCGGTCCGGGCCAGCCTCATGCAAAGGCAGCAAATGCCGCCTGCCCCCCAATCGGCGCAGATGACATGACAAGGCCATCACGCCGACCGGGAACACGACACCATATCAACGCCGCAGCAGTCCACCTAGCGCGCCACGCACGAGGGAGCGGCCGATCGAACTGCCCAAGGAGCCGCCGACCTGCTTGCCGAGATCGGCCGCGATCCCGCCCACCACCTTGTCGGAGACCGAGCGGGCGACGTTGCGCGCGATCACCTGCGTGGTCGAGAGCTGGCCGCGCTTGACGTTGGTGCCGAAGATCGTCGCGGCGATGTCGCCGATCTTGCCGAGCACGCTGCCGGAGGAGGCTTCCGTCGTCGCGGCGGTTCCGCTGATCCGCTTCTGCAGCAGCTCGTAGGCGGACTCGGCGTCGATCGCGGTGTCGTATTTGCCCTTGACCGGGCTCGCGGCGATGATCGCCTTGCGCTCCTCCGGCGTGACGGGTCCGATGCGCGCCGACGGCGGCCGGATCAGGACGCGCTCCACCATCGCCGGCGTGCCGTTGCCCTCCAGGAACGACACCAGCGCCTCGCCCTTGCCGAGTTCGGTGATCACCTTGGCGGTGTCCAGCTTGGGATTGGGGCGGAAGGTGTCGGCGGCCGCGGCCACCGCCTTCTGATCGCGCGGCGTGAAGGCGCGCAGCGCGTGCTGCACGCGATTGCCCAATTGCCCGAGCACCCGGTCCGGAACATCGAGCGGATTCTGCGTGACGAAATAGACGCCGACACCCTTCGACCGGATCAGCCGCACCACCTGCTCGATCTTGTCCATCAGCGCCTTCGGCGCATCGTTGAACAACAGATGCGCCTCGTCGAAGAAGAACACCAGCTTGGGTTTGGCGAGATCGCCGACCTCCGGCAGCTCCTCGAACAGCTCGGACAGCATCCACAGCAGGAACGTCGCGTAGAGTCGCGGGCTCTCCAGCAACCTGTCGGCGACGAGGATGTTGATCATGCCGCGGCCGTCGCGGTCGGTCTTCATGAAGTCGGTGAGCATCAGCGCCGGCTCGCCGAAGAACTTCGTGCCGCCCTGGTTCTCGAGCACGAGCAACTGCCGCTGGATCGTGCCAACGGTCGCGCGCGTGACATTGCCGAACGACTGCGCCGCCTTCCGGATCGGCGCCAGCGGATCGGCCTCCGCATCCGCCCCCTTCTTGCCGGCCTCCGGAATGATAGCGTCGAGCAGCGCGCGCAGATCCTTCATGTCGATCAGGGCGAGGCCGTTCTCGTCGGCCACGCGAAACGCGACGTTGAGCACGCCTTCCTGGACATCGTTGAGGTCGAGCATCCGCGCCAGCAGCAGCGGTCCCATCTCGGTAACGGTGGCGCGCACCGGATGGCCCTGCTCCCCGAACACATCCCAAAATACCGTCGAGAACTGATCGGGCTGATAGGTGAGGCCGAGCTCGGTGGCGCGCTTGAGGATGAAGTCCTTCGCTTCGCCGGTCTGCGAGATGCCCGAGAGATCACCCTTGATGTCGGAGGCGAAGACCGGAACACCGGCACGGGCAAAACCCTCGGCCATCACCTGTAGCGAGACTGTCTTGCCGGTGCCGGTCGCGCCGGTGACCAGTCCATGGCGATTGGCAAGCGCAAGCGTCAACCAGGCCGGCTGCTCGCCGGCACCCACGAAGATCTTGTCGTCGGTATCAGCCACGGGTTTTCCGGATGGTGCCATGATGATCCATCTTTCGAGAGAGAATGTTTCGCATCACACGTGGTGCGGAGCATCGCGCGCGATAACATAGTTGAGTTTCGCGAATTGGAACCAGCGTCAGGGTGCTCACCTCTTCGCACGGCACGCACTCTTCTTAGCATTGGTGCTGCGCGATGCGCACGTTTGATCCGTGGATTCAACATCCGGTCTTGCATCGCTGCAACAGTTCATCGTCGATCGCGAATCGATTCGCGCACCGAGCCGGCTCCTCGCTTGTAATTCACGGATCGTCCGATCAAGATGAATTCAGCGAGAGGACATCCGGTCGTGGGGGACCGGATGAGACGGGGTTCACATGAACGAGTTGATTGAGCCGCTGGCCAGAACGGCCGGCATCAGTAAAGTCGTGGCTGAAATCATCGGCATCGGGCCTGACTTCCTCAGCGGCAATGGACGGCAATGGCAGGCGCCGCAGCCGTCAGCCGGTGAACTTTTTGCGTTCGGCCGCGACCAAATCGAAGCCGATCAGTTGGCACGATCGCGACAGGCACACCCGGCCTGAGCCCGGTTGCCCCAAGCCCGACCGCCCGGGCCATATCACCTGAAGCACCTTCGCGCGCGCCGAGTATCATGACATATCCGATCACCGAACTCGAAGGCATGACGACCTTCTATGCCGCCAAGCTGAAAGCTTTGGGCATCCGGACCACCGACACATTTCTCGAAGCCGCCCGGACCGTGAAAGGGCGTAAGGCGCTCGCCGCCAAGACCGGCATCAGCGAGCAGCAACTGCTCGATTGGGCAAACGCCGCCGATTACATGCGCATTCCCGGCATGGGCAAGGCCAAGGTCTGCCTCGTCCGCGCAGCCGGGGTGACCACCGTGCGCGAGCTGGCGCACCGCAATCCCGCCCGGCTGGCGCAGAACATCAAGGAAGTGAACACCCGGCGAAAACTGGTTCGGATCCTGCCGTCGGAGAAGTCGGTCGGCCAGTTCATCGAAAGGGCGCGCCGGCTGGAGCCGAAGATCAGCTATTGACCAGCCTCTAGATTGACCGTGCTTGTGCGGTGCGACACCTTGACTTGAGGGTGGCAACCGCGCAAAGCGGCGCCTATGAGCGCCATTTCGCCGCACTCCGCCCCGGACCTCGCGTCGAGCCACCCGCTGCTGCGGAGCTGGCTTTCGCGTCCATTCCCGGCGGTGATGGGCATTCTCAACGTCACACCGGATTCGTTCTCGGACGGCGGCCGTTTCGATGCACCGGAACGCGCCATTGCGCAGGCCGAGCGCTTGATCGCGGCCGGCGCCGACATCATCGACATCGGTGCCGAGTCCACCCGGCCCTACAAGGGCGCGGTGCCGGTCACGGCCGAGGAGGAACTGGCGCGCCTGCAGCCGATCCTGCCCGCGGTCGTCGCACTCGGCGTGCCCGTGTCGATCGACAGCATGAAATCTCAAGTTGCAGGCTACGCGCTGGACCATGGTGCTGCGATCGCCAATGATGTGTGGGGTCTGCAGCGCGATCCCGCGATGGCCGATGTCGTCGCCGCGCATGGCGCGCCGATCGTGGTGATGCACAACCGTGCTGCCGTCGATCCGGAGATCGACATCGTCGCCGACATGATCGGCTTCTTCACGCGCTCGCTCGACATCGCGGCCAAGGCCGGCATTCCCCGTGGGAACATCGTGCTCGATCCAGGCATCGGCTTCGGCAAGACGGCGGAGCAGAGCATGATTGCGCTGGCCCGGCTCGATGCATTCGCATGCTTCGGGCTGCCGCTGCTGGTCGGCGCATCGCGCAAACGTTTCATCAGCACCGTGGTGGCGTCGGAGCCGCAGGAGCGGCTCGGCGGCTCGATCGCGGCGCATCTGATTGCGGCTCGGCGCGGTGCTGCAATCATCCGGGCGCATGACGTCGCCGAAACGGTTCAGGCCGTACGCGTGGCCGCGGCAATCGAGGCACTGCGATGACCGATACGATCTTCATCAAGGGCGTTCTCATCCACGCGCGTCATGGCGTGATGGAGCATGAGAGCGAGGTCGGCCAGCGCTTCGTGATCGACCTCGAGCTCTACACCGACCTTTCGGACTCCTCGCGCAGCGACCGCCTCGCCGACACCGTGTCCTATTCCGACGTGGTGGAGACGGCGACGGCGGCGTTCAAGGACTCCAACTACCGCCTGCTCGAACGCGCGGCCGGCGCGGTGGCCGATGCGATCCTGTCGACCTTCGCCCGCATTCGCGCCGTCAAGGTCACGGTGCACAAGCCGCATGCGCCGATCGCCGCCATCTTCGAGGATGTCGGCGTGGTGCTGATGCGCTCGCGGCATCCATGACGGCGATGGCGAGCGCGCTGGTTGCTCTCGGCGGCAATGTCGGCGACGTCAGGGCGACGTTCCGGCGCGCCATTCCGGAGATCTGTGCACGCGCGTCGGCGGCGCTTGTCGCGCGCTCGTCCGACTACATCACGCCGCCATGGGGCGAGGAGCAGCAGCCGCCCTTCATCAATGCCTGCATCGAGATCGCGACCGCGATGCCCCCACGGCCGCTGCTCGGCGTTCTGCACGCGGTCGAGCGCATGTTCGGCCGCAATCGCGCGCAGGAGACGCGGTGGGGTCCGCGGACGCTCGACCTCGATCTGATCGCCTACGACGATTTCGCGATCGACACCCCCGATCTCACCCTGCCGCACCCTCGGCTGTTCGAACGCGGCTTCGTGCTGGTACCGCTGGCCGAGATCGTGCCGGCGCGACGGATTGCCGGCCGCCGCGTCGATGAGGCCGTGCTCGCCGTTTCGCGCGACGGAATCCGGTCGTTGCCGTCAGCCGAATAGCTGACATCTCCGGCCAAACAACCGTTTGGCTTGGCCGTCCTGACGTGGCATTTTGCGCCACAACAATCGCGATAACAGACGCCCGGGAGACGCGATCCGCATGACGACCGAGACCGACAATCTGCGACTGGCCGCCGATTTTGCGCCGGCCGGCGAGGCGGACTGGCGCAAGCTGGTCGATGGCGTGCTGAAGGGCGCGGCTTTCGAGAAGCTGGTCGGCAAGACCTATGACGGACTCGAGATCCAGCCGATCTATCCGCGCGCCAAGCATGCCGCGCCGGTCGCAGGCCGCGCACCATCGGCGCCGTGGCAGATCATGCAGCGCGTCGATCATCCCGATCCGGCCAAGGCCAACGCGCTGGCGCTGCTCGACCTCGAGAACGGCGCGACCGGCTTGTCGCTGGTGTTTGCCGGCTCGAACGCCGCGCATGGCTTCGGCCTCGCCGCCAGCGCCGACGCAGTGGCGCGCGCGCTCGACGGCGTGCATCTCGATGCTGCGATTGCAATCGAATTGCAGCTCGGTGAATCGGTCTCGCCCGCCTCGCTTCTCGCCGACTACGTCAGGCAGCGCGGCGTCAAGGCCGCTGGCTGCGACATCCGATTCGGTCTCGATCCCATCGGGGATGCCGCCAGTCGCGGCGCAATCTCACATGGCGCATCGACGCTCGGCGGCAACTCGGGCGCGCTGGCCAAGCAACTGCACGAGGCCGGCTTCAAGGGCCCGTTCTTCGCCGCGGACGGCCGGGTCGTGCACGACGCCGGCGGATCGGAGGCGCAGGAGCTCGCTTTCGTGCTCGCCTCCGCCGTCGCCTATCTGCGGGCGCTCGAAGCCGAAGGCATCGCGCTCGAGACCGCGCGCGGCATGATCTACGGCCGGCTCGCCGCCGACACCGATCAGTTTCTCACGCTGGCGAAATTCCGCAGCCTGCGTCGGCTGTGGGCGCGCATCGAGGAGGCCTGCGGCCTGGCGCCAAAGCCGCTCTTCATCTCGGGCGAGACGGCGTGGCGCATGCTCACCCGGCGCGATCCTTACGTGAACATGCTGCGCGCAACGATTGCGACGTTCGCGGCCGGACTCGGGGGCGCCAACGCCGTGACAGTGCTGCCGCACACGGCCGCACTCGGCCTGCCCGACGCGTTCGCGCGCCGTGTCGCCCGCAACACGCAATTGGTGCTGCTGGAGGAAAGCAATCTCGCCCGCGTCGCCGATCCTGCCGCCGGCGCCGGCGGCATCGAGGCACTGACGAGCGAGTTGTGCAGCGCCGCCTGGGCACTGTTCCAGGAGATCGAGAAGGCCGGCGGCGTCGTTGCGGCGTTGCAGGCGGGCCTCATCCAGACCAAGGTCGCCGCGGTGAAGCAGGCGCGCGATGCCAACATCGCCAAGCGGCGCGACGTGCTGACCGGCGCCAGTGAGTTTCCGAATCTCAACGAGGCCGAAGTCGCCGTGGAAGCGGTCGCCCCTCTGGCCGCGCCGCTGGCGGCCAAGGCTGCGCTCAGCTTCGCACCGCTCACGCCGATCCGCCTCGCTGAAGGATTTGAGCGGCTGCGTGACCGCTCCGACAGCCGGTTGAAGAGCCAGGGACAGCGCCCCTCGGTCTTCCTCGCCAATCTCGGCACCGCCGCCGACTTCACCGCGCGCGCGACCTTCGTCCGCAGCTTCTTCGAGGCCGGCGGCATCGCCGCGATCGACGGCCAGGGCGGCGCGGATCCGGCCGCGCTCGCCGATGCATACCGCGCCTCCGGCGCCGCGATCGCCTGCCTCTGCTCGTCCGACAAGGTCTATGCCGAGGCCGCGGTTCCGGCGGCCAAGGCCCTTCAGGCCGCGGGCGCACGACATATCTATCTGGCAGGCCGGGGCGGCGAGCGGGAAGCTGCGTTGCGCGAAGCGGGCATCGGCAGCTTCGTGTTCGCCGGCGGCGACGCGCTGAAGACGCTCGAGGACGCCTATACGCATCTGGAGTGAGCATGACCGACGACACCAAGCCTCTCCTGACCGGCGGCTGCCAATGCGGTGCCGTCCGCTTCGCGTTCAAGACCACGCCGAACAAGGTCAGCATCTGTCATTGCCGGATGTGCCAGAAAGCCTCCGGCGCGCCGTTCGCCTCGTTCGCTGAGATCGACCGCGAGCACTTCGCCTGGACGCGCGGTCAGCCCGCCGCGTTCCGTTCATCCACGATCGCCGAGCGCTTCTTCTGTCCCGCCTGCGGCACGCCGCTCGGCTTCGGGCGTATTGATGGGCCGCGGATCGAGATCATGACCGGCAGCTTCGACCGGCCGGACCGGGTGGTGCCGACGCGACAATATGGCTCGGAGTCGCGACTTGGCTGGGTGGTCGCGATCGCCAATCTGCCGAGCCAGACGACACAACAGAACTATGGACCGGAGAAGATGGCGACCATCGTCAGCCATCAGCATCCGGACCACGATTGAGACGAGGACGCCGGGCCATGAGCCGCATTCCCGATTTCACCGCGATCGCGTTCGAGCCCACGGCCACGCCGGCTCCCGCAGGCCCAGCCGAGCCGTGGCTCACGCCCGAAGGCATTCCGGTGAAGCCCGCCTATGGCGAGGCCGATCTCGCCGGCATCGACTTCCTCGACACTTGGCCGGGCATCGCGCCGTTTATGCGCGGTCCGTACCCGACCATGTATGTCAACCAGCCATGGACCGTCCGGCAATATGCCGGCTTCTCCACGGCCGAGGATTCCAACGCCTTCTACCGCCGCAACCTCGCCGCCGGCCAGAAGGGCCTCTCGGTCGCCTTCGATCTCGCCACCCATCGCGGCTATGATTCCGATCATCCGCGCGTCGGCGGCGACGTCGGCATGGCCGGCGTCGCAATCGACTCGATCTACGACATGCGCACCTTGTTCGCCGGCATTCCGCTCGACCAGATGAGCGTGTCGATGACCATGAACGGCGCCGTGCTGCCGATCCTGGCGCTGTTCGTCGTCGCCGCCGAAGAGCAGGGCGTGCCGCCGGAGAAGCTGTCGGGCACCATTCAGAACGACATTCTGAAAGAGTTCATGGTGCGCAACACCTACATCTATCCGCCGTCGCCCTCGATGCGGATCATCTCCGACATTTTCGCCTTCACCTCGCAGAAGATGCCGAAGTTCAATTCCATTTCCATCTCCGGCTATCACATGCAGGAGGCCGGCGCGACGCAGGATCTCGAGCTCGCCTATACGCTCGCCGACGGCGTCGAATATCTGCGCGCCGGCATCGCCGCCGGACTCGACGTCGACCGCTTCGCGCCGCGGCTGTCGTTCTTCTGGGCGATCGGCATGAACTTCTTCATGGAGGTCGCCAAGCTCCGCGCGGCGCGCCTGCTGTGGGCGAAGCTCTTGAAGCCCTTCAACCCGAAAGACCCGCGCTCGCTGTCCTTGCGTACGCACAGCCAGACCTCCGGCTGGTCGCTGACCGCGCAGGACGTCTACAACAACGTCGTGCGAACCGCCGTCGAGGCGATGGCAGCCACGCAAGGCCATACCCAGTCGCTGCACACCAACGCGCTCGACGAGGCGCTGGCGCTGCCGACCGACTTCTCCGCCCGCATTGCCCGCAACACCCAACTGTTCCTGCAGCAGGAGAGCGGCACCACCCGGATCATCGATCCCTGGGGCGGCTCGTATTATGTCGAGCGCCTCACCCGCGACCTCGCCGCCAAGGCCTGGGGCCACATCCAGGAGATCGAGGAGCTCGGCGGCATGGCCAAGGCGATCGAGGCCGGCGTGCCGAAGCTGCGCATCGAGGAGGCCTCGGCCAAGACCCAGGCGCGGATCGACACGGGCCGCCAGTCGGTGATCGGCGTCAACAAGTACAAGCCGACCGACGAGCCGCCGCTCGACGTGCTCAAGGTCGACAATTCCACCGTGCGCCGGCTGCAGATCGACAAGCTGTCGCGGCTCAAATCCGAGCGCAAGCAGGCCGAGGTCGATGCGGCGCTGGCGGCGCTCACGCGCTCGGCCGGTGACGGCAACGGCAACCTGCTGGCGCTCGCGATCGACGCGGCGCGCGCCAAGGCCACCGTCGGCGAGATCTCCGACGCGCTGGAGAAGGTGTTCGGCCGCCATCGCGCCGAGATCAAGTCCATCACCGGCGTCTACAAGCGGGAGATCGCCGCCATGTCCGGCAAAGCCGAGAAGCTGCAGGCGCTGATCGAGGCGTTCGAGGAGGCCGAGGGCCGCCGGCCACGCATCCTGGTCGCCAAGATTGGCCAGGACGGCCACGACCGCGGCCAGAAGGTGATCGCGTCGGCCTTCGCCGACATCGGTTTCGACGTCGACATCGGACCTTTGTTCGCCACCGCCGACGAGGCGGCGCGGCAGGCGGTGGAGAACGACGTGCACATTCTCGGCGTCTCGTCGCTGGCGGCCGCGCATCTCACCGCGGTGCCGGAGCTGAAGGCCGCGCTCAAGAAGCAGGGCCGCGAGGACATCATGATCATCGTCGGCGGCGTCGTGCCGCCGCAGGATTACGATGCGCTGTACAAGGCCGGCGCCGAGGCGATCTTCCCGCCGGGCACCGTCATCGCCGACGCCGCCGAGGAGCTGATCCAAAAGCTCAATGCGCGGCTGGGGCACAGCGAGGCGGCGGAGTAGTCCGACTGCGTCACACCCCACCGTCATTCCGGGGCAAGGCCAAAGGCCTTGAACCCGGAATCTCGACATTGTCTTGCGTCCATTCCCGAGAGCGTCGAGCTATTGACGCGCTGTAATCCATCGCCGCGCGTTCGATCTGGGCACGATCGAACCTTTGCGGTACGTGCGCGCACAGACAACCAAACCCGGATCACAAGCCTCATGTATTCTAACAAACTGCTTGTCGCCGCCCTGTTCGGCCTGCTCACCCTCTCGCCGGCGATCGCCGCCGAAGCCAAGCCCGATGCGTCGATCAAGACCAAGGCCGCCGAGGCCAGCGTCACGCTGAGTGCCGACATCAAGGCCGATCCGGCGCTCGCCGCGAATTGCCTCGCCGAAGGCCGCAAGTGGATGGACAAGCAGGCCGCGGACGCCGCCAAGGACTACAAGGCGGACAAGGAACTGTTCCGCGACGGCCCTTACACCTATGGCCGCGACTATTCGGTGCGTTCGATCGTCGCCGATCGCTATGTCAGCGTGCTGCGCAACGACTACATGGACACGCATGGCGCCCATCCCAACCGGACGGTCGACACCATCCTCTGGGACAAGGCCGCCGCCAAGCGCATCTCGATCCGCCCGTTCTTCAACGAGACCGCCGACAACGGTCCGACCATGACCGCGATCAGCAAGGCGATCATCGCCTCGCTGCGGGCAGAGAAGAAGGCGCGCGACGCCGGCGACACCGACGAGTGGTGGTTGAAGAGCGTCGAGCCGAAGCTGCTCGGCATTGGCGCCGTCACGCTCGCGCCCTCGACGCTGGCCGGCAAGAGCTCGGGCCTCACCTTCCACTATCCGCCCTACGCCGTCGGCGCCTACGCGGAGGGCGACTATGTCGCCTTCGTGCCCTGGGAAACGCTGAAGCCCTATCTCAGCGCGGAGGGGCAGGCGATCTTCGGCGGCGCGAGGCCGAAGGGGGATGCCGAGGAGAACTAGCTGGCCGGGCCGCTCGCATCCGCTATAACGGGCGCATGTCCTCTCGTTCTCCTTCGCCAAATACCACGGCCTTGGCCGACGATATCAGCGCCGGCAGCCGCGCGGCGCTGGCGCGCGCGATCACGCTGGTCGAGAGCCGCCGCGCCGACCATCAAGCCGCCGCGCGCGAGCTGGTACAGGCGCTGCTGCCACGGACGGGGCACGCGATCCGCGTCGGCATCACCGGCTCGCCCGGCGTCGGCAAGTCCACCACGATCGATGCCCTCGGCATGTTCCTGATCGGACAGGGCCACAAGGTCGCGGTGCTCGCGGTCGACCCCTCGTCGGCGCGAACCGGCGGTTCGATTCTCGGCGACAAGACGCGGATGGCGCGATTGTCCCATCACGAGCACGCCTTCATCCGCCCCTCGCCCTCGTCGGGCACGCTCGGCGGCGTCGCCGCCAAGACGCGCGAGGCGATGCTGCTGTGCGAGGCCGCAGGCTTCGACGTGATCCTGGTCGAGACGGTCGGCATCGGCCAGTCCGAAACCGCGGTCTGCGACATGACCGATTTCTTCCTCGCCCTGATGCTGCCCGGCGGCGGCGACGAGCTGCAGGGCATCAAGAAGGGCCTGGTCGAGCTCGCCGACATGATCGCGATCAACAAGGCCGATGGCGACAACGTCAAGCGCGCCAACATCACCGCCGCCGACTATCGCGGCGCGCTGCATCTGCTCAGCCCCCGCTCCGAGCACTGGCATCCGCCGGTCGTGACCTATTCGGCGATGGCCGGGACGGGCATTGCCGAGCTGTGGCAGAAGGTCCTGGATCATCGCAAGGCGATGATCGCCTCCGGCGAGTTCGCCGCGCGGCGGCGCGACCAGCAGGTGAAATGGATGTGGACCATGCTCGAGCAGCGCCTGATGGCGCGGCTGCGCACCGATCCATCCATCCGCGCGAAGGTGAAGAGGCTGGAGAGCGACGTCGCCGAGGGCCGCGTCGCGCCGGCGCTCGCCGCCGAGCAGCTTGCGGAGATGCTGACATGAGCGAGCGGCCGCGCATCCTGATCACCGGATTCGGCCCGTTTCCCGGCGCGCCGTCCAATCCGACCATGCCGCTGGTGAAGCGGTTGTCCGAGCTGCGGCGGCCAGCGCTGGATGACATCGCCATCAGCAGCCACATTTTTCACGTGACCTATGCGACCGTGGATCGCGAGCTGCCCGCGCTGATCGCCGAGCGGCGCCCGCATGCGCTCATGATGTTCGGCCTCGCCGGGCGAACGTCCTATCTGCGGATCGAGACGCGCGCCCGCAACGCGATCACCACGACCTTCCCGGATGCCGACCGCCACGTCGCGCGCAAGGGCGTGATCGTCCCGGGTGCACATCCGATGCCGTTCGGCCCGCACATGGCGCGGCTGCTGCGCGCGGCGCGCGCCACCGGCATCGATGCCCGGGCCTCGCGCGATGCCGGCAGCTATCTCTGCAACTATCTGAGCTGGCGCGCGATCGAGGCGACCAAGGCCGCCGAAGGGCCGCGGCTCGCCGCCTTCATCCACATTCCTCCCTTGCCGCGTGCCGGCACGGCGTTGCCGCACGGCAGTTCGCGCATCACGCTGGAGGGGCTCGTCGATGCCGGCGAAGCGATGCTGACGGAGCTGGTCAAGGTCGTGCGACAGGCGTCCTGTCGCACGAGCTGACGCCGATGGTGGTATGACCGCTGACGGTCAGCGCGGGATATCAGATGCTCCAGCGGCGCCGACCGCCAAATCCCCCACCGATCAAGCGCAGCAGGAGCAACAGGACCACGGCGCCGATGAAGGCGTTGATGATCGCGGCGACCAGTCCGACACCCAGATGAATGCCGAGCTGCGGCAACAGCCAGTTGCCGATGAAGGCACCGAGGAGGCCGACGATCAGGTCGCCGATCAGGCCGAAGCCGCCGCCTTCCATGACGCGGCCTGCGAGCCAGCCCGCGACAATGCCCACGAACAGAATAACCAGTAGACTCTCATTTGACAGATGCATGACCCTCTCCTCGCCGATCCATTGCGGGAACAATGTCCCCGAGTCCCATTGGTTCCCTCGGGAGAGGCTCACCGGTTCGACGGGCAACCCACGCCGGCGGGCGATCTGACGTGAAGATTTAACCCTACCGCCAACAATCCCGGGCGCAGGCGCTCATCCTCGGCATCAGCATTGAGACTTTCAGCTTAAGTCGTGGCCGCACATCATCTTTTGCGCGAGACGCTGACCATGGATGTCAATCGCCGCCGCATTCTGGCTGGATCGGCTGCCGGCGCCGCCGGGGCATTGGCCCTGCCGGCGGATGCCGCGCAGGCCGCCCCCCTGATCTCCACACTCGGCCGCGACGCCACGCAATATGGCGTCAAGCCCAACAGTCCCGACGACCAGACCCGCGCGCTGCAGCGTGCGATCGACGAGGCCACCCGCGCCCAGGTGCCGCTGGCGCTGCCGCCGGGCACCTACAGGACCTCGATGCTGCGGCTTGCCAGGGGCAGCCAGATGGTCGGCGTCCGGGGTGCCACCAAGCTCGTGTTCACCGGTGGCGGCCCGTCGATGCTGTCAGCAGAAGGCGCTGACGGCCTCGGCATCAGCGGCGTCGCGCTCGACGGCGGCGGCATTGCCCTGCCCCAGCGGCGCGGCCTGCTTCACGTTGCAGCCGGCAACGATGTCAGGATCGATGATTGCGAGATCACCCGCTCCGGCGGCAGCGGCATCTGGCTCGAGCAGGTTTCCGGCGACGTCAGCGGCAACGTCCTCACCGACATCGCGGTCACCGCGATCGTGTCGTTCGATGCCCTCGGGCTGATCGTGTCGCGCAATACCATCAAGGGGACGCGCGACAACGGCATCGAGATCCTGCGCACCGCGATCGGCGACGACGGCACGATGGTGCTCGACAACAGCATCACGGACATCAAGGCCGGCCCCGGCGGCTCGGGCCAGTACGGCAACGCCATCAACGCCTTTCGCGCCGGCAACGTGATCGTGCGCGGCAACCGCATCAGGAACTGCGACTACTCGGCAGTGCGGGGCAACTCGGCCTCGAACATCCAGATCGTCGGCAACAGCGTCAGCGACGTGCGCGAGGTCGCGCTCTACTCGGAGTTCGCATTCGAGGGCGCCGTCATCTCAGGCAATACGGTGGACGGCGCCGCGTTCGGCGTGTCCGTGTGCAACTTCAACGAAGGCGGCCGCATCGCGGTGGTCCAGGGCAACATCATCCGCAATCTGATCCCGAAGCGGCCGGTCGGCACAGCACCCGACGACGATGCCGGCATCGGCATCTATGTCGAGGCGGACTCCGCGGTGACCGGCAACGTGGTCGAGAATGCCCCGTCCTACGGCATCGTCGCCGGCTGGGGCCGATATCTCAGGGACGTGGCGATCTCCGGCAACGTCATTCGCAATGCGCTCGCGGGCGTCGGCGTGTCCGTCGTTCCGGGCGCGGGCACGGCGCTCGTCAGCAACAACATGATCTCCGGCACCCCGCGCGGCGCGGTGATCGGACTTGATCACATCAAGCCGGTGACATCGGACCTGACGCAGGACGGGACGCAAGGCTATGCGCAGCTCGTGGTCAGCGGCAACGCCGTGCGACGAAGCTGAGCCGCCGCTTCAAATCGGCCGAGCGCTCGGCCTCATTTGCGTGATCGCGACACCGGTGATCGCCAGCAGCCCGCCCGCAATCAGCTTCGGTGTCATCCGTTCGTCCAGGAACAATACGCTCGAGATCAGGGCGAACACCGGAAGCAGCAGGCTGAACGGTGCGACGCGGCTCATGGAGTAGCGGGCGATCAACCAGAACCAGACGCCAAACCCGACAATTCCGCCGATGAAGACCGTGTAGGCGAGCGCCAGCCATCCGCGTTCATCCGCCGCGGAAAGGCTAGCCACCTGGCCATATTCGAGGAACGACGACATGGTCATGACTTGCGGCACGGTGAGCAGCGACGACCATCCCATCAGCATCAGCGGTTCAAAAGGGCCGTAGCGCTTGGTCAGGACGTTGGACACCGCGAATGCGAAGGCTGCGCCAACCACCAGCAGCAGCGGAAGCACGTTTGCCGTCAGACCCGGCTCGGCCGCCAGCACGACCACGCCGGCGAATGCAAGTCCTACTCCAGCACATGTGGAGAGGGACGGCTTCTCCGCCAGCAGCGGCCACGCCAACAGGACGGTGAAGGGCGTGGCGAGTTGATAGGCGACGGCTGACCTGCTTCCCGAGCCGAGCCCAAGACCAACATAGAACAGCCCGAAGTTCAGGCCGCCCAGGAAAACGGAAATGACTGCGATGTGACCGAGCTGCTGACGCGTCGGCCTTTTGACGAACGGAACGAGCAGCAGCGCGATGGCCAGAAATCGAAGCGCGAGAAAGAACAGCGGCGGAAACTCCGTCACCCCCACTTTGATGACGACGAACTGATAACCCCACAGTAATGGAACGGCCACCGAGCAGAGAATCTGGACGATGGTCATGGCATTCTCCATTTAAGGACTGATCAGTCCAGATATAGGACGCTCAACAACAAGGCGCTCAACGGTTTCTATCGAATGACGCGGTCGAGAAGCGCGTCAACGGTGGCTTGCGATGTGATCGGCGCCGGCCCCGTCTTGCCGACCACGCGCAGCCCCTCGACGAAACAGACGAGAATTCGCGCGGCACTCGAAGGTTCGACACCCTCGGCCAGTTTGCCCGCCATCTTCGCGCGGGACAGTGCATCCGCCACCCGGATCTCCATGGCCTTGAAGAAACTCGCGATGCGCCGACCAACTTCGGCGTCCTGGCCAGCAAGCTCCATGGCTGTCGCCACCAGGAGGCAGCCGCGCCGACCTTTGGCCCCGCAGGTGCGGTCGACGTAGCCGGCAAGATAGGCCCGCAGGCCGTCGACCGGCTCCCTGCTTGGATCGAGCTCGGTATCCATGCGGGCCAGGGCATCGGCGATGTAACGGTCAAGCGCGAGCAGGAACAGCGAGTGCTTGTCACCGAACGCGGCGTAGAGGCTGCCACGCGAGAGCTTCGTTGCCTGAAGAAGATCAGGCAGCGCCGTCGCGTGATAGCCACGCGACCAAAACACACCCATTGCCCGCTCGACAGCGGCGTCCATGTCGAAACTTCGCGGGCGCCCACGCGGCAACTGCATCGGAGTCTGGCGGCTCATGACCGATATATGGACCATTCGGTCTTGAAATCAAGTGACGAGATTGAGAGCCGCTTGCGGTCCCCTTGACTGCGATGCGGAGTGGGTCTGGAGCTCGCCCTGCGCCTAGAACGCGACCGCCAGCGCTGGATAGCGGCGCTCGATGGCATCGAGATCGACCACCGGCTCGTCATACTCGGCGTCGGATTGAATGCCGATGCTCAAGGCCTGCTCCAGGGCGAACATGTCGATGCGGGACGGCGCGACGGTCGGCTCCGGCGCGATGTCGTCTTCGGCCACATAGTCGGGTTCGATGACGTCGTCCGGTTCCAGATCATCCGCGGCCAGCTCGATCTCGGGCTCGACGATGATCTTGGACTCCGCAAGGATGGTTTCGAGCGAAGGCGGCAGCGCAATGGGGCGCCGCTCGATGGGATGATTCTCATGGAGACGGAGTTTGATCGGCTCAGGCTCGGCGGGGCGCGCGGGCGCCGGTGGCGCAGCCACAACGGCAGCCGGCCTCTGGCTGGGCACGATGCTCACCTGCTCGGGCTCGGCGCGGGATAGCGCCTGCCAGGTCTGCACCGCGGCCTTGGCCTGGCGGATATCGTCCAGGAGAGACTGCTCGGTGTAGTAGCGGCGCCAGCGGCCGCTCTGGAACAGCTCGGTGAGATGGTCCAGGCGCCTTTCGGCAAGCGCGCACCAGCGTGCAGCCAGTTCGCGGCTGCAAGCCACGTCCGGTCGATGTGTCATGGGGGAGCCCGTGAGATAAGGGGACGGACGCACTCGGCACGAATCAACGCAACGTGACGTGAATATTTTGTGGAAAAGGTTAACAAAGTCTAGCTAATGCCATGTTGTTTGGCGGCCAAACCGTAGTCGTGCGGAAATTTTGTCCGTGTTTTTTCGGGCTTTGGCTAGGCGCGGAGCGCGAACGCGACCAACGGCATCCCTAGACAACCCAAGGATGTTCGACTCGGGGTGCGCGAGACACTGCTGGATATCGACGTTTCCGGGCTTCGACCTCGCCCAAAATGAAAGACCCGTCCGGGGGGACAACCGGACGGGTCGAGCCATATGGGCGCTTGGGGTGGATGGGCGCTCGCGCCGTATATAGCCTTGGGGAGGGGATCACCGCTCCCACATGCTTTCTGTCGTGATCGCCCCGCTGCACGTTCAAGGCGAGCGGGAGATTTTCGGAACGTTCACGAAAACGTTGGCGTCATTGCTGCGCGGGCCGAAGCGCGTCGCCGGCTGGAGATGCCTCGGTCACCGCGGCCGGCGCCGGGCGCAACTCACGGGCCGCCGCGGGCTCCGTTTGCAGCCCCGCGGAAGGCACAGCAGCAGCGGGCGCATCCTGCGGCGCGGCCACGGCCTGGACCGCCGCCAACGCATCCGCCTGCCCTGCCCCGAACAGATCGTCGCGTCCGGGGGTCCCGAGATCGCGCGCGGTCCCGGTCAGCACGGTCCGCACCGTTTCCGGCTTCAGCGCCGGATTGCGCTCCAGCACCAGCGCCGCAAGCCCGCTGACATAGGCCGCGGAAAACGAGGTGCCCGAGATGATCTGATATTTTCCGTCCGGCGCCGGCAGGAAGATCTCGGCGCCGGGCGCGGCCAGCGCGATGTAATTGCCGCGGTTCGACGCCGGCAGCAACTGGTCCCTGTCATCGGTCGCACTGACGGCGATGACGTTCGGATTGCCCGCAGGATACAGCGGCGGCGACTTGGCCCCGGCATTGCCGGCCGCGGCGACCATCACGACGCCCTTGGAAGCGACGGCCGCGATCGCGCGCTCGATCACCGCATCCTTCGGGCCGGCGAAGCTCATGTTGACGATCTGCGCGCCGTGCAGAACCGCGTAGTCCAGCGCCTTCAGGATCACATAGGAGCTGCTCTCCGGCCCGCCGCCTTTCTTGGCCATGCCGAAGGCGCGGATGGCGATGATGCGTGCATAGGGCGCGCTGCCCATCAACCGCTTGTGCGACACGATCACGCCGGCGATGCCCGTGCCGTGCACATGCGGCCCCTCGTCACCGCCGAGTGCGTCGAACGCGTCGAACGACGCGTCGGCGAATTCCGGGTGCTTGAGATCGACCGCGGAATCGATCACTGCGATGGTGACGTTGGAGCCCTGGGCCAGCCTGTGCGCTTCGGGCAGCCGCAGCTTCGCCAGCGCGTATTGCGCGGGATCGCCCTCGGCGGGCGGTACGTTCTGCTGCTGCAGCGTGTAGCGGTAGTTCGGCTGCACCGAACGCACCCTGGCATCTGCCGCGAGCGCACGGCTGACCGCCTGCACCGAGCGGCGATCGGTGATCCGGAACAGACCGATTGTGGCGCTGATCAGCGGAAAGCGCTGCGAGCTGATGCGCTGCAGGCCATGGCGGCGCGCCAGCGCGTCGGCCTGGTCCGTCGAGAGACCGTCATCGATTTCGGCGACGATCTCGTTGGCGATGGTCCGCGGGTCGACCGCGGCCGCAGCTTTCGGCTCGCCCCGCTGCGTCACCTTGGCGGACTTGTCTTTGTCCAATCTTCCTTGGGACCGCCGGCCCTGCCCGTCCGTCGTCACCGGCCGGCGGTCGAGACATTCACCCGAGGCGCTGCGATCCGCCGGGTCGCAGGAGGTCTGCAGGTTCGGTGCAAATCGCGCATTGGGCAAGGTCGGGCGCACGGTCATCGCCGTCGGCGGCGGCGCACGCATCGCGGTGCCCGGGTTGATGCTCGGCACCCGGCTCGGGATGTTGATGTTGGGCGAACGCATCATCGCCTGGGCATGGGCACTGAGGTCGCCACCTGCGAAAGCAGGCATTGCGACGACAATCAGCATCGCGACCGATCTGGCGAACTGGAGCGGCGAAGTAGACGACATGGAGCCTCCGAATGACGTTCGGACGGCGCGGGCCTATTGCGCGGCCACCGCGAGGCTGACGATCTTCTCGCGCGCCAGACGGCCGATCAGGCTGTCGGCCTCGGCCTTCGACAACGGCCGGTCGCCGAGTTGCAGCTTGAACAGGCCGCCCTTGGCGCCCTCGACGATCGAGGCCTGGTAGCTGTCGAGCAGCGCCGAGATGTCGGCCATGCGCGCATCCGGCGCGAACCGCACCAGCGCATAGGCGGGCGCGGTCGATCCGGCGACCTGCGGTCCAAGGCCGCGGATCAGCGGTGCGGCCGGGGCCGGTGCTTCGGCCATCCGCGAACGCGTCATGCTCTCGGGCGCCCGCTCCGCCGGGGCCGGCGCAGCGGCGCTCGGCGGCGGCGGCGCGGCCATCGGCCTGCTCGCGGGCTCGGGCGCCGCGGTCTTGTCCTGGACCGAGGCGGTCTGATAGGTCGCAGTCTGCGAGCGCATCAGCACGGCGCCGATCACGCCGGCCTGCGTCAGCACCAGCAGCGCGCCGAGGCTGACGGTCCACGCCAGGGTCCGCGGCGACAGGCTGTCGAAGAAATCCATCAGCCGCGCGCTGAAGCCGCGCGGCGCGGCAGGCTTCTGCACCGGATCCGCCTCGATCGCCGCGAACAGCTTCTGCATCGCACGCATCGACGGCGCGCCGAGGCTTTCGTTCAGCGCGATGGTCTCGGCATACTCCTTCTGGATCTCCGCATACTGCCTGGCGAGATCGGCATCGTTGGCAAGAGCCTCCTCGACCCGGCGCATGTCGCGCGCGCTCAGCGTGCCGGCGGCGTACCACGGCAGCAGGAGTTCGATCTCTCCGGGCTCTTGCTCCAGCATCTTGCTCAAAGCCATCATGGCCAGCCTCTCTCAATGCCGGCCGCTTTCAGGAGTTCGGCCAATTTCTTGCGCGCATAGAACAGGCGCGTCTTGACGGTGTTTTCCGGAATTCCGACGATCTCGGCCACCTCCTCCACGGACTTCTCGTGGTAGTAGACGAGATCGACGATCTCCCGGTGATCAGGCGAAAGCGCCGTCAGGCACTTGCGCAATGCTTCGCCGGTATTCTTCTTCTGGACCGCGACCTCCGGATCGTCGGAGGTATCTTCGATCGCGTTCGCGGCCTCGTCTTCCAGCTCAACGTCCTTCCGGCGCCGAAGGGCCGACAGGGCCTTGAACCGCGTGATCGCCAGGAGCCAGGTGGAGACGGCAGAACGGCCTTCGAACTTGCCGGCCTGACGCCACACGTCGAGAAAGACCTCGCTGATGAGGTCTTCCGCGACCTGCTCGTCCCGCACGAGCCGGAGCCCGAAACGGTACACCCTGACATGGTGCCGTCCGTACAGCACCTGCATGGCGAGCCGGTCGCCTTGAGCGATCCGGGCAATCAGGGTTTCATCTGACGCCGCTGCTGTCACGCTCAATGGCCGTCTCGCAAGATTGGTCTGGAGGATTGACGTCGCGGTTCGAACACAACCGCAAAAATCTTCAAAATACCGGAAAGATACGTCCCGAAATGTGAGTTGGCGCACAGACTTGCAGATTTCGCTGCAGCGCCCAGGTCGATCGTGACCAGCGGGTTCCCGCCTACCATGTTCCGCCCGTTCCCGCCAACTGCACGCCCTGAAAGCCGTAGATTCCCCGTCGCAGCACGACGCCGGCGGCCTCTTCGTCCATGCCCATAGATACCAAAGTTAAATGCTTTCCCACGTAGATTTTAAGCCAACGACGAAGAATCGCGAGCACATGGGCACGACGGCACCGCCTATTCCCAGTCCGAATGTCGCTGAGGCCGGGGACGCGCAACCGTCTCCGGTCAGCGACCTGCGCGCGCGTCGTGCCGGGCGGCGCCGGCAGATGCTGGCGCTGGTCGCCGGATGCTACCTGATCGACGCCGTCATCCTGCTGATCTACGCAGAGGCGGGAACCGTCCCGGTCGCGATCGCGCCAGCCTACGCAGCGACCGGCATTCTGACCGTCGCGCTGTGGACCGCTTTGTCGGAGAGCGGCTTCAACGACCGTTTCCGCGACCACTACCTCGTGGTGCCGCAATCGCTCGCCAGCATGATGATCACGGTCGCGTTCTGCTACATCGCGCCCGAAGTCAGCATCCTCTTCCTGTGCACGCTGTACATCGTCGTCGCCTTTGCCTCGCTGCGGGCGACGCCGCGCCAGAGCGCGATCTGCTGGACGTTCCTCGCGATCGGGCTGGCGGGATTGTTCCTGCTCACCGACAAGCCGCTCGGCATGCCGCACGACAGCGGCCTCGAGCGGCTCGCGACGCTCCTGGTCTTCCTCCTCACCATCGCCGGCTGCATGTTCCTCGGCATCTTCTCCAGCGCGCTGCGCGAGACGCTGTACCAGCGCGGACAGAAGCTCAAGGAAGCCTATCGCCGCATCGAGGAGCTGGCCGAGATCGACGAGCTCACCGGCGCGCTGAACCGGCGCTCGATCATGGATGTGCTGGACGAGGAGATGGCGCAGGCGCGGCAGGGCGGCCAGCCCTGCTCGGTCGTGCTGATCGATCTCGACTGGTTCAAGCGCATCAACGACACGCATGGTCATCCGACCGGCGACGACGTGCTGCGCACCTTCGCCATCACCATCTTCGCCAACATTCGCGGCAGCGACCGCTTCGGCCGCTACGGCGGCGAGGAATTCCTGCTGGTGCTGCCGGGCGCACCGGCCGACGCCGCGGCGCGGCTCGCCGAACGATTGCGCCAGATCATCGCCGGCCTCGACTGGAGTGCGTTTTCGACCGGCCTGCAGGTCACGTTCTCGGCCGGCGTGGCCACCCCGCGCGGCGACGAGACCGCCGATTCACTGCTCGCCCGGGCCGATCGTGCGCTCTACGACTCGAAGGCGCAGGGCCGCAATCGCGTCACCAGCGCCTGCGCCGTCCCGGCATGACCCCGAAACCCGCCCCGAACGAAAGCCTGCTCGATGAGCTCGAGGACACGCTCGCGCACGGCACCGTCGCCCGGCGGGTCGAGACCCTGCGCAAGGTGACGGACCTGTTCGTCGACGGCGCGACGGACTTCGGCGATGATCAGGTCGCGCTGTTCGACGACGTATTCGAATGCCTGATCGAGCACATCGAGATCTCGGCCCGCGCGCTGCTCGCGCGGCGGCTGGCGCCGCTGGCGTCGGCGCCGCCGCGAACGCTCTACCGGCTGGCCGATGACGACGCCATCGATGTCGCAGGCCCGGTGCTGTCGAAGTCCGAACGGCTCGACGAGGCCGCGCTGATCCGCACAGCCGAGACCAAGAGCCAGGCGCATCTGCTCGCGATCTCGCTCCGGCGCGTGCTCAGCCGCGCCGTCACCGACATCCTGCTCAGGCGCGGCAACGACGAGGTCGTTCACAGCACCGTCAGCAATCCCGGCGCCGACGTCTCGGAGGCCAGCCTCGACACGCTGGCCGATCGCGCCGCGCTGGACGAAAACCTCGCCGCGTGCCTCGCCATGCGGCCCAATCTGCCGCGCCACCTCTATCTGAAGCTGGTCGCCAAGGCGTCGGCCACGGTCCGCGCGCGGCTCAAGGCAGCAAACCCGAAGCTCGCGCAGGAGGTCTCCTCGGCGGTGCGGACGGCAGGCCGGCGGGCGCGATCGAGCGCGGTGGCGCTGACCAGCCAGACCGAGATCGCGCACGCGCTGGTGCGCTCACTGCATGCCGAGGGCCGGCTCGACGATCGTCTCGTCGTGCAGTTCACCGAGCAGCGCAAGTTCGACGAGGCCAATGCCGCCGTGGCAGCCATGGCCAACGTGCCGGTCGCGGTCGCCGAGAGCATCATGATCGAAAGCCGCGCCGAGGGCGTCATGATCCTCGCCAAGGTCGCAGGCCTGTCATGGCCTACGGTGAAGTCGATCATCCTGATGCGCGATGGGCTCGCCACCACCGCGACGACCGATCTCGACGCCTGCAAGGCCACCTATGAGCGGCTCCGGCGATCCACCGCGCAGCAGGTGCTGCGCTTCCATCGCGTCCAGGACGCCGCGACGCCGGTGCAGGCGTAGCCGCCCCCCGGGTCAATAGCGCAGCACCCTCGCGCCGATGAGCGCGCCGAGCCCGGCCACGATCAGCGCGGCCACCGTGTACCAGGTGGCCACGAACAGCGGCGAATCGTCGGTGCAATGCGCGGCATAGAGCGTCGCCGCCATGCCCGCCGAGACCAGCCCGGCGATCGCGCCCGTCATCGCCGGACGCGACGGCGCGCCATGGCGCAGACCGAACAGCGCGGCGGCCAGCAGCGGCAGCGACAGCACGGGAATGGCGCTCATGCACACCATCGAATTGTGGCCGACCAGCCGCGCCATCATCGGCGTGCGCTGCGGCAGCATCATTTCCGCCACCATGCCGCCGACGAGGACGAGGATCGGCGCGATCAGGAGCCAGCTCCAGCCCTGCAGCGAAGCTTCAGGGCGCGACAGATGCAGGCTGATGATCAGCGCCGGGATCGCCAGCGCCGTGGTGACGACGAACTTCAGGTCGAAGAACGGATTGCGCACCGCGAGCCAGATGTCCGGCCGGACGCCGAGGCCGATGAGCAGCATTGCGGTCGAGACCGGCGTTGCCGCCATCAGGGCCAGCGCCAGCACGATGCCGACCGGCTGCGCGCGCTGCGCATTGTCGGCCGCGAGGGTGCGGATGAGCTGATCGGTGTCCATGGTCAGGTATCCCGTAGCTTGGCCGTGAGGCTTGCGAGCGCGCGGTGCAGCGCCACCCGCACCGCGCCCTCGCTCATGGAAAACTTCTCCGCGGTCTGCTTGATCGAGGCAGCCTCGACTGCGATCGACTGCAGCACGTCGCGCTGACGCTGCGACAGGGTCTTCAGCTGCGCCTCGACCTCGCCGGCCGAGACGGTGGGCGCCGGCGGCTCGTCGGCCAGCGTCTCCGAGAAATCGTCGATGTCGACGAACACCCGCCGGCCGCGCCGGCGCAGCATGTCGATCAGCTTGTTGCGCGCGATCGCGAACAGCCAGGGCGCGAACGGCGCGTCGACGTCCCAGGTGTGCCGCTTGAGATGAACCGCCAACAGAATTTCCTGCACGATGTCCTCGGCCTGGTCGGGGGGCTGACCGGCGCGCGCCAACCCGCGCCGTGATGCTGCGCGCAACACCGGCGTGATCGCCCTCAGCAGGCGATGATAGGCCTCGTCGTCACCGGCGACGGCCTGGCGCATCCAGCCCGTCCACTCGTCGTCACGCTCGCGCAACTCCGCTCCACCCCCAGCAATTCGCCCGAATCGTCAGCTTGTTACTCTCGCGACATCCTGATCACTAATTCGTGATGCGGACATTGGCCTCGGAACCATCCGAGTTACGCCACAACGAGAGCACGCCACCGGGCAAGTCTTGGAACCGCTCCATAGCACCGAATCGAAAGGTGCATGATCAGGTTTAATGGGCCGCGCCGCAAAGTGCGGCGCCGCCCAGCTTTTGCCGTGAGCGGCAGGAAGATACCCATTTTCTGCCCCGTTCTCGACATCTGTCGGGGTCTCACTCCGGCCTGGGCTGGCGGGATGGGGAGAGAGCCGACGATGACGATCCAAGCCAGTGGACGTTCAGCATTGATCATTGCCGCCGCGTTCGTTCTGGGCCTCGTTGGCACTGGATTCGCCCGCGCGGCCGAACAGCAGAGCTACAGTCCGTTCTTGCCGGTCGGCTCCGAGAGCGCTCCGGCGGCGAAGCAGGACGGATTCCCGGCGCCGATGCCGGTCGAAGCCCAGGCTCAGGCCGCACCCGCGGCGGAATCGGCCGACGCCGCGCCGAGCGATGCGCCAGCGGCCTCGGACGTCACCGTGAACATGGTCACGGTCAGCAATGACGACAGCTCCGGCTGGGACAAGGCCTCGATCATCGGCAAGATCTTCATCGCCTGCGGCACCCTGCTCACCCTGGGCTCGGCGGCACGGATGTTCATGATCTGAGGCGCCGCGCGGCGCCGCACCTACTTGATGCGCATCGATCCAGCGGGCACATTGCCCGCTGTTTTGATTTCTCGGGGTGGGATCATGAGCGTTTACGAGCACATCATCGTCGAAGGCAAAGGCGCGGTCGGAATCATCACCCTGAACCGGCCGAAGATGCTCAACGCGCTGTCGTTCGGCGTCTTCCGCGAGATCGCCGCCGCCGTGGATGACCTCGAGGCCGACGACGCCATCGGCTGCATCGTGATCACCGGCAGCGAGAAGGCGTTCGCCGCGGGCGCCGACATCAAGGAGATGCAGCCCAAGAGCTTCATCGACATGTTCTCGAGCGACTTCACCGCGATCGGCGGCGACCGCGTCGCGCGCTGCCGCAAGCCGACGATTGCGGCGGTCGCCGGCTACGCGCTCGGCGGCGGCTGCGAGCTCGCGATGATGTGCGACTTCATCATCGCTGCCGACACCGCGAAATTCGGCCAGCCCGAGATCACGCTCGGCACCATTCCGGGCATCGGCGGCACCCAGCGCCTGACGCGCGCGATCGGCAAGGCCAAGGCGATGGACCTCTGCCTCACCGGCCGCATGATGGATGCGGCCGAGGCCGAACGCTCCGGCCTCGTCAGCCGCATCGTGCCGGCCGACAGGCTGATGGATGAGGTGATGGCTGCGGCCGAGAAGATCGCATCGATGTCGCGCCCGGCAGCGGCGATGGCCAAGGAGGCCGTCAACCGCGCCTTCGAGACCCCGCTGTCCGAAGGCATGAATGTCGAGCGCAACCTGTTCCACGCCACCTTCGCGCTGGAAGACCGCGCCGAGGGCATGGCTGCGTTCATCGAGAAGCGCAAGCCGGTGAACAAGAACCGCTGAGATTGCTGCGGGTCACTCGCAGCTGAACGAATCGATCTGCCTCTCATCTCGCCGGGTGCACCTCACCCGCTTACCAAGCGCGTATTCGCGCGCCGGGACGCAGCACTGCGACAAACGGCCTGTGGCGAGCACGCCACAACAAACCATGGAAAAGCCCGCCGGATTCCACATCGGCGGTTTGTGTGTGGCCGCCATCCGCCCTAAACAGGTAAACAACTGGTTAAGACAGTGAGACGCGGCGGAGTCGGATGGTGGGTCGAGCCAAAGAATTTGGCGTCGGCAAGATGCGTGTGCGAAGGATCGGCCTCGGCCTGACCCTCGCGGGCAGCCTTGTCGTCGTGTGCTCGCCTGCGCGCGCCGAGGATCTCGCCGCCGCGCTCGCGAAAGCCTATCAGACCAATCCGGCGCTGAATGCGGAGCGCGCGCGCCAGCGCGCCACCGACGAGAACGTGCCGCAGGCGCTCGCCGGCTATCGTCCGCAACTGATCGCGAGCCTCGGCGCCGGCCTGCAGGCGGTGCGCAATCTGCTGCCCAACAACACGATCCAGACCGCGACATTGAAGCCCTGGACCATCGGCGTCACCGTTACGCAGACGCTGTTCAACGGCTTCCGGACCGCCAACAGCGTCCGCATGGCCGAGCTGCAGGTGCAGTCGGGCCGCGAGGCGCTGCGCAATGTCGGCCAGGGCGTGCTGCTCGACGCCGTCACCGCCTACACCAATGTGCTCGCCAACCAGTCGCTGGTCGAGGCACAGCGCTCCAACGTCGCCTTCCTGCGCGAGACGCTCTCGGTCACGCAGCGCCGTCTCAATGCCGGCGACGTCACGCCGACCGACGCCTCGCAGGCCGAGGCGCGGCTGTCGCGCGGGCTGTCCGATCTCAACGCCGCCGAGGTCAACCTCGCCATCAGCCAGGCGACCTATGCCCAGGTCATCGGCATGGCGCCGGGCCAGCTTCGCGCGGCCGACCCGATCGATCGCCTGCTGCCGCGCAGCCGCGAGGACGCGATTGCGCTCGGCAACAAGGAAAATCCGGCCGTGGCTGCGGCGAGCTTCGACGTCGACGTGGCCTCGACCTCGATCAAGGTCGCCGAGGGCGCGCTGCTGCCGAGCGTGACCCTGCAGGGCGGTGTCAGCCGCAGCCGCGATTCGGATCAGACGCTGGGTACCTTCGGCACCGACCAGGCCTCGATCGTCGGCAGCATCACCGCGCCGATCTATGACGGCGGCACGGCGGCGTCGCAGACCCGCCAGAGCAAGGAGCTCGCGGCGCAGAGCCGCCTCGTGCTCGACCAGGTCCGCAACCAGGCGCGAACTGCGGTGGTCAGCGCCTGGGTTGCCAACGAGGGTGCCAAGGTCGCCGTCAGCGCCTCCGAGGCCGAGGTGAAGGCCGCCACCATCGCGCTGCAAGGCGTGTCGCGCGAGGCCCAGGGCGGCCAGCGCACCACCGTCGACGTGCTCAACTCGCAGGCCGATCTGATCCAGGCCAAGGCACGGCTGATCGGCGCGCAGCGCGACCGCGTCATCGCCTCCTATACGCTGCTCAGCGCGATCGGCCGGCTCGACGTCAAGAACCTCAATCTGAATACGCCGGACTATCTGCCCGAGGTGCACTACCACCAGGTGCGCGACGCCTGGCACGGCCTGCGCACGCCCTCCGGACAGTAGTGCGAGCGGTCATCGCTCAAGGCCGACGACCTTGCTTTGCCGATATTGCCGGATAGTCTGAGGCACGACCGACTCCGGGGCTGTCATGACGGCATTGCGTTACCTGTTGCTTGTTCTCGTTCTCATCAGTTCAGGCAGCACCGCCGCGCTGGCGGACAAGCGCGTCGCGCTGATCATCGGCAACTCCGCCTACAAGACTGTCGCCAGGCTATCGAACCCGGCCAACGATGCGAAGCTCGTCGGCGACATGTTCCGCAACGCCGGCTTCGAGCGCGTCGACGTCAGGCTCGATCTCGGCGTGCAGGAGATGCGCCGGGCCTTGCGCGAGTTCGGGGCGCGGGCGCGCGAGGCCGAGGTCGCGGTGATCTACTACGCCGGCCACGGCATCGAGCTCGACGGCACCAACTATCTGATCCCGACCGATGCCGCGCTGGAGGCGGACAGCGACGTTCTCGACGAGGCGATCGCGCTGGAGCGCGTGCTGTTCGCGATCGAGCCGGCCAAGCAGTTGCGCCTCGTCGTGCTCGACGCCTGCCGCGACAATCCGTTCGCCAAGACGATGAAGCGCAGCGTCGCCTCGCGCAGCATCGGACGCGGCCTCGCCAAGGTCGAGCCATCGAGCCCGAACACGATGATCGCATTCTCGGCCAAGGCCGGGTCGACCGCCGCCGACGGCGACGCCAGCAACAGCCCGTTCGCAACGGCGCTGGTGGCGCATCTGCCAAAGCCCGGCCTCGATCTGCGCCGCGCGTTCGGCTTCGTCCGCGACGACGTACTGAAGGCGACCGGCTATCGCCAGGAGCCCTATGTCTACGGATCGCTCGGCGGCAACGACGTGGCGCTGGTGCCGGTCGTGCAAGCTCCGAGCGCGGCGGCCGATTCCGACGCAGCGATGCGGCGCGACTACGAGCTCGCCGAGCGCATCGGCAGCGAGGCGGCGTTCGATGCCTTCATCGAGAAGTATCCAAGCGGATTCTACGCCGCGCTCGCCAGGGCGCAGCGCGCCAAGCTCGCGCCGGCGGCAGCCAACGTCGCCGCGCCCGCCACGACCGACGTCACGCGCAGCCCGCCCGAAGCGTCAGGGCAACGGGCGGACAAGCCGCCCGCGGCGTCCGAGCCAGCCAAGCCCGCGATGGTCGCGACGTTGCCGCCGCCCGCGGACAAGGTCGCGCCGCCGAACCTGGCACGCGAGCTTGCCGGCGAGCTGCGGCGCATCGGCTGCAGCACCGCCGACAGCGACGGCACCTGGGACATCAACGCGCGCCGGGCGCTGGAGCGCTTCAACAAGCAGGCCGGCACCCGGTTCGATACCAAGCTCGCCAGCCTCGACGCGCTCGACGCCGTCAAGGCGAAGACGGCCCGTGTCTGCCCGCTGCTCTGCCCCAAAGGCCAGCGCGCCGACGGCGAGAGCTGCGTCGCCATCGCCTGCCCCGCCGGTCAGGCGCGCGACGGGGATGGCGATTGCGTGAGGCGCAAGGACGAGCCGATCGCGAAGAAGCCGGACGAGGCGCTCAGGCACGACGAGCCGGCGCGCAAGAAGGAGCCACCGGTGGCGGCGCGCTCCGAGCCGGAGCCGAAGCGCGTCAGCGGCGGCGGCCGCTGCACCAGCATCAGCCAGCGCTGCGCGATCGAGATCGGCGGCCGCTGCAATCCCGCCACCGGCCATTGGGAATACGGCCGCAACGGCGCCGGCGGCAACACGATGTCGTTCAACAATTGCATCGGCCGGATGATGGCCGGGCGGCGGTGAGCCGCGTCAGGCAATCACCAAACCGGCAGTTGCCGGATCGAGCCGCCGCACGTCGCGCAGCCGCGGATTGCCCTGCGTCTCGCCCGAGCTTACGCTGCCCGGATGAACGGTGGTCGACATGTCTCAACGGGAGCGAGAGTTTTGCAATCAGGCGCTCGCCTATCTGAAGCGCGCGCTTCCGAAGGACGAATCGGATCCGGCGAAGATCGAGCTTTCTCTTGAGGACTCGCCGGTTCTGACCGATCTGAACAATGGGCTGATGGCTGCCTACCTCGTCGACGCGGCTGATCGCTACCAATACGTTCAGAACGGGCATCTGGCCCGCGCTGATCTTACACAAGCCGAGCTGCACCGCCTGGGCGTTGCGAACCTGTTGGCCCTGTTCGAACGGCGATCGCTCCGGATCGAAGCTTTCGGAAACTGCTTCGCGGTCCTGTGCGGCGGCGATTTCGAGGCATCCGCCTTGCTGATTGATACGTTCTGGGACGAAGGGCTGGCTGCTCTCGCCCCAAACGGCTTCATCGCAGCCGCCCCATGTCGCGACATCCTCGCGTTCTGCGACGCTGCGAATCCGTACGGTCTGGAGGAACTGCGTCAGCTCATCGAGCGAGCGCGCAATGCCGACCACCCCATCTCATCAGCGCTCTATCGGCGGAGTGCGGCAGCATGGGAGCTATATCTCGATTGACCGCTCGGCCGGACGCGGCAGGCACAAGGAAGGGACACATGCTGTTCATGGTGATCGAACGTTTCAAGGACCGCGATCCGATTCCGGTCTACCGCCGCGTGCGCGATCCCGGCATCACGTTTCCCGAAGGGCTCAAATATCTCGGCAGCTGGATCGAGCCGAACTTCGACCGCTGCTTCCAGCTGATGGAATGCGACGACGCCCGCCTGCTGCAGCAATGGGTTCTCGCCAACGCCCGCGACACCGGCATGACCTTCGAGATCGTGCCGGTGGTGACCAGCGCGGAGACGCGCGAGGTGGTGGCGCCCTTTTTGGATGAGAATCCACTCGCGGGCGGACGATGCTCGACATCCTGACGCAGGTGCTCGCCGCATGCATCGTCTCCTACGCGATCGCTGTTCTAATGCCGTCGTGGCGGGCGTTGCTCGTGGCGACGCTGATCGTCGTGCTGCTGACTGCGTTCGACGGGATACGGCATTGGTGGTCGCCAGCGTCGGATCGTTGTCACAGCACCTGTACACTCAACGATCTGCTCGCCATTCCGCTGCTGCCGATTGCGAGAGCAGGCTTCTTGACCGGAGCAGCGATCCGCGCACTGACCTTCCTTCCGCATGCCCAAAGACTGTCGTCGCGGGCGATCATCATGATCTTGGTTGCCGGAGGGCCCATCGCCATCGCAATCGTCTTGTTCGCGCCGGATGTTGTTTTCTGGCACCCGCCCCGGCTGGGCTAGGCTCAGTCGATCGACACGGCCCTGCCCGAATTCGCTACCCCTCGAACGAAAACAGCTCGATCGGGTCGCTGAAGCCGCGTACCGGAAATTCGCCGACGCGCTCCAGCGCGAACGGGCCCTCGACGAGCTCGGCAAACGCACGCGACATCAGCACGGGACGGCCGACCTGCTTGGTCAGCGCCTCCATGCGCGAGGCCATGTTGACCGCGGGTCCGATCACCGTGAAATCCAGACGTGTCTGCGAGCCGATGTTGCCGTACATCACGTCACCGACATGGATGCCGATGCCGTAGCGGAGCGGCGCCCGGCCGCTCTCGGCGTTGCGTGCGTTCAGCTCCGCCATCGCCTGCCTGGCGCCAGTCACGGCATGCAGCAG
Organism: Bradyrhizobium sp. SZCCHNRI3052; assembly: GCF_032484895.1. Taxonomy (NCBI): domain Bacteria; kingdom Pseudomonadati; phylum Pseudomonadota; class Alphaproteobacteria; order Hyphomicrobiales; family Nitrobacteraceae; genus Bradyrhizobium; species Bradyrhizobium sp. SZCCHNRI3052. The sequence continues at coordinate 232,312 of NZ_JAUETW010000005.1, read as the reverse complement.
GTTGGCACAGGCTGCGGGCTCGGTGAGCGGAAAGATCGCGAGCAGGCCGTCGCCGATGAACTTCAGGATCTCGCCGCCGTGCTGCGTGATCGGTTCCACCATCGCGTCGAAATAGCCGTTGAGCAGATCGATGACATCGTCGCGCGGCCAGTTGTCGGAGATCCTGGTGAAGTCTCTGAGGTCGCAGATCATGATCGCCGCGCGCACCGTCGTGCCGCTGCCGCGCCGCGTCGCTCCCGCCAGGACCATCTCGGCCGCATGCGGCCCGACATAGGTCTCCAGCAACGTCCGCGCCAGGCGGTTCTTGATGCGAATCTCGCTCACCAGCGCCAGCACCGGCAGCAGCCGCTGCAGCGCGTCGATGTCGGCCTGGTCGAAGCCACCGTGGCGATCGGTCGCGAACGTCACGAAATGCCGCTTGCCGAGCGTGTGATACATCGGCCAGGCGACGTAGTCGGTCAGGCCCTGCGCCCGCATCTCGTCATAGATCGCATGCTGACGGCCGAGCCTGGGATCGCGCGCCAGATCTTCGCGAATCTCCTCGGCACCGCCGTAGATTTCGGCGCCGGGGCTGCCGATGAATTCGGACCGCTCGCGGACGTCGTAGTCGATGCGGGCGATCTCGGCCCCTTGCATGCCGTCGCTCCACAGCATCCGGGCGCCGAGCCATTGCGGATGGTTGATCTGAACGTGCAGCGAGGCGCGCTTGAGCGGAATGCCGGCGCGCTGCAGCCGGATGCACATCTGCGCGAAGATGTTGTCGATGAAGCGCTCGTCGCGGGTGCCGTTGGTGAGCCAGTCCACGACCTCGTCGCCCAGGCGCTGGCCAGGGGCGAGATGGACGTCTGTTGCGGTCATGGCGATCTCCTGGCGGCTCGGCGTCGCGGTCCAGGAGATGTCGTGCCGCAATGCGAAAGAGTCAATCGACGTCATCGCATCGCGGCCCACCCGGATGGGCAGGATGCGCCGGCTCCTCATCGGTTCGGTGAGCCGGGCGCGCCTCGCGCGATGGGGCGGATGCTGCACACCCGCCCCATCGGCTCACATCACAGGATCAGAAGTGCACCACCGTCCGCAGGCCGAGAACCACCGCATTGCCGGTTTTGACACCGGCGCCATTGAAGCCCCGCCCGCCCGGATTGATGACATACTGGGCGTCGAACTTCAGGTTCATCCAGCCGGTCGCCTGCCAGCCATACCAGGCCTCGATCGGCACCTCGTTGCCGCCCGCATTCGGCGTCAGCGCCGCCGAGTTGACATGCGTGGTGCCGACCGCGAAGCCGACCTCGTCGTCGGGACGGAACGAGAAGGTGCCGGTGTGCTTGACGCCCCAGGAGATCTGGTAGTCCTGATACGCGGTGCGGTGATCGGCGACGCTGGTGTTGAGGAAGGTGTACCAGCCCTGCGCCTTGGGACCCTCGACCGTCAACCGCTGCAGGATCGATTCGTAGAAGCCGTAGCGGCCGCGCTGGCTGCTGAGGTTCTGATCGCCGACGCCGGGGCCGCCGGCATACACGCCGGTGATGCCGGGCAGACCGCCGTCGATGGTCGAGGCGCTGTCATACCAGCCGCCGACGCGCCAGGTGCCGTTGAGCGGACCGCTCGGTTCATACACCACCTCGACCGGCACCAAGACGCCTGCGGCCGGATTCGAGCGCGGAATGCCCGGCGCGAGATAGACGCCCGCGTCCGACGTCGTCAGATAGTTCGGATTGGCGTCGTAGACGCCGACCGACAGCTTCCATTCCTTGGTGAAGTTGTAGTGCACGACGCCGGCCCACTGGCTCACCGGCCAGTTGTAGATGTAGCCGCCCTGGATGTTGCCCGGCTGGCCGCCGCAGAAGGTCAGGTTGATGAACTCGCACTGGCCGAAGAAGAAGTCGGAGCCGACCGGCAGCCGGCCGCCCTTGAGCACGAGGCGGTCGTCGAACAGCTTCTGCTGATAGTAGAACTCGGTGAGGCGCAGGATGTTGCCGCGGCCGAACACCTCGTTGGTCAGCTGCAGCGCCGGAATGCCGGCCTCGCTGTTGAGATTCTTGCCGAAGCGATCGACCAGCGTCACGCCGATCATGCCGCCCTGGATGCCGGCGAGCTTGGCCATGTCGAACTTGGCCTCGAACCACAATTGCCCGGCATTGGCCGCGGTGTTGCGCGAGCCACCCGACAGATTGGTGACGGCTTCGTCGCCGAGCGTGAGCGCGAGCGAGATGCCCTGCTCCTTCAGCCTGGTCCGGCCGAGATCGCCGAACAGATACGGCCGCGTCCAGAAATCATCGACACCCGCATAGGGAATCGGCGGCGCCTTCATCGGCAGATCGGCCGCGACCGCACCACCGCCACCCAACAAACAAGACAAAGCAACCCCTACGCCGCACATGCGCGCGGTCGTCGCAAACCCACTCATTTTTCCTGCTCCTCGCAGCGTCCCCAGGCTCTGGATGTTGTTCTGTCGCGCCCGGCCCAGAGCCTCCGTCCCGGCACGCGCTTCCCCACGGCTCAATCCCCGGCCGCCGCCCATTCGAGGGGCGATTTCGTCAACCTGAGATTGGATGGCAATCCTAGCAAGCGCCGAGGCGCCTTTGAATAGTCATATTATATTTGGGAGTCGGTATAACCGTAACTGTGACATGAGCGTCACATGCCGCATTGCGGAATAAGGCTTACGTCAATTCCACCCGGCGACTCCTGAAGAGCCAATTCCAAGAGCGATCAGATCTGCGCGCGGGCACGCGCGATCCATCCGCGAGCAGGACATCAATCCGGCCGCCGAAATAGCGTTCGGAGTTCATCTCAGCTCCAGGCTCCATCACCTGCGCCGCGGCACGCGTCGCATGCATCACGCCCGCACCGCGCTTCGGAAGGCCGCCACGAGGGCATCGAGCGCCGCGCGCGCTCGGCCGTCCCTGACCCGCGTGTGCAGCACGACCGGCAGCCGGGGCAGCTCCGGCAATCCGAGCCTTGCGCCGACATCGACCGCGCCCGATGGCAGCATGCGCGGCGCGAGTGCGGCAACGCCGAGCCCGGCCGTGACGGCCGCGACAACCGCTGCAACGCCGCCGCCGACGAAGATTTCGGCCCAGGACACGCCGGCCGCATCGAGATGCTGCGCAGCCATCGCGCGCACGCCGCACGGCTCGGCCATGGTCGCGACCGGCAACGGCTCGCCCGCGCGCGGCTCCCAATCCGGGCCAGCGAACCAGCCGAACTTCTCCTCGGCCACGAGGTCGCCATCGCTGCGTCCGGCATGCAGGCGGACGATCACCGCCTCGAGCTCGCGCCGGTCGTAGCTCTGCAGCAGGTCGGCCGACGATCCAATGCGGATCTCGACCACGAGATGCGGATCATGGTCGTTCATGCGCGCGATCAGCGCCGGCAGCTCTGGCCCGGCGACATGGTCGCTGATGCCGATGATCAGACGCTGCCGCACACCGGCGAACACCGCGAGCGCGCGGTCGTGCGCTGCCAGCAGCTGACGGGCAGGATCGAGGAAGACCCTGCCTCGCTCCGAGAGCTGCACATGACGCGGCGTGCGCTCGATCAGCCGGCACCCCAGCCGGTTCTCGAGCCGCCGCAGCTTCAGGCTGATCGCGGCCTGGGTCGTCTGCATCGCCTCGGCGGCGCGGGTGAAGCTGCCGAGCTCGGCGATGCGGACGAAGGCCTGGACCTCGTCCAGGTCGAGCGGATGTTCGGTCATTTCCAGCCATTATGACTGATATCTCGATCCCCAGCATACCCGAACCGCACCGCCGCATCTAACCTCTCAGCCGACATCACGGATGAAAGGACCAGGGATGCCGCTGCTTCACATCTCGCTGCGCGCGGGCAAGCCGGAGGCCTACCGGCAGGCGATCTTCGACAGCCTCTACCGGGCGATGCGCGAGGCGCTCGACGTGCCTGAGGACGATCAGTTCATGACCATCACCGAGCACGATCCAGCAAACTTCCGCTATGGCAACGCCTTCGGCGTCAACCGCAGCGACGATCTCGTCTACATCCAGATCACCGTCTTCAACACCCGCACCCCGGAGCAGAAGAAGGCGCTGTTCCGACGCATCGCCGACCTGCTCGGGGACAGCCCCGGCATCCGGCCGGACGACCTGTTCGTGACCATCCTCGATGCCGCCAAGGAGAACTGGTCGGTCGGCCACGGCCTCGCGCAATTTGCGTGAGGCGATCGGTGGCGGGCGGCTCGCCTGGAAGCACGATGTCTGTGCGCGTCATTGCGAGCGCAGCGACACAATCCAGAATCCTTCGGAGAGACAGTTTGGATTGCTTCGCTGCGCTCGCAATGACAAGGAGAGAGCGCATCGTACGTCCTAGCGAGGCTGCGCATCTTGAATGAAGGCATTCCACTCATCGCGAACGGCGCCCCGAAGCAGACCAGGAGGGATCGCGCCTACCTTCTCTGGCGCAAGATGACTGGGCGGTGGGCTGCATGTCTCGATCAAGAAATTGACGGCGTCGCCTCCTGTCTCAACCCCAGCGGCTTTGGCCGTCGGTGCATACGTGCGGACGCAGGCTTTGAGGTTAGAGACCACTTGACGCAGTCTGTCGTTCTCAGCCCGTGCTGATACTAACAGCGCAGCGGCAACAAGCAGCAATGCAATTGCCGTTCTCAAGGCATCGATCCCCATGACATCCAGCCCATCAGAATTGCATCGGCAGTTGTGCGGTTTAAGTGTGTAAACACCAGTTACGCGTCAGCCGAGGGTCAGCCAGCTTCGGAGAAAAAAACTGCCTTGTGGCGTCACTGCCAGCTTACTTCCAGTTGCACCCTGATAGCGTAAACTTCCGCCGCGGACCGAAAGGCCCGAGACGGGCCAGAAGCGCCCTTGGTCTCCGGGTGAAGTCGAGGCATGATCCGGCCGTGAGGAACGCGTCGGACTTGCACTTGTCCTTGTGGAAACAGGCGCTCGGCGCCGTGCCGGATCATGTCTGGGATCGGACGAACCTGCAATCGCTCGTGCTGGCCGACAATCGCCTGGTGGAGCTCTCGGACAGGGTCGGCGAGCTGCGCGCCCTGAGAACGCTGGACCTGGGCCATAACCTGTTGCGGCAGATTCCGGCTGCGCTAGGCGAACTCGTCGGCCTGAGCGACTTCCTGTACTTGCATGACAACGCGCTGAAAGAGCTTCCGCCGTCGTTGGGGCGACTTACCCGGCTGCGCTACCTCAACATCCGTGCAAACGAATTCGAGAGGCTGCCCGACGCGGTTACCGAGATGTCGGGACTTCTCGAACTTCGCGTGACCGACAACCGCCTGACGACTCTGCCGACGACCATTTCCAAGCTGACGCGGCTGCGTGAGCTGCATCTCAGGAACAACAGCTTGACCCATTTGCCGGAAGAGATCGGTTCAATGGTGGAGCTGCGGCAGATCGACTTGAGAGGGAACCCTGTCGCCGCATTGCCGGAAGCGCTGCTCAAGCTTCCACGCCTCGAAAAGCTCGATCTGCGCTGGGTGACGACGATTTCCCACCCGGACTGGTTCGCTGAGCTCAAGGAGCGAGGTTGCGCGATTTACCTGTAACGCTTGCGTTTGCAACGTCCGCAACGGTCACAAGCCGCCGTCTCGAACGTTTGAGCGCCAGGGCCATTGTGCCGCAGACGGCCGCCGACTTGCTGCGCCGGGCGAGTCGGAGCGATCGGGCCAAATTCGGTCGTGACCTGTCGTCGTTGATTTGCCCGACGAGCAGCGTCCCGGCCGTTCATGCAACGAAATTGGTCTCGGCCACCCCAAATCGGCCTTCGCCGGAACGGCGCATTTCATCAGCAGCCTCAACGCCATCGCCCGTTTCAAGAGCTTCGCGCAAAAATAAATAACTTCCGAAAATCAGCAAGTCATGCCTATTCTCCCCTTGTTCCGGTCCGGATGAGGGGCGTACGCGTCGTCACGAAACGTTGGGCCGGCAATGCGGTGGACGTGAGGGCATCAGCGCGCTTCATGCGCGGACGAACGATGCGCTCGCGGACGTGAAGTCGCGTGGTCCTGACACCCCGAAGCTGGTGTCCCCGCGGCGGCGAGCGAGACGCGCGTCGTCGCGCACGGTGGCCAACAAGCCCGGTGCACCGAGGAGATCGCGTATAAGCGTTAAAACCGCCGCGCAGGGAATGCCGGATGAACCGGCTTTGCCTGTGGTACCTGCCGCCTGCATTTTTTCAGCAGGCGGGCCATGGGTGAGGCCCTCACCCGGCATTCCCTGCGCCCTCATCACTATCGAGGGCGGACGTCTTCCGCATCTCCTGGGTGCAATCGCGCCGCGGGATGGTGCGCGCGCCCGGCTGTTTGACTCGTTGGAAGATGGAATGAGACGCGCGCCTGCTCTGCGCCTGCCTTCGCCAACGACGTACGGAATCCGCGCGCCGCCCCTACCCGTCCGTCTGGTCGTCGTGCTCGGCCTGCGACAGCTCGGCGAGGGCGAGGTCGCCGGAATCGGCCATGCGCGCCTTGGCGATGGTCCGGACATGCGCGGCCAGCGCCGGCATGCGCGCGATGAGCGCGTGGAAATCCTGCGCGTCGAGCACCAGCAGCCGGGTCTTGCGCGTCGCCGTCACGGTGCCCGAGCGCTTGGTCCGGTGCAGCAGCGCGATCTCGCCGAAGAACGTGCCGTCGGCGAGCTTGACGCATTGCGTCGGCAGCTCGATCTCGACCTCGCCGGCAGTGATGAAATACATCGAGGAGGCGGCATCGCCGCGCCGCACCAGCACCTCGCCGGATTCGATCGTGCGCGCGCGCAGCAGCCGCATGATGTCGGCGATTTCGGACGCCGAAAGATGCGAGAACAGCGGCACCCGCGCCAGCATGCCCCAGGTGACAACGAAGTCGCGCCGCTTGATCTCCTCGGCGAACGCGGTGGAGATGATCGCGACCGGCAGCGCGATCATGGCGAAGCCCCAGATGATCGCGAACACCGTGATGATGCGGCCGAGCGGCGTCACCGGCACGACGTCGCCATAGCCGACCGTGCCGAGCGTCACGATCGCCCACCACATCGCATGCGGGATGGTGCCGAACTTGTCGGGCTGGACGTCGCGCTCGACCGCATAGAGCAGCGAGGCGAACAGCAGCACCGCGCCGGCCAGGATGACGAGGCAGCCGATCAGGATGCGCCGCTCGGCCTGCACCGCCGACAGCAGCGAGCGCAGCGCCGGCGAATAGCGCACCAGCTTGAGGAACGGCAGCACGATGCACACCGCTTCCAGGCTGCGGTCGCCGAGCACGAGCGCAATCGCCGCCGGCACGAAGGACAGGAGATCGATCAGGCCGAGCGCTGACAAGGCGTAGGCGAGCCGCTCCCGGTGCGGCGACTGGCGCCGCGGCATGTGCCCCGCCACGCTCCAGAGCCGAGCGACATACTCCGCGGCAAACACGATCAGCGAACAGACCTTGATCGCTCGCAGCAATCCGCCAATGGCGGCCGCGATGTCCGGGTCGGAGGCCAGCACCACCGCCAGCACGTCGAGCGTGATGACGAGCACGATGAACTGGACGACGCGCGAGCCGTGCGTGCTCGGCAGATGGTCGTGCTCGAGCAGCTCGTACAGCCGGTCGCGCAGATCGGGATCGCGAACGCTCTCGCCCGGCCCGAGCGTCGGCACGGTCAGCCTGCCTTGCTGATCGCGCTCTCGATCGCGGCCAGCGCAGCCTCCGCCTTGGAGCCGTCGGGACCGCCGGCCTGGGCCATGTCGGGACGGCCGCCGCCGCCCTTGCCGCCGAGCGCCTCGGACGCAGCCCGCACGAGGTCGACCGCATTGAAACGCGAAGTGAGATCGGCGGTGACGCCGACCACGACCCCGGCCTTGCCGTCCTCCGAGGTCGCGACAAGCGCGACCACGCCGGAGCCGAGCTGCTTCTTGGCGTCGTCGGCCAGCGATTTCAGATCCTTCATCTCGATGCCGGTGACCACGCGCCGGAAAAACTTGATGTCTCCGATCAGAGTCGGACCTGTGCGGCCTCGCCCCTCCATGCTATCGGCAGCTTCCCCTGCTGACATGACACCGCTGACCCCGCCACCCATCGCGAGCTTCTTGCGCGCGTCCGACAGCTCGCGCTCGAGCTTCTTGCGCTCCTCCATCAGCGCGGTGATGCGCGCCGGCACGTCCTCGACCGTGGTGCGCAGCTCGGCCGCCGCCGCCTTGGCGAGCGAGAGGTTGTGGTTGGCATGCGCACGGGCGCCGCGCGCCGTCAGCGCCTCGATGCGGCGGACACCGGACGCCACCGCACTCTCCGAGGTGACCGCGATCAGGCCGATGTCGCCGGTGCGCCTGACATGGGTGCCGCCGCACAGCTCGACCGACCAGCCCATGGCGTTATTGCCGTGATCACGCGCGGCGTTGCCCATCGAGACGACGCGGACCTCGTCGCCATATTTCTCGCCGAACAGCGCGCGGGCGCCGGCCTCGCGGGCATCGTCGAGCCCCATCAGGCGGGTCGTGACCTCGGCATTCTCGAGCACGACGTCGTTGGCGATGTCCTCGACGCGGGCGAGCTCATCCGGGGTGATCGGCTTCGGATGGACGAAGTCGAAGCGCAGGCGGTCCGGAGAGACCAGCGAGCCGCGCTGGGCGATGTGGTCGCCGAGCACCTGGCGCAGCGCCTCGTGCAGGATGTGGGTCGCCGAGTGGTTGGCGCGGATCGCCGAGCGCCTGGTGTGGTCGACGTCGAGCTGCAGCGCCGCGCCGAGCTTGAGCGTGCCCTGCTCCACGGTGCCGATGTGCGCGAACAGGTCGCCAGCCTTCTTCTGGGTGTCGGTGATGCGCACGCGGACGCCGTCGCCGGTCATGAGGCCGGTGTCGCCGACCTGGCCGCCGGACTCGCCGTAGAACGGGGTCTGGTTCAGGACGATGACGCCGCTCTCGCCGGCCTTGAGGCTGTCGACCTCGGCACCGTTCTTGACCAGCGCGGTGACCGCGCCTTCGGCGGTCTCGGTCTCATAGCCGAGGAACTCAGTGGCCCCGAGCTTCTCGCGCAGCGGGAACCAGACGGTCTCGGTCGCCGCCTCGCCGCTTCCGGCCCACGCCGCGCGCGCCTTGGCCCGCTGGCGGTCCATGGCATCGGTGAAGGAGGCCTGGTCGACGCTGATGCCGCGCGACTTCAGCGCGTCCTGGGTGAGATCGAGCGGAAAGCCGTAGGTGTCGTACAGGGTGAAGGCGACGTCGCCGTCGAACATGTCGCCCTTCGAGAGCGAGGCCGACTTTTCGTCGAGGATGGCCAGCCCGCGCTCCAGCGTCTTGCGGAAGCGGGTCTCTTCGAGCCGCAGCGTCTCCTTGATCAGCGCCTCGGCGCGGATCAGCTCCGGATAGGCCTGGCCCATCTCGCGCGAGAGCGTGCCGACGAGCTTGTGCATCAGCGGCTCACGGGCGCCGAGCAGCTGGGCGTGGCGCATCGCGCGACGCATGATCCGGCGCAGCACGTAGCCGCGGCCTTCGTTGGACGGCAGCACGCCGTCCGAGATCAGGAACGACGAGGCGCGCAAATGGTCGGCGATGACGCGGAGCGACGCCTTCTGCGGTCCCTGCGGATCGGCATTGGTGAGATCGGCGATGGCGCGGATCAGCGCGACGAACAGGTCGATGTCGTAATTGTCGTGCTTGCCCTGCAGCACGGCGGCGACGCGCTCCAGGCCCGCGCCGGTATCGATCGACGGCTTCGGCAGGGGGTTGCGGACCCCGCCCTCGAGCTGCTCGTACTGCATGAAGACGAGGTTCCAGATCTCGATGAAACGATCGCCATCGGCCTCCGGCGAGCCGGGCGGGCCGCCCCAGATCTTGTCGCCGTGGTCGTAGAAGATCTCCGAGCACGGGCCGCACGGGCCGGTGTCGCCCATCTGCCAGAAATTGTCCGAGCCGGCGATGCGGATGATGCGCGATTCCGGCAGGCCGGCGATCTTCTTCCAGAGCCCGAACGCCTCGTCGTCGTCGATGTAGACCGTGGCGGTCAGCTTGTCCTTCGGGAGGCCGAACTCCTTGGTGACGAGCTTCCAGGCGAGCTCGATGGCGTTCTCCTTGAAATAGTCACCGAAGGAGAAGTTGCCGAGCATCTCGAAGAAGGTGTGGTGCCGGGCGGTGTAGCCGACATTGTCGAGATCGTTGTGCTTGCCGCCGGCGCGCACGCATTTCTGCGACGTGGTGGCGCGGTTGTAGGGCCGCTTCTCGACGCCGGTGAAGACGTTCTTGAACTGCACCATGCCGGCGTTCGTGAACATCAGGGTCGGGTCGTTGCGCGGCACGAGCGGCGAGGACGGCACGATCTCATGGCCGTTCGCAGCGAAGAAATTGAGGAAGGTCGACCTGATCTCGTTGACGCCGCTCATAGCAATCCAATCGAAGAAGTCCGGGAATTCGGCGGCAATGCTTTTAGACAAGGCGACTTCGCGTGTCCAGAAACTGTGCAGAAACATCATGGGCTTGCTGCACGGCTCCTAAAGCTGGTTGAAAGCCGCCGTGACGCGTTGACAGCTTGCGCGGGCTGGTGTTTGGTCCCGGACATAGACGACAGTCGCGTCGGGAGAGACTGGCCTTTGAGGTTCTGGTTGAACGTCAAGGGTCGGCGCCGAAGGAGCAACCGCCCCGGAAACTCTCAGGCAAAAGGACCCTCGCGACTGATACTGCATCTGGAAAGAGACGCTTGTCCGGTTTTGACCGGGACGCGTCCGCCGACGGGATAATACTCTCAGGCACAGCGACAGATGGGGCTTCGGTGGCGTTTTTCGGGACTGGTCCCGAGGAACCGCGCGAGGACCCCTGATCGATGGCTGAACCGGCTGCCCCCCCTTTTTTGAAGCGAACGCCGCTCCATGCGCTGCATGTCAGCCTTGGCGGCAAGATGGTGCCCTTCGCGGGCTATGAGATGCCGGTGCAGTACGCGCCCGGCGTGCTCAAGGAACACCTCCATACCCGCAGCGCGGCTGGCCTGTTCGACGTCTCCCACATGGGCCAGGTCGCGCTGGTGCCGAAATCCGGCAAAGTCGCCGACGCCGCAGCGGCGCTGGAGCGGCTGGTGCCGCAGGACGTCATCGGCATCCCGGCAGGCCGGCAGCGCTATGCCCAGTTCACCAATGCCGAGGGCGGCATTCTCGATGACCTGATGGTGGCGAATTTCGGCGAGCACCTGGTGCTGGTGGTCAACGCCGCCTGCAAGGACGCCGACATCGAGCTGCTGCGCGACGGGCTGTCCGACGTCTGCGAGGTGCAGCCGCTGACCGACCGGGCACTCCTGGCGTTGCAGGGGCCGAAGGCCGCGAGCGTGCTGGCGAAATTCTGCGCTGATGCCGAGGGCATGCGTTTCATGGATTCCGGCCCGCGCACGGTCGACGGGCTCGCCTGCTACGTCTCGCGCTCCGGCTACACCGGCGAGGACGGCTACGAGATCTCCGTTCCCGCCGACAAGGCCGAGCAGCTCGCCGAAGCGCTGCTGTCGGACAAGGACGTGCTGCCGATCGGGCTGGGCGCCCGCGACAGCCTGCGGCTCGAGGCTGGGCTCTGTCTCTATGGCCACGACATCGACACGGCGACGACCCCGGTCGAGGCCGCTCTGGAGTGGTCGGTGCAGAAGGTCCGCCGCAGCGGCGGCGCGCGCGCCGGCGGCTTCCCGGGCGCTGACAAGATCCTTGCCCAGTTCGATGGCGGTGCGACACGCCGCCGCGTCGGCCTGAGGCCCGAGGGCCGCGCGCCGGTGCGCGAGGGAGCTGCGCTGTTCGCGTCGGCCGATTCAGCCGAGCCGGTCGGCCAGGTCACCTCTGGTGGCTTCGGCCCGACGCTGAATGCTCCGGTCGCGATGGGTTACGTGCCGACCACTCTCTCCGCGCTCGACACCCTGTTGTTCGCCGATGTGCGCGGCCAACGCCTGCCGCTGCGCGTCGCCGCCATGCCCTTCGTTCCCAACACCTACAAGCGCTGAAGGACGTCCATGACCACGCTCTACACCTCCGACCATGAATGGCTCAGCATCGATGGCGACACAGCCACCATTGGCATCACCGACTATGCGCAGGCCCAGCTCGGCGACGTCGTGTTCGTGGAGCTGCCGCAGGTCGGCCGCGCGCTGAAGAAGTCGGAAGCCGCCGCGGTGGTCGAATCGGTCAAGGCCGCTTCCGACGTCTACGCGCCGATCACCGGCGAGGTGGTCGAGGTCAACCAGGCGATCGTCGACGAGCCTGCGCTCGTCAACACCGACGCCGGCGGCAAGGCCTGGTTCTTCAAGCTCAAGATCGCCGACCGGGCCGAGCTCGGCGGCCTGATGGATGAGGCCGCCTACAAGGCGCATACGGCGTGATGGCCCGCCGGGCCACCACAACCTGCGTCATGCCCCGCGCAGGCGGGGCATCCAGTAATCACCAGCGGCAGCGGTCGAACAGAGACGCCTCGGCGTACTGGATCGTCCGCTTTCGCGGACGATGACACCAACTTTGGATCTTCCAGCGAGGCCCTCATGACCACGCCGCTCAAGCCGCTCGATGATGCCGCCACCAGCTTCGCCCGCCGCCATATCGGCCCCTCGCCGCGCGACGTCGCGGCGATGCTGGAGACCGTGGGCGCCAAGAGCGTGTCGGAACTGATGGCGCAGACGCTGCCCGGCACGATCCGGCAGACGGCGCCGCTCACCCTGGAGCCGGCGCTGAGCGAGCCCGAAGCGTTGTCACACATGCGCGCACTCGCCGCGCGGAATCAGGTCTTCACCTCGCTGATCGGCCAAGGCTATTCCGGCACGCTCATGCCGGCGGTGATCCAGCGCAACATCCTGGAGAACCCGGCTTGGTACACGGCCTACACACCCTATCAGCCGGAGATCAGCCAGGGCCGGCTGGAGGCGCTATTCAACTTCCAGACCATGATCTGCGATCTCACCGGGCTCGACGTCGCCAACGCCTCGCTGCTCGACGAGGCCACGGCGGCGGCGGAAGCGATGGCTCTGGCCGAGCGTTCGGCGCGGGCGAAGACCAAGGCATTCTTCGTCGATCGGAACGTGCATCCGCAGACGCTGGCGGTGCTGCGCACCCGCGCGGAGCCGCTCGGCTGGCAGCTGATCGTCGGCGACCCCGCCGAGGATCTGGACGGCACCGAGGTGTTCGGCGGCCTGCTGCAATATCCGGATACGACGGGCGCGCTGCGCGATCCGCGCGCCGCGATTGCCAAGCTGCATGACAAGGGCGCGCTCGCCATCCTCGCCGCCGACCTGCTGGCGGTGACCGTGATTGCCTCGCCGGGGGAACTCGGCGCCGACATCGCGATCGGCTCGGCGCAGCGCTTCGGCGTGCCGATGGGCTATGGCGGACCGCATGCGGCCTACATGGCGGTGCGCGATGCGCTGAAGCGGTCGCTGCCCGGCCGCATCGTCGGCCTGTCCGTCGATTCACGCGGGGCTCCCGCCTATCGGCTGGCGCTGCAGACCCGCGAGCAGCACATCCGCCGCGAGAAGGCGACCTCGAACATCTGCACGGCGCAGGTGCTGCTGGCGGTGATTGCCGCGATGTACGCGGTCTATCATGGCCCGGACGGGCTGAAGGCGATCGCCCGCACCGCGCATCGGCGGACCGCGGTGCTGGCTGCAGGGCTGCGCAAGCTCGGCTTTGCGCCGGAAAGCGAGACCTTCTTCGACACGGTCACCGTCGAGGCCGGCGCCAAGTCCGAGTCGATCATCGCCCGCGCGGAAGGCGAGCGGATCAATCTCGGGCGCGACGGCAGCAGGCTGCGGATGGCGCTCGATGAGACCACGACGGCCGATGTCGTCGAAGCCGTCTGGCGCGCTTTCGGCGGCGAGCTCTCCTACACGACGATCGAGGCGGAAGCGCGCGAGGCTCTGCCGGCCGAGCTCAAGCGGCAGCGGCCGTTCCTGACCCATCCGGTGTTCCACGCGCATCGCTCCGAGACCGAGATGCTGCGCTATCTGCGCAAGCTCGCGGACCGCGACCTCGCGCTCGATCGCGCGATGATTCCGCTCGGCTCCTGCACGATGAAGCTGAACGCGACGACCGAGATGATTCCACTGACGTGGCCGGAATTCGCCAGCCTGCACCCGTTCGTGCCGCGCGCGCAGGCCGCCGGCTATCATACGATGTTCGCCGATCTGACCGACTGGTTGTGCCGGATCTCCGGCTATGACGCGGTGTCGCTGCAGCCGAACTCGGGCGCGCAGGGCGAATATGCCGGCCTCCTGGCGATCCGCGGCTACTACGCCGCCCGCGGCGAGGGCCATCGCACCATCTGCCTGATTCCTTCCTCCGCCCACGGCACCAACCCGGCCTCCGCGCACATGGCCGGCATGGAGGTGGTCGTGGTCGGCTGCGATGCAGGCGGCAATGTCGATCTGGCCGATCTCAAGGCCAAGGCGGAAGCGCATAGCGCCAAGCTCGCCGCCATCATGATCACCTATCCCTCGACGCATGGCGTGTTCGAGGAGCACATCCGCGACATCTGCGACATCGTCCATGCCCACGGCGGACAGGTCTATCTCGACGGCGCCAACCTCAATGCGCAGGTCGGCCTCTCCAGACCCGGCGATTACGGCGCCGATGTCAGCCATTTCAACCTGCACAAGACCTTCTGCATTCCGCATGGCGGCGGCGGCCCGGGCATGGGCCCGATCGGCGTGAAGGCGCATCTGGCGCCCTTCCTGCCCGGTCACCCCGCGACCGACGGCGCGAGCGCGCATCCGATCGGGCCGGTCTCGGCCGCCCCCTACGGCTCGGCCTCGATCCTGACCATCTCCTACATCTACATGCTGCTGATGGGCGGCGACGGCCTGACCCGCGCCACCGAGATTGCGATCCTCAACGCCAACTACGTCGCGGCGCGGCTCGATGCGCATTTTCCGGTGCTCTACCGCAACGAGCGCGGCCGCGTCGCGCATGAATGCATCATCGACCCGCGGCCGCTCAAGCAGAGCAGCGGCGTCACCGTCGACGACATCGCCAAGCGGCTGATCGACTACGGCTTCCACGCGCCGACCATGAGCTTCCCGGTGGCGGGCACCTTGATGATCGAGCCGACGGAATCGGAGTCCAAGGCGGAGCTCGACCGCTTCTGCGACGCCATGATCGCGATCCGGAAGGAGATCGCCGAGGTCGAACAGGGCCGCTTCGGAATCGAGGCCTCGCCGCTGCGCCACGCGCCGCACACGGTGCACGACATCGCCGACGACGATTGGAACAGGGCCTACCGGCGCAGCGAGGGCTGCTTCCCCGCGGGCACCTCGCGCACCGACAAGTACTGGTGTCCGGTCGGCCGCGTCGACAACGTCTACGGCGACCGCAATCTGGTGTGCTCATGCCCGCCGGTGGCGGACTACGCCCAGGCGGCGGAGTAAGCCTCCTCACGCATGTTCCAGTGGATCGGGCGCCACGGCTCGCGACAATCAATGACGTGAGGCGTGCCGGGATCCGGAGCGATGAGCACCGCATGCCAACGCCAGAGATTGGCGTTGATCAATTCGGTGCCGCCCCACCAGCGCCGGATCGGATTATGGCTGCTGAAATCCTCCTCGCCGGCCAGGATCGCCTTGCCGAGCGGCGTCAGCGACAGCGTGCTCGCCTTGTAGCGCTCGAGGCGTTCACGGCTGTCGTGCATCTCGACCGAGAACGGCCGTTCGGCGAGGCCCGAAATTGCCGGCGCCGGCGCCAGTGCCAGACCGTCGAGCAACGCGCCTCCCTCCCAATAGTCATAGACGCGGCGTTGAAAGCGATCCCGATGATGCGGCAACAGGTCGAATGGGTGCTGATAGCCGGCTGACAGCAATTCGAGGATTCTCAGCTCCGATGCTCCCAGGCCCGTCGCAACACCAGGAAGCTCATCGAGCATCTCCTGCACGCAGCGGCGAAGCTGCGGCAGTGCACTGAGATCCTGCTTCAACAGATCGAACCAGGCTTGCGGCGTGGGCGCCCGAAACGCCTGCCATGCCAGATGGCCCAAATCGAGATGCTCACGCGCAAGCTCTACGCCGGCAATGGCCCGACCGGCGAGTCGCCCGGCCGGGGCATCGGATAGCGGGACATCGACATGCCGCAATACGATCTTCGTCGCGATCTCCGCGTGATGGCGCAGATAGTCCAAGAGCCAGATCAGCACCAACTGGTCGTTCGGACGGGTCCCCATCCACAGCTCGACGCTATCGCAACGGTCGACAAGTTCGAGAAAACTCTGACTCCGCCCGCCGACCGCCATGAAGTCGCCACGCGAGGCGAAATCCAACCAATGCCCGCGCTTCGGTCGCGCGGTGCGCTGGACGAGATAAGCCGATAACTCGGCATCTGATGGCAACGGTCCCCATACGAAACGATGGAGAATTGGCACCACCAGGTCGGCAAAGCCGCCTCTCCGAAGCGCTCCGGCGCTGGGATCATCGGCCGCTAGAATCAAACGCGTCATGCTGTTGGCTCCGGCACGACCTGATTGGCTCAAGACGCTATCAACACGCTCGCGATCGGCTCCCGGCGCCCAGGGCTGGCGTCGGAAATGTCGGTGCCGCCGCGCGGATCCGGTCCGCTCGCCCGCGCACGCGCTTTCGACTATTCGCGCTGAAGATCGTATCCGGCGTTCGGAACCTCAGGCTCACTGCATTCGATCATGCAGCAACCGCAGATTTCGGAAGAACACCACACATCTGCAAACGGGCGCCGGAACGTCGGCAACGCAACGTCCACGGCACCCGCTGCCGTCTTACCTCTACTCCTCCGCCGGCTCCTCGCCGTCGGCGTCGGCGTCGCGCTCGGCGTTGCCGGCCAGGATCTGCTCGGCGATCAGGCCGGAGTTCTGGCGGATCGCGGCTTCGATCTTGGCGGTCATGTCCGGATTGGCCTTGAGGAACGATTTCGAATTCTCACGTCCCTGCCCGAGACGCTGGCTATCGTAGGAGAACCAGGCGCCGGACTTCTCGACGATGCCGGCCTTGACGCCGAGATCGAGGATCTCGCCCATCTTGGAGACGCCCTCGCCATACATGATGTCGAACTCGACCTGCTTGAACGGCGGCGCCAGCTTGTTCTTCACCACCTTCACACGGGTGGAATTGCCGATCACCTCGTCGCGCTCCTTGATCGCGCCGATGCGGCGGATGTCGAGGCGGACCGAGGCATAGAACTTCAGCGCATTGCCGCCGGTGGTGGTCTCCGGCGAGCCGTACATCACACCGATCTTCATGCGGATCTGGTTGATGAAGATCACCATCGTGTTGGACTTGTTGATCGAGGCCGTCAGCTTGCGCAGAGCCTGGCTCATCAGGCGGGCCTGCAGGCCCGGCAGCGACTCGCCCATCTCGCCTTCGAGTTCGGCCTTCGGCACCAGCGCCGCCACGGAGTCGACCACCAGCACGTCGACCGCACCGGAACGCACCAGGGTGTCGCAGATCTCCAGCGCCTGCTCACCCGTATCCGGCTGCGAGATCAGAAGCTCGTCGATGTTCACGCCGAGCTTGCGCGCATACACCGGATCGAGCGCATGCTCGGCATCGATGAAGGCGCAGATGCCGCCCTTCTTCTGCGCTTCCGCCACCGTGTGCAGCGCCAGCGTGGTCTTGCCCGAGGATTCCGGCCCGTAGATCTCGACGATGCGGCCCTTCGGCAGACCGCCGATGCCGAGCGCGATGTCGAGCCCGAGCGAGCCGCTGGACACCGTATCGACATCCATCGAACGGTCGTTCTTGCCCAGCTTCATCACCGAGCCCTTGCCGAACTGACGCTCGATCTGGGACAGCGCAGCGGAGAGCGCCTTACTCTTATCCATGGAGGAACCTTCGACGATACGCAGGGCGGTGGCGGACATTGGCGCTCCTTATGGCGGGGATTCGCGGGATGGACAAACGGTTAACGAGGTCGGCCAGCAATCTTGAGGCGAATGTACTCCATCCGTTCTTTGTTCGCAATATGTTCTTCTCGACATTCACACCTCTCTTTCACAAACCCCTGACAACCCGCGGGAGACACGCCTGCCGCTCGAAGGCCGAGGGCCGGCGCGCAGTGCACCGAGCACCAGCGAGGGAGCGCTGCCCGATCAGCGCGCCCAGAAGCGAAGTACGGCATGCTGGATGCTGGATGACGGCGACTGCGAAGGGATCCCGATTCCAGCTGGAGGCGGAAGCCATGCGCGCGAGCGGCGCAGCCGCCGACCGGCGATCACGCGGATTAAAACCAAACTGTCCGAGCGCTCCAACCTCATCTCCCGCACCAGCGGCAGACGCCGACCCAACTATAAATTGTTATTGTCGTCTCGGCCGTGTCCCATCATCCTGCTGGTCCTTCTCTGTGAGCCTCGCAGACTGCTTCCAATTTTCGGAACCAGCATGACCGGATCCAACAACGAACAGACCCTCACGCTGTGGCGCCCTGTCGGCCCAAAGGAGCTTGCCTTGATCGAGGCGTCGGGCATGCGTGCGTTTCCGCCGCGCCTTCCGGAGCAGCCGATCTTCTACCCGGTGCTGACCGAGGACTATGCCGTGAAGATCGCACGGGACTGGAACGTGCCGGCGAGCGGAGCCGGCCACGTGCTGCGCTTTGCGATCCTGCGAGGCTTCATCGACACCTACGAGGTGCGCGAGGCCGGCGGCCGCAAGCATCGCGAGTACTGGATTCCCAGCGAAGACCTCGTCGACTTCAACGCCGCAATCGTTGGACCGATCGTGCTCGTCAGGTCTTTTCCTTGAAACTACCAACTCCTACACGCGTGCGTAGATCGCACATTCCGTGGTTCTCCTGAGAGGAACGAAGTTCCATCGCCTCTTCTGCTTTTGTTCGGCTCGTCGTGCGTGCAGGCGCACGATTTCGATGACGCGCAGCCGCGCGCAAGCGGCGGCCGGCCATCAGGTTCCGCATCACGTGGCGTGCAAGCACTCGACGGCCACCATATGACGGACGACAGATGAAGCGACGAACCTCGGACGCCCCCGTGTCGGACCCTGCCCAAGGATGGCCCGAGGAACGGCCCGGACAAGACCCGCGTGATCCGCATCACGCGCGCCGGCGCTCACGACATCTTCAAGCCACAAACCATTGTCATAAACTTTGGGTTGCGTTATAGAATCGTGGTTGTCGTACGTCTGAGCAGATTTTTGATCAGCCCCGGATTTGTTTGTTCGTTGCGATGATGGTCGCCGCACATCGTCTAGTGTATCGCCTTTGGTGTGCCGTCGACCGATCCCTTGCAGCCTGCCAGCTCCCGCACTTGCAGGCTCCGTCACACGTAGGCGCACGGCCCTGAAACCATCCGCGCCGAAAGAAAGCCCCGGACGACGTCCGGGGCTTTCGACGTTGATAGCTCCGCTCGGGATGCATCTCCCTCCGTCATTGTCGTGATGTCGGGGAACGGATCGCGTGCGTTGCGCTTCATATTGGCGATGACAACAAATGACGTGACGTGCCCGTCCTGCAGGGCCGGCCTTCAAAGGATCGAGCTTCACTCGCAGCAAGACGCCGCGGGAGAGAGGCGTTGTCCGGCCTGCGATGAACTCTTGGAGATGGTCGACGGCGCGACGCAGATCGCCTACCGACTGACAGTCGTGCCGGAACGGATCTTCGACCATAGCCAGGCGCGCGTCCCACGGCGGTTGATCGAGATTGCAACCTTGATCTGACGCAAGGCACGCCTACGGATTTCGCACTAGTTTAATTGTGTCACTGCCGAACTGCCCTCGCTGGGAAGCTACGACGTTGACGCCGAGCCTCGGACCGCAGCGGTCCGAGGCTCATTCGTTGGCCCGCGATTCGTCCGGTTGCGCCGCACATCACCAACGGCAATCAGCCTAACGGAAGCGAACAGCGCGACCGACCGTATTTTACCGGAATTGATCCGAGTGGGTTTTGCGCTTCCATTTGTGGTGCGTACATCAAACCCAGCGGCCTGGGGCGGTCAGGGCTCACCGGTTTTGGCAATGCCGCTCTATTTCTTTCGTATCCGCAACGGCCACTTCTCAGGCGCGTCCGAGTATGGGACCGAGTGCGCCGACCGCAACGCAGCCTGGAAAGAGATGACCACCGTCTGCGCCGACATGGCCAGCAGCATCTCGCGCAAGCTCGCCGAAAACTCCGAATGGCAGATGGAGTTGCTCGACGAGGCAAGGCAGCCGGTCTTCCGCATCCGGATCGTCGCCGAGTCGCTGGATCAGGCCTGACGGCTCGCCACACCTCTTGTGGATCGTCGCAGGCGAAAGACGCAACCCAAGATTGTAGTCAACGAGGTTGACTGCGCGTCATTTCGGCAGCCGAACTTGATCGAGATCAAAATGCCTGTCTGCATCTTGGCAGACATTTAAATTTGTATGGGTAATCTGATCTTCAAATGTCCGCGAACGGGGATGAACGTGCAGCATTGGCTGGAAGAGCCGAAGCCGGGCGATCCCACGTGCTCCTATGAAACCGTGGTCTGCAAGGCCTGCACGCGGCTTCATTTCATCAATCGCGATACACGCAAGCTTCTCGGCGAAAAGGAATGAGGCGCTCGCGGCAATCGTTCAATCGGCGCTGGGAAGCCGCCGCATCGTGAACTCGATGGCCCCATCGGGAAGCTCGCGCCAGCTTTCGACGGCGCTCATGTAGCCGGCCTTGGGATAGCGGGTCAGATAGTCGCGGGCCTTGGCGCGCGCTTGCTCGCGCGGCAGCGTGAACGTGTCGCGAACGTAGCCGTCGCGAGCCCCCACGGCGCCCTTCTGGCGCCGGGCCGCCATCCGGCTGGCAATGTCCCGGGGGCGCATCCCCATCGACGAACTCCAACGCGCTGCCACACCGTCAATATAGACGGGGCCGCGAGGAATCCGAGTCCGCAATCGGCAAGCGGGCCCGGAAGGGTCAGAGCCCGCCCGACCCGAGCGTGATAAATCTCAGTTGGTGCTGCCGGCAGCCTTCGGCTTCTTGGCCGCGGTGGTCTTCATGGCAGGCGCCGCCTTGGGCTGCTCGGCCGCCCGGACGTTGCCCCAGGGATCGGTGCTCGTCTTGGCGTCCGGAATCTTGCGCATGGTGTCCCTGTAGGCCTGCTCCCGCGCCGCTTCGGCCTCTTTCTCCTCGGGCGACTTGGAGGGACCGTCGGCGAGAAGGTTGATGTTGGGCATCTGCGCCATTGCGGGAACCGCCCAGCCGGCCAGCACGGCGACCGCCATCGTCACGATCAGCTTCTTCATTGGTTACTCCCCGGTATAGGCGCCTTATACCATCGCTTCGCCATGCGCCAAGCCCGCGGCACTGTGCCGGAACGGTGGAGCGCAGGTCGGGATGTTCACGGCCGCATCGTCTGCGCGCACCTCCCGTCTGTTCCACGGCAGGCCATCATCATAGTTTTCCAACTCCGGCCTTTTCAAGCCGCCGCTCTGCGGCAACATTCCGGCAGCTCCGCCGATCGCGGCGAGGCAAGTCGATGCCGAGACACGTCGATGACACGATCATGGAAGGACCTCCGCGCGTGCCGAACGAGACCCTGAACTTCACCACCGACGACGCGAGGCGCATCCTTGATGACGTGTTCGCGCCCTGGATCAAGGATCTTGGCTTGATTGTCGAGGACATCGCGCCGTCTCCGCAGGGCGAAGCCGGCGCCATCCTGCGCATGCCGTTCTCGCCGCGGCTCTGCCGCGACAATGGCGTCGTCTGCGGCCAGGCGCTGATGGCTTTTGCCGATACCGCGATGGTGATCGGGATGGTCACCGCCAGCGGCGGCTACCGGCCGATGACCACTGTCGACCAGACTACGCATTTCATGCGCGCCATTGCTTCCGCCGACGTGATGGCCGATGCACGCGTGGTGCGGATGGGCCGCACCATGAGCTTCGGCCGGGTCACACTGACCAGCGCCGGCGATGGCAAGCCGGTGGCCATGGTGTCGAGCGCCTTCGCGATGCTCTGATCCGCGGCCTGCCGGGTTAACGAAACGTGAAGGCGACAGCCCTGGCTTCGCACGCCGGATTCATCTGATCGAAACGCGAGCCTGATTTATTTTAGGTGCTTTTGACGCGAAAGGTGACGCCGTCCGGCACCGGAATACAGGCCATGAGCGAGACGAGTGACAAGCGCATTGCACCGAGGCATCGGGTGCTGAAGCAGGGCAGGCTGGCATTCGACGGCGGCGGCGCGGTCGATTGCATGGTCCGCAACATGTCCGACACCGGCGCCAGGGTCGAGGTGGTCAGTCCGGTCGGTCTGCCCGAAGCCTTCACGCTGGTGATCCCAGCCGACAAATTCACGCGGCGCTGCCACGCAGTCTGGAGCCACGACAAGCGGATCGGCGTGGCATTCGACTGATAGCGGTCCGGCGGGCTAGACCCGCCGCAGGCGCCATCGCCACAACGTCACCAACAGGCCGACCAGCACCCCGGTCGCGAGCAGGGCGCCGGCGGCGAACCGTCCGCCCGGACGATCAATCGTCCGTGACCATAGCGAGGGACCTTCGCCATCGCGCGCCAGCCGAAACGCCACGACGCTGTCGCCGAGCGACGTTCCCGCCTCCGAATGGCCGCCAGCTGCGATCACCACGAATTGCTCGCCCTTCCATTCATAGGTCATCGGATTGGCGACGCCCGGCGCGGGCAACCGGCCCTGCCAGAGCTCCTGACCTGAGACAGCATCAAAGGCGCGCAGATAGGCGTCCATTGCGCCGGTGAAGACGAGGCCGCCGGCTGTGACCACGACGCCGTTGACGAGCGGCGTACCCCATTTGAACGCCAGCCCGAGCGGTGCGCGATCCTCGGTGGTGCCGACGGTCGAGCGCCACAGGATCTTGCCGGCCTTGAGATCGACCGCGACCATTTCGCCCCATGGCGGCCGGTTGCACAACAGGCCGAGCTTGGACATGGCGACCACCCGCGTCACCGCGAACGGCGACCCGCGCTGCAGCCCGACATCGGCACCACGCGGCGGCGTCATCCCATCAGCTTCCGCGCGCGGGATCAGCCGGACGATGTGGATGGCACGGCTGACATTGGCGTAGAGGATCTGATGGACGGGATCGAACGCCGCCCCGCCCCAGTTCACGCCGCCGCCGGTCATCGGAAACAGCAACGTGCCCTGGATCGTGGGCGGCGTGTACAAACCCTCATTGCGCAATGGCGCGAGCTGATCGTCGCAGGAGGAATCCAGGACGCGCGGCACGGCCCTGAAAATATCATCCGCTGCGAAGCGCTGATCGAGCAGCGGCGGCACATGGGTCGGGAATGGCTGCGTCGGTGATAGAACCTCACCCTCGGCGGCGCCTTGCGGCACTGCGCGCTCCTCCACCGGCCAGACCGGCGCGCCGGTGTCGCGGTCGAGCACGAACACGAAGCCCTGCTTGGTCGGCTGTATGACGACGTCACGCGCCCCCTGCCCGGCATCGATTCGGGCCAACGTCGGCTGCGCCGGCAGATCGTAATCCCAGACGTCGTGGTGCGTGGTCTGAAACGACCAGGCCAGTTCGCCGCTTTCAATCCGCAAAGCGACCACGGAATCGGCATGCCGGTTGTCACCCGGACGCGCACCGCCGAAGAAATCCGGACTGGGCGACGAGGTCGGAAGGAAGACGAGGCCGCGCGTCTCGTCGACCGACATCGGCGCCCAGACGTTCGCATGTCCCGCCGCGATGCCGTCATGGATCAACGGATCGAAACTCCAACGCAGCGCGCCGGTGCGCGCATCGAAACCGCGGACCGTGCCTTTGGGCGCATCGACCCGCACATTGTCGCCGATCGATGAGCCGACCACCACGACACCCCCGCCCACCACCGGCGCCGAGGTGATCTGGAACTCGCCCGGCCATAGCAGATCCTTGGAAATGTCGATCCGCGCTTCGCCGTCCGATCCAAAGCCGGCGCAGGGCTGTCCCGTTTGCGCGTCGAGGGCGATCAGGCGAGCATCGACCGTGCCCATGAACAGCCTGCTGCGGCATGCCGCGCCGGCCGGCGCCCGCTCGTCCACCCAATGGGCAACGCCGCGGCAGGCATAGCGATTGGCCGGGCGCCGCCCGTCACCGACCTTGGGATCGAAACGCCAGCGCTGCACGCCGGTGCCGGGATCGAGCGCGACCACCTCATTGAACGGCGTGCAGAACACCAGGCTGTCCTCGACCAGGATCGGCGTCGCCTCGAACTTGGTCCGCAAGGCTGCCGCGGGCGGCCGGCTCTGCAGATCCCCGGTGTGATAGTCCCAGGCAGGCACCAGCCGATCGACATTGGAAGGCGTGATCTGCGCCAGCGGCGAGAACCGCGTTCCACCGGCATCGCCGCCCCAGTGCTGCCAGCCAAGGGCCGGCACGACCGTCAACTGGCTCCCGACGAGGACCGCGCAAACACCTGCTCGACGCAATGACATGACCCTTCCCTCCCGCAGACTGCATCCGAAGCGACGCACCGGGACGATGAAAGCAGCCTTCGCGGGCGGATCGAGCAGGATGGGACGGGCGGCGGCATCCGCGGGACGAGTGGTGAGGAGCGATGACGAATGGCAGAACCGAGAGGATGACCCGAACGAACGTCCCCCGCCAAACATCAGTGGCCGCCCTTGCGGGCGGCCACAGCGATGCGCAGACGTCAGCCAGCTTCAGTAGCCATAGCCGCGCCGTGTCGGATAGTTCTGAGGTGCCCGCCCATAGCCACCGCCATAGCCGCCGCCGATGCCGATCCCGATACTGACCGGCGGCGCCACGCGCACCGGCGGTCCATAATACGCGCGCGGCGGAGGCGGTGGCGCGTAGACGACGACATCGTCGTCAGGGTCGCGTCGGGGCGTGCGGCCGGCGCGCTTGGGAGGGTCCTCGTCGCGCTTCCTCGCCGGCTTCTCTTCGACCCGCTTCGGCGTCTCAGACTTCCGAGCCGGCGGAGGCGTCTGCGAGCATGGGCAGGTCGGGCCTGCCGCGGCAACGGCCGGCACGACCGGCAGGGTTGCCGAAGTGGCGGCCGGGATCGCTGCATTGGCGGCCGCCACCACCGGCGTCACCACGGGCCGGTTGCGCAGGCGCTCGATCAGCTTGCGCGCGGTCGGGGTCAGGTCGCTGTTCGGATAGCGGTCGAGAAAGCCCTGATAGGACGCCACCGTATTGATCAGCACCGCCTCGTTCCAGGCTGCCATCCTGTTGTGGAGGTCGAGCCATTCGCGCGCCTGCGGGCCATAGGGCGGCGCGGTGTAGAGCGTCACGAAGGCCTCATACGCCTCGACGCTGCCGTCGCCGACGATGATTTCGTTGGCGGCCTCGATCGGCTTGCCCTCCAGGCTGCGCTTCCATTCGTCGACGCTGCGCTTGGCGACGACCGGCCGCGGGCCGGCATTGGCAGCGCCCCCATCCGCCGACCCGACGAAGCGAAAATCCTCCGTCAAGGACGACGAATCCCACGGCGTCTGCCGGCCCTCGGTGACCTTGTTCACCGCAACGCGCACGCGCTTGAACGCCTGCTCGATGGGAAGGTCCGGCTCCCGCGCCGCCTGCAGCAGTGCGGTGGTATAGGGGCTGTTGGCGCCGGTGCCATCCTCGGCTTCCGCGCCGGGCGAGGTCGAGTAGGACAGGAAGGTGCCCGGCGCTCCCGTCTTTGTGTCGACCAGCGCGAGGCCACGGCCCGCGTTCTGGCTGATGGCGGGAAACGGATTGTTGCGGCAGGCGTCGAGCAGCAGGATTCGCATCCGGCTCGGCACCGAATTGAGCGTGTTCAGGAGATCGTTGAGACGCACGGCCTGCAGCGGAATGTCGGCTTCACGTCGCGGATCGACGTCCACGGGTACGAGATAGTTCTCGCCATCGATCTGCAGTCCGTGGCCGGCATAGAACACCAGCGCCACCGTGTCGGGTCCCTTGGCCGCGATCTTGGCGGCGAAGTCGCCGACCTCCCTGTTGAGGTCCCGCTGCGACAGATCGGCGGCGGTCGTCACGTCGAACCCCGCTTCACCCAGCATCTTCGCCATTGCCTTGGCATCGCTGGCGGGATTCGGCAGCGGCGTCACCGAACGATAGGCCGACTGCCCGATCACCAGCGCCAGCCTGCTGCTTTCAGCCAATGCGGGAGCAAGGCCGGCAAACAGGCCGCCGGCGAGCAATGCAGCCCTGAGAGCGTGCCGAAACATGGGATCTCCAATCTGCTCATGGCGTGCCTGTTGGTCGAGCCGGTTCGCGGCCCGGTTCATCCCGACGAGCACAATCCGGTGAGCACGATGCCGGACGGCCGGCGCCGTTCGCGCGCGCATGACCGCCGCCGGCCGCGACCGGACATCGTTGCGGCACGAGTCTCCCGCAGCAATGCCGCGATCTCTCGCTAGCGTGCGCGCCGCAATGGGGGACGATGCGGCATGCGGCGGATTGCGTCACGCGTGGGGCTGCTCTCGGGGCTGCTCTCGGCCCTGCTCCTGATCGGCTGCGCCGCCGACAGCAATGCGCGCCTGCCGGCCTTCATGCGGGCCAAGGCGCCCGAGCCGCCGCAGCCCGAAGCCGCGCCAGATGTCGCGCTTCTCGTGCGCAAGAATCTCGACATGATCTTCGTCGCAACGACGCTGCCACGTGATGTCGAGGCCACATCCGCCCGACATGCCGATGCCGGCGATACATGGACCGCCTGCGTGCGGGCTCAGATCATATCCGCCAGTGGGACCGCGCTCCGGCGCCAGACCTATCGGCTCTTGATCAGGCACAACGAGATCATCGACCGGCGGCGCGCGGCGACCGGCGACGACTGTGTTTCTGAAGATTACAAAGCCGTCCTGCCGACGAAGTAATTCCCTCCGAAGACAAGCTGGATCGGCCACGTCGGCTGGAACTCGCCCTGTCGGTGGGCGTACAGGAACGGGCTACCGCACCGGTCGCAGATTGTTAGTTCTTAGCTAACGCAAATCCGCAACCGCACAGCGAACGAATGGCTCAAATTTAACAATTCCTGCGGAACATCGGGGCCTAAACGCGGAATGACCCTGGACCTGGTTTTCCATGAACGTTCACCTCGTCGGCGATGACACGGCCAAGCTCGCTATGCTTCGCGGCATGCTGGCCGAACGCTGCTCGCTCACATCTGAACTGATCGGTGATGCCGACTTCAAAGGCGGCGACATCGACGCGATCGTCGTGGCCGCCGATCTGCGCCACGTCGACAACATCACCGCATTGAAGGAGATCTCGGAGCGGCTCTCGCGTATTCCGCGGCGGATCTTCCTGACCAACAACAAATCCCGTCTGTCAACGGTCCAGGCCTATGCGCTCGGTGCGACAAGTGTATTGTCGAGCACGCCGAGCCGCAATCAGTTGCTCGGAAAGCTGCTCGATGTGCGTCCCGGTTCTGCGGCCAAGAGCATCGCGGTCGACGACCGACAGGCCGCATTTGCCGGCGCGTCCTGCATCGCCTCGATGTTTGCAGCCGTGCTGGGCGGTGCAGCGATCGACGTCGAGGAGACCCGGCGGGCGGGCAAGCGGATCGCCGACTGTATAGCGGAAAACGGTCTGTCCGATTGGCTTGCCACCGTTCGCCGCCATCACGAAGGCACCTATCAACACTGCCTGCTCGTGACCGGCATCACCGTGGATTTCGGCTTGAGCCTCGGCGTCCACAGTTCGGATCTGGAGCGTCTCTACATGGCCGCGATGTTCCACGACATCGGCAAGGCCAAGATCCCGCTCACCATTCTCGACAAGCCGGGCCGGCTCGACGTCAAGGAACGTACGCTGGTGGAAACCCATCCGGTGGCCGGTTACGATGCACTGAAGGACAACGCAGCGATCACCGACGAAGTGCTGAAGGCGGTGCGCAACCATCACGAATTTCTCGACGGCAGCGGCTATCCCGATGGGCTGATGGCCGACAGCATCCCGGACCTGACGCGCATCCTCACCATCTCCGACATCTTCTCGGCGCTGATCGAATACCGCAGCTACAAGCCGATGATGACGCGCGAGAAGGCCTACGAGATCCTCCGGGGGATGGAGGGCAAGCTCGAGAAGCCGCTGATCGGCGCCTTCCGCGAGGTGGCGCTGATCCGCTGATCGCATCAGGCGACGTGCTGAACCGGCCGTTAACGCATCGATTCGAATTGTCTGCCAACGGCAAGTGTCTCTTGTCAGCTTTGCGCTAGTGTCGCCCGCGGTGTGGGTTGTCCGCGCCGCGAGGGGACCATCGGGACGTGGCCGAGATCATCGATCGCGCGATTGCGACTGCTTCATCGACGGCAAGGAACCAGCAGGCCGGTCCGCTCGAACGCGTGCGCGCCGCTGACCTGGTGCCGCTCGATACCGTTTCACCGCAGGCGTGGCAGGATCTGGCGGAGCATGCGCGGGAGCCGAACGGCTATTACCTGCCCGGCTGGGAACGCGCGGTGAACGCCACGGCACGCGGCCGCACCGGAACATCGGCGCTCTGCGCATGGGATGACGATCAGCCCTCGCGTCTCATCGGCCTGATGCCCACGACCTCTCTATGGCATGCCTGCAGGCTTCCCCTGCCCGCGCTCGCCAGCGGCCATCCCTACGGCACGCTGTGCACGCCGCTGCTCGACAGAAGGAGCGCGGAGCGGGCTGCGGCGCAACTGCTCGACGCTGCGCGACGAACAGGCGCGCGCGCCCTGCTGCTGCGAGACATGTCGCTGGCAGGCTCCGTGATGCAGGCGTTCGAGGCGGCGCTTCGTCGCGTGGATCTGCGCCCGCGCGTGCTGCAATCCTATGACCGGGCCCTGCTCGATGCGAGCGGGGACGCCGACACGGTGCTGCATGATGCGCTCGGCGCCAAAAAGCTGAAGGAGTTGCGCCGCCTGCGTCATCGGCTGGCCGAGCATGGCGACGTCCGCTTCGAGGTCGCGCGCTCTCCCGGCGACGTTTCCACTGCGCTGGAGACTTTTCTGGTGTTGGAGGCGAGCGGTTGGAAGGGGCGTCGCGGCACTGCGCTGATCCAGCACGACGGCGACGCGGCGTTCATCCGACGCGCTGCACCGGCGCTGGCACAGCACGAGGCCTGCGAGATCATCAGCCTCATCGCGGGCGACACCACCGTCGCCGCAGGCGTCGTATTGCGGCATCAGGATCGCGCCTTTTTCTTCAAGCTCGGCGTCGACGAGCGCTTCGCGAAATACTCGCCCGGTGTCCAGCTGACGCTCGACCTGACGCGGCACCTTTGCGCGGATCCGAAGATCAACGCCGCCGACTCCACCGCCGGTCCCGACCATCCCATGATCAACCCGATCTGGCGCGAACGCCTTGCCATCGGCGACGTGATTATCCCGCTCTATACGCGCGATCTGGTCGTCGAGCTTATTCACGGCGCATTGACTGCGCGACGCGAAGGCCTCGCCGTGGCACGCCGCGCCGTGCACGCGGTCCGCGCCGTCCGAAAGCGCCGGCCGACTACTCAGCCGCCTCGGCGTTGACCTCCGCCGACACCTGCCGGATGGCGCGCGCCAGCATCTGCGGATCCTGCGCGCCGGAGACGGCGTATTTCTGCGCGAAGACGTAGGTCGGCACTCCGGAGATGCCCTTCTCTGCGGCCTCCTGCGCCTGGGCCGAGACCAGCGCCACATCCTCGTCGGTCGCCAGCATCTTGCGGACCACCTCGGCATCGAGCCCGCACTCCGCTGCGGCCTGTACCAGCACCTCGACATCGGTCAGATCGCCGCCGTCGCGGAAATACAACTCCATCAGCCGCTGCTTCATCTCGGGCGCCTTGCCGATCTCGCCGGCCCAGCGGATCAGGCGATGACAATCGATCGTGTTGGGCTGACGGGCGACACGATCGGGATGATAGCTCAGCCCCTCCTGCTCCGCGGCCGCGACCACGCGGCCTGCGATGCCCTTGTAGGCTTCAACCGATCCGAACTTGGTCGTGAGGTACTGCTCGCGGCTGATGCCCTCGCGCGGCACCCAGGGATTGAGGAAGAACGGCCGAAAGTTCACCTCGACCGGCACGTCAGGCACGAGCTTCAGCGCCTCCTCGATGCGCTTCTTGCCGATGTAGCACCAGGGACAGACGACATCGGAGACGACATCGATGATCAGCGGCTTCAAGGTGCTCATGCGCGTGCCTCCAGGTTCCCATGGCTGCGCCCAAGATAAACCCGCGCACGGCCAACACAAGCGGGGTCACGGCGAGGTAACCATCTCCTTCAGTCTGAGCGCGGTGAGCTCATCGGCCGGAAAGAAGGTCTCCAACGCCAGCTCCGACAGCGTGATATCGACCGGCGTGCCGAACACCATCGTCGTCGAGAAGAAGCTCAGCACATCATCGCCGACCCGAAGCCGCAACGGGATCGCGACGCTGTCGGCCGCGAGCGGCGCCGATCGCGCGGGGATCGGATAGGACTTCAGCTCCTCATAAAGCTTGAGCAAGCCGGCATCGGCGGTTGCCTCGCATTGCCGGTGCAGTCTCTCCAGCAGATGGCCGGCCCATTCGGCAAGGTTCACCGTCCGCGCCGCCAACCCCTCCGGATGCAGCGCCACGCGCAGCACATTCAGGGGCGGCGCAAGCAGCCGCTCGGAGACACCTGACAGCAGCGGCGCGATCATCCGGTTCGCCGCGACCAGGTTCCAGTGCCGGTCGATCGCGAGCGCAGGGTTGGGCTCGTGGGCCTTGAGCACGAGGTTCATCGCCTCGCGCGCTTGCTTGAGCGCCGGATCATCCAGCGGGCGCTGCTGGAAGGCGGGCGCGTAGCCAGCCGCCACCAGCAGAACGTTGCGTTCGCGCAGGGGCACGTCCAGTCGCTCCGCCAGTTTGAGGACCATGTCGCGCGACGGCGCGGCGCGGCCGGTTTCCACGAAGCTCAGATGGCGCGCCGAGATCTCGGCATCGAGCGCGAGATCGAGCTGGGACAGATGCCGCCGCTGCCGCCATTGCCGCAGGTGCTCGCCGACATGAACGGGTCTGGCGCGGTCGGCGCGCGCCGAAGCAAGCTGTGCATTCATGAGCCAAGACCTAACACGCTGACGTCAGCACCTCCATGACCTGCCAGGTAATCGAAATGCCTCCCGGCGCAGGTCATCGTCCTCACCACAGGAGATGACGATGAGCAGGCAGCGCAATCTCGAGACCCTTCCCTTCACCGCCGCCAGCCAATGGCTGGCGGGTCTCGCGACATCGCTGTTGGCGCGCTCGCTCAATATGCCGGAGCCGCTGCTGTACGTCACGGGCAGCCTCGTCTTTGCACAGGTGTACGCGATCGAGACGAGAGCAGCGCGCTCGCTGCGCCCGGCGCGCCTGCGCCGTCAGCTCCTGGCCTGGTTCCGTTGAACCGCCCCCAACCGAAGGAGACCCGACATGATCACCTCGTCCGCCCTGCTCCGCCGCGCTCTGCTCGCCGATGCCGCCTTCAGCGGCGTTGCCGGGCTCGCGCTCACCTTCGGCGCCTCGCCGCTGGCGGCGCTGCTGCAACTGCCCGACGCGCTGCTGCGCGAGACCGGCCTGTTCCTGGTCGTCTACGCGAGCTTCGTCGGCTGGCTGGGCTCGCGGCCGGTGGCGCCGAGGCCGCTGATCGTCCTGGTCATCGCCGGCAATGCGGCGTGGACGGTCGGCAGCATCGCACTGCTGTTTTCGGGCCTGGTCGCACCGAACGTGCTCGGCGAGATCTTCGTCGCAGTGCAGGCGCTGGGCACCGGCCTATTCGCCGAATTGCAGTATATGGGCTTGCGCCGGAGCACCGCCGCGGTCACGGCCTGACCGGTGGTGAGCGCCGGGCTTCATGATCGAGCGGCCCGGCGCTCACGGCCAATCCGATATTTGGACATGCGCGGCGAACGCATCTTCTGCATAATCGGAGATCGACGGGAGATCGTAGCGATGCAGCCTCAGGTGATCGGAACGGAAGGCTACGCCACCGAGGCCGAGGATCTCTTCCTGCGCTACGAGAGCATCCCGTCGGAACAGGTCCATGCCGCCGTGCTTCATCTGCTGCCCAACGCGCCCGCGCGCGTGCTCGACATCGGCGCGGGCACGGGCCGCGACGCCGCCTGGTTCGCGGGCCTTGGACATCAGGTGGTGGCCGTCGAGCCGACCGAAGCACTGCGCGTCGGCGCCATGCAACTGCATGCCTCGCCGGCGATCACCTGGATCGACGACAGCCTTCCGGAGCTCGCCGCACTGGCCGCTCGTGGCGAGCAGTTCGACCTCGTCATGCTGACCGCCGTCCTGATGCATCTCGATGAGGCACAGCGGCGACGCGCGCTTCCCAACATCGCGGCGCGGATTGCTCCCGGCGGACTGCTGATCATGACGTTGCGGCATGGTCCGGTGCCGCCGGGCCGCCGGATGTTCGAGATCGCGGCCGAGACGATCGTCGAGCCCGCGCGGCAGCTCGGGCTGACGCTCCAGCTCAACCGGCATGGCGAGTCGCTCGGCGCGGAGAACCGGGCGGCCGGCGTCACCTGGACGACGCTGGCCTTCGGGAAGCCGTCCTGAGAGATCCGGACACGAGCCGATCGGATCAGGCCGCCTTGGCGCGGCTGGTCTGCGTCTTCGCCGGGGTGGATTTGGTCCTGCCACGATTGCCGGCAGCCGGCCGCCGGGTCTTGGCTTTGCCGCGAGCCGCCTCGCCCGATTGGGCTCTGGCCTTGGGCCGCTGCTTGGCCTTGTCCTTGACGAGCTTCTCGGCCTTTTTCTTCGCCTTCTTCTCGGCCTTGCGCACGTCCTTCGCCTTCACCTGCGCCCGCTCGGCGCGCGCCTCGGCCTTCTTCTTGGCCCGCTTCTTCTCGCAGGCGTCGCATTTGCAGCCGATCGGCTTCAGATAGGCTTTGAAGTAGTCCGTGCCGTAGTCGTAGTTGATCTCCTCGCCGGGCTCGATGTTCTTGATCGCCCGGATGAAGATCTTCTTCTTGCGCGGCTTGACGTCGGACTCGGCGTTCGGCTTGCAGGAATGATTGATGTAGCGGGCGACGTTCTCTCGGATCGAGCCGTCGATGGTCCAGCGCTTGTCGAGCTCGAACAGATATTTGTTCTCGATCGCGTCCTCGTCCGCCTTCTTCGAATCCAAAAGCGGACCGAAATAGCGGATGATCTTGGTGCCCTTCTTGATCGGCTGGGTGGCGAACAGACCAAGCCCCGTCTTGGAGCGGCCGATGCGATAGGGTTTGGATTGCGGAATGACAGGCATGAGTGATGAGAAGACATGGACCTCGCGAGGCCGCCGTTCTAGGATAAATTCGCGACGATGTCAGGTGTTTCCCGCCGCCGTTTCGCGCCGTCCCCAGTTTGAAGCGTCCTGCGCAGGGACGAATTCCGGTCATCAGGGGCCCTCGCATGTCCGAATTCCTCCCACATCGCGTCGTGGCGCGACGAATCGGTGTCGCATTGATGCTCTGCACGGCGTGGATCGGACAGGCGGCTGCAGAGACCATCGCCAGCGCCTATACATCGGCCGCCGCCAAGGACTGCCGCACCATCGGCGGCAAGCAGGAGGATGACAGCTCGACTGAGACCTGCCCTGGCAAGGACGGCCTGATTCTGCTCGTCAGCGAAGGCGATCTTCGCCAGACCGTGTCTGTGGGGCGCAATGTCCGCGCGGCCGCCAAGGAG
Organism: Bradyrhizobium sp. SZCCHNRI3052; assembly: GCF_032484895.1. NCBI lineage: Bacteria > Pseudomonadati > Pseudomonadota > Alphaproteobacteria > Hyphomicrobiales > Nitrobacteraceae > Bradyrhizobium > Bradyrhizobium sp. SZCCHNRI3052. Next base: position 198,918 of record NZ_JAUETW010000005.1, on the reverse strand, counting down.
CCGGCTGCTCAGACCTGGTTCGGACCGTTCAACTCCGCCGGCAACGCTGTCGAATGGAGGCTGGCTGACGGCAAGCCGTTCGCGATCATCCAGCGCTGGCAGATCGCCGACAACGACGATCAAGGCAGCAAGGGGCCGAAGGACAAGCCGATGCTGGTGGTGACCCGGCTGCCGCCCGGACCAGTGTGTCATGTCGCCTATGTCGACGCTGCCGCCAACTCCAATGCCAACGAGCTGGCGCGGCAGGCGGCTGACCAGACGGCGCGAGGCTTTGCCTGCGGCAAGGACAGGGCGAAGATCGTCGGCATGCGCGGCCGGGCCGTCGATCTGGCGTTGCCGCCCAATTAGCGCGCCGACTTCCGTCCGGACTTTGCGGTCTTGCGCACGGCGGATGTGCGCCTGCTCGCCGTCTTCGATGCGCCCTTCCCGGCCTTCGATTTCGCCGCCCGCTTGCGGCCGCTGGTCTTGGTCTTTGCCGCCTTCCTGGCCGCGACGCGCATATTGTCGACCAGGTTGGGATAGCGCCGCCCGGCCCGACGGGCGCGCGCCTTGGCCGCCGCCTTTTCGGCCGGGGTGAGACCTTGCTGGCGCGCTTGCGCGGATTGGCCTTGCTCCAGGGAGCGCGTGGGGTTCGTGCCATGCGTTGCCAACGCATGATCCCCCACCCGGTTTCCGGTGCGTCGAACTACGCGCCCGGCGGCAGCTTCGGCACGGTGGCCCGGAGCATCGCCTCCAGCAGCGATTCGGCCGTGGTGCCCGGTGGCGAACGGCGCAGAATGTCGGCAAGGCGGCCGTCGAGCAGCAGCATCGTGTAGCCATGCACCAGCGACCAGGCGCGGGCGATTGCCGCCGACTGATCGAGCGACAACTCCTCGTCGCCGACCGGGCCTTCGCTGCGCGCGGCGACCGATCCCGCGAGTCCGGCAAACGAGGCTTCCGCGGCCTCGTGCAGCGAAGGGCGCGAATAATCCAGACGCTCGGTGCGGAACATCAGTCCGTACATGCCGGGATTGGCCTGCGCGTAGGCGACATACGCGCGGGCCCGCGCCATCGCCCGCTCGATCGGCGTGCCGGGCTGCTCGCCGGCCGCTTTCATCGCCGCATTGAACCGCGTGAAGCCGATTGCCGCGAGCTCGCTGACCAGCCCGGTGAGATCGCCGAAATGATGCGTCGGCGCCGCATGCGACACGCCGGCCTCACGCGCCACCGCGCGCAAAGTGAGTCCGGCCAGCCCGTCGCGCTCCAGCACGCGCTCGGCCGCTTCGAGCAGCGCATCGCGCAGCGCGCCGTGATGATAGGGCGCCGCCGGCTCGCCCGCGCTCACCGCGCGGCGCGACCGCGTCCGGGCCACCGCCATAGCCGTCCGGTGCCTGCTCAGTCTTGCCTGTTCGATCTTCGTCATGCCTCTCCTTATACAAGCAATTTTGACAGCGTAAAGATTAGCCTTGACCTGCAGGCGCTCGGCCGGTAGCCTTATCTTTACATCGTAAAGATAAAGCCGGATCCAAGGGGAAGGAAGCGCCATGAATGGACAGTCGATGAACGGACCGTTGCACGACACAGCCCGCCAGCGCCCCACACCGCGCGACAACATCGCGCCGATCCCGTTCGAATGCGACGCACCGTTCCTGAAAGTCACCGGCGAACTGCCACGTGAGCTGAACGGCACGCTCTATCGCAACGGCCCCAATCCGCAATTCGACTCGCCGGGTTCGCACTGGTTCGTCGGCGACGGCATGCTGCACGCGTTCCATCTGGAGAACGGCCGCGCGTCCTATCGCAACCGCTGGATCCGCACCCCGAAATTCGAGGCCGAGCGCCGCGCGGGGCGCGCGCTGTTCGGCGGCTTCGGCCGCAGGCTGCCGGACGCGCCAGCCGAGGTCACCGATGGCGGCGTTGCCAACACCAACATCATCGCCCATGCCGGCCGCCTGCTCGCGCTCGAAGAGGCGCATCTGCCGACCGAGATCGAGCCCGGCACGCTCGCCACCCGCGGCTATCACGATTTCGGCGGCCGCCTGCGCGGCGCCTTCACCGCGCATCCGAAGACCGATCCGGTCACCGGCGAATTGCTGTTCTTCGGCTACAACGCCGCCGGTCCGCTGACGCCGGCGCTGTCCTACGGCACGGTCGATGCGGCCGGCAAACTGACGCGTCTCGATCGTTTCGAGGCGCCCTATGCCAGCATGGTGCACGACTTCATCGTCACGGCCAACCACGTGCTGTTTCCAATCCTGCCGCTCACCGGCAGCATCGAGCGCGCAATGTCCGGCAAGCCGCCTTATGCCTGGGAGCCCGACAAGGGCGCCTATGTCGGTGTGATGAAGCGCAGCGGCGACATCAAGGACATCGTCTGGTTTCGCGGTGACGCCTGCTACGTCTTCCACATCATGAATGCCTGGGAGGACGGCAGCCGGATCATTGCCGACGTCATGCAGTTCGAGGAAGCGCCGCTGTTTCCGCATCCCGACGGACGTCCGACCGATCCGGCCAAGTCGGTCGCGCGGCTGTGCCGCTGGAGCTTCGATCTCGCCGGCAACACCGACCGTTTCACGCAGAGCTATCTCGACGACCTCACCGGTGAATTCCCCCGCATCGACGACCGCCGCGCCGGGCTCAAGAGCGGCCATGGCTGGTACGCCTGCGCCAATCCGGACGGCCCGCTGTTCGGGGCGCTGTCCGGCCTTGCCCATGTCGACGGCGCCGGAACGCGCCAGGCGACGCATCTGCTGCCCGCCGGCGACACCCTGTCCGAGCCGGTATTCGTGCCGCGCAGCCCTGATGCCGCCGAGGGCGACGGCTGGCTGCTGACCGTGGTCTGGCGCGCCGGCTCCAACACCAGCGACCTCGCCGTCTTCAACGCCACTGACATCGGCGACGGTCCGGTGGCCCTGGTGCATCTGGGCCACCGCGTGCCCGATGGCTTCCATGGCAATTGGGTCGGCGCCGAAAATACAAACCATTGATAAAGCTGAGCTAACCTGCGGTCTCACGAAATTTTGACACTGTCAAGATTTGCTTGACCTGGCAACGTCCAGGCCCTAGTAATCTTGGCAGTGTAAAGATTGGCCTGCAAACCCCATGACGATCTTCCTTATCCTCGCGCCCTACGGCGTCTACGCTGCGCTGATGACGGTGGTCTCGGCCACGCTCAGCCTGGCCGTGGCCACGGCGATGTGCCTGGTCGTTGTCGCGGTCGACGTCGTCAAGGGACGCTCGATCAAGATTCTCGGCCTGGGCTCGGCGATCGTGTTCGCAAGCGTAGCCGCCTACCTCGGCCTCATCGATCCGACCCTCAGCGCATCCGCGGTGCGTCTTGCGGTCGACTGCGGCATTTTCGCGCTGTCGCTCGGCTCGATGCTGCTGCGCGCGCCGTTCACGCTGCAATATGCGCTCGAGGCCGTACCGCCGGAAACCGCGGCGATTCCGGGCTTCCTGCGCGCCAATTACGTCATCACCGGCGCCTGGACCGTGTCGGCGCTGCTGATGATCGTCGGCAACCTGATGACGCTCTACGTGCCGGGCCTGCCCTATTGGACCGGCCTCGCCATCGCCTTTGCCGCCCGCAATAGTGCACTTTATTTCACGCGCTGGTATCCTGACTACCGCCGAACAAAGGACGTGGCAGCGCAGACTGCCGCCGCAATGTCCGGCCAAGATTCGTGACCGGGGTCTGCTGCAGGAGACGTGCGTGAAAATCGTGTTTGCCAAGCTGATTGCCGACTTCCTGTCGGCCGCGGTGTTCTTCATCCTGTACATCGCAACCGATGATGTCGTGCTGGCCACCGCCGCCGCGGTCGCCGTCGCCGTGGTGCAGGTGGTCTGGGCGCGCATCAGGGGCGTGAACCTCAGCTTCATGGCCTATGCCAGCGTCGGCCTCGTCATCGTGCTCGGCGGCGTGACGCTGCTGACCAATGACCCGCGCTTCATGTTCGCCAAGCCCGCGATCGGCCATTTCGCCATCGGGCTGATCATGCTCAAGCGCGGCTGGATGCTGCGCTACGTGCCGCCGATCGTGTCGGAGACCATCCCGGAATACGTCACCATCGCCGGCTATGCCTGGGCGGCGCTGATGTTCGCGCTCGGTCTCGGCACGATCGCGGTCGCCATGACCGGCGACATCAAGCTGTGGGTGCTCTACATCACCGTGGTCGCGGGCGGCGCCAAGGTCGCGGCCTTCGCGCTGCAGTTCATGGCCTTCCGCTTCGTGGTCGCCAACCGCCTCAGGGCAGCGCGAGCCTGATCGCTGCATCCGATCGCCGCAATGGGCTTACGCGCAAAGATGCGCTATAGGGGCGGCCGAACGCATCCTCGAGGTCGTTGCCTCGAGGTCCGCAAAATCGCAATGCCAGGAGAACGATCGATGGCTGTGGACGGCAACTGGAATCTGACCTTGAACACGCCCATGGGCGAGCGCAGCGCGACCCTGAGCCTGAAGAGCTCGGGCGCGACGCTGACGGGGACCCAGGCCGCGGAAGGCGATTCCGCCGAGATCTTCGACGGCACCGTCAACGGCGACGACGTCGCCTGGAAGGTCTCGATCACCAGCCCGATGCCGCTGACGCTGGATTTCAAGGGCAAGGTCGCCGGCGACACCATCTCCGGCGAGATGGGCATCGGCTTCATGGGCAGCTTCCCGTTCACCGGCGCGCGGGGCTGAGCGCTATTCTTTTGCGTGGGCGCGTCGCATCGACACTCTCCGCTGTCGTCCCCGCGAAAGCGGGGACCCATACCCGTAGGGAGTGGTTCGAGGCACGCTGGCAATTGGCTTTTCGCCCGTCACGACAGTCGCGGCGCATGGGTCCCGGGTCGGCGCCACGATCGCGCTGTTGCGCGCTCATGGCTTGCCCGGGACGACACCGATTTTCAATCGCAGCAGTCCCGCTTCACATCTCAAACAGCCCGGACAAGCGGACGCAGCCCCGCGGCTGATAACGCCCGAGGGATGGCATCGGCATGTCCCTCTCCAAATGCAGAGGGCGCAGGGAAGGCCAGGCGTCGGCTGACGCCTGCGGCCCGCCTGCGAAAGAAATGCAGGCGGCAGGTACCACAGGTGCAGCCGGAAACGCCCGGCCTTCCCTGCGCAATGGCTTCACGCTTATACGCAGTCTCCCTGGTGCGCCGGCTTGTTGGCCACCATGATCCGCGCGATGCGCTCAGCACCGCACGAACGTGACACCAGCTTCGGGGTGTCAGGACGCTGCGACTTCGCGTCCGCGCCAAGCCGTTCGTCCGCGTATCCGAAGACACGCTGCGGCTCCATCGCGGCCATCGCCTCCCCGCCTCGCGTGTCGTGACGATCGCGCGCAACGCCCCTCCGCAGTGAGGCGGGATGGCGAGATAAAATCACGATTTCGGAAAAATCACAAGTGATTTATTTTTTTTAGAACCTTCCCCCTGGAAATCGGATCGAACATTGGCCTATGGCCCGTCAGGGAAGCCGCGCCCCCCTCATTGAGGTCCGACCAGCGGAACGGTGCGCACTTGTTTGTATTTCGACCCCTGGCAGGCATCGAAGCCATCAACCGTGAGGCGGGGACTTCCTATATCCATCGCTACGGCTGCCGCAATGGCTCAAGCGGTCATCGTTGCGGGCGCGATCGGAATCTGATTGGATCACCTAACTCACATTCGAGCTAGGAATTGGGTAATCATAGTCCAACCTGCTTAATTGGAACTACAATGAGATATCTCTTACTTCTTTCGGTACTACTTTCCGGTACCGCCGCGGCAGAGGCCGCTCCGCAATCGAGTTGCGCAGCCAAGTTTATCGGTGACTGGCGACACTCAGGCAGTGGCAACAGAGGTACGCTACTCCCTGACGGCAGAGCATTGTGCAGCGAACACCCGGCTTGTGTCCAGGGTACGTGGACCTGCTCGGGAAACGTATTGACCTATACGAATAGCGCGGGGACATGGAACTACACGCTCGAGCCGGACGGAAAGTCCATGTCCACGAATGGCGGGGCCGCTACCGCTGTCCGCATCGGAGCGGTACCGGCAAACGCTCGTTCCCGGGATATTGGCTCTGCAGCGAAGAATGTGACCGCTGACATTCTCGGCGTGGATAGAACGCAGCCGAATCCGGCAGCAACTCCCATTACCAAGCCCGTTGCCGAGCCACCATCAAGCGTAGTTCGACCGCCGCGGACCGTCAGTTCGGCCCCACAATCAGATCCAAGCCAGTGCGTGGTAGAGAAGGCGTGGCCGAAAGCTCCTGGGGTCAACTGGTACAGCCTGAAGAACAGCTGCAAGCGGCGGGTGACGTTGGATTATGACGACTGCGACCTGAATCTCAGCACGAACATGGTTCAGTGCTCAACAAAGACGCTCCCTCTTGCACCACGCAGCGAATTCGGCCCGGTGCCCAACCACAAGCACCCGCTCAACGCACGCGATTTCCGCTAGCAGCATCTCGAAACTCGACGGCCTAGCCCTATGCAGGGATAAGCGGAAACCCGTCCGTTGATCGCTTACCCCATGTACGCCAGCCCTCCGCGCTGAAGCAGATGTGGGAAAAACTTGGCCGGGCCGCCACTCAAAACCAGACCTGCATCGGCACGCCATGCGCGTCGCGCGGCGCAGCTTCTTCCGGTACGCAGCCCGCGCAGTCGCGAGCGGCCAGCGCGACCGCGCAGGCGTCGAGGACGTCGTCGGGCTTGGCACCGGTACCGATGCGGGCGCGGGTCATCCAGTCGTCGATGGCGGCGAAGCCTGCAGAAACTAACAAGTCGCGCCGCAGCCTGGCGCCATGTTCCGTCTTCTTCGACGGCAACGGCGCGCCGTGGAGGCGCAGGAACACCAGTTCGGGATGGGCCTCGCGGATGTCGCGGTCGCGATGCGCACGGACGAAGGCGTCGACCTCCATGATCTTGCGGCCGAGATGCCAGAGCTGACGCGAGGCGCGCGTCTGCCCGCGCCGCGACGCCTCGATGTTCGCCTCGTCTGGATCGGTGTAGTCCTGCCACAGCCAGCGTCGCGCGCCGGTGAAGACGCGGGAGCGATGCGGCGCGAGCTTGTCGCGCGCGAGCCGGTCACAGGTGCGCTCGCCGTCGTCGGTCATGCCGATCGGGATGTCGATCGCGGCGCGGGTAAAAGGAGCCGATAGTGCCGTCGAAACGTCGGCGGGAAAGGCGATGTCGCGCCGGTCGCCTGCAATCGACACCGCGACCCAGCCGCGGGAGAAGCCGTCGAGACCGATGATGCGGTTGGCGGGCATTACATCCGACTACCAGTTGCTTCGTTCAGCATCGTGCTCCTCTTGCCACGAACGCACGCTGAGCCCCACGGTAGTCGGAGCCGAGCTGGCCCCACAACAGCAGTGAGCTCCCCTCCCCGCAAGGGGGAGGGGAGCGCACCGTCGGCGTGCGAATTCGGTTGCCACGCTACGCGCTCAGGCGAGATGGGCCTCCCCCATACGCCAACGGCCGGGATCGCTCCCGGCCGCCGCAACAAACATCACGCCCGGCTCACCTCAGCCGAGGTTCAGCTCCTTGAAGAAGTCGTTGCCCTTGTCGTCGATGATGATGAAGGCCGGGAAGTCCACTACCTCGATGCGCCAGATGGCTTCCATGCCGAGCTCGGGATATTCGACGACCTCGACCTTCTTGATGCAGTGCTCGGCGAGGTTGGCCGCGGCGCCGCCGATCGAGCCGAGATAGAAGCCGCCGTGCTTCTTGCAAGCCTCGCGCACCGCCGGCGCGCGGTTGCCCTTGGCGACCATCACCATCGAGCCGCCGGCCGCCTGGAACTGGTCGACGAAGGAATCCATGCGGCCCGCGGTGGTCGGGCCGAACGCGCCGGAGGCGTAGCCTTCGGGGGTCTTGGCGGGGCCGGCGTAGTACACCGGATGGTTCTTGAAGTAGTCCGGCAGGGGCTCGCCGCGATCGAGGCGCTCGCGCAGCTTGGCATGCGCCGCGTCGCGCGCGACGATCATGGTGCCGGTCAGCGATAGCCTGGTCTTGATCGGATTCTTCGACAGAGTGGCGAGGATGTCCTTCATCGGCTGGTTCAAGTCGATCTTCACGACCTCGCCGCCAAGCGCCTGCTCGACCTCCGGCAGATACTGCGCCGGATGATGCTCGAGCTCCTCGAGATAGACGCCGTCCCTGGTGATCTTGCCGAGCACCTGGCGGTCGGCCGAGCACGACACGCCGAGGCCGATCGGCAACGACGCGCCGTGGCGCGGCATGCGGATGACGCGGACGTCATGGCAGAAATACTTGCCGCCGAACTGCGCGCCGACGCCGAGCGACTGCGTCATCTTGTGGATTTCCTGCTCCATCTCCACGTCGCGGAAGGCATTGCCATCCGGGGAGCCCTGGGTCGGCAGCGCGTCGAGATAACGCGCAGACGCCAGCTTCACCGTCTTCATGCACAGCTCGGCCGAGGTGCCGCCGATCACGATGGCGAGGTGATAAGGCGGGCACGCCGCGGTGCCCAGCGTCAGGATCTTCTCCTTCAGGAACGCCAGCAGCCGGTCCTTGGTGAGCACCGAGGGCGTCGCCTGGAACAGAAAACTCTTGTTGGCCGAGCCGCCGCCCTTGGCCATGAACATGAACTTGTAGGCGTCCTCGCCCTCGGCATAGATCTCGGTCTGCGCCGGCATGTTGTTGGCGGTGTTCTTCTCCTCGTACATCGACAGCGGAGCGACTTGTGAGTAGCGCAGGTTCCGGCGCAAGTAGGCGTCGCGCGCGCCTTGCGACAGCGCCGCCTCGTCGTCGCCATCGGTGATGACGTTGCAGCCCTTCTTGCCCATGATGATCGCGGTGCCGGTATCCTGGCACATCGGCAGCACGCCGCCGGCGGAGATGTTGGCGTTCTTCAGGAAGTCGAGCGCGACGAACTTGTCGTTCGGGCTGGCCTCCGGATCCTCCAGGATGCTGCGCAGCTGCTTCAGATGGCCGGGACGCAGAAAGTGGTTGATCTCGCCGAACGCGGCTTCCGACAAGGTCCGCAGCGCCTCCCGCGACACCACCAGCATGTCGCGGCCCAAGACCTTCTCGACCCGCACGCCGTCGGTGGTGATCTTCCTGTAGGGCGTGGTGTCCGGCCCGAGCGGAAACAGCGGCGTGTGCTTGTAGGGCGGGACGGGCTTGGACTGGTCGGGAAAGGCGGTGGGCGCGTTCATGGCGAGCTCGTGGGGTTCTAGAAATGGCCGCCCAAAGCGGTCTTGACAGGTCTGATACGCTACCCGTCTGAAGCCTTGCAAGACATGTCTCGGTGCATCCGTCGAGGAGGAGGACCATGGCGACTTTCGTTCTGATTCCAGGAGGTTGGCACGGTGGCTGGATGTACGACTCGCTCTGCGCCAGGCTCCGGCAAGCCGGCCATGCGGCCTATGCCCCCACCCTGAGCGGATTGGAGGAGACGCCCGCCCGCGCCCATGCCATCAATCTCGACACCCATATCACCGACGTCGTCGAGCTCCTGGCGATAGAGGACCTGTCCGAGGTCATCCTGTGCGCGCACAGCTATGGCGGCATGGTCGCGACCGGCGTCGCCGACCGCGTGCCGGAAAGGCTCGCCGCACTGGTCTATCTCGATGCCTTCGCACCCGAGAACGGTCAGTCATGGTGGGATCTCGCCGGTGACGCGTATCGCCGGTTCGTGATCGAACGCGCCGGGCATGACGGGCTGACGGCGCTGCCGCGCGAAGGCTCCGATCCGCGCCGCCGGCCGCATCCGCTCGGGACCTTCATCCAGGCCCTGAACCTCCACGGTCCGGCGCCGGCGGCTCTGCAGCGCACCTTCGTCTACGCCAGCGGATGGAGCGCGACGCCATTCACCGCGCAATATGAGCGGCTGCGCAGCGATCCCGCGTGGCGCGTGCACGCATTTGCGTGCGGGCACGATGTCGTGCAGCACGCACCCGACGAGACGTTCGACCTGCTGATCGAGACGGCCCGCGAGGTCGCCGCAACATGACGCCGCGACCAGCGCAATGTCGTACGGCGAGATCGATTGCGATCGGTCGCCGAATTATGTAACCTTAGATTGTTGACATATTCATTTTCCTCCTGGAGGCGTCATGACACGAGGTCTCTTCGTTGCCATCACATTTGCTCTTGCCCTGATCACCATGCTCCCCGGCAGCGCCGGCGCAGTCGGTCCCGGCCGTGCGTGCGGCGGATTTGCCGGCATCCCCTGCAATGCCGGTCTTTATTGCGAGTTCCCGGCCGGCCAGTGCGGCCGGTTCGACATGATGGGTGTCTGCCGCCGAAAGCCGACGCTCTGCCCGCGGATCTACATGCCGGTGTGCGGCTGCAACTTCCAGACCTACAGCAACGACTGCGAGCGTCGCGCCGCGGGCGTATCGCTGTCGCATCCGGGCCGCTGCTGGTTCTGACGAAGCGATCGCGCCGCTGCCGCCGGCATATGACCGCGGCCCGTCAACACGCGGTCACGTCGGCCGACGATCTTGTGCGGCCGCGGCGCATCGCGCTTGCATGACCTCCGCGCGCAGGCTTCAATGGCGCGGGGGTATTTGGAATGCAGTCATCGCTTTGCTCATTTGGCCGCTTGGCCGGTTTTGTTTTTCTCGTTGCGTCGAGCAGCACGCTGCTGCCGCACGCGGCCCGGGCGGATCGTTGCGACGACGTTGCCAAGGAACTGAAGAACGGCATCGACGGCATCAAGATCGGACAGACCGCGGCGGGCACGGTCTATCTCGCTCATCCCAAGGCGCGCGAGATCACGCTCGGCTGCTCATCGAAGAATGTCAGCAATCAATTGTTCGGAAAATCCGAGCGCAAGCCGACGCCGGCCTTCATCGAGCTGATGGCGAGCGCAGCGGCGATCGTTTTCACGTTGCCGAAGGACGACATGCAGCGCGGCGTCACACGCTGTTACCGCCGGCTCGGAATCTTCCGCGGCGACGACGTCGCCAGCCGCTACCGCCGGCTCGACATGCGCTGCGCCCGAACCAAGACCGAGTCCTCGATCACGATCAGCCGCAGCAAGGACCAATAGGCCGGGGGTGACGCGACAGCCTTGCGGTTTCTGCGCCGGCGGCAGCGACCCGTTCACTATTCGCCGCGCCACCGACAGTTGCAGACAATTCGAACGATCTGCTTGACGAAGTTTTCGTGAGCGATGGCCACGCTTGTCGCAACACCAAGCGAGGAGCTGGACCATGTCCGTTTCGAGCGTTTCGTCGTCATCGCCGCCGCCCTCACCGCCGCCGATCTCGACCGAGACGACCAAGCCGCAGACCCAAGACACGCAGGCGCGCAACCAGACGCAGCAGAGCCAGGCCGTGAATCCCGCCAAGACCGGCGACGAGGCGGCCGCGGAGAAGCAGGCCTCGCGTCCGCCGCTGCCGCCCGGCCAGGGCACCCGCGTCGACATTCTCGCCTGACGATCCCACACCCTCAGGCCAACTTCGTATAGCGGCGGCGCCTCAGGCGCCTGCCGCTATACGTGTGAGCTGGGCCGTGGCGGCGCGGCGATCCACGTGGTTTCAGCTCACGCGCGGCTCGTTCGGGCGAGGCGTTACAGGTCTCTCGACACCCACTTCCCGTGCGGCCGCCCCTCCCCCCGTGAAGAACGGGGAGAGGGAGCGCAGCGCCGACGAGGCGCCGGCGAGGCTCTCAGATGAGCACGCTCACTCCAGCACGACTGCACGCCCTCAGCCCTCACGCATCCAGCGCCTTGTAGTGGCGGAAGATGCCGTCTTCATTGAAGGGGATGCGGCGGTCGCTGGCCAGATAGGCCGAGATGTTCGGCCTGGCGGCGACGCGGTCGTGCAGCGCGACGAGGCCGGGAATGTTGCGCTCGAATGCCGTCATGCGGTGGGGAAACGCGTAGCGCAGTCCGGCGACGATCTGGAACAGCGACAGGTCGACGTAAGTGAGCCGGCGCCCCGTGACATAGGTGCCGCCGCTGTTCGCCAGGAGCCGTTCGAAATAGCCGAGGAATTTCGGTACCCGCTCGTTCCAGAACTCGGCGGCGCGCTTCCTGGCCGGCGCGCGCTGGTCCTCGTAGTACAGCGTCGGCCCGAGCGGATGGTGGGTGTCGTGGATCTCGACGACGAAGTCGGAGATCGTCAGTTGCAGCTGATGCAGCCAGGATTGCCCCGCCTCGGCCTTCGGGGCGAGGCCATGGCGGGGGCCGAGGAACAGCAGGATGTTGGCGGTCTGGCCGATGATGCGGCGGCCCGCTTTCAGGAATGGCGGCGCGAACGGCGGCGTATCGCTTTCGGCGTCCATCATCGCCGTCATCGCACCGATGCCGTCCTCGCGCGCGACATCGCGATAGGCGGCGCCCGCCTCCTCCAGCGCGAGCCGCACATATTCGCCCCTGCCCTGGATCATCGGCCAGTAATACAGCTCGTAACGCATGGGCCCATCCTCGTTGCCTGTTCATCGCGGCACGCCACTATAACCACGCGCAAAACAAAAGCGCCGCGGATTGCTCCGCGGCGCCCGATGATCGTTCGACCTATGGCGTCAGCCGACCTGCTGGATTCCCGACAGCTGCCAATCGGCGCCGGCGTGGCGCAGGAAGGTCCATATCTCCGTGACCTCCTGCGGCTGGTCGGAGCCGTCGACAACGCGGCCCGAGGCGCGCTCGATGGTCTTGTCGGCCAAGGTGAAGCGCATCGCGACCGTGGCGTAGTCGGCGCCATTCTCGCGCCAGGCTTCGGCGAGGTCGCCCTGCAGCAGCTTCACGGCGCTGACCTTGTTGACCACACCGCGGGCCTGGTTCTGCTCGAGATCGCGCTCGAAATACGAGGCCATCTCGGGCGTCGACAGCAGCCGCAGGCGGCCGACATCCTCGTTCGACCAGGCGGACTGGATCTCGCCGAGCAGCCGCTCGAACGCCTCGTAGTCGGCCGGCAGGATCTGCAGCGGCGGCGTGTTGCTGCCACCACCGCCGAAGCCACCGAAACCACCAAGGCCGCTCAGGCCCGAGCGCGAGCTCGGCTGGCCGTCGGTGGGCGATGGCGCCGGGCCGGCGGCATAGGCCGGCTGGTTGCGGCGCTGCCACCAGGCCATCCCCATGCGCACCAGGAACACCACCAGCAGGACCTGGAGGATCAGGCCGATGATCGACGCGAAGCCGCCGAGCCCCGAGAACAGCCCGCCGCCGAACAGCATGCCGAACAGGCCGGCGCCGAGGAAGCCGGCAGCGAGGCCGCCCAGAAGGCCACCCGCGCGGCCGCCGAACAGCCCGCCACGGGCGGGCGCAGCCGTGTTGAAGCCGCCGGGCTGGCCCGGCTGGGTGATGGTGCGGTTGAACTGCGACGCCGATCCCGGCGCGGTCGTGGTCGGAGGCGGCGCGGAGAAGGTGCGCGTGCCGCGGGAGCCCGAGCTGGAGCCGCCGCCGATCCGGGCGTCGGCCGCCGAGACGGCGAGCACCGTCGGCAGCGCCAGTGAAAGGGCCACGGCCATCGCCTTGAGGAGGCCGCTTTTGCGCTGCATGAAGCTCATCTGTGTTTCCCATAACTCCCCGGAATGGGGATGCCTGTAAGATGGGCACAACCCGCGAAAAGGGAAGGCGGCACGAGGCCGCGCAGCTGCGGCGCGGGGTCGCGGGATGAAACGCGCACGGCCGGCTTGCCAGCAATTTGCCAAGGAACTCCGGTAACCTATTGCGGCGCCATGGTTTCCTTGACCGCCGCCACGAGCTGGCTGAGCGTGAAGGGCTTGGGCAGGAACGCGAACTGCTGGTTCTCGGGCAGGCTCTTCTCGAACGCATCCTCGGCATAGCCCGAGACGAAGATGATCTTGATGTCCGGATTCTTCTCGCGCATCACCTTCAGCAGCGTCGGCCCGTCCATCTCCGGCATCACGACGTCGGACACCACGAGATCGAGCACGCCGTCGCACTCGTCCAGCGCCTCCATCGCCTCGACGCCGTTCGACGCCTCGATGACGCTGTAGCCGCGCGAGCGCAGGCCGCGCGCGTTCAGCGCCCGCAGGCCCTCCTCGTCCTCGACCAGCAGGATGGTGCCCTGCCCGGTCAGGTCGGCGCGCGGCTTCGACGCTTCCGCGACGGCCGGCTCCTTGACGGCGCCGTTGGCCGCGTGCGGCTCGGCCTGGACCTCCGGCACGACGATGTGCCGCGGCAGGAAGATCTGGAACGAAGTCCCCTTGCCGACCTCGCTGTCGACGTAGATGAAGCCGCCGGTCTGCTTGATGATGCCGTAGACGGTCGACAGTCCCAGACCGGTGCCCTTGCCGACCTCCTTGGTCGAGAAGAACGGCTCGAAGATCTTCTCGCGGATCTCGGCCGGAATGCCGGTTCCGGTGTCACTGATCTCGATGCGGACGTAGTCGGCCACCGGCATGCCCTTGTAGGCGGCCTGCGCGACCTCGTCGGCCGAGACGTTGGCGGTGCGCACCGACAGCTTGCCGCCATCGGGCATCGCATCGCGGGCGTTGACCGCGAGATTCACGACCACCTGCTCGAACTGCGAGACGTCGACCTTGACCGGCCACAGGTCGCGGCCGTGAACCAGGTCGAGCTTGACCTTCTCGCCGATCAGCCGACGCAACAGCATCGTCAGGTCGGACAGTGCGTCGCCGAGATCGAGCACCTGGGGCCGCAGGGTCTGGCGGCGCGAGAACGCGAGCAGCTGCCGCACCAGCGTCGCGGCGCGGGTCGCGTTCTGCTTGATCTGCATGATGTCCTGGAACGACGGGTCGGTCGGCTTGTGCGCGTTCAGCAGGAAGTCGTTGGCCATCATGATGGCCGAGAGCACGTTGTTGAAGTCGTGGGCGATGCCGCCGGCGAGCTGGCCGACCATCTCCATCTTCTGCGACTGGTTGATCTGGTTCTCCAGCGCGCGGCGCTCGGTGGTCTCGAGCAGATAGACGATCGCGGCCTCGGTCTCGCGCTCGTCCTCGTCGACGGCGGTGACGAAGAACTGGCCGAAGCGCTCCTTCGCGCCCTCCAGCATCACCTCGACCGGCGGAATGTCCGCCTGCCCTTCCGAGGCCTGGTTGATCGCGGCGATCAGGAGGTGCCGGTCGCGCTGGCTGACGGTGCGGAAGATCGATTTCGCCGCGGCCACGTCGCCGCTGACGCTCTGCGCCAGCTTGGCGTAGCGCGCATTGGCCCTGACCACGGCGCCGCCGCGGTCGACGGTGGCGATTGCCATCGGCGTATGGTCGAAGAAGCGCATGAAGCGCACCTCGGCGGCGCGCTCCGGATCGGAGCGCTCGTCGCGGGCGCGGCTGATGACCAGGGTGCGCGAGGCGCCCGGCTTGCCGTCGGCGCCGAAGGCGAGCTTGTGGTAGAGCCGCGCCGGCATGGTCTTGCCGCCGCGCATCTTCAGGTCGATGTCGAACACCTCGGTGCGGACCTCGCCGGGCACCGCCACGATCGAGGTCAGCAGCGACGCGCCGTCGCCGGAGACGACGTCGGCGAGCTTCAGGCCGCCCGAGCCGATCTCGGCGAGATCGTAGTCGAGCCAGTTGGCGAGCGTGGCATTGACGTAGACGAGGCTGCCTTCCGGATTGACCGAGAAGAAGCCGCACGGCGCATGGTCGAGATATTCGATCGCATGCTGCAGCTCCTGGAACACGTCCTCCTGGCGCTCGCGATCCCGCGTGATGTCGGCGATCGACCACACCGCGTAGCGGGCGTGGCGCTTGGTCTGGCCGAGCGGGCGCACGCGCATCCGCAGCCAGCGCCCCTGCGCGCCTTCGGCCGCGGTGATGCGCACCTCCTCCTGCTGCCGCTTGCCCTCGCGCGCCGCCTTGAGCAGGCGGAACACCGCTTCGGAGACATCGGGATTGCCGATGAAGACACGCTCGACGGGACGCGCCTCCTGCGCGGTCGCCGCTCCCGTCATGTTGAGATAGGCGGCGTTGGCGTAGACGACATGGCCGCGCGGATCGGTCACTGCGAGGCCATCGAAGGCGTGATCGGCGATCGCGCCCAACACCGGATCGTCGGTCGCCTTGTCGGCGAAGCGGACGATGCCGGCGGCGAACGCGAACAGATTGAACAGGCCGACGGTGGCGAGCAGCGACAGCAGGCCGAGAATATAGGGCTGCGCCTGGGCGCGGCCGATCGTCATCAACGCGATCGCGACCGCGACGAGACCGAACGCCACCAGCAGGATCAGCAGAATGCTGCCGCTGCGGCGCGGCCGCTCCGGCAGGCCCACCTGATCCTGTAACCCATCGTTGTCGGAATCGGCGCTCATGGCTCGGGGACGCGACCTGTCGGCTGGGAGCCCCAGCCCGTTCGCGCGGCTCCCCCTTCCACCTGCCTGAATCGACGGGTCAAGCGCAAGCCCGTCAAGCCGATATTCCATGATTTATCCGTATTTTGCGGTCCGTCCATGGACCGAATCGGTTGTCATCGCGGGCGCCCCGAGAGGTTGCGCCGCAGCCCCATCACGTAGCCGATGATCTCAGCGACGGCATGATAATGTTCCACCGGGATCTCCTCGTCGATCTCGACGGTGGCATAGAGCGCGCGCGCCAGCGGCACGTTCTCGACGATCGGGATGTCGTGCGCCTTGGCGACCTCCCGGATCTTGAAGGCGATGTTGTCGACGCCCTTGGCGACGCAGACCGGCGCCGACATGCCGCGCTCGTAGGACAGCGCGACCGAGTAGTGGGTCGGGTTGGTGATGATCACGGAGGCCTTGGGAACCGCGGCCATCATGCGCTTCTTCATGCGCTGCTGGCGGATCTGCCGGATGCGTCCCTTGACGTGCGGGTCGCCTTCCGACTGCTTGAACTCCTCCTTCATCTCCTGCACCGACATCTTCTGGCGCTCGTACCATTGCCGATACTGGAACAGGTAGTCGCCGATCGCGACCAGGGCGAGCAGCGCGACCACCGAGCCCATCAGATGCGTCGTCAGCGAGATCGTGACGCCGAGCAGCTCGCTGACGTCCATATGCAGCAGCGATTCGAGGCGCAGCCGCTCCGGCCACAGGATCATGACCATGACCGTGCCGAGCAGCACGAGCTTGAAGAGGCCCTTGGCGAAATTGGCCGCGGCCTGCTTGCCGAACAGGCGCTTGGCGCCGGCCAAGGGCGAGATCTTGCTCAGGCTCGGCTTCATCGGCTCGCCGGACCAGACCAGGCGATGCTGCATCATGTTGCCGGCGATCGCCGCCAGCATCACCATCAGGATCGGCACGCCGATCGCCGCGATCACGGCGAACGACAGGCTGCGCGCCAGCGCCAGCAGGCCGGCGCCGTCGGTGTGGATCATCCAGGAATTGGCGATCAGGTTGCGCATCGGCACCAGCACCGCGGTGCCGATCGAGCCCGAGAAGGTCGACATCACCAAGGTCGCGGAGGCGATCACGAACCAGGTGTTGAGCTCCTGGCTCTTGACGACGTCGCCGCGTTCGAGCGCCTGGTCCAGCCGTTTTTGCGTCGGGTCTTCTGTTTTGTCTTCGGAATCGGCCTCATCGGACATCGATCGGCCCCCTCACCGCGGCATCATCTCGTGCATGACGCCTTCGAAATAGCCGAGAAACGTTCCCATCATCGCGGTCAGGACCAGCGCGAAGATCAGGAAGCCGATCAGGATCGAGAGCGGCGCGCCGACGAAATAGACCTGCATCTGCGGCATCAGCCGCGCCAAGACGCCGAGCCCGATGTTGAAGACCAGGCCGAACACCAGGAACGGCGCCGACAATTGCAGGCCGATCTTGAACGCCGCGGCAAACGCCTTGGTCGCCAGCGAGGCGACGTCGCCGCTCGGGATCAATTCGCCCGGCGCGAAGATCTTGTAGCTGTCGCTGAGTGCGGCGATCACCAGGTGATGGCTGTCGGTCGAGAACAGCAGGGTCACGCCGAGCATGGTGAGGAAGTTGCCGATCAGGACGCCCTGCTGTCCCTGCGTCGGATCCACCGCGGTGACGAAGCCGAGTCCCATCTGCTGCGCGATCACGGAGCCCGCGACCTGCAGCGCCGACAGCGTCACCCGCGCCGTCGCGCCGAGCACGATGCCGATCACGATCTCGTGCACCATCATCACCAAGAGCGGCGACAACGCCTGCAGGTCGACCTGATAGGCCTGACGATGCAGCGGCAGCACGATCATCGTGAGCAGCAGCGCGGTCGCGAGCTTGATGCGGACGGGGATGTTGACCTCGCCGAGGCCCGGCAACAGCATCACCATGGCGCCGACGCGCGCGAAGGCCAGCATGAACACGGCGGCCAGCGCCGGAAGGAAGGATATATCGATGCGCATCGTCCGCCGTCACGGCCCTTTCGACCGCATGCTGGTGCGGCACGACGGTCTTTGAAGAGACAGCCTCCGAAGAGACAGCCTCCGACGAGGCAACCTGCGAAGAGGCAGCCTGCGAAGAGCTTGCCCGAAAGGCTGCCCGCGCGCGCCTGAAAGCAGCAGCGCCCCCCGCACTGCTCCTTACGACCGCTCGCAGCGCCCTCACGCAGGCCTGCCCTGCCGCCCCGGACATTGCCTCATCCGCCGATGATTCGCGACGAGATCCGCATCATGTGCGAATGCAGCGCATCGGCCATGAACGGCAGCGCCAGCAGCAGCGTCACGAAGATCGCGATGATCTTCGGCACGAACACCAGCGTCTGCTCCTGGATCTGCGTCAGCGCCTGGAACAGCGAGACGACCACGCCAACCACGAGGCCGACCACCATCAGCGGCGACGACACCAGCACGATGGTCCAGATCGCATCGCGCGCCACATCGAGCGTTTCAGCTCCCGTCATGTCCTGTCGTTCCTCACTGTCGATCGGCTCCGGTCCGGCACCCGCCTCATCGCGCGCGGTCGCGGCAGACGGCAAATCCCCTGGGCGCATCAGGCACGTGGCGGCCTGAAGCGTTACGAGCTGCGCCTAGATCGTCATCTTCATCACGTCTTCATAGGCCTGGATCACGCGGTCGCGCACCGACACCAGCGTCGACACCGCGACGTCGGTTTCGGCGACCGCCGTGACGACATCCATGACGTTTGCCTTGCCCGCGGCCATCGCGACCGCCTGACTGTCGGACTTGCGTCCGGCCTCCATCACGCTGCCGATCGCGTCCTTCAGCACCGCGCTGAATGACGGACCACCCTTGTCGGCGCCGTTGCCGCTACCGAGCACGTCGCGCACGCGCCCAAGGCTGCCGAAGGCACCGCTCGAGCCGCCGGTGTCGAGCACGCGCGCGGAATTCGCGTAGGCATTCGCTGCGGAGATTGGGGAGGCCATGACTTTCGTTCCTGTCCTAGGTCTTCAGAATGTCGAGCGTGCGCTGGATCATGCGGCGCGTGGCGCCGATGATGTTCAAATTCGCCTCGTAGGACCGCTGCGCATCACGCATGTCGGTCATCTCGATGAGCGGATTGACGTTGGGGTACTTGACATTGCCGGACGCGTCCGCGGCCGGGTTACTGGGGTCGTATTTGACGCGGAACGACGATTGATCGGGCACCACCTTGCCGAGTGCCACCACCTTGGCGTCGAGCGCACGATCGAGTGCCGAGGTGAATGTCGGGACCTTGCGGCGATACGGATCGCCGCCCGCCTTGGCAGCGGTCGAATCGGCATTGGCGATGTTCTCGGAAATGACGCGCATACGTCCCGCCTGCGCACGCAGGCCGGAGGTCGCGATGCTCATCGAGCGGAGGAAATCGCTGGAGTCGTTTGCCATGCTTGTCGGTCTCTGTCCTTAACCCGAGCTCAGCCCTTGCCGATCGCTGTCTTCAACAGATGCAGGCTCTTGCCGTACAACGAGGTCGCCGCGGCGTAGTCCATCTGGTTGGCGGAGACCTTCAGCATCTCCTCTTCGAGGCTCACCGCGTTGCCGGCGGGCCTCGTCTGAAATCCGACCTTGCGGTTCTGGTCGAAGCTCGCGCTCTCGCCCGACGACGGGGCGATGTGCGCGGTGCTGGTCCGGGTCAGCGACAGCGGCGCAAAGCCGCCGACCGCCTGGCCGGTTGAATCGAACTTCGGCTCAACCAGATCCTTCGGCTTGAAGTTTGGCGTATCCGAATTGGACACGTTCTCGGACAGCACGCGCTGGCGCTCCTGATGCCATTGCATCTTGGTCCGCAACGCCGACAACACGGGGAGATCGTTGATGGACATGGCGCTGCTCGGTTGTGTCCGACTACCGGACGGTTTGGGTAGGTAGAAATTGCCGTGCATATGGTTAACAGGGAGTTAAGAAAGGGTGCGATGCCCACCGGGACTATCCCGGTGTCTTGACGAATTCTTAGGAAACTGCCGGGGTCCCAGCCGACCGATGCATCATTCCGGGACGGCGCGGCTCGCCAAGAAGTCGTTTTGGCCCGGCCGATTCATGGGTTATTAAGAGGCGGAGCGGCAGTTCCTGCCGTCATGCGTTAACAGGTTGGTTCCGGTTCTGAAGCTCCGTTCGCTGCCGGCGATGCGTTGGACAGACGAAAGACTTCGAAAGGACGCGGTATTTGCCGGGGACAGAGATGCAGGCACTGACGTTCTTTTTTGCATTCGTGGCGGTGCTGGCGCTGATCGGCCTCGCCGCTTGGCTGGTCCGTCGATTCGCGGGCAATCGTCTCGGGACCAACCCGAATCGCGGCCGCATGCCCCGGCTTGCCGTGATCGATGCCGCCGCCGTCGATGGCCGCCGCCGTCTCGTGCTCGTGCGCCGTGATAACATAGAGCATCTTCTGATGATCGGCGGGCCGACCGACATCGTGGTCGAATCCAATATCGTGCGGGCCATGCCGGCGCGCGAGCAATTGCCACAGCGGCCGGGCATCAGTGCCGAGCCGCCGGCGGCTCGCATCGCGCCGCTGCCGGATGCGCCATCCTGGGCCGACAACGAGCCGAAGACCGAGGCCGCCGAGCATGCCGAGTTGCAGATGCCGGAGTCGCCGCAGCGCCCGATGCGGCCGTCGTTCATCGATGAGGTTCGCCGCACGGCGCCGACTGCCGCAGAGCGGCGTGAGCCAGCACCGGCATTTCCGCCGGAACCACCGCTTCCTCCGCGCCGTCCCGACCCCCGCCAGGACCTCCGGGCGGACGTCCGTGGAGAACCGCGCGGCGGAGACGAAGCCCGCCTGGAGCCGCGCCCCGAGCGGGTGGCCCGCGGTGAACCAGTGATGTCGCGCCCGTTGCGCCCCGCCGAGCCGCAGCGTCAGGCCGAGGCGCAGCGCCCTTCCGAGGGGCCACGGCTGCCGCCGGTGCGGAGCGCTGAGCGCGCAGCCGAGCGCGTCGAGCGCGCGGCGGCGCCGCCGCTGCCGCCGGTGGCCCAGATGCCGCCGCCCCCGCCCCCGGCTGCCCCGCCGCCCGCAGCGGCCGATTCGAGCGCCGAAGCCAATCTGGCCGAGATGGCGCAACGGCTCGAGGCCGCGCTGCGGCGTCCATCAGCCGATCCGTCGGCTGCTCCGGCCTCGGGTCCCCCGGCGCTCCGGGCGGCCGCGCGCAACGAGCCGCCTGCGGCGCAGGCCGCGCCGGTCAAGACCAGCTTCGAGAATCTGGAGGACGAGATGGCCTCGCTGCTCGGACGTCCGAAGTCGTCTCAGTGAGATCGCTGCTTCCCCCGCGTAGAGTTGTCTTCACCGCTGTTCTGACTGCCGCCGGTTTACTGGCGGGACGTGCTGCTGCGCAGGACATCAGCATCAATCTCGGCGCCGGCGGTGGCGGCGTCACCGAACGCGCGGTCCAACTGATCGCGCTGCTCACGGTGTTGTCGATCGCGCCGTCGATCCTGATCATGATGACGTCGTTCACGCGCATCGTCGTCGTGCTGTCGCTGCTGCGCACGGCGATGGGCACAGCGACCGCGCCGCCCAACTCGGTCATCATCGCGCTCGCGATGTTCCTCACGGCGTTCGTGATGGGCCCGGTGCTGCAGAAATCCTATGATGACGGCATCCGGCCCCTGGTGGAGAACCAGATCGGCGTCGAGGACGCGCTGCAGCGCGCCTCGGTGCCGCTGCGCGGCTTCATGCAGAAGAACGTGCGCGAGAAGGACCTGAAGCTGTTCATGGACCTCTCCGGCGAGCCGCCGCCGGCGACGCCCGACGACCTGTCGCTGCGCATCCTGGTGCCGGCTTTCATGATCTCCGAGCTCAAGCGCGCCTTCGAGATCGGTTTCCTGCTGTTCCTGCCCTTCCTGATCATCGACCTCGTGGTCGCGTCGGTCTTGATGTCGATGGGCATGATGATGCTGCCGCCGGTCGTGGTGTCGCTGCCGTTCAAGCTGATCTTCTTCGTGCTGGTCGACGGCTGGTCGCTGGTGGCCGGCAGCCTGGTGCAGAGCTACGGCGGGTAGGTTTCACCTCTCGGTGTGAGCGAAAGCCAGTCGGTCGTGACTTTCCATTGACACGTGCCCTCGATCAGTTCGCCCGGATTGGGCTTGCGACGGGGCGCGATGTGGGGGAGCCGCGCAACTCGATGCGAGCTCGCTGTATGATGTGCCAGCCACCGCTCGAACCAAGCGCGGCCATGATCGCCGCCACAATGAGATCCGGCCATGCCGTGCCGGTGCCGAACACACCGGCTGCGGCCGCGAGTACGGCGACGTTGCCGATCGCATCGTTCCGGGAGCAGATCCAGACCGACCTCATATTCGCGTCGCCGATCCGGAAGCGGTAGAGCATGAGGGCCACGCCCGCATTGGCGACAAGGGCGAGCATGCCGACGATCCCCATCGCCTTCGCCTCCGGGAGGGTGCCGGTCACTGCGTGCCAGACAGTGGAGGCAAGGACAAGGACGCCAAGCAGGACGAGCGACCAGCCCTTCAGAAGGGCGGCGCGCGCTCGCCAGCTCAGCGCCAGTCCCGCCACTCCGAGGCTGATCGCATAGTTGGCCGTATCACCGAGGAAGTCGATCGCGTCCGCCTGCAGCGAGGCCGACCCGGCCGCCACGCCTGCTGCGATCTCCGTCAAAAACATGGCTCCGTTGATAGCCAACGCAATCCAGAGCGCACGACGCCAGCGGGGGCTGTCCAGTTCCCTCGGAGGGGAAGAGGAACAGCAGTCGTCATGACAACCAGGCATATCGTCGCCTCTTACAAGATGATGCGACGTCCTATATGGACCCTGTAGCCACTATAGGGTCAAGCCATGTCACGACTGACCATCGGCGACCTCGCGAAGCGGACCGGCACCAAAGTCGAAACGATCCGCTATTATGAGCGGATCGGTCTGCTACCTCTTCCGGCGAGAACCGAGGGCAATTACCGAGCCTATGACAACGACCAACTGGGGCGACTGAGCTTCATCCGGCGTGCCCGCGACTTGGGCTTCTCCATCGACCAGGTCCGTGACCTGCTGGACCTCGCCGATCAGCGAGACCGCTCGTGCGACGCGGTCGACGTCATCGCCGGCCAACACCTGGCAGAGATCGAACGCAAGATCGCGGACCTCGTGGCGCTGCGCGACGAGCTTGCCGATGTCATCGGGCGCTGCAAGCACGGCACCGTTGCCGACTGCCGCATCATCGAAGCGCTTGCGCCGCATCGCTCTGACTGAGCGAACGAGACAATGGCGTCGCAAGGCAGTCTCGACCTTTCGTCTGGACGCGCGTCGGGCGGATTGCGGACAGCATCGCGATGAGCTCGGCTTCGGCCTGGTCGGCTCATCTGGTGGCTCTCCGGCTCTGCGTGTGGCGCCGAAATCAACGGCCGGCGATCGCCTGCTTGACGCCCTGGATGCGCGGCAAGGCGCCGGTCGCTTCCGACGGGGCCTTCGCGGCGTCCTTGCCGCCGTCCGGTCCTTTGCCGGTGGCATCCGGGAAACGCGCGCGCATGTCGCGGAGGAAGCCGTCGAGCGTGTCGACGCTCGCGGCCATCTTCGCGATCTGCGCGAATTCGGCGCTGGAGCCGCTCGCCGGCTTGCTGGCGACGTCGAACGCGATCTTGTCCGCCTCGCCGGTCATCAGCGGCGCATATTTCTCGCGGAAGCGGGCGAGGCCGATGGCGTCGTCGGCGAGCGCATAGCCGACCACGGCGCGCAGGATGTCGCCGCGCTCCGCCGGATTGAGCGGGCGGAAATCGCGCCAGCGATCGCCGTAGTAGAGCTCGATCTGCTCGGACGCCTCGCGCCAGCGCCGCGACGCCCAGTAGATGTCGGAGCGCAGCCGGATCGCCTCGCGGCCGCCGATGTTGCTGATGATGTCCAGCCCGAGGTCGTAACGACCGATGTCACTGTTGGCGCGCGCCTCCAAGAGCAGCCGCTGCTGGCGCAGCTCGCCCGCGAGATCGGCGATGCGGGTGGTGCGCAGCGCCTCGATGGCGCGGTCCGGCTTGCGGTTGGTGAGGTAGACCATGGCGAGACGCGCGGCGACCTGGGCGCGCGCCGCACCTTCGAGGCGGTGGTCGACCTGGTATTGCAGAAGTTCGGCGGCCTGGTCGAGCAGATCGATGCCGACCAGGCGGTCGGCGAGCTTGCGGATCATCTCGTCGCCGCGGCGGCCGATCGGAGTCAGCTCGCGAAACCCGTAGAAGATGCTGAGCGCATCGACCGGCGGAAGCTCGTCGGCCTTGCCGCTCAGGAACAACTGCGAGAACAGGCGGGAGGCTGCATCCTGGGCCTGCCGCGCCAAGTCGGAGTTGGGCATCAGGCGGGTGGCCTGGCGCGCGGCCTCGAGCGAGTCCGCGTAGCGCCCGGCCTCCTCGTAGAGCTGCGCCATCATCTGCAACGTCTGCACCTCGATGGCGTCGCCGCGCCAGATCGCCTGCAAGGTCTCCAGCTCCTTCAACGCGTCGGGCGGCTTGATCTCGCCGCGCTTCTGCAGAAGCTTGATCTCGAGCAGCTTGGCCTCCGCGGCCGCCATGCGGTCGTCGGAATTGACGGCGAAGCGATAGTCGTCGAGCGCATCCTTCTCCTGCGCCATCGCCTCGGCGAGCCGGCCGCGCAGCACGGCGATGTCGGGCTTCATGTCCGCGGGCACGCCGATCACGTCGAGTTCGGCGCGCCGCTTCGCGGCGCCGGCGAAATCCTTGATCTCGAGCGCCGACTTCATCGCGTCAGCGATCACGACGCGCTGCAGGTCGAGCGGCAGCGAGGCGATGGCGAACTCGACGTTCTTCAGCTTCTCGCGCGCGTCCGCGAACTTGCCTTGCCGGGCGAAGGCGAGGCCCTTCCACATCTGGGAGTCGAAATTGTTCCCGATCGACGGCGTGGCGAGATCCTTGAGCCCCTGGTCCGGCCGGCCCATCAGGATGCTCGCCACCGCGTGGATCATCAGCATGGCGGTCTCGTCGGTGCGCGGGTCGGCGTCGGAGATCATCAGATTGGTGACACCGCGCGCTTCCGGATACATCGCTCGCGCCATGTAGAAGCGCGCCAGCGCCAGCCGCGCCTGCGCCCGCCGCTCCGGCTCGGCGTTGGCCGCGGCCTTGATCAGGAGATCCTCGCGCGGCACGAACGGCTGGGTCTGGTTCTGCTGCCATTCGTCGATGTCGAACATCGGCCTGACAGCGGTCGGCGCCCGCTCCGGCGAGAAGCCGATCGACGACAGCGTCAGCCCGCCCGGCCGGCCCAGGATCACCTTGTCGGGCGCGATCTCGACGGCGACGTCATCCGAATTCGGACGAACCGCGATGCCGTGGATGGAATCGAGCAGCGACAGATCGACGAAATCCTGGCGCTTGATGAAGCCGCGGATCGGCGGCGGCGCCGTCACGACCAGCAGCGTGTCGCCGGCATCCGGGTCGGTCACCCGGTGCAGCATGCCGGCTCCGGGATTGGCGAGCGGCACCATCACATTGGCAAGCGCGGGATCGGTGACGTTGCGCATCACCATCAGCGGCTGCTGATTGGCCTGGCCCTTGTCGGCGAACGACAGCATCCAGCTGCGCCCGCCGTCATCGCTGCCGAGCGAATGCATCTGCGGGCGGTTGAGCCGGATCCGGATGGCCTGCCCGTTCTCGAGCGACATCCTGTTGACCTCGCCGATGATGGCGCCGCCCTTGGCGCGGATGGGTTCGACGTCGACGGGCTTGGTCGAATCGAACACCATCCATACCGTATCGCCGCGGCGGAACAGCGCCGCCGGCGTGACCTGGCCGAAGCCGAAGGTGAGCCGCAGGCCCTCACTGTCGCGCAGGGCCTCCAGGGTGGCGGCTCCATTGGCTGCCTTCTCGGCCGGCTTGGTTTCGGCAGGCTTGGCCTCTACAGGCTTGGCCTCTGTAGGCTTGGCTTCGACCGACTTGCTCTCGACGGGCTTGGCGGCTTCGGCTTTGCCGGCCTCCGGCTTCATCGCCTCGGGCTTGGCAGCTTCGGATCTGGCGGCTTCGGGCGCAGCAGCTTCAGGCTTGGCGGCCTCGGGCGCGGCTTCGGTCTTCGCAGCAGCGGCCGACGGCGTCGGCTGGGCTGCGGGCTCGGTGGCCGGCGCCGCGACCGCAGGCGCCGGCTTGGTCTCCGCCTTCAT
This sequence comes from Bradyrhizobium sp. SZCCHNRI3052, assembly GCF_032484895.1. Lineage (NCBI taxonomy): Bacteria > Pseudomonadati > Pseudomonadota > Alphaproteobacteria > Hyphomicrobiales > Nitrobacteraceae > Bradyrhizobium > Bradyrhizobium sp. SZCCHNRI3052. Next base: position 172,609 of record NZ_JAUETW010000005.1, on the reverse strand, counting down.
CTCCTTGGCGATGGTGTCGGAGGTCGGCGGCACGATCTCGGGCTGCGCAGCCTGCTTCGGCTTGTCGCCATTGGGCTTGCTGCCGTTGGGTTTCTCGGCCGCGGCCGCCTTGGCGCCCGGCAGCGTGTCCGAGGAGACTGCGGAGACCTTCTTGTCCGGCTGCTGATAGGCGACGTCGATGTTGTAGTTCTTCTCCTCGCGGAAGGCGCGAACGTCGACCTCGCCGACCAGGCCGAGCTCGACGACGGTCCTGCTGCCGTCGATGCGCTGGTTGATCGCGGCGACGTTCGGCGGCGCGACGAGCTTGGCGTCGGCGAGATCGAAGGACAGCGGCGCGGTGAAGAACAGCGACAGCTTCTGGTCGTTGAGCACCGAGGAGATACCGACGCCGTCGGGGATCTCGAACACGAAGCGCACGAAGGTCGGCTGCACCAGCGCGCGCACGCGGATCGGCGGCCGCTTCTTCGATTCCGCCTCGGCGCGCTGCAGCCGCAGCGCCTTCTCGGCGGCGCGCGCGCGCTCGGCGAGCTCGCGCACGACCTCGGCCGGCAGCGGCGGCGGCGGGCCGGTCCAGCTGTCGGGCAACAGGTCGATGAAGACGCGTTCGCCCGCGGTCATGGTGTTGACGCGGACCTTGCGCGACAGCGACAACCGCAGCGCCGAGCCGTCGGGGTCGCCGCGGGCCGATGAGATATAGTCGGGCGCAGCATCCACCCAGCGGTCGATCGGAACGGTGGCGGCGCGATCGAACCTGATCAGCAGAATCGAGCCGGCGGTGGTGACGTCGGCGCTGACGTCCTCGGCGAATTTCAGCACCAGCCGCGCATAGCCGTCCTGAGCCGACAGGCTCGCCTCGCCCGGCACCGGCGCAGCGCCTGCCGCGACCGTGGACAGCACCAGACCGATGACGATGGCCGACAGCAGGGCAAGGCCGGCGCGCGCCCGTGCGCGGGCCTTCGACCGCAATCCAATGGGAGTCGTGCGCGCCATGGTCACAAGCTTCCGGTTCGACATCCGCAACTTGACGGATACGCCTGCCCCGCCACGCCGGAAATCTAGGTGCCGGCGTTTAAGGGCGCATTAAACATGCGGCTCAATTGCTCTTCACAGGCACGATCTTGCCCTCGATCTTCGGCAGCTCGGCGCTGGTCTCGGGCCTGTCGGCGCCGGCCCGGCGCGCGAGCTCGACGGTGAGCCGCTCGGCGGCCTCCGGCGTCATCAGACCGAGAATGTCCGACATCTTGCGCGGGGCGATCTGCGAGGCGATCTCGATCAGCACCGACATCTCGAGCCGGTCGAACACCTTGGCGGCATCCTTCGGCTTCATGCCCTCGTACATCGTGACGATGCTCTTGAAGCGGGCGTTGTCGGCCTCGGTCTTGGCGGCCTGCGCGCCGGAAATGCGGCCCTCGATCGCCTTCATCTCCTCGGTCTTGGACTGGATGCGCTGCTCGGCGGCGCGCAACAGGCTCTCGCGGATGTCGATCTCGCGAGCGCGCGCGTCGAGCTCCTGGCGACGCGACTGCAGCCGCTCGAGGATCGCCTTCTCCGCCGGCGACACCTGCTGCTGGTTCTCCTCGGGCTTGATCACCACGCCCTCGGGCTTGGTGTCGGGAGCGGCGGGCTTGGGCGCCTCCTCCTTCTTCTCCTTCGGCGCGCCGTGCGTGGAGCCGGTGACGATGTCGTTGTCCTCGCGGCCGGGATAGCCCAGGTTCTCCTGGGCCCAGGACCGCTTGGTCGGGTGAGGGTCATAGTCGAAAACGTAGCCGCCATCGATCACGAGGCCGGCCACCTTCAGGACCGCAAGGCAGGCCACCGCGATCAGGACGACGGGAATGACGCGGATGTTACGAAACGCATTCATGCGGCAAGGCCACCAGTCCTTCGACGTTCGGAGAATGCCTGGGCCGCGGCGGCAACCGCCTTGGCACTGGAGACGCGCACCGGCTCGGTCGTGATCGCCGGCACCGGCGCAGGCGCAGGGGCCGGCTCCGGCGCGGCTTCAGGCGAGGTGATGGGTCGCGCGGCGCTGGCGATGCGCGACAGCCGGCGCACCACGCCGTCGCTCTCGGCGAGCTGCTTGCGCAACTGGTCGGACATCTGCGTCGCGGCGGCGAGCTGATTGCCGAGATTGTCGTTGACGTCGCGCACCGCGAGCTTGAGGCCGCCGATCGCCCGCTCGGCGATCTCGGTCGCGGTGATCAGCTCCGCGATCACGGCCTTGAGCGAATGCTCGTCCGCCTTCAGCCGCTTGAGCCTGGAATTCAGCAGCATGCAATAGCCGATGGTCAGCACCAACAAGACCGCCACCAGACTTTCGATGATCAATCCGAGGGAGTGGTTCATTGGGCCTCCATCAACTTGTTCTGGCCTTCGGCGCCTTCGAACATCGCAAGCGTCGTATTCGGCTTGCGCAAATTCTTGGTGACACGGATCGCGACGCGGTCGCCGACCCGCCCCATCCGCCCCTCCGTCAGCATGGTGCTGCCGCAGCGGACCGCGACCAGCGCATCGGGACGGATGTCGAGCGGCAGGGTGTCGCCGACCTTCAGCTTCATGAGCTGCTTCAGCGGCACGTCGGCCTCGTAGAGCACGGCGTCGACGGCGATCTCGGCCTTGGCGATCTCGGTGGCGAAGTGGCCTTCCCAGACGGGATCGCGGCCGAACTTCTCACCCATGAACATCTGCAACAGCACGGGCCGGATCGGCTCGATCGTCGCGTAGGGCAGCAGCAGCTCGATGTTGCCGCCGCGGTCTTCCATGTCGATCCGCAGCTTCACCAGGATCGCGGCATTGGCGGGCCGGCTGATCGCGGCGAAACGCGGATTGGTCTCGAGCCGGTCGATGGTAAAGCGCACCGGCGACAGCGGCCGGAACGCCTGCTCGGCATCGCTCAGCACCACCTCGATCAGGCGCTTGACCAGGTTGGTCTCGATCGTCGTGTAGGGGCGACCCTCGACGCGGAGCTGGGTGTTGCCGCGGCGGCCGCCGAGCAGCACGTCGATGATCGAATAGATCAGGGTCGAGTCGACGGTGGCGAGCCCGAAATTCTCCCACTCCTCCGCCTTGAACACGCTGAGCACGGCGGGCAGCGGGATCGAGTTCATGTAGTCGCCGAAGCGCACCGAGGTGATGCGGTCGAGCGAGACCTCGACGTTGTCGGAGGTGAAGTTGCGCAAGGACGTCGTCATCAGCCGCACCAGGCGGTCGAAGACGATTTCGAGCATCGGCAGACGCTCGTAGGAGACCATCGCCGAATCGATGATCGCGCGAATGCCGGAATGGTCGTCGAGACTGACCTCGCCGGCGGTGAAGCCGAGGAGATTGTCGATCTCCTCCTGCGACAGCACCCGCTCGCCGCCGTTCTTGGTGGCGCCGAAATCGCGGCTGCCGTCCTCGACCATCGCGGCCCATTGCAGGGCCATCGATTCGGTGAGTTCATTGGCTGCTGCGGCTTCCGCGGCCTCCGTGGGATCCTCCGAGTCGAGCGAGGCTTCCCATTGCGCGGCTATCGCATCCTGGTCGACTTGATCGTTGCCCGCCATGATCGTTGAGCTTCTTTGCCTTACTGGACCACGATTTCCTTGAACAACACCGCGTTGACCTGGTTGGGCGCCAGCGCGACGTTGACCCGCTTGGTGAGCTCCTCCTTGAGCCGGAACAGGCCCGCCGAGCCGTTGAGGTCGCTCGGCCGGAGCTCGCGCAAGTACGTCTGGAAGATGTCGGTGACGCGCGGCAGCGTCGGCTTGATCGACTCGACCTGCTTCTCCTCCTTCACCTCCAGCACGATCTTCACTTTCAGATATTGGACGCGGTCACCGGGATTGCCGACCAGGTTGACGAGAAGGTCCGGCACCTCGACGAAGGCCGGCGGCTTCGGTGGCGGCGCCGCCTCGGCGTGATGCTCGTCGTTCTTGTGGCTGAAGAAGAAGAAATAGGCCGCACCACCGACGCCGAGCAGCGCCAGCGCGCCGACGACCATGATGATCAGCTTGAGCTTGCTCTTCGGCGAGCCTGCTTGCTCCTCGCCTTCGCCTGCTCCGGCGTCGTTCTCGGCCATGGCTTTCGGATCCTTCCGGAAAATCGAGCCGATGCCGCCAGAAAGCTTAATGACGCGAAACCAACGCTCCCAGCGCATCTGCGCTTTGTTGAGTGAACGCTACGGTAACAATGGTTAACGGAAGCTTTCTTTTGCCGAGGCGGTGGGAAAATCTTGCCGGGCAATTATGGTTAGCGAGACGTTATTGCCGGGCGTTTCGGACGCCATCGAAACTCTAATTCATTGATAGGAATACGATTTTCATAGTGGCACGGCTTTCGCTGTACCCCTTGCGAACCCGCCGGCTTGGGAGAGCTGAACGGTTCGTTGAAGACCCGGTCGAGACCGCCTTGGGAGAGGTGCCGCGAACGGGATTCGTCAAAAGGGGAGATCGACCGGTGGAGAACGCGCTTCTCATCGGATTGTCGCGGCAGATGGTGCTGGAGCGGCAACTCGACGTCGTTGCCAACAACGTCGCCAACGTCAACACCAACGGCTTCAAGGCCGATCAGCAGCTGTTCGAGGAGTATCTCTCCTCCGGCGCGCATGAAGACAATTTTCCGGGCGCCGCCCGCAGGGTGTCCTATGTCCAGGACCGCGGCACCTATCGCGACTTCTCGCAGGGCTCGATGCAGCGCACCGGCAACGCGCTCGACGTCGCCGTCACGGGCAACGGCTTCCTGACGGTGCAGACCGCGGCCGGCGAGCGCTACACCCGCGACGGCAATCTGCACATGAACAATCTCGGCCAGCTTGTCACCGCCGCCGGTGACCTCGTGCTCGGCACCGGCGGTCCGATCGTGTTTCAGCCGACCGACCACGACATCAACATCTCGCCCGACGGCACCGTGACGGTGGTCGAGGGCGTCAACCGCACCGACTCGATCCGCGGCAAGCTGCGCATCGTGAACTTCGCCGATCCGCAGGCCGCGCAGAAGCAGGGCAACAACCTCTACGCCGCCGCCGGCGGCGCCATCCCGCAGCAGGACACCAAGTCGACCATCCAGCAGGGCTACATCGAGAAGTCGAACGTCAGCGCGGTCGGCGAGATGAGCAAGATGGTCGAAGTGATGCGCGCCTACACCCAGGTCGCCAACATGCTCCAGGTCCAGAGCGACCTGCGCAAGAACGCGATCGAGAAACTCGCCGACGTTCCGGCCTGACAGATCTTGAAGGAGACGTGACATGCAGGCGCTTCACACCGCTGCGACCGGAATGGCGGCACAGGAACTCAACGTTCAGGTGATCTCCAACAACATTGCCAACCTGCGCACCACCGGCTTCAAGAAGCAGACGGTGGCGTTCCAGGACCTGATCTACGAGCACATGCGCCGCGTCGGCGCGCAGTCGTCGGACCAGGGCACGATCCTGCCCGTCGGCATCGACATCGGCGGCGGCGTCAAGACCGTCGGCACGCCGCGCTCGATGACGCAGGGCACGCTGTCGCAGACCGGCAACGATCTCGACCTCGCGATCTCGGGGGAGGGCTTCTTCAAGGTGCTGATGCCCGACGGCACCTTCCAGTACACCCGCGACGGCACCTTCCAGATGGACAATCAGGGCCGGATCGTTACCGCCCAGGGCAACCCGGTGCAGCCGACCATCACGATCCCGCAGAACGCCTCGGGCATCACCGTCAACGCGCAGGGCCAGGTCTCGGTGACGCTGCCGGGCTCGACCACCTCGAACATCATCGGCCAGCTCCAGGTCACCCGCTTCATCAACAAGGCCGGCCTGCAGCCGGTCGGCAACAACCAGTTCACCGACACCCCCTCCTCCGGGCCGCCGCAGGACGGCGTCGCCAACCAGGATGGTCTCGGCAGCATCACCCAGGGCAGCCTGGAGCAGGCCAATGTCGACGTCGTCAGCGAGATGAGCGAGCTGATCGCCGCGCAGCGCGCCTACGAGATGAACGCCAAGGTCATCTCGGCCGCGGACCAGATGCTGCAGTCGACCACTGCGCTGTTCCGCTGAGGTTCGAAGGGAGATCGCCATCATGACCCGCACCGTCCGTCCCTTCCTGCTTGCGGCCGCCCTGCTCGCCTCGACTGCGCTATCGGCGCTGGCCGGCGAGGCCGACGACCAGATCAAGGCGCCCGTACTGCGCTCCACCGTGAACGTCACCGGCGACATCGTTCGCGTCGGCGACCTGATCGACAATGCGGGCGTCGCGGCCAACATCGCCGTCTACCGCGCGCCCGACCTCGGCACGACCGGCGTGCTGCCGGCCGCGCAGGTGATCGCAACCCTGCGCACCCACCAGGTGATCGGCGTCGAGGTCCGCGACATCAAGGAGGTCGCGGTCACGCGGCTGGCGCGCGCCGTCGACGCCAAGGAGATCAGCACGACGGTGGCCCAGGCGCTCGATCACCGCAACGGACTTGGCGATGCCGCCAACCTCAGCATCAGCTTCGACCAGCCGGTGCAGGACCTCAAATTCGAGGCCTCGACGTCGGGCACGCTGGCGCCGACCAGCGTCCGGTTCGACCCGCGCAGCGGCCGCTTCGACATCACCTTGGAGCTCGGCCATGCCAATGGCGCGAGCCCGACCAAGCTGCGCTACACCGGCACGGCGATCGAAACCGTCGAGGCCGTGGTGTTGACCCGCAACATCGACCGCAACGAGATGATCCGCTCAGGCGACCTGCAGACCGAGCGGCGGCCGCGCGCCGAGCTCGGCGGCGGCGACCCCGCCACGCGCGAGCTCGCAGTGGGCATGCAGATGCGCCGCCCGGCGCGCGCGGGCCAGGCGCTGAAGACCACCGACCTCGCCAAGCCCGACCTCGTGCAGCGCGACCAGGCGGTCACGCTGATCTTCCAGACCGCCGGCATCTATCTCACCACGCGCGGCAAGGCGCTGGAGTCGGGCACCGAAGGCGACGTCGTCAGCGTGCTCAATCTGCAGTCCAAGCGCACCGTGACCGGTCGCGTCTCGGGTCGCGGCCAGGTCTCCGTCGACATCGCCGTCGCCAAGCCGGCGCAGACCTCCGAAGCCGACATCGCCGCACCCGTCGCCGTCGCCAGCCGCCTTCCCACCTCCGCCACCCCGAAAGCCGAGTAAGTTTCATGTCGAAGTTCAAGTTTGATGATCGGGGCGTCTCGAGCCTGCGCCGGGTCGCGCTGATCTCGGTTTCCTTCGCGGTGCTGTCGATCGCCGGCGGATGCTCCTCGATCGACCGTCTCAGCCAGATTGGCGAGCGGCCGAAGCTGACGGAGATCGACAATCCGACCACGCAGCCGGGCTACAAGCCGGTGCAGATGCCGATGCCGAAGCCCGAAACCGTGTCCTACGCGCCGAACTCGCTGTGGCGCAACGGCTCGCGCGCCTTCTTCAAGGACCAGCGCGCCCGTCAGGTCGGCGACCTCCTGACCGTCACGGTCAGCATCTCCGACAAGGCCAATTTCGCCAACGAGACCCAGCGCAGCCGCACCAACAAGGAGGATTCGGGCATCACCGACTTCATCGGCGCGAAGACGCTCGGCGTGCAGGCGCAGAAGGTGCTGCCCGGCCGCATCCTGACTGCCGACGGCACCTCGTCCTCGGACGGCAAGGGCACGATCCAGCGGTCGGAGTCCTTGACCACCAGCGTCGCCGCGGTCGTGACGCAGGTGCTGCCGAACGGCAACCTCGTCGTCGAAGGCAAGCAGGAGATCCGGGTCAACTACGAGATCCGCGAGCTGATCGTGGCCGGCATCGTGCGGCCCGAGGACATCCAGAGCGACAACACCATCGACTCCACCAAGATCGCCCAGGCCCGCATCTCCTACGGCGGCCGCGGCCAGATCTCCGACGTCCAGCAGCCGCGCTACGGCCAGCAGGTGATGGATATCCTGCTGCCGTTCTGAGGCAAACCTCAGCATCAATGACCGGGCGGAGCGCCGCCCGGTCGCTCGGGAAGCCGCCCATGCGATGACCTCGCAAGGCGCAAATCGAAACGAGGACCAGGACACGACCGAAATCCCTCCCCGCGCGGGAGGGTCGGACAAGGGATGGCCGAGCGCGATATGGGTCACGGCGCATGACCCCCGCAGCCGCCGCCCTTCTCTGAAAACGAGCTCCCACATTGCCCAATGCGAACCTAGGCGCGGCGGGTGATGTATACGCGGCCTCCGGTAGCTCCCCTGCCGGAGGCCGCGTTCGTTTTAGCTGTCACACCCGAGCTGACGGACCCCAGCTCAAGACGTTCCGGCCCTACCTCGGCTCACCCGAACGTCGCCTCGACCACACCGAGGCCGTCCAGCTCCATCCGTACCCGGTCGCCGGCCTTGAGCCAGATCGTCTTGACCAGGCTGCCGGTCAGGACGAGCTGCCCGGCCTCGAGCCCGTCACCACTGGCGGCGAGATGATTGGCAAGCCAGGCCAGCGCATGGACCGGATGTCCCAGCACATCCGCGCCAGTGCCCTCGCCGACCAAGGTGCCGTTGACGATGGCACGGCCCTGCACCGCGGCCAAGTCCGCTACGGCAGCGCGTGGGAGCGCCGGGCCGAGGACACAGCCGGCAGCAAAGAAATCGTCGGCGACGAGCATCGGCGCGCCCAGCGTCTGCCATTGCACATAACGGTCGTCGACGATCTCGATCGCCGCGTGACAGTCGCCGATCGCCTCGACGACACGATCCATGGTGAACGGCGCGTCCAACGGCAGCAGGTCGTGCTTGAGCCGCACGGCGATCTCGCATTCGACGCCCACGCGGACGAAGTCGGCCGTGCGCAGTTCGACACCTGTCTGGTGAATACCGGACGCGAACACTCCGCCGGAACAGGGATGCGGAATGCCAAGATAGTCCTGCATCACCTTGCTGGTGCAGCCGATCTTGTAGCCGGCGAAGTCACCGGCCTGTTCGGCGAGCAGCCAATGGACTTCGCGCTGGATCTCATAGCCGGCTGCTTCATCCTTCGGCTGAAGCTGAGGCGGCAGAGCCCCCAAGGGCGCCCGCTGCTTGCGGGCATCTACGATCAGTCGCGCAGCGGATAGTATCTCGTCTGCTCCCATGGCCCTTCAACTCCCTTGGCCCGCGGTCCGAACCGGCATCGCAGGATCTATGGTGAACGGATTGTTTATAAACGAGTTTTGGGCTCCCATCTCAGCTTCATCAACAATTTGAGACGGCGCGGCCGCAGCGCAAGCGGCTCGTTCAACCGATTTCACGTCTCACGATGCCGAGTTCGAGCAGACTTTCCGCAGAGGCGACGATCGCGTCCTCGTTGGAGCGCGAACTCCAGCCGCGCAGCGTTTCGCGCACCGGCGCTCAGCTCGCCTCCGTTGCGGCCACCGAACTCTCGCCAGGCGTCTTGAGCCAGGGCAGCTCGAACTGGCAGGTCAGCCCGCTCTCGGCAAACGTCCGCTGCAGATGCCTGACCGTGCGGGTCAGCAGCCGGCTGCCGAAGCCGACCACTGGCGGCTCCGTTGCCGGCGGGCCACCGCTTTCCTGCCAGCGAACATGCAGCGCGTCCTGCGCCAACGACCAGCTGACATCGACGTGGCCGTCGGGCGTGGTGAGCGCGCCATATTTGCTGGCGTTGCAGGCCATCTCGTGGATGACGAGAGCCAGCTGCGTCGTCAGCTCGACCGGAACCAGGATGGCGGGGCCGCTGGTGGCGAGTTGATCCGGTGTGCTGGCGAACGGCACGACCTGACTCCTGATGAGGGCGGCGAGATCGGCGCCCTGCCAGTCGTTCTCGGCAAGGCTCGTGTGCGCCGTCGCCAGCGCATGCAGGCGCGACGTGAAATCGCGGACCTTGGCGTCGTGCCGCGGCAGCAGCTGATGCGCCAGCGATTGCACCACGGCAAGGCTGTTCTTGACGCGATGGGCCAGCTCATGCACGAGCAGTTCGCGCTTGCGGTCGGCTTCCTTCGCGGCCGTGACGTCGATGTTGACGCCGATCATGTACGGATCGCCGCCGCCCTCGCCACCCAACATGCGGGCGCGCGCCTCGATCCAGCGGATCGAGCCGTCGGGCAGCGGCACCCGCCATTCCGAATCGAGCTCCCCGGTTGTCAGCGCCTGCTTGTTGTCCCGGTCGGCACGCGCCTGGTCCTCGGGATGCACCAGCGCCAGCCAGGCGTCATAGGTCCCGGGGAACGTGCCCGGCGCAAGTCCATAGAGCTCTTCGATCTCATCGGACCAGTGGCTGGCGCCGGATCTGCCGTCCCAGGTAAAGGTGCCAAGCCGTCCGTATTTCGCGGCGAGTTTGAGCTGCCCGGCCGTGCGCGACGCATCGTCCCTGGCTTGGGCGAGCATCCCGAAATTCTCCTGGATGACGCGTGCACTCTCCGCCTGCGCCTTTTCGGCCGCAGCTAGTCGGGCGTTGAGCGCCCGGACCTCCGGGGGATCGGAGGGCGCGGCCTCGCCGGGGATGGCGCGCTTGACGGCGATGCTTTCGAGCGGCCGGGCGATGCTTCGGCCGATGCCGGCCGCCAGCAGCAGCGCCAGGGCACAGATCGTCGTCGCCGCGATGGTTGCGGTCTGCACCGTCGAGGAGATCGCCTGGGCGAAAGCCGCCTGCTTGATGCCGACCCCGACAGTCCAGTCGCTCAGTTGGGGACGCGCATTGGCGTTGATGATCCGATCGCCCTCGATCGACGGAAACTCCGCGATCCCCTCAGCCTTGGCAGTCGCCCGCCATCCGGCCGACGCCGGCTGCCCGGTCGAGGTGGCGTTCTTCGGGATGCGCGAAATGTAGCGGCCCTGGCCGTCCATGATGCCGACCAGCCAGTCGGCTGGCAGCTGCTGCTGGGCCAGCAGCCGGGTGTAGTTCGCGGCTGGCATGGCAATCGAAAGGCAGCGGAACGGCTTGCCGTCCTTGAAGACGGGGACATCGACGGTCGCCACCCACGCGCCGGAATTGGGACCGGTGAAGATGTCGGAGATCGACGGCCTTCCGGACTGAAAAGCGCGCTCCTGCGAGCCCCAGCCTTCGGGCGCGCGCTCGCCGAGCGGCTTGCCCGGCGTCGCCCCGGTGTTGAGCAGGATGCGGCCGCTCGCGTCCGACACGATGATCCAGCCTTCGCCGCTGACCGCACCGACGCGGCGCGCCTCCGCCTCGAAGTTGCTGAGATCGGCGGCACTGAGATCCGGAGACTTGCCCAGCACCTCGGCGAGCGCGATGTAACGCCGCAATTCGGCGTCGACGGCACCGGAGATCGTCTGCGCGGCATAGGACAGGCCGCGCCGGATCGAGGCGTCGGCGGATTGCGCCATCGATACGATGACATAGGCGATCAGCCCGACGCAGGGCAGGAACAGAATGCCGGCCAGGAGAAGGAGGCGCCCCTTGATGCTCAAGGCGCCATAGGAACGCTGCATCGTTGCCAGCGCGCCCCTGGCTATGTCCGGCTCGCCCATGATTCCCCGCGGCGTTCCGAGATGGAACCGCCGATAATTCAGCAGACGCGAAAAAGTTCCGGACGCTTGGAAAACCAACAGCGCGCGCGGTCGTGCCGGCATTGCCGGCCCGCAGACCGCTCAGGTGACCAGACACTCGACCTCGCGCACACCGGCGCCGTCTCGGCAACAGACGCTGCGGCCGCACCCGGCAAGCGGCCGCAATCCCCGCTCGTTCAGGTCAATGTCGCGACCTACTCGTCGCGATAGACCTTTTCACGCTTCTCGTGGCGTTCCTGCGCCTCCACCGACAGCGTCGCAATGGGACGGGCCTCGAGCCGCTTCAGCGAAATCGGCTCGCCGGTCTCCTCGCAATAGCCGTAGGTGTTGTCCTCGATGCGCTGGAGCGCCGCGTCGATCTTGGAGATCAGCTTGCGCTGGCGGTCACGGGCGCGAAGCTCGATCGCCCGATCGGTCTCCGACGACGCGCGGTCGGCGAGGTCCGGATGGTTCACGTTCTCCTCCTGCAGAGCCTGCAGGGTGAGCTTCGATTCGCGCAGGATCTCCTCCTTCCATGCCAGCAGCTTGGCGCGGAAATAGTCGCGCTGGCGTTCGTTCATGAAAGGCTCTTTTTCGGAAGGTTTGTAGTTCTTCAACTTTTCCAAGGTCAGCCCATCTGTACGTGCTGGCGCCGGTTTCGGCACCGGCGGACGGAATACGCCCGTTCGCGGCCGCGTTATATAGCGGCCTCATGTGACAGACAATATTTCCATCGGCACGGGCGCCCCGCCGTTCGGGCCGTTGCACAGGCAAATTCGGCCCCAGCCGGCGGGACGCCGTGGACGGCCTCAGTAACCGACCGTGAAACGGGCCCGCCGGTGGGCTGGACGCTCGATTTCGTCGGCCATCGCGACCGCGAAGTCCTCGAAGGTGACGAAGCTCTTGCCGTCGGCATCGACCAGCAGCTGATCCGTTCCGAGCCGGAACTTGCCCGTCCGGGGGCCGAAATCGATCATCGCAGAGGGCGACAGGAAGGTCCAATCGAGCTCCTTCTCCTGGCGCAGGCGGTCGAGGAACGCGGCGCCCTTCTCCGCTTCGGCCTTGTAGGCGGCCGGAAAGCCGGGCGTCGTCACCAGCCGCACACCCGGCGCGACCTCGAGCGAGCCGGCGCCGCCGACCACGAGGTAACGCGATACGCCGGGGTCCTTGGCCGCCCCGATCAGGGTCTCGACATCGCTGGCCGAGAAATGGATCGCGCTGATCGCGACGTCATGGCCGGCCCAGAGTTTCGCCAGCGCGGCGCGGTCGTTGGCGTCCCCCCGCACCGCCGTGACGTTGGCGTGCTTCTCGATCTTGTCCGGGTTGCGGGCAATGCCGGTGACCTGGTGGCCGCGGCTGGCCAACTCGGCGGTGATGCGGGACCCGGCACGGCCGGAGGCGCCGGCGACGGCGATCTTCATGGGGAAACTCCTATGTTCGAGATCACGAGGTCGGATCCGAGGTCTGGACGAAGCCGCCTTGGTATCCGATAGTGACTAGATAACGGAATGAATGCTGGTGTTAAGAGCGCACTTTAAGATCACCTGGTCACGCCGGAGTAACCGATGAGAGCCGCGAACGTCTATTCGGCCGACTGCCCAACGCGACAGATCCTGGACCGCGTCGGCGACAAATGGGCCGTGCTGATCCTGATCCTGCTGCGCAACGAACCCTTGCGCTTCAATCAGTTGCGGCGGTCGATCGAAGGGATTTCGCAGAAGATGCTGTCCCAGGTGCTGAAGAGCCTGGAGCGCGACGGCCTGGTGCGGCGGCGCGCGATCGCGACCGTCCCGGTCACCGTCGAATATTCGATCACGCCGCTCGGGCTGACGCTCGCAGCCGCGGTCGATCCGCTGCGCGACTGGGCCGAGCGTCATCTCAAGGAGGTCACCGCCGCGCAGCGGCGCTACGACGCGCAACAGCCGTCGAAGGCGGCTTGAACGCGCGAAGCGTCTCAGCTCCGCCCGGCCTTGGCGAGCTCGACCTCGACGCGCAGTTCGATCTCGGAGAGGATCGCATCCAGTCCCGGGTCGCCCGAGGTCTGCTTCAGGTCGGCCGCGGCATCGCGAAGCCGCAGCGCCATCGCAGTGTCGAGCTTGCCGGACAGCAGCGTCAGCTTGAGATCATCGAGCACGTCGAGCGCGCGCTTGCCGCGCTGGACCGAGCGCTTGCGGCGCTCCGCCGGCTCCTCCTCGATGCCCTGCAGCGCCAGCAGCGCATCGATGTTCGCCGTCTGCTTCGGCGCGAGGGTCGCGCGCGTGTCCTGCGTGGTGCCGACGTCAGGCAGCTTGAAGCCGCTGGACGAGGTCTTCCGCGTGGAGCTGGTCGACGAGCCCAGGGTCGTGCCGTTCGGTCCGTAGATGCGCATCGATGGCTCCCGCAAGCTTCGCGTGTCGAGCGGGAGATTGGCTCCGCCGTGGTTAACGGTGCGTAAACGGCCCGGCAAATTCTGCCGGGGCGGCAGCTTCGTTCCCCCGGAGTAACCCTGGATCGCGACAAAGCTTCGAGTCGATTTCACACTCTTTCAATGAGTTAGCCAGGAGCATCGCTGTGGCACGGCCCTCGCATAGTTAATGCCGATCATGCGGTCATGGGAGTGGCCGAGTGATCACTTGAAGAGTTCGAGGGGAGCATAGGATGCGACGCGTCCGAACTACGCGCCTGTTTCAGGTCGCCTGCGCCGCGGTGCTGGCGCTGGCATCTACCGTCATGTCTGCGAATGCGACCTCGCGGATCAAGGATCTCGCCAATATCGAGGGCGTGCGCCAGAACCAGCTGATCGGCTACGGCCTCGTGGTCGGCCTCAACGGCACCGGCGATACGCTGAACAACATTCCGTTCACCAAGCAGTCGCTGCAGGCGATGCTCGAGCGCATGGGCGTCAACATCCGCGGCGCCACCATCCGCACCGGCAACGTCGCCGCTGTCATGGTCACCGGAAACCTGCCGCCATTCGCCACGCAAGGCACGCGCATGGACGTGACGGTCTCCGCGCTCGGCGACGCCAAGAACCTGCAGGGCGGCACCCTGCTCGTCACCCCGCTGCTCGGCGCCGACGGCAACGTCTATGCGGTGGCGCAGGGCTCGCTCGCGATCTCCGGTTTCCAGGCCGAGGGCGAGGCCGCCAAGATCGTGCGCGGCGTGCCGACGGTCGGCCGCATCGCCAACGGCGCCATCATCGAGCGCGAGATCGAGTTCGCGCTGAACCGGCTGCCCAACGTGCGGCTTGCGCTGCGCAACGCCGACTTCACCACCGCCAAGCGCATCGCGGCCGCGGTCAATGATTTCCTCGGCGTCAAGACTGCCGAGCCGATCGATCCGTCGACGGTGCAGCTGAGTATCCCGCCGGAGTTCAAGGGCAACGTCGTCGCCTTGCTGACCGAGATCGAGCAGTTGCAGGTCGACCCGGATCTCGCCGCCAAGATCGTCATCGACGAGCGTTCCGGCATCATCGTGATGGGTCGCGACGTGCGTGTGGCGACCGTCGCCGTGGCCCAGGGCAACCTCACCGTCACGATCTCCGAAAGTCCGCAGGTCAGCCAGCCCAATCCGCTGTCGCGCGGCCGCACCGTGGTCACGCCGCGCACCAGCGTCGGCGTCACCGAGGAAGGCAAGAAGTTCGCGGTCGTCAGGGACGGCGTGTCATTGCAGCAACTGGTCGACGGCCTCAACGGCCTCGGCATCGGCCCCCGCGACCTGATCAGCATCCTGCAGGCCATCAAGGCGGCCGGCGCGATCGAAGCCGACATCGAGGTGATGTGATGGCGACGTCCTTCATCGACTCCTATCATGGCCGCGTCGCTCTCAGCATGCCGACGGCCGCGGCCGTCACCGCGCCGCGCACCGATCTCGATCTCGCGGCGGCTCTGACCAAGGTCTCGCCCAAGGCACAGGCCAGGGCCAAGGCGACGGCAACCGACTTCGAAGCCATGTTCCTCAACAGCATGTTCTCGCAGATGACCAGCGGCATGAAGGGCGAAGGTCCGTTCGGCGACACGCCGGGCACCGGCGTCTGGCGCTCGATGCTGACGGAGCAATATTCCAAGAACTTCGCCAAGGCCGGCGGCGTCGGCATCTCAAACGACGTCTTCCGCACTCTCATCCTGCAACAGGCCGGCAGCAGCTCCGGCGCCAACGGCAAAGCGTAGATGTTCGCGTGACGAGCGCGTGGGCGGCAAACGCTCACGCCGAAGGGAGTTATGAAATGACCGCACAGGGACAAGCGAAGAAGACGACCTACACGGCCGCCACCAGCGCCGCAGAGGCACGCGCGCTCGCCGACGAGATGGTGAGCGTCATGAGCGAGCTGATCGCGGTCATCGAGCAGGAGACCGAACTGGTCCGCGCCGGCAAGCTGCGCGAAGGCATGGCGTTCGGCCCCAAGAAGACCGAGCTGTCCCGCCACTACGTCACGACCGTGGGCCGCCTCAAGGCGAGCCAGAATTTCATGAAGCAGACCGCGCCGGAGCTGCTCGCCACCCTGCATCGCCACCACGACACCTTTCGCGCCATGCTGCAGGTGAACCTGACCGTGCTGGCGACGGCGCACGCGATCTCGGAAAAGATCGTGCGCGGCGTCAATGCCGAGGTTCAGCGCAAGAACATCCCCAGCACCTATACCGCCGGCGGCCGCCGCGCCGCCCCGGGCGCACGGCACCTCACCCCGCTCGCCGTCAGCCGAACGCTCTGAGCCTCACCGCCAGCCCCCATCTGCATCGCAGCGCCGCGCCGCCTCGAGGGCCGCGCGGCCGCCGCCGTTTAACGCTCGGATAAGCTTAAAAGGCCGGCGCGAATCACAACGCGGTGTTCATCCTATTTCCTAACATAACGTTGATTGGTCATCGGCATAGTTGCAAGCGGGATGGGTTGGGAATTGACTCGATGGCCATGAGGAGGCTGCCATGAGTTCCGATTTCAGCGTAAGACCGGTAGGGACGCCTGCGTCCGTTCCGATAATTCCGCCGTCGAGCCAGGCGGTGGTGAGCGCTGTTCCGACGGACCTTCCTCCCAGCCAGACCGTGACCGCGGCCGAGCCCGGCGTCCCCGTGCGCAACGACATCCCGGTCAACATCGCAAACGATCTGTCCGTGTCACGCCAAGCCTATTACGATCGCGCCGCTGCCGCTCTGGTGTTCCAGGTGGTCAACCGCAAGACCGACCAGGTCGTGACCCAATATCCAGATGAGGCCGTGCTGCGCCGCCGGGCCTACTTCAACACGCTCGACCTGCAGAAGGATATGCAGAGGGCGGACGTGCCGCGCGTCGTGGCGACCGATCGCACTGCCTGAGCCCCCGCGGAACCGGGCCGCTTCATTCCGCCGCCCGCACGCCGCCCCACCGGGCGGCGTTGCCGTATCGAGCCCCGCAGCTTTGGCGGATCAACGGCTCCGTATCGCGTAGGCGGTGTCGAGATAGGTCTGGCCCGAGGCGGCGTCGGTGACCACGTTCTTGATCTGGGCCTTGGCGTTGCCGGCCGGCGTGAACTTCGTATCGCCGATCCTGAACGCATGAGACCGGGAACGACTTCCCGTTGGCATGTCTTCCGCTCCAGCCGCCCCGATATAGAGCGTCGGATAGACGGCCACGTATCTGCTGTTGCTTCGCGCCGTACTGCGCAGGTTCGACTTGTAGGACGCAGACAGGATGCTGGCGATATCGGTCACGACGACGCGCCTCCCGCCCTGCCCCCGACGGTCAGCTCCGCCCGGACAACCCCGCGGCGATGTGGCAGTTGATGTCGATCAGCGACTTGAGCTTCGCCGGATCCGGGTCCATCTGCATCTCGATCGTCTGCTTCATCACGAACACGCCGATATTTGCTATGTTCTGGCGGATGTCGAGCGGATTCGGATTGTCGTCCGCCTCCATCGCGCTCATGAAGATCGTCCACAAGCGACGATTGAAGAGAAGAGCCTTGTACATGTTGCGATCAGGGCCGTTCCAATTGGCCTGGACTTCCTGCAGCTGCCGTGCCGCTTTCAACAGAGCCTGAGCTTCGATCTCCCGTGGTGATGCCGTCGTCTGCGACGTGCGGGCATAGGCTTGAGCGGCATATGACATCAACTACTCCGGACTGACGCAGGGACACGACCAAACTGCTCAGGTTTTGTACTTTGTGTGCCTTTAAAATATGGTTAGCGGCCGTTAGCGGAATTTGTTTCGTAGCGTCACGGAGCACCACAAATCGCTTTGTTTGGTGCACCTCTTAATTTCTTGCGAACGCGGTGATTCAAAATGTCCGGACGAAGCTCGTACGTTGTTCATCCCGCCCGGGCGGCGCGAACTACACGAACAACGGCGTTCTCACAGAGCTGACTCACTGCCCCGACATCGAACGAAGACCAGTGCCGGCACGCTCGGCATAGCCTAACGCAGAAGCGGCGGGCATGGCCCGCCGCTTCGATGAGATGTTATTCCGGTACGTTCGCGCGTCAGCGCAGGAGCTGCAGCACGCTCGCCTGCGACTGATTGGCCAGCGCGAGCGCGGAGACCGCGATCGACTGACGGGTCGACAGCGCCTGGCTGTTGGCAGCCTCTTCGTTGGTGTCGGCCAAGGTCAAGTTCGACGAGCCGGTCTGCAGCACGTTGATCAGGTTCTTGTTGAAGTCCTGACGGATCTGCACGATCGAGAGGTTCGAACCGAGCGACGACGCTTCAGAGCGGATCGCGGTCGATGCACTGTTCAAGGTCGTGAGCACCTTGTTGGCCGAGTTGCTGTCGAGGAAGTCGCTTCCGACCACCAGCGCCGACAGGCCGAGACCGGTGCTGTTGAAGGTCACGCCGGTGATGTTCAGCGTGGACCGTCCGGTCTCGTTGAACACCAACTTGAGCGTGTCGCCGTTGAGCAGGTTGATGCCGTTGAACGAGGCGTCTTGCGCCGTGGTGTTGATCTGCGCCAGGACGTTGTTGTACTGCGCGATCAGGCCGGCACGCGTCGTCTGAGAGTTGGTGTCGGCCACCGGGGTCGAGGCCGTCACGCCGTTGAAGGCCATGCTGGCCGCGGTCGAAGAGCCGGCGACCGCGCCGATCGTCGACGATGCCGCTTCGTTGGTGGTGAGGATCGTAAGCTGGCCCGTCGTGCTCAGGCTGGCCTGCAGGTTGTTGGCCGCGAGCGCCGTATTGAGCTGTGCCAGCGTCGAGATCTGCGAAGCACCTGTGCCGAACGTTATGTTCGTTGCGATGCCGCCCCCTGTCGAGGCAATTGTCAGCGTCTGTCCTGTCAAGGCTGGCGGATTTCGTGTGGTCGTGCCGGCGGTCAATCCGAGCTTGGCCAGGGCCGTGCCCGATACTGTCAGATCCTGCGCCGTGCCTGTCGCCAGCTGGATCTTGCCCGCTGCCACCGTGGACGGCGTTGCGGTGGCTCCGGTCACCGAATCGATGGCAGCCAGGAGGTTGCTGACGGTGTCGCCGACGCCGATATTGGTACCGGCCGAGACCGAGCCGGCCACGAAGGTGAACACGACACCGTTGACCACGAGCGTATCGCCGGTGGTGACGCTGCTCGCCAGGTCGTTCGAGGTCGAGCTCGCCGTACCCGACAGCCTGGTGGATCCGGTGATCGCAACGGCCGAGCTGAGGTTGTCGTTGTTGACCGTGCTGCCGGTCACGAAATTGTTTGAGGAGCTGCCGAGCAGGTTGTTCGCCGTCGCCCCTGAGATGACCGCGGAGGTCACGCTCGACTTGGTGGTGTATCCCGTCGGCGCCTGAAGCACCTGGCTTGCGATCGATTTGGCGCTGTCGACAAGCTTCTGAAGTGAGGTGAGACCGGTATTCGCAGCCTGGAGAACCTGGACACCGTTGCCGATGCTGTCGAGCAGATTCGCAATGTCGCTCGCGCGGTTGTTGAGCGATTGCGAGGTGAAGAATTCGGTGGGGTTATCGAGCGCCGTGTTGACCTTGTTGCCGGTGGCCAGGTTGTTTTGAGTCGTGGCCAGCAGCGATGCGGTGTTTTGCAGCGCCAGCAGGTTTTGGCGAACCGAAGCCGAGAGAACGATACCGGACATGTGTGTGAAACCTTCCTAGTTATTCACCAGGGGGTTCTAGTCCACCCACTTTTAAAACATGGTTAATGGCACTTTAAATTTCTTGCTTAACGACTGGTTGCGATCCTTGGCTCCACTCGCGTCCGGTTCCAGACCAGTATTGATACGGGCCGGACGGCCAAACCAGGCGAAAAAAAAGCGGCGGGGTTTCCCCCGCCGCCTTGGTCGTCGAGATGCGATGCTTGTGGATCAGCGCAGCAGCTGCAGCACGCTCGCCTGCGACTGGTTGGCGAGCGACAGCGCGGACACCGCGATCGACTGACGGGTCGACAGCGCCTGGCTGTTGGCCGCTTCCTCGTTGGTGTCGGCCAGCGTCAGGTTCGACGAGCCGGTCTGCAGCACGTTGATCAGGTTCTTGTTGAAGTCCTGACGGATCTGCACCACCGACAGGTTCGAACCCAGCGTGGAGGCTTCCGACCGCAGCGTCGAGCTCGCCGAGTTCAACAGGGTGATCACCTTGTTCGCCGAGTTGTTGTCGAGGAAGTCGGTGCCCGAGGTGAGGTTCGACAGGCCAAGACCGCCAGTGTTGAAGGTCACACCGGTGATCGAGAGCGTCGACTTGCCGTTCTCGTTGAAGGTCAGCTTCAGCGTATCGCCGTTCAGCAGGTTGACACCGTTGAACGAGGCGTCGGCCGCGGTCGTGTTGATCTGCGCCAGCACGTTGTTGTACTGCGAGACCAGGCTCGCGCGCTGCGTCTGCGCGGTCGCATCCGCCACCGGCGCCGCCGCCGTCAGACCGTTGAAGGCCTGGCTGGATGCAGCCGACGTACCGCCGATCGCACCGATCGTGGCCGAAGCCGCGTCGTTGGTCGTGGTGATCGAGATCTTGCCGGTGGACGAGTCGACCGTGGCCTGCAGGTTGTTGGCTGCGAGCTTCGCGTTGAGATCGTTCAGCGACTTGACCTGTCCTGTCCCTAGACCGAACGTGATGCTTGTCGCCGTGCCACCTCCTGTGGCGCCGACCGTCAAGGTCTGACCTGACAAGCCGTCGCCGACAGCAGTCAGCCCGAGCTTGCCCAAGGTGCCGGTGCTGCCCGAGAGCGTCAATCCCGCCGCCGGCGGCGTCAGGGTGATCGCACCCGCGGTGATCGACGCGGTCACGCCGGTCTGGGTCTGGATCGCCGACAGCAGGTTGCTGACGCTGTCGCCGATGCCGATGTTGGTGCCCGTCGAGGACGTGCCGGTGATGAAGGTGAAGGTGGTGCCGTTGACGACCAGCGTCTCACCGGAGGTGATGCCGGAGGCGAGGTTGTTCGACGCGGTGCCCGCCGTGCCCGACAGCTTGGTCGAGCCGGTGATCGCCACCGCGCTCGAGGTATTGTCGTTGTTCACGACCGAGCCGGTCACAGCTGTCGAGCTGGAGCCGAGCAGGTCGGTGGCGGTCGCCCCGGTCAGAGCCGCCGAGGTCACGCTGGACTTGGTCGAGTAGCCCACGGAGCTCTGCAGCACCTGGTTGGCGATCGACTTGGCGCTGTCGACGAGCTTCTGCAACGAGGTGATGCCGGTGTTGGCGGCCTGCAGCACCTGCACGCCGTTGCCGATACCGTCGAGCAGATTGGAGATGTCGGAAGCGCGGTTGTCGAGACCCTGGGCGGTGAAGAAGTTGGTCGGATTGTCGAGCGCCGAGTTGACCTTCTTGCCCGTGGAGAGATTGTTCTGGGTGGTGGCGAGGAGCTGAGCCGTCGACTGAAGCGAGAGCAGATTCTGACGCACCGACGCCGAGAGAACAATACCTGACATTTTCATACCCTTCTGGTGTGAAACAAACGGCCCGATCCATTCAGGATCAAGGCGAAGCCCGTCGGTGACTGCACCACCGGGCGACGGGCGTTAAGGTAAATGCGAGCGGCTAACAAACAGTGAAGTCACGACCGCTCGCGGTCCCCGATGCGTGGCATCGGCACGGCCGCGCATCGGCGATTCGCCGCGGATCACCTTGAAAACACCGTATATTCGCCAGGCGGGCGCGGCCGTTTACCGTCCGTTAACCATGATCGGAAAGGATTGCTGCGCACCGACCGATCGAGCGCGCAGACTCCCCGCGCGATCTAGACTGGCAGCTGGACCCGTCATCGGCCTCGACGCAGCAGGTTCGGCGCCACGCCGATTGCGGCAACGGAGAATGAGAATGGCCCTGAAAGTCGAACTGAAGCCGCATGAGCGCATCATCATCGGCTCCTGCGTGATCACCAACACCGATCAGCGCGCGCGCCTCCTGATCGACGGCGAGAACATTCCGATCCTGCGCGAGAAGGACATCCTGACGCCGGAGACGGCCGACACGCCGGCCAAGCTCGTCTATCTTGCGGTCCAGCTGATGTACATCTCGCCGGGGGCAGACGCGGATCACGGCACCTATTTCAACCTGCTGCGCGACATCATCACCACGGTGCCGAGCGCCTGGCCGATTATCGAGGCGATCAACGGTCATATCCTCAACGGCGATCTCTACCAGGCGCTGAAGGAAGCCAAGAAGCTCGTCGCCTACGAGAAGAAGCTGATCGAGCAGGCTGAAGCCGAACAGCAGGACAAGCCGGTGAGCTCGGCGGCCTGAGCTTTCGTCTCCTCACCCGACATCGAAAGGCCCGGCTCGCCAGTCGCGAGACCGGGCTTTCCGA
This sequence comes from Bradyrhizobium sp. SZCCHNRI3052, assembly GCF_032484895.1. NCBI lineage: Bacteria > Pseudomonadati > Pseudomonadota > Alphaproteobacteria > Hyphomicrobiales > Nitrobacteraceae > Bradyrhizobium > Bradyrhizobium sp. SZCCHNRI3052. The sequence goes on along the minus strand of NZ_JAUETW010000005.1, from coordinate 150,545 downwards.
TTTTTGCGCGCTCGCCAAGCTACGCCGCAGCAATGTCGGACCTTTCCTCCGATAAAAAGGCGGCGGGGTTTCCCCCGCCGCCCTGGTCGTCGAGATGCGATGCTTGCGGATCAGCGCAGCAGCTGCAGCACGCTCGCCTGCGACTGGTTGGCGAGCGACAGCGCGGACACCGCGATCGACTGGCGGGTCGACAGCGCCTGGCTGTTGGCCGCTTCCTCGTTGGTGTCGGCCAGCGTCAGGTTCGACGAGCCGGTCTGCAGCACGTTGATCAGGTTCTTGTTGAAGTCCTGACGAACCTGCACCACCGACAGGTTCGAACCCAGCGTCGAGGCCTCGTTGCGCAGCGTGGAGCTGGCGGTGGTGAGCACGCCGATGACCTTGTTCGCCGAGTTGTTGTCGAGGAAGTCGGTGCCCGAGGTCAGGGTCGTCAGCCCGAGCCCCGCGGAGTTGAAGGTCACGCCGGTGATCGACAGCGTCGACTTGCCGTTTTCGTTGAAGGTCAGCTTCAGCGTATCGCCGTTCAGCAGGTTGACACCGTTGAACGACGCATCGCTCGCAGTCGTATTGATCTGCGCCAGCACGTTGTTGTACTGCGAGACCAGGCTCGCGCGCTGCGTCTGCGCGGTCACATCCGCCACCGGAGCCGCCGCCGTCAGACCGTTGAAGGCCTGGCTGGATGCAGCCGACGTACCGCCGATCGCGCCGATCGTGGCCGACGCCGCGTCGTTGGTCGTGCTGAGGGTGATCTTGCCGGTCGACGAATCGATCGAGGCCTGCAGGTTGTTGGCTGCGAGCTTCGCGTTGAGATCGTTCAGCGACTTGACCTGTCCTGTCCCTAGACCGAACGTGATGCTTGTCGCCGTGCCACCTCCTGTGGCGCCGACCGTCAAGGTCTGACCTGACAAGCCGTCGCCGACAGCAGTCAGCCCGAGCTTGCCCAAGGTGCCGGTGCTGCCCGAGAGCGTCAATCCCGCCGCCGGCGGCGTCAGGGTGATCGCACCCGCGGTGATCGACGCGGTCACGCCGGTCTGGGTCTGGATCGCCGACAGCAGGTTGCTGACGCTGTCGCCGATGCCGATGTTGGTGCCCGTCGAGGACGTGCCGGTGATGAAGGTGAAGGTGGTGCCGTTGACGACCAGCGTCTCACCGGAGGTGATGCCGGAGGCGAGGTTGTTCGACGCGGTGCCCGCCGTGCCCGACAGCTTGGTCGAGCCGGTGATCGCCACCGCGCTCGAGGTATTGTCGTTGTTCACGACCGAGCCGGTCACAGCCGTCGAGCTGGAGCCGAGCAGGTCAGTGGCGGTCGCACCGGTCAGAGCCGCCGAGGTCACGCTCGACTTGGTGGAGTAGCCCACCGCGCTCTGCAGAACCTGGTTGGCGATCGACTTGGCGCTGTCGACGAGCTTCTGCAGCGAGGTGATGCCGGTGTTGGCGGCCTGCAGCACCTGCACGCCGTTGCCGATGCCGTCGAGCAGATTGGAGATGTCGGAAGCGCGGTTGTCGAGACCCTGGGCGGTGAAGAAGTTGGTCGGATTGTCGAGCGCCGAGTTGACCTTCTTGCCCGTGGAGAGATTGTTCTGGGTGGTGGCGAGGAGCTGAGCCGTCGACTGAAGCGACAGCAAATTCTGGCGCACCGACGCCGAGAGGACGATACCTGACATTTTCATACCCTTCTGGTGTGAAATAAACCCCGATCCCTTCGAGATCGGGGTGCAGCCCAGGTCGATTTGAACGACCCCGGACGACGGGCGTCACGGTGAATGGCAGTGGCTAACAAACGCTGAAGGGTTGTGGTGCGCAGCCGCCTCAATCAGCGGAACAGGCGCATCGGCGCGGCTCATTGCCGCGTCATCGCGCAAGAACGCCCTTTGAAAAGGCTCGTTGATTCAACAAACGCGCCCGTCGTTCACAACGCGTCAACCACCTTTGGAAAGGTTTCGACGCGCGGCGACATTCTGCCGGCGGTCGTCATCAACCAGCGGACGACGCCGAGATACGGTTTGCGCTCAGAGCGCCAGCGGCGGCGCATCGACCTCGATCAACGGCGTGAGACCGGCCGCGCGCTGGCGGCCGAACATGAGGACCGCCGCAATCAGCCGGTCGATGTCGCTCGTCCCGGTGCGATGATTGACGATCGCGGCACGGATCGCCAGCCGTCCGTCGAGCATCGTGGTCGACGGCGCGGCGAGGCCGGATTCGTGGATGTCGGCGACGATCTCGCCGTTGAGTGCATCGGCATCGTCGGCACGATAGCGGAAGCAGACGATGTTGAGATTGACCGGCGCCAGCAGCTCGAGCTCGGGCTCGGCGCGCACCCGCGCCTCCAGATGGCGCGCGAGCTCGCAGCTTCGCGCGATCACGGCGCCGAGCGCATCCGTGCCGAACGTCCTCAGCGTGAACCATGTCTTCAACGCCCGGAAGCCGCGCGACAGATCAGGACCGAGATCGCAGGGCCACTCGGCGCCCGCCGCGAGACCACGGGTTTCCCGGCGCAGATAGGCGGCCGGCGAGGCGAAGGCGTCGCGATGCTTGGTGCCATCGCGCACCAGCAGGAAGCCCGCATCGTAGGGCACCTGCCCCCATTTGTGAAAATCCAGCGCAATCGAATCCGCCTGTTCGATGCCGGCGAGCTTCGGTGCGAGCTCCGCTGACAGCATCGCAAGCGCACCGAAGGCGCCGTCGACGTGAAACCAGAGCCCCTCGGCACGGCAGAGCTCGGAAATATCAGCGAGGTCGTCGATGGCGCCGATATCGACGGTGCCCGCCGAGGCGACGACGAGAAACGGATGCAGTCCCGCGGCGCGATCGCGCGCGATCGCGGTCCGCAGCTCGCCGACGTCGATGCGATGTGCGGCATCCACCGCGATGCAGCCGAGCGCGTCGCTGCCCAGTCCGCAGATGTCCATCGCCTTGGCGATGCAGCCATGCGCCGCCTTCGACGTGTAGGCGCGCAAGCGCCGCCCCTCCTCACCGAGACCCGCCGAGCGAACCGCCGCGCCGAGCGCGTTGCGGCGAGCGACCAGCACCGCCATCAGATTGGCCATCGAGGTGCCGGTGACGAAGATGCCGCTGGCGCTTGCCGGAAAGCCGAACAACTGACGCGTCCAGTCGACGACCTGCCGCTCGACCTCGATCGGCGCGTGGTCGCGGCCGCCGAGATTGGCGTTCAATCCGGCAGCCAGCATCTCGGCGAGCATGCCGACCACGGTGCCGCCGCCATGCACCCAGCCCATGAATCCAGGATGCACGTTGCCGGTCGCGTAGGGAACGACGAGCTCGCTGAAATCGCGATAGACCTCGGCGAGATCGGTCGGCGCATGCGGCAGCGCGCTGCGGAAGCTCTGCCGTGTCGCCGGCGACATCGGCTGCCACACCGGCCGGTCGCGGATATCGGCGACATAGTCGATCATGTCATCGAGCATGCGATGACCGAGCGCGCGCATCTCGTCCCAATGTTGCGGATCGAGCGTCTCCGCCGTCCGCGACGCAGGATCGATGCGCAGCCCGACGGTCACGCCGCCTGCTCCGCCCGCGACGTGGCGCGCTTCTCGATCATGGCCGCGAAGGCCGCGAAGATCTTCTGCATCTGCGGCGGCTTGTAGGGGAAGACCTCCGGCGAATCCATGTTGTGGACGACGGCCGTATTGTCGGCCTCGAACACCAGCAGCGTGCCGTCCCTGGTCTCGGCGCAGTCGATGATGAAATAGTCGAGACCGACGCGCGCGGCGATCGCATCGAGCACGCTGCGATGACGGCGGCCGAAGCCGATGTCGAAGGTCTGCATGAAGGTCGCCTCTTCGAGGCGCTTGCTCTCGCTGCCGGCCATGTTGGCGTTGAGGTACCAGATGTCCCAGCGTCGCGCGATCGCCATGTGGCAGGCGTAGGCCGTGCCGTCGACGAACACGATGCGGTACTTGCGGAACTGACCGTCCTCGCTGGCATAGTCGACGAAGCGCGAGACGAAGAACTCCTGCTCGCTGCGCTCGTCGAGATAGAGCGACAGCTCGAGCGGCTCGTCGACCTTCTCCAGGCCGACGCCGGCATGCGAACCGCGCGGCCGCACGATGACCGGGAAGACGAGCGAGTGGTCGACGTCCGTGATCCATTCGCGCTCGTCGGCGATCCCGATCAGGCGCTCGCGGTCGACGGGAATGGTCGCCGGAATGGTGAGCCCGTCGATGCCGGCGAGCCGCGCATGCAGCTTGTCGCGATCGAGATGCCAGATCCGCTCCGGCGGATTCAGCAGCGGACGCGGCCAGCGCGCCGCGACGGCATCGATCTCGCGCAGCGCGTGCTGACAATCCTCGGAATCGGACGCGATGACGATGGCGACGTCATGAGCGGGCAAAGGCGCCAGCAGGTCCGCGCCCGGAACGACATAGAGCAGCAGCAGCTCGAAGTCGGTGTCCTCGAGCAGGAATTCGATCGGCGTGTTGCTGCCCATGTCGGTGGCCGCCGCGAGCGCGAGCACGCGCAGCCGCGGCGTCGCGCTGTTGCAGGCAACGCGGTAGAGCTGCTGCGACTGCAGAACGTCGTGCTGGATCGCGAGCCCGGACGATTTCTCGCCGATGAGCTGCGCGATCAGCGCGAGATCGAGCCCCTCGCCCGGCTCCGCGCGGCCGTCGAGCAGCTTGGCGAGCAAGGCGGCCCACATCGGTTTCAGGTCCTGGCCGTCGAAGGCGGCCTTGGCGAGCTTGGCCATGCCGATCCGGTCGGCACATCCTGCGTCGGTGGCGTCGGCCAGCGCGAGCAAATCAGTCGGCATTGCAGATGTCCCTGAGATCCTGGCTGCTCAGATCCGATACGAGCAGCTCTGTTTTGGCAACGATGTCGGCGACGCGGTCGATGTCGGATTCGAGATTGACCCGGGCCGCGGTGACGTCGTCGCACCATGCGTCCGTCACCTGGCGCGCGCCGATGCACAGCCGCAGCGCGGCCGACTGCGCCTCGCCCGCGCGTTCGATCCGCACCGGCTGGCCGATCAGGCACTGGCGCGCGGCAATCTCGGCTGCGCGTCCAGTGAAGCGGCTGCCGAGATCGCGCTGCAGCGCGCGATACACCGCCTGCGTCTCACCGAGGCCGAGCGGGCCGCCGTCACGCTGGAGCGCGAACGGGAAGATGGTGGGAAAGCCGAACTCGCCATCGCTCCCATCCGGCGCAGGCGCGCGGGCGGCGATCGGACGCAGCACCGGCGACAGCATCAGCAGGCTTTCGATGGACTCGCCGAGCTGCCGGATCGCCATCCGGCGGAACGTCTCGGGCACGGCGTGATACGCGGCGATCTCCTCCAGCGCGGCCTCCCAGCGCAGCCACTGGCCGATATTGGCGCGCGGCGCCGTGCGCGCGCGCAGATCCGTCCAGGCGAGCGGCCAATCGCTGCGATTGACATAGTCGAACAGGCCGGGCGCGATCGGATGTCCGCGGCGCAGCGCAGCCGATGCGGCCGCGGGCACCAGCAGCGCGCCGCTGAAGGCGGGGCCGCCGAAGAACTTCGAGCCCGTGACGAGCACCAGATGGCCGCGTTCGAGATGATCGCGCAGCCGCGCCGCGCCGAGCCGCATCTGGCAGGCATCGACGACAACCTGCACGCGCCCCGGCCAGCGCCGCGCCACCTCGCCCAGGCAGGCCATGTCCGGCGCGCGCCAGCCGAGCTTGGAGGAATCCATGACCTGCAGCAGGACGCCACGGCCCCTTCGCACCAGCGCCTCGACGCTGTCGAGCATCTCGGCATCGATAGCAACGCGCGGCTGCATCGATGCGCCGTCGAGCAGCGGCAGCGACACGGCGTCGCCCGAGAGCCCCTCGATCGGCGTGTTCGTCCGCACCGCCAGACCGTTCGCCGTCCGCGTGCTGAAATGGTGTCCCCGGGCGCTCGCGGCGGTGCCGCTTCCGGTCTGGTCGCTGCCGACGACGATGCTCGTGACGGCCTCGCCCAGCACCGCCCGCACCAGCGCCAGCGCATGCAGTTGCGAGTCGGTGCCGGACGGCGAGAACACGATGTCGATCTCGTCGGCAAGGCCGAGATATCCGCGCAATTCGCAGCGCATCTCCTCGGTGCGCCGGTCGAGCGCGGCGTCGAGGCCGAGCGAGATCGCCGCATGCATCAGCTGCTCGCGCGCCAGCTCGACGCGCGCATAGGCGCGTTCTGAAATCGGCGAAGCCGTGCTCGATGCGAAGCTCAGCACATCGGGTTCGGGCGACGGCCCGCAGCCATAGACGTTGCGGCCCCAGGGGCGATCGAGCGCCAGGCGGGTATCGCCGCCATCGATCAGGAGATCGCCGAGCAAGGCAAAGAGATCGCGCAGTCCGGTCGCGGCGCCCTGCTCGCGCCGGTCGATCCGGGATGATTGGGATATCTGCGACCGGGTTACCGCCGGGGTCATCGCGCGGATCGTCAGGCTGCGTCGGCCGCGGCGGCGGTGGGAACCGCCACCGCCGACGCGAATTGCGAGGCGACATTGCCGTGAAACACGGACGGACCGACGTGATCGAGCCGGCTGTCGAGATCGGCCCAGATCTCGCCGCCGAGATCGGTCCATCGCCTGCAGAACGCGAAATCCTCGCTGAGATAGGTCCCGGTCGCCGGGTCGATCATGCATTCGAACAGCGCGAAGCGGTTCGGACTGCCGGCCAGCGCATCCTGCGAATGCTCGCGGAAGAACTGCAGCGGGGCGTAGGCCGGATGCGCGATCATCGTCTCGATGACGCGGCGGCGGACCATCAGGAAGCCGGCGCCGGCATAGCGCACGCGGGTGAAGCCGTTGACCACCGCAACGTGGTCCGGATTGTCGATCTCCAGCACGTAGTCGAGCGATGCCGCCGGCACGTCCATGCGGTTGGAATTGATGGCGCGGCGCGCCTTGTTCCAGTTGACCTTCTTGACCGGATAGACGCCGGCGACCATGTCGCCGCCGGACGCGATCAGCCGGAACACCTGCTTCGGCGTGAAGCCGATGTCGGCATCGACGAAGAGCAGATGCGTGGCCGAGGGATCGTTGAGGAACAGGGTAACGAGATTGGCCCTGGCACGGGTGATCAGCGCATCGCCGTCGCGCATGTGGACGGTGAGGTCGACGTTGGACGCGGCGCGCAACTCGCGCTGCAGGGCGAAGATCGAGCTCGCATAGATGCTCGACACCTGGCCGCCGAAGCATGGTGTCGCGACCACCAGATGAATGCGCTCGTCGGTTCCGTCACTCACGTCCGCCTCCAGACAAAGAGGCTCTCGCCCCAGATCTGAACAAAAGCTAAAGAGACGTGGTTAACGAAAACCTAACCGCCGCCCCCGGGGCGCTACAGATATTTCACCAGCGTCAACTGGGCCAGCATCGCCGTCGTCTGGTAGGACGCCTGGAGGTTGGTCTGCAGCTGCAGGATCTGGCTCGCCACCTCCTGCTGCGAGATGCCCTCGGTCTGGTCGACCATGGCCTGCATCGCCGCCTTGGCCTGGGTCTGGCGCGCCGTGGCGTCCTTCATCGTGGTCTGGGCGTTGGCGAACTCGGTCTGGATATCCGAGATCGCCTGCTGGCCGAGCTGCGGCGTCAGGTTGGCGGCGATGCGCTGGCTGAGCGCACCGATCTGCTGCGGAGCATTTGCTCCCGCTGGCGGCGTGTTGACGGCGGCATAGACCGCGGTCTGCTGCACGAGGTTGCGGATCGCGAACTCGTTGCCCTGGGCGCCGAACTGAATGCTCTGCGCCGTGTCGATCCGGATGCTCGCGCTCGACCGCGCCGAGCCGGGACCGCTGTTGCCGGTGTACCAGGCGACGGTGTTGGCCGAACCGTTGACGAGGCTGGTCGCCGACCCCAGCGGCGAGCCGGAGACGCGCAACGGCGGCGTCGGCGCCGTCACGGTGCCGGAGAAGCCGAGCGCCCCGAACGCACCCGCGTTCGAGCTCGACACCGAGAAGCCGGCGGCGTCGTTGGTGCGCAAGGTGATCACGCCGCCGCTGACCGTCGACGGCGTCGACGTGCCGCTGAGCGTATCGATCTTCGACAGCAGCGTCTGCACGCTGTCGCCGACATTGATCTGGTTGTTGCCGTTGGCGCCGGAGGCGACGAAGGTCAGCGTCTGCCCATTGACCGTGATGGTGTCGCCGGTCGCAAAGCTGGTCGCGATCGAGTCGGAGCCCGCCCCGCCCGACAGCAGCGTCGCTCCCGTGATCGGCGCCGGCGTTGCGAGCTTGTTGTTGACCACCGTTCCCGACACGGCGCTCGCCGTGTTGAAGAAGTTGTCACCGGCGACGACCGCCGAGGCGGCGGTCAGCGAGGTGTTGGCCAGCGTCGACAGCGCCGTGTTGAGCGCCGCATTGAGATTGGCGGAGGTGGCCGCCGGCGTGGCGCCGATGGCGAACGTATTGGTCGGCGCCGGCGTCGTGGTGGACGCCGTCAGCTTGATCGATTCCGAGGTGCCGTCGGGCAGCTTGAAGGTGAAGCTGATCTGGTCGCCCGCATTCGGATTGCCGGCGGTGAGATCGACCGAGATGCCCGGGGGCGAGCCGGACGGTCCGGTCACCGTGGCATTGGTCAGCGACGAGGTGACGCCGCTCAGCTTGAAGCCGAACGGCGAGCCGGCGACGTCCTCCGCCAGCGTGATCGGCATCGTGGCCGACGCCGACAGGTTCAGACGCCCGAGACCGTTGAGCCCGAGATCGGCCTGCTGCCGCTCGGCGATGACCTGCTTCAGGCCGGCCTGCGTCGTGGTGCCGTTCAGGATGTCGTCGGCCGATGCGATCGCCGGCCGGTCGGTGGCGCTGCCGGAGAAGATGTAGCGATCGCCGACCTGGGTGTTGAGGATGCCGGTGATGGCCGACAGGTTGGACAGCGCCGTCAATTGTCCCGTGGTCTGGCCGGTGCTGGTCAGGTTCTGCGGCGTCGCCGAGGCGCCACTCTGGACCTGGTCATGAATCTTGGACAGCGACTGCAGCGAGGTATTGACCGCGCCGATCACGGTATTGACGTGGGTCATCGTCAGCGTGAAGGCCGAGATGTTCGAGAGCTGCGCCCGCGCCGCGATCGCGAAGCCTTCGTCGGGGCCCATGCCGGCGTAGTTGTTCGCCTTGACGCCGCTCGAGAGCTGCGTGGAAAGGTCCGCGAGCTGGTTCGAGATGTTCCGCACGGACAGGCCGAGCAGAGAATTTCCGTAGTTGACACTGCTGATCGACATCTTACACGCGCCTCACTAAAATGCCTGGAGCAGGCTCTGCATCATGCTTTGCACGACCGACATGATATGGGCGTTGGCCGCATAGGTGTTCTGGACCTGGATCAGGTTGGACATCTCGCTGTCCATGTTGACCCCCGCCGTGCCCTGGAACTTCTCCTTCAGCGTGCTGACCACGACGGCCTGGCCCTGGCTGAGCTGGGTCGCCAGCGTCGAGGCACTGCCCTGCTGGCTGACGAACTGCTGCAGATAGCCGGACACCGTGCCCTGGAATGGCTGCGCCGCCGAGCCGAGGCCGGTGGTTGGCGAGTAGCTGAAGGTCGCCGAGGTGAGCTGCGCGAACAGGAAGTCCGGTCGCGTCGCGTCGCCGGCCGCGGTCTGCGGCGAGGTCGAATAGGTCGACAGCTTGGTCGGATCGTTCAGCAATGCCGGGTTGACGTTGAGCCGCCCCGCGAGCCCCGTCATCTGCGAGCCGGTCGAGGTGATCGCACCGGTGTAGAGCGCACCGCCGTCAGTGAAAACCGGCAGTTGCGCGTTGCCGCTGGCGAGCGTCTGCACCGTGGTGGTGGCCGAGGCCGCCTTGACCGCCGCCTGGCTGGTGCCGTCATCGGTGATCCGCAGCGTGGTGCCGGAGGGATTGGAAAACTGCAGATGCGCGCCACCGAGCGCGCTGTTGAGCTGCGACACCACCGAGGCCATGCCGAGCGAGAAGTCGACGCCGACATAGGACGGGTTGGCGCCGGAGGCGTTCTTCAGCGGCAGCGCCGCGGGATCGTTGACGTTGACGATCTTGACCTGGCGCTGGACGTTGCTCGAATCCGTGTAGGTCAGGTTGATGGTGTTGCCCGCCAGCAGCCCGCTGGTCGAGACGTCGAAGCCGGCCGGAGGTCCCGCCACCGCGGTACCCGCCGTGGTCTTGTCGGACAGCGCCGAGGCCATCGTCGCCGCGAGCTGGTCGACCTGGGTCTGCGCCTGCACCAGGGTCTGGTCGCGCAGCTTGAGGTCGGCCGCGATCTGACCCGAGTTCAGGAGATTGTTCGACACGACGTCGAGCGACACGCCGTTCGACAGCTTGATGTTGAGCTGCCCGACGCCGGTCTTGGTCGGATCGCTGTTGTAGAGCGAGGTGGCGTCGAGCGTCCCCGGCGACGAGAAGGTGAACTCGGAGCTGAGGCCTGCGCCGACCAGCTGGATGCCCGAATTGGTGAACACGCTCGTGCCGTTGGTCGGATCCGACACGACGCGGATGTCGACATATTTGGCAAGCGTGTTGATCGCGTTGTCGCGCTGGTCCTGCAGGGTCGCCGCCAGCGGGTCGGAGCTGTCGAGGCCCTGCAGCTGCGTGTTGAGCGTCGCGATCTGCTTGATCGCCGCGTTGGCCTGCGTGACCGAATTGCCGATGTCCTGCTCGACATTGGTGCGCAGGGTCTGGATGCCCTTGGTGGTCGCGTTGAGCTGCAGCGCCACGCCCTGCGCCGCCGACAGCGCCACCGACTGCGCCGACTGGTTGCTCGGATTGTTCGACAGCGACTGCAGCGCCGTGGTGAAATTGTTCAGCGCCGTCTCGAGCGTGCCGCTGCCGCCGGGCGTACCGTACACGGTCTGCAGCTGGCTCAGGATGTTGGCCATCTGATTGGCATAGGTCCCACCCGAGGTCTCGGTGCGGAGCTGGTTCTGGACGAACAAGTCGAGCTGACGGTTGACGCCCGTCGTCGTCACCGTCGAGCCGAAGCCGCCGCTGGCGACCTCGATCTGGTTCGGGTTCTGCGCGACGTAGCCGGGCGTGTTCGCGTTGGCGACGTTCGATGAGATGATCGAGAGCGCGGCCTGCGTCGAGCGCAGGCCGGACATCGCGGTGGCGAGGGCAGAACTCAAACCCATGTTCGGTAGCCTTATGTCAATTCAACTGCCACGTCTCAGCGCGATCAGCGCAGCACGTTCAGAAGATCCTGCACCATCGAATTGGCCGTCGTGATCACCTTGGTGTTGGCCGAATAGGCCTGCTGGGTCACGATCAGCTTGGTGAACTCGTCGGCGATGTCGGTGTTGGAGCCTTCCAGCGAGCCGCCCGAGATCTTGCCGGTCGCGCCGATGATGGCCTGGCCGGACTGGTCGGTCGCCTCGTAGGCGCCGCCGTCGAGCGCCTTCAGGTAGTTGGTGCCGTTGAAGTGCGACAGCGTGACCTGCGCCAGGTTGATGGTCTGGCCGTTGGAGAAGGTGCCGGTGACGACGCCGCTGTTGTTGACGGCGACCGACTGCAGCTGGCCGGCGGCGAAGCCGTTCTGATTGATCTGGTTGATCGTCGCCGAGCCGATCGTGCTCGCATATTGCGTCAGCGCGCCCGAGGAGATGTTGAGGCTGACGGTGCCGAGCGTGGTGCCGTCGACCACGACGTTGGGAATGGAGATGTTGGAGGTCGTCGGCGACACGAGCGAGCCGTCGGAGGCGAACGTGAAATTGGTGCCGACGTTCTGCCAGGCCACGGTCGAGCCAGTGGCGCTGGAGTTGGTCTGGTAGAACAGGTTCCAGGTGTCCTTGTGGCCCGTGCCGAGCGTCGAGCTGTCGACCTTGCCCCAGCGCAGCTGCACGTTCACCGGCGTGCCCGACGAATTGTAGGCCGTGACCGCGCCGCCCGAGATCGTCTCGTTGTTGAAGTTGGTGAGATCGTTGCCGATCACGATGCCGGTGCCGGGACTCGCCGTGCGCGTCAGTGCCACGGGTGACGTGAGGCCGAGCGCGGTGAAACCCGGCGAGGCACTGCTCAAGTTCCAGTCCTCGCCGCTGCCGGAATGCAGCGTGATCTTGCCGGCGGTGATGGTCGGCTGCACGCCGGTGACGGCCGCGATCTTCGCCAGCAGCGTGCCGACGGAGTCGCCGACATTGATCTGGGTACCCGAGGCGCCGGAGGCGACGAAGGTGAAGGTGACGACGTCGCCGGCGCTGCCGGTCATGGTGATGGTGTCGCCGGTGGTGAAATTGCTCGAGATCGAGTCGCCGCTGGCGCCGCTCAACAATGTCGAGGTCGTGATCTGCGCCGGCACCTTGTTCACGGCGGTGGCGCCGGTGACGGTGGAGTCGGCGTAGAAATTGGTGCCGACCGGCAGCGGCACGTTGGAGAGGTCGGCCGAGTTGAGGCCGCCGGCCGCGACCAGCGTGCCGGTCGCAGCGTTGCCGCTGGCGGCGGTCTTCGGCTGCGTCGGCAGGTTGGCGGCGTACTGGATTGCGGTGGTCGCCTGCGCCGGCACGAAATTGTTGGCGAATTGCAGCACGGTCGGCACGTTGCCGGTGGCGTTGCCGGTCTTCGGATCGACCGCGACACCCATCAGGTAATAGCCGGCGCCATTGATCAGGTTGCCGTTGGCGTTGAGCTGGAAGTCGCCGCGGCGGGTGTAGTTGGTGACGCCGGTGAAGACCGGCACGTTATCGACGACCGAGGAGGCCTTCTGCACGTTGAAGAAGCCGTCGCCGTTGATCGCCATGTTGGTGGCGACCGAGGACGTCGAGACGGTGCCCTGGGTGGTGATGGTGGCCTTGGCGAAGGCCGTGACGCCGCCGGCATTCTGGCGCGTCGGGTTGGTCGCGTTGGGAATGAGGTCTTCGAAGCTGGTGCCGATTCCCTTGTAGCCGACGGTCGACGCGTTCGCGATGTTACCGGAAATATTCTGCAGCGCGAATGATTGAGCGGACAGACCGCTCACCGAAGTGTTCATCGCGTCGAAGATACCCATACCAATCTCTCCACTGTGATGCCGGTGGCGGGTCGGCCCGCACCGCGTTTCGTGGAGAGCTGTCGCAATCGCTGTGCCAGATGCGAAAATGCTGTGAAATCAGCGTGTTGGAAAACAACAACGTAAAAAAAGCGGCGTCAAAACTGGTGAACAATTGCCGAGCCGGCAGTTCTTGCCGGGCCGGACGCGCCAAATCGCGCTCCGGCACGGCCGCTCGTCACGGCTGCCGGCGCGTCCTGAAGACCCCCATCGAGCCTTGAACGGACGAGCCGGAATATCCTGGCGCAAATTCCTGTCAGGTCGACGACGGATTTGCCGGGTGGAACGTGAGCGAGAGCCCGTCCATGCAGTAGCGCAGGCCGGTCGGCTTGGGGCCGTCGTCGAACACATGGCCGAGATGGCCGCCGCAGCGGCGGCAATGCACCTCGGTGCGGACCATGCCGTAGGTCTTGTCCTGGCGGGTCGCCACGGCATTGTCGAGCGGCTTGAAGAAGCTCGGCCAGCCGGTGCCGCTGTCGAACTTGGTGTCGGAGGAGAACAGCGGCAGGTCGCAGCCGGCGCAGGCGAAGGTGCCCTTGCGATGCTCCTTCAGCAGCGGGCTGGTCCAGGGCCGCTCGGTGCCCTCCTCGCGCAGGATCTCGTATTGCTGCGGCGTCAATTGCGCGCGCCACTCGGCCTCGGTCTTCTCGATCTCGAACTTCTCGGCGGCGCGGGCCGGCGCGGAACCGCCGAGCCAGCGCAGGGCGGAGAAGCCGAACAGTCCGGCGGCGGTGGTGAACATCATGCGGCGGTCGATCATGGACGTCTCCGTGCGGTGATGGGTTACCGGATCTACGGACGGGATCCCGCGAAGTTACGTCGGGCGCGGGCGCGACGGCTCACTTTCTTGCGAGGTGTCAGCCCTCCCCGGCGTCGGGACGGTGGTTCAGATCGGACGGCTGCGGCCGCAGCGGCAGCCGCGAGCCGGGCCGCTCGGCCGCCCGGCGCCGCGCTTCGGCCGCCCTGATCTCGCGCACACGCTCCTGCGCGCGGACGCGCTCGCGGTGCCGCGCCAGCGTCCCGGCCGCGGCGGCGCGGCCCCGGATCCACAGATTGACGACATGGCCGGCGACCCGGCCGCTGACGCCGCCGGCCCAGACCAATTCGAACGGCGAGAACAGCTTCCAGCGGTCGTCGCCGGCGAGGATCGCCTGCGCGATCAACTGCCCGGCCATCGCCGAGGTGTTGAGCCCCTGCCGGCCGAAGCCGCTCGCAACCCACAGGCCTTTGCGGAGCTGGCCGATCTGCGGCATGCCGTGCACGGTCTGGCCGGTGACGCCGCCGAAGGTCTCGGCGATCTCGACGCGGCCGAGTTGCGGGAACACCGTGCGGATCCGGCGCTGCAGCGCCGCGGCAAATCCGCTGGGCCGGGCGTCCCAGGTCGTCTCCGGGCTCGCCCACATCAGCCGGTCGCCGTCGACGACGCGGAAATGATCGATGCCGTCGGTGTCGCTGACCGAGCCCCGGAAGGCGATCGCATCAGCCAGCCGCTCGCCGAGCGGCGCGGTGACGCCGCCATAGCGCCACACCGGCAACAGCGTATCGGATAGCTTCTGCAGCGGCGCGCCGAGATGGATGTTGCCGGCCAGCACGATGTGCGAGGCGCGCATCCGCGCCGACGGCGTCACGATGCGCTTGCGCACGCCCGACGCGTCGATGCTGACCACCGGCGTGTCCTCGAAGATCCTTGCCCCGGCCCGGTGCGCGAGCCGCGCCAGCGCGTGAACGTACCTGCGGCCGTCGAGTTGGAACGCCTTGGGGTAATGGACGCCATGGAAGTAGCGGTCGGTCTTGAGCTCGGTCCTGACGCGCTCGACCTGCCAGCCCTCGACCTCGGTGTCGAAATCCTCGTGCAGCATCTGGAGGCGGCGGATCAAGGCGTCGCCGGCGTCGACATTCGAGACTTCGAGCGCGCCTTCGCTGAGTCCGATGCCCGGCATCGCCGCGGTGGCCTGGGCGCGGATGAACTCGGCACCGGACCAGGACAACGCCCATAGCGCCCGGGCATGCGCGAGCCCGACGCGCTCGATCAGATCCGGCAGCGGCAGGTCGAACCCGGGCATGACCGTCCCGATCATGTGACCGGATGCGTTCCATCCGACCTGGCGGCCTTCCAGCACCGCGACGCTCGCCCCCTGCCGGGCCGCGCACAACGCCACCGTCAAGCCGGCCAATCCCGCCCCGACGACGCAGACGTCGACATCGAGGTCGAAATTCAGCCTGGTGCGGCCGTGTGCACCTGCGGCATCCGCGTCATCGTTCACGCTTGTGGAAGTCTCGCTCATGGCGTTTTCTTAGCGAACCCTGCGCCGGACGTCATGACGCTTTTAATGGCGATAAAGAGACGTGGTACAGGCTGACCCAGCCTGAACGATTCGAGACGGAATTCCATGCGCCGATTGATGCTGCTGCGCCACGCCAAGACCGAGACTGACGCGCCGACCGGCCGCGACCAGGACCGCCGTCTCGACGAGCGCGGGCACCAGGATGCCGCCATGATCGGCGATTTCATCGCCAGCCACCCGCCCGCGCCGGAGCTGGTGCTGGTCTCGACCGCGGTTCGGGCGCAGCAGACCTGGGACCTCGCACTTGCGGCAATGAAGGACCGCGTCCCGGCCCCGCAGGTCGAGACCGTTCCCGAGCTCTACGGCGCCGAGCCGATGCAGATGCTGCATCACATCCGGCTCGCGGCAGCGCATGATCCGAAGCAGCTCCTGCTCGTCGGACACAATCCGGGCATGCACGAGCTGGCGCTGGCGCTGACCGGCGAGGGCGATTCCGAGGCCCGCCACGAGCTGATGCGCAACATGCCGACCGCGGGACTCGCGGTGCTCGATTTCGACACCGACGATTGGGGCGATATCAGCTTCACCCGCGGCCATCTCCTGAGGTTCGTCACGCCCAAGCTGCTCAAGCACGGCTCGGTCGATTGACAGGCAGGTCGGGTCCGGCGCGTAATGCCGGCGGACAGAGAGGAGGACCTTCGATGTTCAACTCGATTCTGGTGCCGATCGATCTGGCCGACACCGACCTCGCCAAGCCGGCCATCGCCACCGCGGCCACGCTGGCGCAGACTTGGAGCGGCACGGTGCATCTGCTCAACGTGATGCCGATGACGCCGGTGATGCTCGCCGAATACGTCCCGGCCGATTTCGATGCGCAGCAGCGCGAGACCGCCGAGGAAGCGCTGTCGATCGTGGCGCGCGAATCCGGCATCCCGGCCGAGCGCATCAGTTACACGGTACGCCAGGGCGGCATCTATCACGAGATCCTCGAGGAGGCGGCCAAGGTCAACGCCGACCTGATCGTGATGACCTCGCACCGCCCGGCGATGCGCACCTACTTCCTCGGCAGCAATGCCGGGCATGTCGTGCGCTACGCGAAGTGCTCGGTGCTGGTGGTGAGGCCGTGAGTGGCGGCCTCCTCCAACGCATACTGCGCGTAGAACAATTCCCTCTTCGCAGCTATTGCTATCGCATTGGGTGTTTCTCGATCCTATTGCCCGACCGAAATGCGGACTGAGGACACTCTCATGAGATGGCCTCTGCCTTATCCAAGGCGCGGTGACGTATTGGGTATTCTGTTCATCCTCGCTCTGCTTTGCCTTCTCGTTTCCAGCTTCTACTGGTTTCCGAATTCTAAGCCGAATACCGGATTTGGTCCGGATTGGGATTGCACTCCTGTCCCCAATGGCCAACCGATCTGCATCAAAAAATTGAGTCATTGAACTTGGTTCGCGACAAACACCACAGTGCGTAGGGTGGGCAAAGGCGCGTCCGAGACAGCCTGTTTGTCCGTGCTATCTGAACGCGCCGTGTCCACCGTCTTGCGCGAAAAGTTGCTTGGTGGGCACAACATCGCGTGGCTTGCGCCACACGACGTCTTTGCCCACCCCACGGACTCACTCAGCCGGCGGCACCGGTGACGAACCCTTCGCTCCAAGCGTCCCTATCGACTACATATTCGTCGACAACGAAACAATCGGGATAGTCGCGAAAGCCCTCGAATTGAAGCTTGCGCTTTCTTGCGGCATCCGCCTCGGCAGCGCTGCTGTAAACCCCAATGAGCTTGTTATCGGTATCGTTCTCGTCGAGAGCATCATCGCGTGGTCGGGCGGTACGCATTGATATGCCTGCTTCGTTTTTCAACATGCCTAGGCTGACGAATTACCCAACGGGTCGAAGGCACCGTCCCCAAAACGACGACTCCCGATCAAGCCCGCGAGCGGACATCCTCGTCGCCGCCCGAAGACCCCCCATAAGATTCAAACGCGACATTCGACCAGTGGCATGATACGGATGGGACGCAAATTGGTGCTATCTGGCACGAGACAAGATGCCACTAAAGCCCGCTATTATCTATGACGTTGCGGCTGATACTCCGTCCATAAAGAAGGCCATTGGCCCGAAGCTGGCCAAGCAATTCTCTGCGAACCCTCAAGTGCGCAGATATGCCGTTGTCCTGAAATTCCCTGATGGGGTCGTGACCAGCCGCGCGATTTCTCACACGCTGAGGAAAATTCCAGCTCCTCGCGGTCCAACGTTACTTGCGGGCGAAGACTTTACGGTCGAAGCGACTGCGATCGCCAAGCTGGAAGGTTGCGACATAGTTTGCGTACGCGAGTTTGGCTGGACCGATGAGGCTTATGCCTCCATCCGCGTGCGCTCCTGACACGAGAGGCTTCTGCTTCGCAATGCGCGTTAGCATTCCGCGAGTGACCCCGTCACGGCCACTCCGCGATGAAGCCCTTCGCCTTGTACGGCGCGATCTTGTCCCATTCGCTGAGCACGCGGCGGCGGAACTCCGGATGGGTGTGCCACAACTGCCGCGGTACGCCGAAGCTATCGACCGTCAGCAGCATCTTCTCGACTTCGGGCCAGTGGCGCTGCAGGGTCATCGCGTAGCGCCGAGCGGTCCAGCTGTTGCCGAGGCAGATCACGCTGCCGACATTGGCGAGGCCGAGCGCGGCGTCGATCACCGGCAGAGCGAACGCGACGTTCTCGCCGGTATTCGTGGCGTGGTGCTCTTCGAGGATGCGCTCGGCCGGAATGCCGCGCCCCACCATGGCGGCCTTGATCAGCGTACACTCCGAAAGATCAGCGCCCGGCGTGATCCCACCGCTGACGATGGCGTGGCGGAAGTAGCCTTGCTGCCACAGCTTCACCGCCGTCTCGGCACGCAGCTCCTCGTCGACGCGGGTCCCGAACACGAACAGGAGATCGGCCGGCCGCAGCGGCGTATCGGCGAAATGCCGCGCGTTGACCGCGGCGATCTCGGCGTCATCCGGTCTGCGCAGCGCGCGATCCTGCATCGGTCCTCTCCGAAGGCGACTCGCTCAGTCTGGCATGGCGCGCGAAATCTGCATGATCACATTCGGTGACCGGCGATGAGGTTGCGTGATCACGGCAGCAGCGCGGCCGGAATCTCCGTGAACGTGTAGCTGCGCGGCCTGTTGCGGGTGATGAAGCCGCCGACATACCAGGCGAACAGCGCGGCGAAGCCGATCAGGAACAACGCGCCCGACCATTCGGCGATGACGAGCGCGCGCACCAGAAGCCCGGCCATCGCCACGGCGAGCAGCGCAATCGCGGCGAGCGCCGCGCCGTAGGTGAAGCGGCCGAGGCCCGCAGTCAGCCGCGCGTTGCTGCCGCTGAAGGCGAGCCGCGCATGCAGGCCGAGGATGAAAGCACGATAGGCCTCGCTCTGCGGCGCCATCAGGGCCGCCGTCTGCCACGAGACGGAGATGATGCTGAGGCGGCGGCCATCGCGATGGGTGATGTCGGCCCGAAAACGCCTCGCCTGCATCGACACCGGTCGGTAGGACAGCCGGATCGCGGCGATGTCGGCGTAAGGCCACAGGCCGGTCCGGCCGGCGAACCGCCACGACAGCCCCTGCCCGGTCAGCTCGAACTGGTGCGCGGCCCCGATCAGCGACGCCTTGTAGGCGTAGCGGATCGCATCATCGCCGGCCGTGGTGGTGCGCTCGGAAATGGATCGGTCCTGTTGCGTGTGGCGCGCGCCTTATCCTACAAACGGAGCATGAGCGAAACGATCTATTTTCCGCGCCACCTGATCCTGGCCGGAGCGATGGCCGCCGGCGTGCTGCTGGCGCTGGCGGTGCACATGCTCGGCGCCCGCTACGGCCTCGATCTCGGCGGCCTGTGGCAGACCGAGAGCGGCGCCTTCATGCCGGCGGGATCGGCGATCGCCTGGTGGCTGATCGCCACCGTCGGCTTCTCCTCGGGCTATTTCATCGCCAACATCATGCACAGCGCGGTATCGGGCGAGATCCCGCAGCGGATGCGCAACTTCCTGGTCGTGGTCGGCGTGCTGATGCTGGCCGGCATCGGCCAAGCGATCTCCGGCCCGAGCCCGGTGCCATCGGCCTCGGGTGTGCTGGCCGGCCTCGCCGCGCTCTGCCTCGGCGCCCTGATGGCGTTCTGCGGCGCCAATTTCGCGTTGCGTAAGAGCTGACGCGCGGCATCCGGATGCGACGACGCCGCGCGGGATGTCCGCGCGGCGTTTTGTCTCATCGGCTCTGGTGACGCGATCAGCTCGCAGCACGCAGGTTGACGCCGCTCTCGGCGAGCTTGGTCAGCTTCATGTCGGTCGCCTTCTCTTCGTCGAGCGTCTTCTGCAGCACGGCGGCGCAGTCGCTACGGCCGAGCTGCTTGGCCCAGGCGATCAGGCTGCCATAGCGGGTGATCTCATAGTGCTCCGCCGCCTGACCGGCATTGATCAGGGCGGCGTCGAGCACCGTCTTGTCTGCGACCTCGCCGGCGACCTCCTCGGCCTCCTCGATGATGCCGTCGATCGCCGGACAGTCGACCGCCTTGGGCGCAATGCCGTGCATCTCGAACACCTGCTCGAGCCGCTTCACATGCGTCCTGGTTTCGTCGAGATGGGTCAGAAAACCCTGCTTGAGCTTCTGATCCGTCGCCTTGTCCGCCATCTTCGGCAGCGCTTTGACGAGCTGGTTCTCGGCGTAATAGATGTCCTGCAGCTGATGAACGAACAGATCGTTCATCGTCTTGATGTCCTTGGTGAACAGTCCCATTTGTTTCACGTCCTCTCGGTTCGGAACATGGCAGGTCCCTCCCCCGACCGATCGTCGCCATGTTCGCTGTGCGCTAACCGGCGGCTACGGCGGTTGTTCCGGCGTACCGGCCCTGCCGAACCGCAGGGGCGAGGGTTCTCGTGAACCGCGCGGGCGACCAGTTGGACCGAATTGAGGCGGACGGGCCGCCAGCTATGTGACCGGAGTGTGACAGACCCGCGCCGCATGGGTCGGAGCTGAGCTGTGTCAAGGACTGCACAAGGCGCGCATTTTAGCATAAGGAACAGGCTGTCACGAATTGCCCGCCCCATCGATCAATGGTTTCGCCTCTTTTCCAAGATCTAGTACCGCCCCGCCGGGAGGATGAATGCAGCGCCTGCTGACCACGCTTGGGCGTGGCTTCAAGAAATGGATCGGCTGGAAGCGGCTGGGGATTGCAGCGAGCCTTGCGATCATCGCCTTCGCGATCACGACACTCGTGCGCACGCTGAAGGGCGTCGATGCCGGCGTCATCCTGACCGCGCTCACCGAAATCCCGCCCGGTCACATCGCCCTCGCGGCCTTGTGTGTGGTCGGCGCGTTCTGCACGCTGACCTTCTATGACTATTTTGCACTGCGAACGATTGGCAAGAAACACGTGCCCTATCGCATCGCGGCGATGAGCGCCTTCACCAGCTATTCGATCGGCCACAACATCGGCGCCACCGTGTTCACCGGCGGCGCCATCCGGTTTCGGATCTACTCCGACTACGGCCTGTCCGCGATCGACGTCGCCAAGATCTGCTTCCTGTCAGGCCTGACCTTCTGGCTCGGCAATCTGTTCGTACTCGGCATCGGTATGACCTTGCATCCGGCCGCCGCCACCGCGATGGACCAGTTGCCCCCGGCGGTGAACCAGTTGATCGCGATCGGCATCCTGGGGGCGATCTTCGCCTATCTCGGCTGGCTGACCGCCGGCAAGAACCGGCGCCAGCTCGGCCAGAACGGCTGGAAGGTGGTGCTGCCCTCGGCGCAGCTCACGCTCGTGCAGATCCTGATCGGAGTGGTCGACCTCGGCTTCTGCGCGCTGGCGATGTACCTCCTCGTCCCCGCCGCTCCGCCGATCGATTTCCTGTCGCTGTCGGTGGTGTTCATCCTCGCCACCCTGCTCGGCTTCGCCAGCCACGCGCCCGGCAGCATCGGCGTGTTCGATGCCGCGATGCTCGTGGCGCTGCCGCAGTTCGGGCGCGAGCAGTTGCTGGCCACCCTGCTCGTTTTCCGCGTGCTGTATTTCGTGATCCCGTTCGCGACGGCGATCTCCATCATGGGCATCAGGGAACTCTGGCTGAACGTCGTGAAGCCGTGGCAGGAGCGGCGCCGGCTGAACTCAGCCTGCGAGGACGAGGTCGCCGCCAAGCGCGCCGCGGCCACGGCGCCCGCCGCGGTTCCCCAGCGCATCAAGCGCCACTCCCAGCGCTGAGCAGCAATCGTCTCGCGGATGACGCGACGGTTCGACCCTCGACCGGTTGAACTCGCGTGCGATCCTCTTATTTCCGCCCCATCCCTGACGTGAATCCTTGCGCATGACCCGAATGCCCCTTCGTCCGCTGCTCGCCGCCTGCGTCCTGGCCGGCCTGCTCGCCCCTCTCGCCGCCACCGAGGCGGCCGCGCAGTTCGGCGCAGCGCCGCTGCAGATCAGCTGGGAGGTGCGCAACCGCTTCCGTCTCTTCCGGGAGGAGCGCGACTTCCTGCTGCATACCGAGAGCACGCGCGACCGCTCCATTCTCGCCGCCGAGCAGGCGTTGGCGGTGCAGAGCGACGGCCGCGGCTGGGCCCGGAACGTCGTCAACCGGCTCTGCATCGACCTCGCCGGCCGCATCAACGAGCCGTGCACGCGCGACAACGTCAAGGAAAGCTATCTCACGCCGATCGACCATCCGATCACCGTGCGCCTGACCGGCCCGGTCCCGGTCGGCGCCACCTGCGCGTGGTCGTTCGACGACGGCGACGGGCCGCAGACCTCGACATTCGACTGCGCCGAACCGGTCAACCTGCGCGTCCGCTACGGCCGCCAGACCGTCGCATCCGTCGATGTCGCCAGCCCGGAAGGCACGCAGCAGGTGTCGACCGGAATCCAGGTCCGCGACATCCTGATCGCCGGCCTCGGCGACAGCATCGCCTCCGGCGAGGGCAATCCCGACCGCCCGATCGCGCTCGCCGACGACGGCTTCTGCTTCCGCTCCTATCTCGGCGGCCCGACCGCGCAATATTATCGGCCGAGCCGGGCCGGCTTCAAAGGCGGCCGCGCCTGCGAGGCGCCGGACACGCTGCAGAACTGGCAGAAGCACAGCGCGGTCTGGCTCAACGCGGCCTGCCATCGCTCGCTCTACAGCTACCAGACCCGCACGGCGCTGGCGCTCGCGGTGCGCTATCCGCACGTCGCGGTCACCTACCTGCCGCTCGCCTGCACCGGCGCCACCATCGCCGACGGCCTGTTCGGCAGCCAGCGCGCGCGCGAATGCACGCCCGGCCGCGCCGCGACCACCTGCGCCGGCAGCGTCAACGGCCAGCTCGGCGAGCTGCGCGAGGCGCTGACCGCGGCCAAGCGTCGCCAGCCGGACCGCAAGCTCGATCTGATTCTGCTGTCGATCGGCGCCAACGACATCAACTTCTCCGGTCTCGTCGCCGACGTCATCGTCGATACGCCGACCGAACGCACGCTGTTCAAGCGCTCGGGCGTGATCGGCTCGGTCGAGGAATCGCGCAGCGAGCTGGCGCGCGACCTGCCGCAGGGTTTTGCCAAGCTGCGCGAGGCGCTGAAGCCGCTGGTCGGCGACCTCTCGCACGTCATCTACACCTCCTACGGCAACCCGGCACTGAGCGGCCCCGGCACGCCCTGCCCGGGTGGTCCGGCCGGTTTCGAGGTCCACCCATCGTTCAATGCCAATCCGCAGCGGCTCGCCAAGGTCGCGGGCTTCGTCGAGAACGAGTTCCTGCCGTCACTGCGCGGGCTGGCGCAATGTACCGCGGGAGTCCTGTGCCGCGATCCGCAGGCCGACCGCATGACCTTCGTCGATGCGCATCAGGCCGCGTTTGCCGATCACGGCTTCTGCGCCCGCTCGACGCAGGATCCGCCGTTCGACCGCGAATGCTTTTCGGCCGACGGCGCCAGCTTCGATCCGAACATCGTCAGCGCCGCCAACGAGCCGCTGCTGTGCGGCCGCGGCGCCAGCGAGTATCGTCCCTATCTGCCGCGCGCGCGCTGGATCCGCGATGCCAACGACAGCTACTTCTCGGCGATGACCTATCCGCAAGGGCTGCCGGCGGCGATGCAGCCCTCCGACATCCACGATGCGAGCTGGGGCGTGCTGTCCGCGGTCTATGGCGGCGCCGTGCATCCGACGGCGGAGGGCCATGCCGCGATGGCCGACGCCGCCTTTCCGGCCGCGGCGCAAGTGCTCAACCTCGATGCGGCCGAGCCCAACGTCACCAGCCAGCCGCTGCCGCCGGCGGGCATGGTGAGGCAGTAGTCGGCCATTCGGGTAGGGATCGCAGAGGAAGAACGGCCTGAAGCGCTCCGCTCCGCATACCGTCTTTCGGGACGCCCTCCGTGAGCGGGCGCTCAGGAACAAAGGCTGTGGAGCGGCGAGATTGCAGAGCCTCATGGGGAGTTGGGAGCGGATGGAGAGCCGGGCCGCCTCGAAAGAACGTGTCGGCCTCGACGTCCCAACGCTCAGCGCGCAAATCGACGGCGACCACCGCCAAGCGATCCTGATTGTCCTTGTACCCAATATGGGTTGTTCACGCACATGGCCGCGAGGCCCCGGCCTGCCCTTCGACACTGATCCCAGGACGTATAGGTGCATTCGACATAGGTGCTACCACCCCATTCCCACCTTTGTAGGCAGACAGGATAATTGGACTCATAGGTCTGAGCAGCGGCGATCGGGATCATGGAGATGGCCGCGCTCCCCGCGATGATCCAACGCAGCATCAGCATCGCTCCCTCGTCGAATTCCGACCGCTGCGGCCAATGGCCTGCACGATCACCGGCAAGCAACGCTCGAATGATCATGGAGACCTTGTCCTCGACCACGCGGTTGGTGCGGTTGGTCTGGATCAAGCTCTTCGCCGACGCGGTGTCCGAGATCGCGATCCCTTGTCGGCCAGGAGCGAGGACGGTCGCAGTTCGGAAGCAGTCTACTTGACTGCAGCCGGCTTCTTCATCATCGGAGGCGCCTGCTTGGTGGCGGGGCCGGTTGCCGTCGTCGCCTGCGAGGGCAGATATTTGGCGAGGATCGCAGGATCGATCTGCGCCATGTTGCTGTCCGGCAGGCGGGTCCAGGTCTCGTCCTTGCCAAACAGCGAGATGCCGAGATAGCCGTGCAGGATCAGCGTCTGCCCGTCCGGACTGACCCGCATATTGGCCTTCCAGATGTTGCCGTCGCGCGGATTGAGCACGTTGCCGCCTTCGTATTTCAGGCCCTCGCGCTTCATGTCGCGCACGAAGGAGATGCCGAGCACCGGCGCATTCTTGCGGTCATCGCTGCACTTCGAACAGACCTCGTTCGGATTGTCGCCGGGACGCGGAAACGTCTTGGCGATCACGCCCTCGAACACGCCGTCGTGGTCGATGAAGAGAAACCAGCCGACGGGCCTGCCATCCTCGACCTTCTGCCACAGACCGGCCGCGGTCGGCTCAGCCGCGAGCGCAGGCCGCGTCAGCAGAGCACCGGCAACGACGAGCGCGCCGATCGCGAGCTTCGTCACACCAGGCACCAGCCGAAGTCGGGGAAACGCATTGCGCATCATCATCTCACCTTGACCAAGTCACAAAATGAATGGCCGCACAGTACGGCCGTTTCATGCATCGTTCCAGCCCCATAACAGGTCTGGCGCGCCGGTGAAACCGGCACGCGCAGGAAACATTTCTTCACATTTGAGTTGGTCCGGCGGCGGAAGGTTCCATACCGCCGACAAATTAGTTGACGCCGAGCTTCTTCTGCAGGCTCGACGACGACGTCGTGTACTGGAACACCAGCCGCTTCTCCGGATACACGTAGCGGTGCGCCTTCTGCGCCATCAGCGCGCCCTCGTGGAAGCCGCACAGGATCAGCTTGATCTTGCCGGGATAGGTGTTGATGTCGCCGATCGCGAAGATGCCGGGCACGGAGGTCTCGAAGGCAGAGGTCTCGACCGGAATGAGATTGTGCTCGAGCGCGAGGCCCCACTCGGCAACCGGACCGAGTTTCATCGTCAGTCCGAAGAATGGCAGCATCATCTCGCAGGGGACGGTCTCGACCGCGTTGTCGTTGCCCTTGATCGTCGCAGCCGACAGCTGGCCATTGGCGCCTTCGAGCGCCGTCACCTGGCCGATGCGCAGATCCATCTTGCCGCCGGCGACGAGCGCGCGCATCTGCTCGACGCTGTGGGGCGCGGCACGGAAGTCGTCGCGGCGATGAACGAGCGTGATGCGCTTCGCGATGGGGTGCAGGTTGAGCGTCCAGTCGAGCGCGGAGTCGCCGCCGCCGACGATGACGACATTCTTGTCGCGGAACTGCTCCATCTTGCGCACGGCATAGAATACCGAGGTGCCTTCATAGGCCTCGATGCCCGGCACCGGCGGGCGCTTGGGCTGGAACGAGCCGCCCCCGGCCGCGATCACCACGACCTTGCACTCGAACACCTTGCCGGCATCGGTGGTGACGCGAAAACCGGGATCGCCGATCTTTTCGACCTTCTCGACCATCTCGCCGAGATGGAAGGTCGGACTGAACGGCTTGATCTGCTCCATCAATTGATCGGTGAGGCCCTGCCCCGTCACCATCGGCACGCCGGGAATGTCGTAGATCGGCTTCTCCGGATACAGCTCGGCGCATTGGCCGCCGACCTTGTCGAGGATGTCGATCAGATGCGCCTTGATGTCGAGCAGCCCCAGTTCAAAAACGGCAAACAGTCCGCAAGGGCCCGCGCCAATGATCAGCACATCGGTCTTGATCGCTTCGCTCATGTCGCTCTTCTCGTTGGAGGCGCCGCTCGACGGATGGCGGCAGATGGCGGTTCCGAATTTGTAGCCATTGGTGTGGTCGCAGGGAAGGCACAAAAGCCGCCCCTGCCTCGCGCGCGGCTTGCAGCGGTGGGCTTAGCCGGGTTTGAAGGGGACATGAATGATGGAGATCAATCGGTGACAGAGACGGCCCGCCGCGATCACGCGCCACGCCTGGAGGACTTTCCCTACCGGCTGACGGACAATGTCCGCTTCGGCGACCTCGATCCCAACCAGCACGTCAACAATGCGGTCTACGCGACCTATTTCGAGACCGGCCGGGTGACCTTGATGAAAGACCCGCGCCATGGCCTGACCCAGGACGGGCTGGCCTGGATCATGGTGCGGCTGGACATGCATTTCCGGGCCGAGCTGCGCTGGCCGGGCACGATCGAGCTGGGACTGGGGGTCGTGAGGCTGGGGCGCACGTCGGTGACCTGCGAGCAGGTCGTGTTCTCGGACGGGCGCTGCGTGGCGTCGGCCACCGCGGTCATGGTCCTGATCGACGAGGTGACGCGCAAACCGGCGCCGCTGACGCCGAATCTCGTTGCTGCGCTACAGCCCTGGGTCCGCCGCGGCATGGCGATCGCGCCGCCGGCATAGGCCTGGCGGCGATCAGCCGAAGCGCGACGATGAGGGCGCGAGGCGAACGGTCAGGCCTGACGCTCGGGGGTGGAGACGACGAGGCCGTCGAGTTCGTCGGAGACCTTGATCTGGCAGGAAAGACGGGAATTCGGCCGGACATCGTAGCCGAAATCGAGCATGTCCTCTTCCATCGGGGTCGGCGGGCCGACCTTCTCGCGCCAGGCTTCGTCGACATAGACATGGCAAGTCGCGCAGGCGCACGCGCCGCCACATTCGGCCTCGATGCCGGGAATGGCGTTACGGATCGCCGCTTCCATCACGGTCGCGCCGTTCTCGATCTCAACGGTTCTGGATTCGCCGGTATGGTCGACAAAGGTGATCTTGGCCATGTGTGCTCGTGCTGCGCAGGGAATGAGGTCGGGCTGTCCTATAACGGACCGCTCCGCTCCGCGCTAGTGCTGCCGCCGGCCGCTCAGGCCGCGCCGAGCATCTCCGAAATCGCCGCGCGGGCCTGCGCGATCGCCGTGCCGAGCCAGGCCAGCGCATCGGCGGGGTCGCCCGCCCGCAGCGCCGCTTCGAGCCCTTCCGCCGCGTCGGCGACGTCGAGCGCGCCGACGGCGCGGGCCGAGCCCTTCAGCGTGTGGGCGACGGTGGCGGCGTCCTCGGGCATCACCTGCAACCGCTCCAGCAGGCGGACGGCCTGGCTGGAGAACATGGCGAGCACCTCGCGCTCGAGCGCGCTGTCGCCGAGCGTCATCCGGCGCAGCAGGTCCAGGCTGATCGGCCCGTCATCGGGAACCAGCGGGGGCGAGGGCATCCATTCGATCCGTGAAAGGTCGGGAATCATGGCGGCAATCCGGTCCGGGCGCGCCGCGCGCGCCTGTGGTAAGCCAAGCACGACAATGGTTAATGCATTGTTACCGGCCCAATTGCCGCGGGTTTGCCGCGATTTGGGCCCGGCTCCGCCCCAATCACGGCAGAAACGGGAATTCGCAGAACTTCTAGAGTGTTAACGGCGGCTGCTGTTAACGATGATTAAGAATCTCTTAACCACGGCCATTTCTTTCAACAGGCACAGCCAATAGGATGATGCCCGGATGGAGTGGGTCACCTGGCGGAATTTGCCACCCCTGGTGCCTGCGAGGGATGACGTCCGGTTCGAGCGTTGCGAGAGGGCACTCGTACGCGGCTCGCCGGATCGAAATTAAGACGAGGGCTCGGACTCAACATGGCGAACACTCCGAAAAAGGTCAAAGACCCGACTGAAGTTGCGCTGTCCGCCATTCAGGAGGCTTTGAACATCAGCGATTCGTCCGCGCCCACGGACTCGCAGAGCTCGGTCCACGCCGACGGGGCTCCGCCCGTCATGCCGAACGGCGTGTCCAGTCTGGATTCGTTCGACTCGCGTCCGGGCATCGACCGCAGCAGCCTTGACGAGATCGAGCCGCCGCCGCTCGCCGCGCGCCGCCCGGCCAACGACGACCGCGA
This sequence comes from Bradyrhizobium sp. SZCCHNRI3052, assembly GCF_032484895.1. Lineage (NCBI taxonomy): Bacteria > Pseudomonadati > Pseudomonadota > Alphaproteobacteria > Hyphomicrobiales > Nitrobacteraceae > Bradyrhizobium > Bradyrhizobium sp. SZCCHNRI3052. The sequence goes on along the minus strand of NZ_JAUETW010000005.1, from coordinate 122,461 downwards.
GACCATCGGCCAATTGCTGCAGGCGATCCAAAAGGGCCGCCCGTCACGCGGCGTCTACACGCTGGCAACCGCCTTTGCAGGCATCTGGATCGTCGGCTGCGTCCTGCTGACCATCGGCTTCCTGCCCGCTTTGCAGACCCTGATCGGCCAGAGCGGCGGCGTGCTGGTCATGGCAGGCCTCGCCGCAGTGTTCTTTGCCCCGGTTCTGCTGTTCTATTTCCTCGCGAGCCTCGCTTGGCGCGGCCAGGAGCTGCGCATGATCGCGCAGTCGATGGCGCAGGTCGCGATCCGCTTCTCCGAGCCGGAAGGCGCCGTCAGCGATTCCATCGTGACCGTCGGCCAGGCCATCCGCCGCGAGGTCGCGGCGATGGGCGACGGCGTCGAGCGCGCGATCGCGCGTGCCGGCGAGCTCGAGATGCTGGTCGCCAACGAGGTTGCGGCGCTCGAGCGCGCCTACAGCGACAACGAGGTGCGCATCCGCGCCCTGCTCCAGGACATCGCCCATCAGCGCGACAACCTCGTCGGCCAGGCCGAGCAGGTCCGGAGCGCCATCTCGGGTGTCCAGATCGACCTTCGCCACGACATCGCGCTGATCTCGGACGCAATCGCCTCGCGGGTCGACGAGGTCGCCAAGAGCATCACCGGCGCGCTGGAAGAGCGCGGCGCCCACATCACGGCCGCGCTCGGCAACGCCGGCGACAACATGATCCTCGCGCTCGGCGAGCGCGGCGGCGATCTGCTCGACCGGCTCGAAGAGGCCAGCGCCGAGACCACCCGCGCCGTGCTCGACGCCTCGGAGCGGCTCACCACCAGCCTCAATTTCAAGACCGGCCACGTCCACGACGAGTTTGCCGACCTGTCGGACCGAGTCCACGAGATGCTCAACGAGCGCATCGACCGCATCACCAGCGAGTTCGAGCAGCGCACGGCGGCCATCGTCGACGGCATCTCGGTGCGAACCGAGCAGGTTCACGACCAGCTCAAGGCGTCCGGCGAGTCCCTCCTGCTGGAGCTCGAGCTGCGCAGCGGCGATCTTGTCACCAAGATCGACGAGGCGAGCCAGCGCATGTCCGGCCACATCGTCACGTCAGGCGAGAAGGCGAGCGAGTCGCTCGATGCGACCGTCAATTCGCTGGTCGCCAAGGTCGTCAGCCAGACCGAGAGCACCCACGACACGCTGTCGATCCAGATCAGCGCCTTCGACGAGCTGGTGAAGAACCAGGGCACCGAGCTCGCCGAGCGCTTCGCACGCGACAGCTCGACGCTGGGCGCGCTGATCACCCGGCACATCACCGAATTCGACCGCACGGTGAAGACCTATGGCGGCGAGATCGTCGAGCGCATGGGCCAGCGGACCCAGGAAATCTCCGACAATCTCAAGTCCTATGTCGATACGTTCGATACGCGGCTGTCGTCCAACAGCGGTGAGATCACGGCGACGCTGGATCAGCGGCTGAACCAGTTCGAGACCAATCTGCAGGCCCGCATCACCACCCTCGACACCTCGCTCGATGCGAAGATCAAGACCTTCGACGACAGCGTCGAGGGCCGCCTCAAGTCGCTCGAGGAGAACTTCGACAACCGTGCGACCTCGGTGACCTCGACGATCGAAGGCCGCCTCGGCACTCTGTCCAACTCGCTGACCGACGGCGCTGCGCAGGTGCTGCACGCGATCGACTCGCGGCTGACCGTGCTGACCTCCTCGCTGACCGACGGCTCGGCGCAGGCGATCCAGTCGATCGATTCCCGCCTCAACATTCTGACCTCCTCGCTGACCGACGGCACCGACAAGGCGCTCGAAGCGATCGATCAGCGCATCCACAGCCTGTCGAACATCATCGACGGCCGCAGCTACGAGCTGACCGAAGCCGTCACCGCGCGCTTCCAGGACATCCATCAGGGCATCGAGACCCGCGTCGGCTCGATCGCCAAGGACATCGACCATCGCGTGTCGCAGTTCGAGGACCTGCTCGGCTCGCGCGTCGAGGCGGTGGCCGGCCGCATCGAGAGCAGCGGCCGCCAGGCGAGCGACGAACTGATGACCCGCGCCGAGCTGCTGTCCGCCAGCATCAAGTCGCATGTGGAAGATGCGGAGCGGGCGCTGACCAACCTCGTGGTCAACACCAGCGAGACCATCCAGACCGGGGCCCGCTCGGCACAGCAGGCGCTGCTCAACGTCTCGACCGACGTCGGATCGCAGTTGAAGAACACCTCCGCCGAGGTCGAGCGTGCCCTGTCGAGCGCAGGCAGCAGCGCGGCCGAGGCCGTCCTGACCAGTGCGCGCGAGGCCCAGGCCACGCTGGTCGCGGCCTCCGGCGAGACCGCCGACCAGATCAAGTCGCTGTCGGCCGACGTCGAGCGCACGCTCACGGCGGCAGGCTCGACCACCGCAGCCTCGATCCTCGCCGGTGCGCGCGAGGCCCAGAACACGCTGGTGTCCGCCTCCTCCGATGCCGCCACCCACGTCAAGTCGCTCGCCGTCGACGTCGAGCAGGCGCTGACGGCCGCCGGCTCGGCCACGGCAGCCTCGATCCTCGCCGGTGCACGCGAGGTCCAGAACACGCTGGTGTCCGCCTCCTCCAACGCGGCCGAGCACGTGAAGTCGCTCGCAGCCGACGTGCAGCGCTCGCTGACCAGTGCCGGGACGGAAACCGCCGAAGCCATCACGGCGGGCGCCCGTGATGCCCAGCATGCCCTGCTCGCGGCATCGAGCGAAGCGGCCGAACAGGTCAAGGCGCTGACCGTCGACGTCCAGCGCTCGCTGTCGATCGCGGGGACGACCACCGCGGAAACGATCACCGGCGGCGCCCGGGAAGCGCAGAGCACGCTGATCAGCGCTTCGTCCGAAGCGGCCAATCACGTCAAGTCGCTGGCGGCCGACGTCGAGCGCACGCTCGCCGCGGTCGGAACCAGCACCGCCGCAGCGATCGTCGACAGCGCCCGCGACGTCCAGTCGAAGCTCGTCACCGCCTCGACGGAAGCAACCGAGCACGTCAAGTCGCTGGCCGTCGACGTCGAGCGGACGCTGTCGTCCGTCGGCGCCGATACCGCGACCTCGATCCTCAACAGCGCGCGCCAGGCGCAGATGTCGCTGACCGCCACGTCGGCCGACACCGCGGCCACCCTGGTCGGCAGCGCACGCGAAGCCCAGGCGGTGCTGACGACGACCACGACCGAGACGGTCGCGGTGATCGTCGGCGGCGCGCGCGAGGCACAGAACCTGCTGACCGCCACCTCCACCGACACCGCGGGCCAGCTCAAGGCGATGTCGTCGGAGATCGAGCGCGTCATCAATTCCGTCGCGGCGAACACCACCGATGCGATCCAGAGCAGCGCGCTCAATGCGCAGAGCGCGCTCGTCGCCGCCTCCAACGAGGTCTCCACGCGGGTCAAGTCGACCTCGACCGAGATCGAGCGCTCGGTGCTCGCCGCCGGCAACTCGTTCGGCTCGGCCATGACCGGCAAGACCGACGAGATCGTCACCTATGTGCAGCAGCAGAGCGAGCGGCTGTCGCAGATGCTCGACGGCAAGCGCGGCACCCTTGTGGAGGCACTCAACTCGAAGACCAACCAGCTCACGATCGAGATCGATCGCGTCACCACCGACGCGCTGAAGGCGATCGAGGTCCGCGGCCAGAACTTCGCCCAGAGCGTCAATGGCAACGGCTCCGAGGTCGCCCGCACCATCACCTCGGCGGGAGAGCTCGCGACCACCGCGATCACCAAGTCGCTCAAGGAGTTGGAGCAGGCCTCGCGCGCGGCGATCGAGCAGTCGCGCCAGGTCTCGGTGGCCGCGGTCACCGAGATGCAGGAGACGAGCAAGATCCTGCGCACCGATACGGTCGCCCTGTTCGAACGTCTGCGCGAGGGCAACATCCTGCTGCAGGAGGTCCTGACCGGCGCCCACGACAACCTCAACTCGCTGGAGCGGGCGCTGGTCACCCGGGTGGCCGACTTCGTCACCGCGATGAACGACGTCACCGCGCGCAACGGCACCGCGACGCAGACGCTCGAGGACCAGCTCAACGTGTTCAACTCCAAGACCTCGCGGGCGCTGGAGGATCTCAATTCGCTGTCCGGCCAGTTCGACGCGCATGGCAAGGCGCTGATCGAGGCGGCGGCCATCGTCGAGCAGAGCAACCGCGATGCGACCGTCTCGATCTCGGATCGCAAGACGACGCTGGAATCGCTGGTCACCACCATCGATCTGCGCACCGCCGATCTCGACCAGCGTCTGACGCGCTTCACCACCCTGCTCGACGAGTCCTTGGCGGCCGCCGAGGAGCGCGCCCGCGACATCGCCCGGGTCGTGGCGGAAACGGCGGGGGCCGGCTCGACCGCGCTCAGCCGCCAGTTCGAGGCCATCCGCGCCAACGCGGAGGAGGAACGCCGCCTCACCACGTCGCAGATGCAGGAGATCTACCAGCAGAGCACGCAGGAAGCCGATGCGATGTTCAAGCAGTCGGCGGAGAAGTTCGCCACGCTGGTGTCGAGCATGAAGCAGATGACCGCCGAGATGCATCGCGAGCTCGAGGCGACGCGCAACGAGCTGCGCCGCGGCGTGCTGGAGATGCCGCAGGAGGCCGCCGAGAGCACGGCGCAGATGCGCAAGGTCATCGTCGACCAGATCGAGGCGCTGGCCGAGCTCAACCGGATCGTCGCGCATCACGGCCGCGGTCTCGACGTGGTCAGCGCGTCGCGTCCCGCCGCGGTCGCGGCGCCAGCGGCCGTGATCCGTCAGGAAGAGCCGATCGTCGCCGCAGCCGTCGGCGGCCGGCCGGACATGCGCCTGCGCGAGCCGGCTGCGACCAGCGTCGCCAACCTGCCGCCGCCGGATCTCGGCATGCAGCCGCCGGCCCCGCCGCCGCAGCCACGCCGGGTCGAGGCGCCGCCGATGGGTCCGGTCGCCGATCAGCGCAGCGACAACTGGCTGTCCGACCTGCTCAACCGGGCCGACAACAGCACCGCCGGCCAGCCCCAGCCGCCGCGTGGCCGCGGTCCGGCGCAGCAGTCGGGCAATCCGCTGGAGTCGCTGTCGCTCGACATCGCCCGGCTGATGGACCGCAATCTCGCGGCCGAGATGTGGGACCGTTACCAGCGCGGCGAGACCAAGGCGTTCTCCAAGCGTCTCTACACCCCGGCCGGCCAGAAGGCGTTCGACGAGGTCGCCCGCAAGTACCGCGCCGACCGCACCTTCAAGCAGACGGTGGACCGCTACATCACCGAGTTCGAGCGGCTGCTCGACGAGGTCGCACGCGACGACCGCAATCCGCAGGCGCTGCGTGCCCAGCTCACCTCGGAGACCGGGCTGGTCTACACTCTGCTCGCCCACGCCGCCGGAAGGCTGGCGTGATGGGAGCGAATGGGAGAGTAGCGAGTAGCGAGTAGCGAGTAGCGAGTAGCGAGTAGCGAGTAGCGAGTAGCGAAGGGTTCAGTAGAACCAGCGCTGCGACAAGAAGAACAAGCGGAGGCCACGAGGCCTCCGCTTCGCGTTTAGAGATGCAATGAAGGCGCTTTCGGCTTTGGCCGTTCCGGGCCCCGCATCGCCGGCACAACGGCGTGCGACGTGCTCCGTAGCCAGCCAGCAGCGGTGGATAGCGACAGCGATGGAGCGCAGTCCGCTGCCGCGCGCCCCTATTCGCTACTTCCCTATTCGCAACTCGCTCGCGTCACCGCCGCCCCGTCGCCGCCGGCGCCGCGGGCGCGGGCTGCGAGGCCTGGGCGTTGCTCGGGCTGGCGTTGCTGGCCCCGAACAGGACCCGGGTCGGATTGCGGTCGAAATTGTTCACGGCGCGGCTGATGTCGGACAGCGTACGCCGTCCATCGGCCATCAGCGCGCCGGAGCGCTTGTCCAGATCCTCGGCGAGCTCCCGAATCGATTTCACCGTCAGGAGCAGCTCGCCGCCATCCTTGCCGCCGGCCAGCGTGTTGAGACCGAGCATCAGGGTATCGGCCTTGCCCATGATGCCGTCGACGCGGCTCATGACGCCATCGATGCGCTCGGAATTGCGGGCCAGCGACTGGGTGAACACCTCGAGATTCTTGATCGAGTTCTTCACGGCGTCCTGGTTGTCCGCGACGACCTTGTTGATGTTCTGCAAGGTGGCTCGGATCGCTTCGGTCACGTCCTGCAGCCGGGTCGGATCGGCACGCAGCACCGGCACGCCATCCTCGTCGAGCGGCGGCGGCGGCGCAGCCTCCTCGCCGCCCTTCAGCGAGATCGCGGCGACGCCGGTCAGGCCCTGGAACTCGAGCCCGACCAGGGTGTCCTTGCGGATCGGCGCATTGTTCTCGACCATCGCCAGCGCGACGACGCGGCGCGGATTGTCGAGCTTGACCGAGATGACCTCACCGACCCGGATACCATTGAAGTTGACGCTGCCGCCGTTGCGCAGACCCGCGGCCGGCCCCTCGAACACGACCCGCAGCGGGCTGCGCTGCTTGGTCGTGTGCAGGCTCTGAAACCAGAGGACAAACCCGATCGCCGCGGCAATCACTGCCAGCGTGAACGACCCGATCAGGACGTAATTCGCCCGCGTTTCCATTACCAACTCCGGTACCGGCACGTCGCGGCGGTCATCCGGCCCCCGCTTCCGTGCACTGTCGGTTGGCGCCGGACAGCGGCACCCACCCCATCAACTTTGTCGCGGCAGTCCCCACTCCCGCTCACAAAAATCGTCCCTGGGGCGCGTCGCGCTACCCCATCACGGCTCGGGCACGCTTGCCGTGGAAATACTGTCGGAGCCACGGATGTTCCGAGGCCTGCATGTCGGCCATCGATCCCGCGGCGATAATCTTGCCGTCGCCCAGCACGGCGATGCGGTCGCACGCCGTATACAGGCTGTCGAGATCATGGGTTACCATGAAAACCGTCAGTCCCAAAGTGCGCTGCAGGGTCCGGACGAGCTCGTCGAAATCGCCGGCGCCGATCGGGTCGAGCCCCGAGGTCGGCTCGTCGAGGAACACCAGCTCCGGATCGAGCGCGAGCGCGCGTGCCAGCGCCACGCGCTTGATCATGCCCCCCGACAGCTCGCTCGGGAAACGATCAGCAACATCGGGCCGCAATCCGACCATTACCAGCTTTGCGATCATGATCTCGTCGAGCAGACGCTGCGAGACCTTGAGATACTCCCGGACCGGGAACTGGATGTTCTGCCGCACCGTGAGCGAGGAGAACAACGCGCCCTGCTGGAACAGCACGCCCCAGCGCCGCTCGACGGCGCGGCGGCCGGCACGATCGGCGGCGTCGAGATCGACGCCGAACACCTCGATGTTGCCCGACAGCTTCGGCACGAGGCCGATGATGGTGCGCGTCAGCACCGACTTGCCGGCGCCGGAGGGACCGACGAAGCCCAGGATCTCGCCGCGCTTGACGTCGAGGTCGAGCCCGTCGAGCACGCGCGTCTTGCCGAACTGCACGGTGACGTCACGCACGCGGATGATCGGATCGGCGACCTCCTGCATCATCTCAGTTCACATCCCGACCGCGGCGAAGAAGATCGCGAACACGCCGTCCATCACGATGACGAAGAAGATGCCCTTCACCACCGACGAAGTGGTGTGGCGCCCCAGCGACTCGGCACTGCCCTGCACGGCCAGTCCTTCGACGCAGGCGACGATCCCGATCACCGCCGCCATCACCGGCGCCTTGAGCAGCCCGACCTTGAAATGATCGATCGAGATCGCATCGCGCAGGCGCAGCAGGAAGGCCTCGGGATCGACGCCGCCATAGAACCAGGCCACCAGCCCGCCGCCATAGAGCGCGGCGATGTCGCCGAGGAAGGCCAGGATCGGCAGCGCGATCACCAGCGCGAGCATGCGCGGCAGGATCAGGACCTCGATCGGATCGAAGCCCATGGTGCGCAGCGCGTCGATCTCCTCGCGCATCTTCATCGAGCCGAGCTCGGCCGTGTAGGCGCTACCCGACCGGCCCGCGATCATGATCGCCACCAGCAGCACGCCGATCTCGCGCAGCACCAGCACGCCGAGCATGTCGACGACGAAGATGTCGGCGCCGAACCTTCGGAAATGGAAGATGCCCTGCTGAGCGATGATGCAGCCGATCAGGAAGGTGATCAGCACGATGATCGGCACCGCGCGCCAGCACACCTGCTCGAGATGATGGATGGTCGAGGTCAGCCGGAAGCTGCGGGGATGAATGAGGACCCGGCCGCTGGCGACGATCACGGCGCCGAGCATGTCGATCAGCGCGGCGATCGTGCCGAAGATGCCGGCGACACTGAGGCCGATCTGGCCGAGCATGCCGGTGATGGTCACCATCGTCGCGTCGCCATTGGGCGCGGTGCTGACGCGTCGAACCTCGTCGACCAGGCTGGCGTAGTTCGCAGAGAGCCCATCGATCCGGACCTCGACGGTTCCGGTCGTGAAGCTGCGGCGCAGCCGCTCGATCAGCCAGGCGCCGAACGTGTCGAGCTTGGAGACTTGGGAGACGTCGATGGAAACATCGATCTTCTTGCCGGCGAGTTTTTCGGCATCGGCGACGAGCCGTTCGAGCGACGGCGCAAAGGGCGCAGTCCAGGCGCCGGTCGCGCGCAGCGACAGCGCGTTGCCATCGCCACTGCGCTGCAAATCAGGGCCGCCCTTCACGACGGCCATCCTCGGAGCCTTGGACGTCCGCTCCTTGACGAGAAAAATCCCACCGCGTCGCTACCACCTTGCCGGAGACCACTATCAACAGCCATAGTCAGTCAGATCGCGCAAGTCCCAAGCGCCTCATTCCGGTTCACAAAGCGCCAGACTTTCAAATGACTTCCAACGGTTTTCCAATACTGGACGCCCGGATCGGCCACTGGCCGATCGCCGGCAGCTTCACGATCAGCCGCGGCGCCAAGACCGAAGCCGTGACAGTGATCGCGGAGCTGCGACACGGGACGATGGTTGGCCGCGGCGAATGCGTGCCCTATCCGCGTTATGGCGAAACGCCCGATGCGGCGCTGAGCGCCCTGCTCGGGATGCGCGATGCGGTCGCCTCTGGTCTCGACCGCGCCGCCCTGCAGACGGCGATGCCGCCGGGCGCGGCGCGCAATGCGCTCGACTGCGCGCTGCTCGACCTCGAAGCCAAGCGGAGCGGCCGGCGCATCTGGGACCTGCTCGGACGTCGCGCACCGGCACCGTGCGTCACGGCCTACACGATTTCGCTCGGGAGCCCCGATGTGATGGCCAAAGCTGCGGCCAAGGCCGCGCATCGCCCGCTGCTCAAGATCAAGCTCGGCGGCGACGGCGATCCTGCGCGGATTGCAGCCGTGCGAGCGGCGGCGCCGCAGTCACAACTGATCGTCGACGCCAACGAGGCCTGGACCGAAGCGAATTTGGAATCCAATCTCGCAGCCTGCGCCACCGCCGGCGTCACGCTGGTCGAGCAGCCGCTGCCCGCAGGGAAAGACGAAGCGCTCGGAAAGATCGCGCGCCCGCTCACCGTCTGCGCCGACGAGAGCGTGCATGACCGCGACTCGCTCGAAGCGCTGCGCGGACGCTATGACGCCGTCAACATCAAGCTCGACAAGACCGGAGGACTGACCGAGGCGCTTGCGATGGCCGAAGCCGCGCGCGCTCTCGGCTTCGACATCATGGTCGGCTGCATGGTGGCGACATCGCTGTCGATGGCACCGGCCATGCTGCTGACGCCTTTCGCCCGTTTCGTCGATCTGGACGGTCCGCTGCTGCTCGCCGAGGATTGCGAGCACGGCCTGCACTACGAGGACAGCCTGGTCTATCCGCCCGATCAGGCGTTATGGGGCTGAAACGACAGGCTTCGGTGCGCGATCCACATCAGGGCGCCGCCTGCTCCGGCCATCGCGGCCATCACGTAGTAGACACCGGGTCCATAGGCCGCATAGACCGGCCCAGAGAGGGCCGATGCCGCCGAGCCGACCACTCCGCTCGCAGCCGCATAATAGCCCTGCCCGCGCGCCGTCAGCTGCGCCGGCACTTGGCGGACCAACAGCCCCATGGTTCCAACCAGGGTCAGCCCGAAGGTGAAGCCGTGACTGATCTGGACCGCGGCGAGCCCACCCGCATGGGGCTCCTGGGCCGTGAGGCTCCAGCGCAGCACGGCCGCCATCGCGCCGATCATGACCAGGCTCGCGGGCGCCAGCGTGAACCGGGGCGACAGGGCGAACACGACGATCTCGGCCAGCACGCCCATGGTCCAGAGCCAAGCGATGGTCAGCCCGCTGAAGCCCTGCGCCTTCCACTCGATGGCGGAGAACGTGTAGTAGGCCGCATGGCTTGCCTGGATCAGCGCCGAAGCGGCGATGATGCAGAGGAAGCTCGGATTGCCCAGCAGACTGCGCCCGTCCCGGGCCAGGCCGGCGCCATGCGGCAGCGGCGGCAGCGCCTGCAGCAGCAGGCTGCTTGCCGCACCGCACAGCGCGACCGAGACGATGATCCAGATCAGCTCGGACGACGGCGCGAAGTCGACCAGCCCGCCGCACAGCAGCGTTCCGGCGATGAATGCGGCCGATCCCCACAGCCGCAGGCGACCGTAGTTCAGGCCATAGCTCATCACGCCACGGAGCGCATAAGCGTCCGTCAGCGGGACAACGGGTGTCCAGAGACAGCAGGTTGCCACGTAGACCAGGAATACCAGCCAGGGTTCGCGCTGGAAGGCAAGAGCCACAAAGCCCGATGCCGTTGCGAAGGTGGTCAGCCGCATCGCGGCGCGCAGGGCCTGCCGGCGCTCGGCAACCGCGGTGATCAGCGGCAGGACGGTGAAGCGGGTTACGGCGGGAACCGCAACGATGACCCCAATCCATGCGGCATCCAGGCCGATCGCCCGTAGCCATACGGGAAAGAACGGCAGATGCGTGCCCGAGAGCACGAACACAGCGCCATAGAACAGCCCCAACCTGTCCGCGAATCGGCGCGACAATACCGGCGATATGGTGGAGATTTGTCGGGACAGTGGCATCAATTCAATTGCGATTCGATCAATATCATGGTGATCGTTATGCCAACGCGCAGCAATGTGCGCGATAGGTTTGCCATGGTCGATGAAGTCTTCGCCCTCTCGCCGATATCCGCCCGTGCGGCTCAGCCGAACGAGGCCGATTACGAGGCGATCCGCGACGCCTTCATGGAGACGTCCCGAGGCCGCTGGTTCCTTGGCGAATACGCCAAGCGCAACCGCAATGCCGACACCAGCATGGTGCTCGACGCGGTGGCCCGCATCGAGCATGCGCTGGCCTCACAGCGTCAGCAGCAGCAGGAGTTCGAGCAGGCCGACAGCAAGGCACTGCCCGAAGCGCTGGCCGCGATCCGCGCCACGGTCGAAGACGCCGCACTCGCCGCCGCCACTGCGGTCGACAGCATGGCCCTCGAGCAGAACCTGGCGCCGGTGCGCAAGGGCATCCGAATCATCAAGGAAATTTCCTGGCGCTGGCGCGAGATCGGTGCGGACTCGCGGATCTGCGACCTGATCGATTCACAGGTCACGTCGATCGAGGCCGCCTGCGACCAGCTTGCGTGCGCCGACCCCAAGGTCGCGCTGCTTGCGGCCTTCGAGATCATCAAGACGCGGCTGAAGGAGTTCGACGCGGAGAAAGCAAGCATTCCGCCCGCGGCTGACGAGATCGAACCGGCGACCGAAGCTGCGGCCCCGCCGACACCCGATGTCGCATCGGGTCCGACTGCGGCGGCGACGGTCTCGGCTGAGCCACAGGTGGCTCCGGAGCCGCAGCCCGTGCCGGAACAGATGGAGGCGGCCCAAGCCGGGCTTGAGATGACCATTCCGCTCGTTGCCGCAGTGGCCGCGATCGAATCGGTCGAGACATCCTCCGGCGCTGATGCTGTGATCATGGCGGCTGCAGCGGTTGAGGCCAGGATGGTCGACACCGCCGCTTCGGCGGTGGTGCAGCCCCCGGAAGCTGCGACCGAGCCGTCGGTGGACGAAGCCCTGCTCGAGATCGAGCAGCACGCCGCGGCGGCCCTGGATGACGCCGTCGCCGCAGAAGCCCACGACGAAGCCATCCTGGAATTGGTCGCGGCGGAGATGGGTGCCCCCGATCCGATCGACGATGAGGAGTTCAGCCGGGCCAGGACGCTCGGCTTCGACATTGAGGAGCCGACCTCGGTCGACGACGACATCGTCGCGAGCTTCAGCGAGACAGCGCCGTCGGAGCCGGATCTCGTGCTGACCACGGCAGAAGCCCCGGTTGCCAGCGCGGCGCCGGCTCCCGCTGCGCCCACGATGTCGGCTCCGCCGATGTCTTCCCCTCCGATGCCGGCCCCGCCCGCGGCGGCCCCGCGCATGGCCTCGCCTGCAGCCCCGGCGCCGGTCCCCAGCGTGCCCGTATCGCCACCGCTTCCGGAGGCGATCACCATCGAGACCCTGGCCGCCGTGGCGGCTGCGGTCGCAGCTCAATCTCCCGCAGCGGCCCCGAAGGCCGACGTTGCGCCGATCCAGCAGGTCCGCCCGACCGCCGCCGCGGCTCACAGCACCAGCGCGTCCGCGAGGCCCAAGCCTGCCTACGAGCCGTCGCTGGGATCGACGCTGCTGTCGAACGGCCTTCTGCAGCGGCCGCAGGCACCCGCCAACGACTCGTTGGCGCCGATCCGTCGCATGACCCAGCCTGAGAAGATCGCATTCTTCTCGTAGGGCGAGTGCATCTCGGCCGCCTCCTGTTGAACCTCGATCGCTGAGCACCGAAAGGTGCCGCATTGATGGGTGACGCGGATCACTTACGCTGTTGCGCGACCTGCGTAGCCTGATCCTCAAGCCATTCGCTTTGCGCATGCTCGAGGAGAACGCCGTGTCCGTTCCAAAATTTCGCGCTGTAACATCCGCCTGGAAATCCCTGCTCATGTCCGCGCTGCTGGGCCTGATGGCCTGGGTCGGCCCGGACTCGGCGTTCGCCGCCGGCAGTGAGCTCGACATCCTTCACACACCACCGCGCGCGCTGGCAGCTCCCTCACCGGCAAAAGAGAGCAACACGCCCGCCGCGATCCCTCAAGGAGCCGAGCCACGCGTCGCGCTCGTGATCGGCAATGCGAGCTATCAGAACGCGCCGCCGCTGGAGAACCCGGACAACGACGCCCATGCTGTTGCCAAGCTGTTGAACTCAGCCGGCTTCGAGGTGATCACGGCGACCGACCTGACGCAGAACGAGATGCTCAAGGTCGTCGAGGATTTCTCGAGCCGGGTGGCAGCACACGGCCCGAACACCGTGGCAATGGTCTACTACGCCGGCCACGGGGTTCAGCTCGCGGGCGAGAACTATCTGATCCCGATCGATGCCCGTATCTCAGCGCCCTCCGACCTGACGACGGGGACCATCCGTCTGGTGGACCTGATGGCAACGCTCGACGCCATCCCGAGCCGGATGCGGATCGTCGTGCTGGACGCCTGCCGCAACAATCCATTCCCTGCCATCAACGATGCCGGACGCGGACTTGCCATCGTCGACGCGCCGAACGGTTCGATCCTCGGATACTCGACCTCGCCTGGCGCGGAGGCGCTCGACGGGCGTGGCGAGCACAGCCCGTACGCGCAGGCGTTCCTGAACCTGGCGCGGCAGCCGAACCTGCCGATCGAGCAATTGTTCAAGCGCATTCGCCTACAGGTGAACCAGAGCACCGACGGACGACAGACGCCATGGGAAAGCTCCTCGTTGACCAGTGATTTCACCTTCTTCGGGGATACGCTGGTCGCGGCGGCGCGCCCTGCCGAGAACGCGCCGGTGATCCAGATGGCGGCCAACCTGCCCAGCCGGTCCGTGCGGCAGGCCTATGACTACGTGCTGTCGGAGAACCGTCCGCAATATTATCGCGAGTTCATCGAGCTGTATCCGCGCGATCCGCTCGCCGACCGCATCCGCGCACTGCTCGCCGGCCTCGTGCAGGCCACGGCCTGGCACCAGGCCGTGCTGGCGAATTCGCCGGCCGCCTATCAGAGCTTCCGTGAATCCTATGCCGACAGCCCATATGCGCCGGTCGCACTGCGGCTGCAGGGACAGCCTCGGCCCATCCCCGTGCTGCAACCGAGCCGTCTCATGATGCCACCGCAACTGGCACCGATCGCGCGACCGTTCAATCCCGGTCCGCAGATCCAGAGCCATCCAGCCCCGCAACCGACGCTGCCGGCCGCCACCGTGCCGCACGGACCGCTGCCGCCAACGGTGGTCACGAAAGGCAATGCCATCAACAACGCGGGTCCCAACAAGGTCGTCGATCCCGGGCCTATCGCTCAGACCAAGTTGCGCGACAGGATCGTGCCGCCGACAAATCCGCCTGTGGCTACGAAAATCCAGCGCGATCCACTGAAGCGCAGTCCTGGGCGGCCATTCGACGCCCGCGAAGTGCGGCGTCCCTTCCCCGGCAATTCCGGACCGTTCAAGCCGAACATCAACGCGTCGCATCCGTCGATGGCGCGTGGCCAAGGCGGGATGCAGGGCGGCCCGGCGCGGAGCACGCCGCACGTCGCGCAGTCCGGACTGCGGATGGGCGGCGGGGGATTTGCAAAAGGCGGCCTCAGCTTTCACTGAGGCTTGATCGTCAGGCGATCAGCCTGGCGTAGAGCTCAGCATCGACATTGCCGCCGGACAAAACGATCACCACCGTCTTGCCCGCCACATCCAGCCGGCCGGCCAGCAATGCTGCAAGCCCGACCGAACCGCCGGGCTCGACCACGAGCTTCAGCTCCCGGAAGGCAAAGCCGACCGCGCGCCCCACCTCCTCATCCGAAGCCTCGACCGCAGCCGACAGCAGTTGGCTGTTGATGGCGAAGGTGATCTCGCCTGGAATCGCCGCCATCAGCGCGTCACAGATGGTCCGGCCCTTTGCGTCGTGCGCCTCGCGGTGGCCGGCCCGTAGCGAGCGCGCATGGTCGTCAAAACCCTTTGGCTCGGCCACGACCATCCGGGTGTTGGGAAAGCGCGCCTTGACCGCGGTCGAGACGCCTGCAAGCAGTCCACCGCCCGAAGCCGGGACGATCACCAGATCCGGCGACAGGCCGAGCGCCGCGAGATCTTCGGCGATTTCACGACCGACGGTGCCCTGCCCTGCGATGACGTAGGGATCGTCATAGGGCGGCACCACCGTCGAGCCGCGCTTTGCTGCGATGTCGCGCGCGATCGCTTCGCGGTCCTCGCGATCGCGATCATAGAGCACGACGTCGGCACCGAACGCCTTGGTGCGCTCGCGCTTGGCCGCCGGCGCATCCGAGGGCATCACAATCGTGGCGTCCATGCCCAGCAATGTGGCGGCATGGGCGACACCCTGCGCATGATTGCCGGAGGAGAATGCGACGACGCCGTTGCCGCGCGCTGCTTCCGGGATCGACGCCAGCTTGTTGTAGGCGCCGCGGAACTTGAACGAGCCGGTCCGCTGCAGCACCTCCGGCTTCACGAAGACGTTCGCTTTGAACCGCTCGTTGAGCACGGGAGCCGGCAGCAGCGGAGTCCGCACGGCCACGGGCGCGAGGACGCGTGCCGCCGCCTCGATGTCGGCGGCGGTCACGGGCAGGATCGGGGAATGAGCTGTCATACCCCTATTTTACCGCGCCCGATTGCCGAGAGGCAAGGGAACCGGTGTCAGGCGGCGCGGGCGGCCAGCTGCGGAACCGGCGCGGGTTGCCGCTGCGGATCGGTCCAAGTCAGGATCTCGAAACGGCCGTCCTCGTGCTCGACCAGCGCCGTGCAGCTCTCGACCCAGTCGCCGCAATTCATGTAGCGAATGCCGTCCTGGTCGCGGATGACGGCGCAATGGATGTGGCCGCAGATCACGCCATCAGCGCCATGCCGCCGCGCCTCCGAGGCCAGCGCCGTCTCGAACGCGCCGATGTAGTTGACGGCGTTCTTGACCTTCTGCTTGGCCCATTGCGACAGCGACCAATAGGGAACGCCGAACATGCGACGGAAGAAGTTGACCAGACGGTTCATCTGGATGGCGAAGTCATAGGCCTTGTCGCCGAGATGGGCGAGCCAGCGCGCATTCTGCACGACCAGATCGAAGATGTCGCCGTGGATCACCAGATAGCGTTTGCCGTCGGTGCCGGTGTGCAAGATGTTCTCGACGACGTCGATGCCGCCGAAATGCGTGCCGTAATAGCCGCGCAGGAACTCGTCGTGATTGCCGGGGACATAGACGATCTTGGCGCCCTTGCGGGCCTTGCGCAGCATCTTCTGCACCAGGTCGTTATGCGACTGCGGCCAATGCCAGCTCGATTTGAGCGCCCAGCCGTCGATGATGTCGCCGACCAGATAGATCGTGTCGGCATCATGGTGACGCAGGAAATCGACGAGGAGATTGGCCTGCGAGCCGCGGGCTCCGAGATGAACGTCCGAGATGAACAACGTCCGAAAGCGCCGAGCCGGGCTTTCTTCACCAGCAGTCTCAAGTCCCATGCGCGCCCACCTAACAGTCCCTGATGACACCGCGATGACGAAACGCCGCACCGGCAGAACCCATCCTGCCGGACCGCGACCGGACACCGCTCGTTTGACGACTCGCGATGTCCCTCGTCACTGCCCCGCGATACCAGCGGGGTGCGACAATCAGGCGACAGGCGGGCAGCGCGAACAGGGAAAATCAGCCTCCTATCTCGGCACGGTGACGACGCGCAGATTGTTGGTGGTGCCGGTCTGCGCGAACGGGATGCCGGCGACGACGACGAGCAGGTCGCCGGCTTCCGCAAACTCCTCCTGCACGGCGAAGAAGGTCGCGCGCTCGACCATCTCCTCGTAGCTCTGCACGTCCTGCGACAGCACGCTGTGCGCGCCCCACAACAGGCACATCCGCCGCGAGGTGTCCTCGTTCGGCGTGATCGCCAGGATCGGCAGGCTCGGCCGCTTGCGCGCAACGCGGGAGGCCGAGGTACCGCTCGACGTATAGGCCACGATCGCCTTGGCGTGGATCGCCGAGGCGAGATCGGCCGCTGCGGTCGCCACCGCATGCGGCGGCGTCTGCTCCTCGCCCGGCTGCGTCGCCTCGACGATCGAGCGGTACATCTTGTGGCCTTCGGTGGCCTTGATGATGCTGTCCATCATCGCCACCGCCTCGCGCGGATATTGCCCGCTGGCGGATTCCGCCGACAGCATCACCGCGTCCGCACCGTCATAGATCGCGGTTGCGACGTCGGAGACCTCGGCGCGCGTCGGCGTCGGCGTCGCGACCATCGAATCCAGCATCTGCGTCGCGACGATCACCGGCTTCACCGCGAGCCGGCAGGCGCGCACCAGCTCCTTCTGCTTGCCCGGCACGTCCTCGTTGGGAATCTCGACGCCGAGATCGCCGCGCGCAACCATGATCGCATCGGAGAGCTGGATGATGTCGTCGATCCGCTCCAGCGCCGCCGGTTTCTCGATCTTGGACATGATGCCGGCGCGGCCATTGATCAGGCCCCTCGCCTCCAGCACGTCGGACGGCTTCTGCACGAACGACAGCGCCACCCAGTCGACGCCGAGGTCGAGCCCAAAGGCAAGATCAGAACGGTCCTTGGCCGTCAGCGGCGACAGCTCCAGAATTGTGCCGGGCAGATTGACACCCTTGTGATTGGAGATCGCGCCGCTGACGATCACCTTGGCCTCGATCCAGTCGTCGCCGAGGCCCATGACGCGGACGCGCACGCGGCCGTCATCGATCAGAAGATCGTGACCAGGCGCGACCGCCGCAAAGATTTCCGGATGCGGCAACGGAATCGATGTCTTGTCGCCCTCGGTGCCGTTGAGGACAAATCGAATCGTCTCGCCGGCTTCGACCTGGATCTTCTTGTCGCGCAGCGTGCCGACGCGAATCTTAGGACCCTGCAGATCCATCAAGATGCCGATCGGCCGCTGCATCTCCTTCTCGAGGGCGCGGACCGCGGCATGGACCTTGGCGTGATCGGCCTGGGTGCCGTGACTGAAGTTGAGACGAAAGGTGTCCACACCGGCGAGGAACAGCGCTTTCAGCATCTCCGGAGAATTGCTCGCGGGACCGACAGTCGCGACGATCTTGGCTCGACGGTGACGACGCATGATGTGTCCTTTCTCCTTAAGCCGTGTCTCGCGTCTCTATGACACGCATGTGATTGGCATGCGCGGACGCAGCGGAAGCGCTGATATACGCCCCGCAGCGTCCATTGCAAGCGCGACACGGAACACGCCAGAATTGTGCAAGAGAACAGCACGCCTCAGGCGTTGGAGCCATGGATCGCGTCGATGACGGCGTCGGTCACCTGCTTGGTCGTCGCCGTGCCGCCAACATCGGGGGTCAGGATGCCTGCTGCACAGACTTTCTCGACCGCAGCCATCAGCCGCGCGGCCGCGTCCGTCTCGCCGAGATGCTCGAGCATTTGCGCGCCGGTCCAGAACGTCGCAACCGGGTTGGCGATGCCCTTTCCGGTGATATCGAACGCCGAACCATGGATCGGCTCGAACATCGACGGGAAGCGCCGCTCCGGATCGATGTTGCCGGTCGGCGCCACGCCGAGGCTGCCGGCCAGCGCGCCGGCGAGATCGGACAGGATGTCGGCATGCAGATTGGTCGCGACGATGGTGTCGAGGCTCTTCGGCTGCAGCGTCATGCGCACGGTCATCGCATCGACCAGCATCTTGTCCCAGGTCACGTCGGGGAATTCCCGCGCCACCTCGGCGGCGATCTCGTCCCACATCACCATGCCATGGCGCTGCGCATTCGACTTGGTGACGACGGTGAGGAACTTGCGCGGGCGCGACTGCGCCAGCTTGAACGCGTAGCGCATGATGCGGGTGACGCCGACGCGGGTGAAGACCGCGACCTCGGTGCCGACCTCCTCCGGCAGGCCGCGATGCGCCCGGCCGCCCATGCCGGCATATTCGCCCTCAGAATTCTCGCGCACGATCACCCAGTCGAGATCGCCGACGCCGACATTGCGCAAGGGCGAGGCCACACCGGGCAGGATCTTGGTCGGGCGGACGTTGGCGTACTGATCAAATCCCTGACAGATCGGCAGCCGCAGGCCCCACAGCGTGATGTGGTCGGGCACCTCGGGAGCGCCGACCGCGCCGAAATAGATCGCGTCGAACTTTTTCAGCTCCGCGAGTCCATCGGCCGGCATCATCACGCCGTGCTTCTTGTAGTAGTCCGAGCCCCAGTCGAAGGTCTTGACGTTGAAGCTGATGTCGCCCGCGCGCTTGGCGAGTGCCTCGAGCACGCGGACGCCTTCGGAGATGACCTCGGGGCCGATGCCGTCGGCGGGAATGGCGGCGATGGAATGGGTGCGCATGAAAGAGCTCCGTTGATGAGGTCAGGACGGCGTGGCTGCTTGGGCCTTCGCACTTTGTGAACGTGACAGCAACAGGGTCAGCACCGCCGATACCACCAGCAGGCCGGCGACAAAATAGAGCCCGCCATTGAAGCTGCCGGTCTGGTCCTTGATCCAGCCGATCATCGCGGGACCGACGAATCCGCCGAGATTGCCGATCGAGTTGATGGTTGCGATGCCCGCCGCGGCGGCCGAGCCGGACAGGAACATGGTCGGCATGCTCCACAGCGGCGGCTTCGAGGAGGAGATGCCGACATTGACGAGCGTGAGCGCAGCGAGGACGGCGGCGACACTGGTCGACAGCCCGGCCAACCAGAGCCCGACGGCTGCGGCCACGCAGGCCAGCACGACGTGCCAGGTGCGCTCGGCGGTACGGTCGGAATGGCGCGCCCACAGGATCATGACGACCACGGCCACGGTCGGTGGCACCGCGTTGAGGAAGCCGACGGTGAAGGACGACAGGCCGAACTGCTTGATGATCTGCGGCGCCCAGACGCCGAGCGTGTAGAGGCCGGCCGAGGTGCCGAAATAGACCAGCGCGAGCGCCAGCACGCGGATGTCGGCCAGCCCGCGCCAGATGCTGTGGCTCGCGGTGGCGGCCTTGCTCGCCAGCTCGGCATTCATCGTGCGCACCAGCCAGTCGCGCTCGTCGTCGGCGAGCCAGCGGGCCTGCTCCGGACGATCGGTCATGTAGGCGAGCACGACGAAGCCGAGCAGCACCGCCGGCAGCGCCTCGATCAGGAACAGCCACTGCCAGCCCTTGAAGCCGAGAATGCCGTCCATCTCCAGCAGCGCGCCGGAAACCGGAGAGCCGAGAACCGTAGAGAGCGGCGCGGCGGCCATGAACAGCGCGGTGACGGCTGCGCGCTGGCGCGCCGGGAACCAGTAGGAGAGATAGAGGATGATTCCGGGGAAGAAGCCTGCTTCCGCAGCCCCAAGCAGGAAGCGCAGCACGTAGAAGCTCGTCGGTCCCTGTACGAACGCCATCGCGCCGGAGACGAGGCCCCAGGTGATCATGACCCGCGCGATCCAGATGCGCGCGCCGAACTTGTCCAGCGCGAGGTTGGAGGGGACCTCGAACAGGAAATAGCCCCAGAAGAAGATGCCGGCGCCGAACCCATAGGCCGAGGCCGACAGCCCGATGTCCTTGTTCATGGTCAGCGCTGCGAAGCCGACGTTGACGCGGTCGATGAAGGCTACGAAATAGAGCAGCATGATGAAGGGCACGATGCGCAACGTGATCCTGCGCAGCACGCGCGTTTCCAGCTCTCCGGCCATCGTCACCTCCCTGTCCCGTCTTGTCGTTGATCTGACAAGCGTAGGCGTCGAACCAGGCCGGCTTCAATGCTCGCATCATTATACAAAAAAATGATATAATCCGGCCCATCGCCTCTTCAGGACCCCACCATGGAATTGCACCAGCTCCGCTGCTTCGTGGCCGCCGCCGAGGAACTGCATTTCGGCAAGGCGGCGCAGCGGCTGCAGATGCTGCCCTCGGCGCTCGGACGCCAGATCAAGCTGCTGGAGGAGGATCTCGCGACCCCGCTGTTCGCGAGGACCACGCGCGCGGTGTCGCTGACCGAGCACGGCACGACCTTGCTGCGCGATGCCCGGGCGATCCTGGCCCGTGTCGAGGCGGTCGAAACCGGCTTCCGCCGCCGTACCCGAAGCACGAAGGCGCAGCGGCTGCGCGTCGGCGCCATCGACAGCGCGGCCGCCGGGCTGCTGCCGCAATTGCTGCACGATTTTCGCGCGCGGCATCCCGACATCGCGGTGCAGCTCACGGAGGAGAAGACGATCCGGCTGCTGCCCAGGATCCTGTCCGGCGCGCTCGACCTCGCCTTTGTCAGGCCGCCCGAGCGCACCGATATGAGGCTCGAATTCCGCGCGCTGCTCAGCGAGAGCGCCGTGGTGGCCCTGCCGCAACGGCACCGGCTGGCCTCGCGTGCCGTGGTCTCGCTCGCCGACATTGCCGACCAGCCGCTGATCGTCCCGGACCGCCGGTCGCGGCCGCACAGCCACGACCTCACCATGAAGCTGTTCGCACAGGCCGGGCTGTCGCCGGCTATCGCGCAGTTCGCCGATGAGAAGCAGACCATCGTGCATCTCGTCGCCGCGCGGCTCGGCATCGCCATCGTGCCGCGCTGGACCTCGCGGCTCGCGGTCTCCGGCGTCCGCTTCGTGCCGCTGCGGATGACACGCGGCAGCACCGCCGGACGGCTTCCGCTCGCGGCCGTCTGGCTGCGCGGCTCGCGCGATCCGGCGCGCGAGGCCATGCTCGGCGTGCTCGACGCGAGGCTTGCGAAATACGCCCGCGGTGCCTGACCGCAAAATCCGCCGAACATCCTACCCCAGCGGCGCCTCCGCGACGTCTAGCAGCGCGCCGAGGCCATGGCGCAGGCCGCGCATCGGCTGCTGCTCCGACGACAGGCCGAAGGCCAGCAGCGATCGCCCGGTCACCGCGTAGACGTGGCCGAACGGGAACGACTGCGGCTGAGCATCCGGCTGGTTGGTGTCGAGCAGCGCCAGCCAGTTATGGCCTTCGGGCACGGACGGAAGCGTGAAGTTCACGACGTCGAAATGCGCGTTGTAGACCAGCAGGAGCGTCGCATCCGAGCCACGCCGCTTGACGCCGGTCTCCTGGGCGCGGCCGTCGAGCAGCATGCCAAAGCAACGCGCGTGATCGTCGGTCCACTGCTCCGTCGTCATCTCCTCGCCCGACGGGTCGAGCCAGGTCACGTCGTTGACGCCGAGGTCCTCATTGTGCGAGCCGATCAGGAAGCGGCTGCGATAGAGGATCGGAAACGCCTTGCGCATGGCGATCAGCTTGCGCGTGAATTCGCGCAACGCCCGCCCCTGCGGCGTGATGCCCATCCAGTCGAGCCAGGTGGTCTCATTGTCCTGCGCATAGGCGTTGTTGGTGCCGTTCTGGGTATGGCCGAACTCGTCGCCGGCAAGCAGCATCGGCGTGCCGTGCGACAGCAGCATCGTGGCGAGGAGATTGCGCTTCTGCCGCTCCCGCAACGCGGTGATCTCGGGGTCGTCGGTCGGTCCTTCGACGCCGCAATTCCAGGAGTGGTTGTTGCTGTGGCCGTCGCGATTATCCTCGCCATTGGCCTCGTTGTGCTTGTCGTTGTAGGAGACGAGGTCGTTGAGGTTGAAGCCGTCATGCGCGGTGATGAAGTTCACGCTCGCCCAGGGCCGGCGGCCGCGCTTGTTGAACAGGTCGCCCGAGCCCGAGATGCGCTTGGCGAAATCGGCGAGCGTGCCGCCGTCGCCCTTCCAGAATGCCCGCGCGGTGTCGCGAAACTTGTCGTTCCACTCCGCCCAGCCCGGCGGAAACTGGCCGACCTGATAGCCGCCGGGACCGATGTCCCAGGGCTCGGCGATCAGCTTGACGCTCGACAGCACCGGGTCCTGACGACAGGCATCCAGGAAACTGCCGCCCTCGTCGAAGCCATAGGGCTCGCGCGCCAGGATGGTGGCGAGGTCGAAGCGGAAGCCGTCCACCCGCATCTCGGTCGCCCAATAGCGCAGCGAGTCCGCGACGAGCTGCAGCACGCGCTGGTGCGACAGGTTCACCGTATTGCCGGTGCCGGTGTCGTTGATGTAGTAGCGTTTCTGATCCGGCATCAGCCGGTAGTAGCTGGCATTGTCGATGCCCTTGAACGACAAGGTCGGCCCGAGCTCGTTGCCTTCGGCGGTGTGGTTGTAGACCACGTCGAGGATCACCTCGATGCCGTTGGCGTGGAACTGGTTGACCATGGTCTTGAATTCGGTCGCGAACGGCGTCTTCAGATAGCGCGGCTCCGGCGCAAAGAATCCGATCGAATTGTAGCCCCAGTAGTTGCGCAGGCCCTTTTCGACCAGATAGCTGTCATCGATGAAGGCGTGGATCGGCAATAGCTCGGCCGAGGTGATGCCCAGGGAGCGCAGATAGGCCGGAATGTCCTGGTGCGCGAGACCGGCGAAGGTGCCGCGGTCGGCTTCGGGCACCATTGGATGCAGCTTGGTGAAC
The DNA here is from genome assembly GCF_032484895.1 of Bradyrhizobium sp. SZCCHNRI3052. Classification (NCBI taxonomy): domain Bacteria; kingdom Pseudomonadati; phylum Pseudomonadota; class Alphaproteobacteria; order Hyphomicrobiales; family Nitrobacteraceae; genus Bradyrhizobium; species Bradyrhizobium sp. SZCCHNRI3052. Next base: position 99,203 of record NZ_JAUETW010000005.1, on the reverse strand, counting down.
CCCTTGACGTGCATCTCGTAGAAGATCGTCCGCTCCCACGGAATTTCCGGCTTGCGCGAGCCTCCCCAGGTGAAGGCGGGATCGATGACCCGGCACTTCAGCATCAAGGGCGCACTGTCTCGGTCGTCGAACGACAGATCCTTGTCGGCGTGATCGAGCCGATAGCCGAACAGCTCCGGCCCCCAGCGCAGGTTGCCGACGAGCTGCTTGGCATAGGGGTCGATCACGAGCTTGTTGGGATTGAACCTGTGACCGGCGTCCGGCTCGTAGGGTCCGTGCACGCGATAGCCATACACCGTGCCGGGCCGCGCGGCCGGCAGGTAGCCGTGCCAGACCTCGTCGGTGTATTCGGGCAGCTCGATGCGCTCGAGCTCGGTCTCGCCGGTGTCGTCGAACAGACACAGCTCGACCTTGGTCGCATGCGCGGAAAAGATCGCAAAGTTGACGCCGAGCCCGTCCCAGGTCGCGCCGAGAGGAAACGGACGGCCTTCGCTGATCCTGGTCTTGCGCAGATTGAACGCCGCCTGCGTCAAAGCGTCACCGAGGTCGGTGCGTTGGTCCATCCTTTGCCCCCTTCGTCCGAGTCCCCAGATCGATTGCCGGGGGTCTCGATGATCAGCGTCGATTGCTAGGTTGCCGCTGGCGTCTCGTCCGGCACGATGACTTCCGCCTTGGTCTCGGTCACCGTCACCGAGGCGATCACGGCTCCTTCCGGCGCAGCCTTCGCGGCCCGCTGCTGCGTGACTTCCTTGGTGATGGCTGCGATGGAGTTGCCAATGCGTTCGACCATCTCGGTCAATTCCCCGGGCGACATCTTCAGCCGCTTGGTCACCACGCGGACCTGGGCCTGATCGGTCATGTCGAGCTTGTTGCGGGACGGCTGAATCTTCGGACGGCGCATCGGGAGTCCTCCTGCATGCCAGCTAACCTTGGCTGCGGAATTTGGTTCCCGCGACCGGCTCCCTCCCCCCTGGGCATCGCCATGAAGACGTGCGTCACTGCTCTCGCGGCGCCATGCGCCCGAGTGATGTCATCGGTGTTGCCCCCTGATCGGGCAGAGGGCGCAGGGAATGCCGGGAGCTGGCCGCCCCCATGGCCCGCCTGCAGAAAAAAAGCAGGCGGCAGTCACCACAGGTTCAGCCGAGACATCCCGGCATTCCCCGCGCGATGGTTTTCACGCTTACTTCGCGATCTCCCCGGTGTCCGGCTTGGTAGCCACCGTCGCCCTCGGGATCATCGCCCGACGACTTGGCGCCAGCATCGGGGCGCCAGGACCACGCGACTTCGCGTCCGCAAGCTGCCGTTCGTCCGCGCAAGTCGCCCCACGCTGCGGCACCCTGCAGCCACCGCATCCCGCACCCAACGTTCCGTGACGATCGCGAAGCGCCCCTCTCGAGGAGCACGGGACGGCGACAATCAAGCACGTATTCTGAAAACTAGCAATCGATTTATTTTTCTCAGAATGAAGACCGGATCCAATCAGCCGAGCAAGCATCGGATGGCACGTGCCAGCTCCGTTGAAGCTTGGGGTGTTGTCAGACCGCAACCGGCGCCTATCGGGGAGGCCGACGGCGGCTTGGCTCCGGCGGGCGTTGTGCATAGGGGTTCGGCAAGCACATGGCCGAAAGGCCCGCAGCCCCCGCTCTACACGCCTCCCACGACCGATACTGGCACGAGATTGTGCTGGAACCGCCCCATTCCCATGTCTGGAGGCACACCGGATCATTGCCATCGAACCGCTGAGCTGCGGCCGGAGCGGTTGCAAGCACGATGATCGAAGTCATGAGGAGAAGCGCGCGCATCATCACACATCATGGCATGAGGCTGACCAATCCGAAAGGGTCTGCCGGCGCGGCCACGTCCACGCGGGCTTGATCTGCAGGCGCGGCGGGTTTCGGTATCCGCGTTGTCAGGTGACCATCTCTTGCTCCGGTGCACACGCCCGCCGACCGAAGCTGATGGGGGGCTGCCCGCCGACGTATGGCTGTCCTGGGTGAAGCCGACCAGCCTTCCTCGACAGCGCCCCGAATCAGACATGGTCGGTCTGAGCGTCCCTGTATTCCTGTGATGCAATGGTCTCCGCTCAGTATTGTTAGTTGTAGTGAACCTCGCTCCCCCAAACACTTTGCGGTTTGTCCGTTCCAACGCGGTGGTCTAGATCTGCAATTCACTAGGCTCGCTCAGCACGCATCCAAAATGATGTTTCCAGAGCTTAGCTCCTAAGGTAGCTGATCGATCGAGGGACGACCCTACGCTGAGCCACTTCAGGAGCGTCGGCCTTAGGCCTGCGTCAAACAGCATGAAGCCCGCAGCCAGACAGCAGGTGTCGGCTTGTATGCCGCAGACGAGCACTCGGTCCACAGCAAGGTCCTTTAGATAGTCAATGGCGGCCTTAGGCGGAAGATAGCCGTGCTTGATAAAGACCTTGTCAGCAGGCACCAAACACTTGTCGTTTGCACTGGGGGTCCAGCCCAACTGACCTAGAAAGGGCGTGACGGCCTCGTTATGCCGTTCCACGGTGGCTATCGTAGGAACCTTCCGTGTGAGCTCGGTGATACCCGCGACGATCGCATCGGGCACATGAAAGCTCGGCTGAACATCAACTACGAGCAATGCTTGCTTCGAGAGATCCAACTCGTCACCTGTTTGCGGCGGTTTGCATCACGGCCGTGCGCGCACGCATTCTGACAGGAGTCAATCTTATGCGAAAGCGTCTCATCAAGCCGAGCAGGATTCCGCTTGTGGCCAAAGCCGCCGCATCCCGACCAAGACGATCGGCTCTCTGGCCTAAAGCTGAGCTATGCCGATTCAAGGCTGACAAATGGTCTCAACCCAACGCCGTCGTCAGGACGCTACGGCAGAGCGTCTCCATATCCGCAGGGCACCAAAGATCTCGAACTCGGGTAAAGCCCTTTGCCGCAGACGATGCTGCCGTAGGGTGGGCAAAGCGACGCCAAAGGCGGCGCGTGCCCACCATCGGCGGCGCTGGGTGCGGGCGGTGGACACGGCGCGCGCGAAAGCTCGCCCGACAAGACTGCAACGCGGCGCGCCGTTGCCCACCCTACACGGTCCCTCGTTAATCCAGCGCGCCATCAATCTTGACGCGGCACCGAGCTGGCGAAGCGGCGCGTGACTACCGTGCATCCGCGCCAACGCGCCTGCCCCAAACGGCTCCCTCGGTTTATGGGTCCCGGCGTTCGCCGCGACGACACCGTGCTCGTTGATCCAACGTGCCACCGTTCTTGACGCTTGCGTCGAGATGGCACGCCCTGCCGTCAGGCCGCGCGCGCCCACCATTGCCACCGCCCGAATGTGGTGGGCACGATGCGACGCGGCGTTGTCGCTTATGCTTCCTGGTCCCCGATGGATTGACGATCTACGTGGAATGGTCCTGCACGCACGGATGCAAGTGCGCTTGGCAACTCTCCCCTCGTCGTCATTCCGGGGCGCGCGTCAGCGCGAGCCCGGCATCCATACTCAGGATGCCCGTAGGGCCCGAGAAGCTCGTCGCCGCCGTCACGCACGCCACAGCAATTCGTGGTTATGGATTCCGGGCTCATCGCTTCGCGATGCCCCGGAATGACGTGGGGATATATCTTGGGTGCGGTGGGCAAAGTGACGTGCGGACGCGTTGCGCCGCATGGCACGGGCTCGCGAATGTCGCAGCCGCAATCCTGTCCCGCCCTACCCGAACAGATGCGCCAGCCAGAACGCGGCGCCGGCGGCGAGGCCGCCGACCAGCGCGGTCTGCAGCGCAGACTTGATCTTGTTGACGCCGGTGAAGTGGCCCTTGATGGCGCCGAAGATCAGGAGCGCGATGCCGGTCGCGATCACGGAGATCCGGAGCGCGGACGAGATGTCTTGGGCCAGCATGTAGGGGATCAGCGGGATCAGGCCGCCGATCACGTAGGAGCCGCCGATGGTCACGGCGCTGACCGGCGCACGTTTCGGATCCGGGCGTTCGAGACCGAGCTCGAAGCGCATCATGAAGTCGACCCAACGCTTGCGATCGGACGCGATGGCGTCGACCACGGTGGTCAAGGCCTGGCCTTCGAGACCATAGCCGCGAAAGATCGCGGCGACCTCCTCGACCTCGCGGCCGCGAAGATGCTCGATCTCGTCATGCTCCCGCGTCTCCTCGGCGGCATAATGGCGTCGGAGCGGGCGGCGAGATAGCCGCCGAGCCCCATCGCGATCGCGCCGGCGACGACCTCGGCGAGGCCGGCCGTGACGATCACGTCGGTCTTGGCGACCGCCGCCGAAAGACCGGCGGCGAGCGCGAAGGGCACGGTGAGCCCGTCGGCCATGCCGATCACGACGTCGCGGACGACCTCCGACGAAGTGAAGTGCTTTTCGATGTGCGGCGTTGCCGGCATGGCGGCCTCCGATGGCGTGATCGACGGAGGCCTTTTAGCAGGCCCGGATGACAGGGCCTATCACCGCAGTCCCGGCACCATCCGCCGCAGGGTGCGATCGTGCAGCCAGTAATGGTGCAGCAAGGCAGCGCCTGCGTGCAGGCCGATCAGGATCATCAGGCCATTGGCCAGCGCCTCGTGCATCTCCTTCATGTCGTGGGCGAAGCCGCGGTCGCCGACCCAGGGTGAGGCGATCTCGAACAGGCCGAACACCGGCAAGCCGTAGCCGCGGGCAAACTGGGTGACGATGCCGAGGACCGGAATGGCGAACATGATGCCATAGATCAGCAGATGCGTGATCTCGCCGACATGAACCGTCCACGGGCCGAGTTTGGTCGCTGCAGGCGCCGGCGGCGGATCGGCCAGACGCCAGGCCAGGCGCGCCAGCGCGAAGCCCAGCATCGCCAGCCCGAGCGAGACGTGCATGAACAGGCCCGTGTCATGAGAGGGACGCGGCAGCATGTCGCCGAGATGGCCTGAAATCCAGGCCGCCGGCACCAGCACGGCGACGATCCAGTGCAGTGCGATCGCGACGGAGCCATACGTCTTGGCGGAGTTTCGAATACGCATGATCAGCTTCCTTCGGCCATTTGGCCCCGCTGCCGGCAAGCCGGAGCGCGGGGTGGTAGGACCGGAGGAGATAGCTGACCGGGGGCGTCGCGCCGCTGACGCGGGATGTCAGCCTGCTGTCAGAATGGACGGCGCCGGGGTGGCCTGGGACGTCGCAGGCTGCGGCCAGCGGAGTGCCGAGACGATGGCCGGCGCGATCGTGATCCTGGCGCCGCCGAGCTGGGAACGGCCGATCTGCAGCCGCCAGCCATAGGCTTCGAGCACGTCCTGCACGATCGCGAGCCCCAGCCCGCTGCCCGGCCCCTGCTCGTCGAGGCGGCCGCCGCGCTCGAGCACGCGGCCGATCTTCGCGTCCGGAATGCCCGGACCGTCGTCCTCGACAGTGACGATCAGAGGGGTCGCACTGGCGACGATGCGAACCGTGCTCGCCGCATGACGCGCGGCGTTCTCCAAGAGATTGCCGAGCACCTCGGCGAGATCCGTCCGATCCATGCCGACGCGCAGGCTTGGGGGCACCTGGCCATCGAAGCTGACATGGGCGGCCGCCGGCGTGCGGCCGAGCGTCCCGAGCAGCGCATTCACCAGGGGCGCCAGCTCGGTCGCGGCCTCCGGCCCGCCGCGGGCCTTGCCGCGCAGCCGCGCCAGCGCCAGCTCGCGATCGACCTGCCGGCTCATCGCCTCGGCGACATCCTCGACATTGCGCGCCAGCTCGAGCTGGCCGAGCTCCCTCAACCGCGCGGCGTCGGCCGCGAGTGCGGCGAGCGGCGTCTTGAAGCCGTGGGCGAGATCGGCCGCACGGCTGCGCGAGCGCATGATCTCGCGGCTCTGCGCATCAAGCAGCGCGTTGACCTCGTCGACCAGCGGCGCCACCTCGGTCGGCACGTCCACGGGAAGATGCTGGCGCCGACCGCTGCGGATCTCGGCGACGCCACGGCGCAGCACGCCGAGCGGACGCAGGCCAAGCGTGACCTGAACCGACGTGCCGACGGCGAGGATGACGGCCAGCACGGCGAGCGCGATCGATAGATCCTTGGCGAAGGTCCGCACCGCGCTGGTGGCGCCGTCGAGGTCGTAGGCCACGGCCGCGCGCACGCGGATCTGGCTTTCCGGATTCATCAGGATGCCGCGCTCGGCGACCAGCACGTGTTCGCCATCCGGCCCGGCAAGCTCATGCTGATGCACGTCGCTCGGTCCGGGCTCGTCGATCGGCAGCGGCAGGATGGTGTCCCACAGCGAGCGCGAGCGCAGCAACTGGCCGTGATCGTCCGAGATCTGCCAGTACAGCCCCGACAGCGGGACCACGAAGCGCGGATCGGCTGGCGGCCGCGCGACCACGATGCGCCCTTCCGCATCGACCTCGAGGCCGTTCAGCAATTGGCGCAGGTGAATGTCGAGATCGGAGGCGAGCGTCCGCGCGACGTGGCGCTTGAACAGCACGACCATGCCGAAGCCGGCGACGCCGAGCGCGACCAGCAGCGCGATGGTGCCCGCCGCCACCAGCCGCAGCCGCAGCGAGCCGAGCCTCATTCCGCCGTCTCCGGGATCATGTAGCCGAAGCCGCGGCGGGTCTCGATGATCTCGGCGCCGAGCTTCTTGCGGACGCGCCGGATCAGCACCTCGAGCGCGTTGGAGTCGTGCTCGTGGCCGAGGCCGTAGACGTTCTCCTCCAGCTCATGCTGCGGCACGACGCGGCCGCTCTGCCGCAGCAGATAGGCGATCAGCCGGTATTCGAGCTGCGACAGCGTCACCGGCACGCCGGACAGGCTGACCTTCATCTGGCGCTCGTCGAGCGCCAGATCGCCGGACGAGAGCACCGGCGCCGCATGGCCGGCGGAGCGCCTCACGATCGCGCGCAGCCGCGCCAACAGCTCTTCATTGCGAAACGGCTTCGGCAGGTAGTCATCGGCGCCGGCGTCGATGCCATCGACCCGCTCCGCCCAGCTCGCGCGCGCGGTCAGGATCAGCACCGGCACGTGCCGCCCGGCGCCGCGCCAGCGCTTCAGCACCGACAACCCGTCCATGCCGGGGAGGCCGAGATCGAGGATCACGGCGCCATAGTCCTCGGTGTCGCCGAGAAACCAGGCCTGCTCGCCGTTGTCGGACGTTTCGACCAGATAGCCCGCCGCCTGAAGCGTCCGGGCCAGGTCGGACGCCAGCCGCGGATCATCCTCGACCAGCAGCACTCGCATCTATTTTTCCTCGATCCGTTCGATCTCGCCGCTGCGCGCATCGACATAGACCTCGCGCACGCGGCCATCGCGGCCGATCACCCGAAACTCATAGCGCCAGCGGCCCCGCTGGCGGTCGACATCGATTCCCATCACGTCGCCGGCGACCCGGCCGCGCAATCGCGGCAGGATCTCCGATAGCGGCAGGACGTCGCCCGCCTCGACGGCGCGACGCACGGCGTCACGGCGCTCGCGATCGTCCTCGCGCGCCACCGTCGCCGCGGATGCCGCCGTCGAGATCAGCATCGCAAATACCGTGATGCGCATGAACCGTCCGATTTGAGGCAAATGCATGATCTTCCCGGGGCCTGACGCTCTGATCTTCAAAGCTCGTCGTGATTTGTTGCGCTCTCGCCACTGTGTTCGAATTGCGGAGGTCGACTTGCGGGGGTCGACTTGCGGAGCGTTCGCAAATGCTAAGGAGCTGGTGCGGATTTTAGTTTGAACTTCCGATGTCGGAATTGCGCTCAGGCCGATGCGGGGGTGGGAAATTCCAAGGGATCGGCATCCTGCCCGAGACAAGCTGACGTCTCGCTGACTCAACCTGACAGGATGCTGTCACGCTCGTTGCGACATCATCGCGTCCGGACGGAGCGAGCCGGGGGCGCGGTGAGTTCGGAGACGAGAATGCGTAAGACGATGACATTGGCAGCCGTGCTGGCGGGGCTGGGCGGCCTCTTGGCCATGTCACAAGCCAGCCGGAACGCAGCGCCCACGCTGGTGCCGGTGGCCCGTGCCGTTGACGGCGGTCTTGGAGCTGATCTTGGAGTTGGTCTTGGAGCTGGTCTTGGAGCCTACCCGCATCTTGCGGCGCTGCATGCGCGGGCCGAAGGCGAGCCGCTGAGCTACGAGCCGGCCCGCCGGGAGCGCGAAGGCGACGACGACGATCAGGACGAGTCGCGGCGGTGAGGCAAACCGGCTCTGCCGAAGCACTGACCGGAGCTAAGCCGGCAGTCCCGCTTCGTACCAGCGACGCGTCGCCCTGACGATGCGCACGACCGAGAGCATCACGGGGACTTCGACGAGAACCCCGACGACGGTCGCGAGCGCAGCCCCCGAGTCGAGCCCGAACAGGCTGATCGCGGCGGCAACCGCCAGTTCGAAGAAATTGCTGGCGCCGATCAAGGCGGCCGGAGCCGCGACGCACCAGGCCACGCCGAGCCGGCGGCTCAGCCAATAGGCGATCCCCGCGTTCAGATAGACCTGGATCAGGATCGGCACGGCCAGGATCGCGATGACGACCGGCTGCTTCAGGATCTGCTCGCCCTGGAAGCCGAACAGCAGCACGAGCGTACCGAGCAGCGCCACGAGCGAGACCGGTTGCAGTACCCGCAAGGTGCGCTCCAATGCCCCGTCCGTGCTACGCAGCAACGCCCGGCGCCAGAGTTGCGAGACGATGACCGGCACGACGATATAGAGCAGCACCGACAGCAGCAGGGTGGTCCAGGGCACCGAGATCGAGGCGACGCCGAGCAGCAGGCCCACCAGCGGCGCAAACAGGAACACCATGATGACGTCGTTGAGCGCGACCTGGCTCAGCGTGTAGTGCGGTTCGCCGTCGCACAGATTCGACCAGACGAACACCATCGCCGTGCACGGCGCCGCCGCCAGCAGGATCAGACCGGCCACGTAGGACGACAACTGGCCTGCGGGAAGCATCGGCGCGAACACGTGGCCGATGAAAACGCTGCCGAGCAGAGCCATCGAAAACGGCTTGATCGCCCAGTTCACGACCAGGGTGACGCCGATGCCCCGCCAATGCTCCTTCACGTTGCCGAGCGCCGCGAAATCGATCTTCAGCAGCATCGGAATGATCATCAGCCAGATCAGAGCCGCGACCGGCAGATTGACCCGCGCCACCTCCGCCGACGCGACAGCCGCGAACAGCCCCGGCATCAGATGGCCGAGACCGATGCCGACGATGATGCAGAGCAGGACCCAGACCGTCAGATAGCGCTCGAAGATCGTCATCGGATCAGGCCACGTCGGAGCGGAACGACGTTGCGCCCTCGCCCGTCCCGATCTCGCGCAGCCGCGTGCCCAGCGACATCGAATCGATGCGACCGAGCGGCAGATTGATGAAGGCGTCGATCCGGTTCTTCAGATAGCGGAAGGCGGTCGTGAACGCCGCGAGCTTCGCCAGCTCCGTGCCTTCGGCCGCCGCCGGATCCTCGATGCCCCAATGCGCAGTCATCGGCTGCCCCGGCCAGATCGGACACGCCTCGCCGGCGGCGTTGTCGCAGACCGTGAAGACGAAATCTATCGCCGGCGCGCCGGCGGCGGCGAACTCACTCCAGCTCTTCGAGCGCAGATCGTCGGTCGGATAGTCCATGCGCGCGAGCGTCTCGAGCGCCAACGGATGCACCGCGCCCTTCGGCGTGCTGCCGGCGGAAAAAGCGTGGAAGCGGCCCGCGCCGTCCTTGCGCAGGATCGACTCGGCCAGCACCGAGCGTGCCGAATTTCCGGTGCAGAGGAACAATACATTGTAGATGCGGTCAGACACGGCTCTTCTCCTTGCGCTTCGGCGGACAGCACGGGGTGAGACTTGCGATGACGGGCGCGCAGACCTCCGGCCGGCCGCCGCAGCAGTCCTGCAGCAGAAACAGCGCGACCTTCTGAAACTGCTTGAGATCGGCCCGGTAGACGATCGAGCGGCTGTGCCTGATCGAACTGACGAGGCCGGCGCGCGCCAGCACGGACAGATGCGCCGACAGCGTGTTCTGCGGCACCTCCAGCAGACGTGCGAGCTCGCCGGCCGGCAGACCGTCGGGCTCGTGCTGCACCAGGGTGCGAAAGGCCTGCAGGCGCGTCGGCTGCGCCAGCGCCGCCAAGGCCAGAACGGCTTGCTCGTTTTCCATATATCCAGAACTATCGATATGATGATCCGGCGTCAAGGCTGACGAGTTCGAATGGTCAGTGTCGACGATCGGGAGACGCGGCGCCCGAAGGCTCACCGCAAGCGCAGGCGGGTGCCATCGACGGTGAGCTCGCCGTCCCGTTCCATGCGTGCCAGCGCACGATAGAGCGCCTCATGGGTGACGCCGAGCTCGGCGGCCCAGTCCTTCTTCGACCGGCCGAGCTCGACCTCGACGCCCTCCCCCTCGGTCTCGATGAAATGCACGATCCGCTCGCGCGCCGTCTTCAGGCTGAGCCGCTCCGACTGCGCCCGGACCTTGCGCAACTCGCGGGCGAGATGATCGCACCATCGGTCCCCGATCTCGGGACGACGCAACGCTTCGGCGAAGGCCTTGCGGTCGATCGCGAGCAGCGCTGAGTCCTGTGTCGCGACGGCGTCGCAATGATACGTTGACTGATCGAGGCTGGCCTCGGCGAGAAAGCCCCGGCGGGCCCGCTGCAGGACGATGTCGTCGCCGGCGCGCGAGCGGCGCACCAGCCTCACCTCGCCGGTCAGCACGAAGAACATCGCCCGCGGCCGATCCCCCCGGCAGAACACCGTGCCCTGGCGCGGCACCTGGATGCGCCGGGTCTGCAACCGCGCGGCCGCGGGCAGCGCGGCGAGCAACGGCGACAGCCGTGCAAGAGCGCGCCAGTCGAGCGACGGGCGCGTGCCCTCGGGCGAGAGATGGAAGGTCCTCGGCATATGATCAGGATCATATGCGCCGCCCGGCTGCGCGGTCTAGGGAAGACGCCACCGCGTTCGCCCGAATGGGAGGTCCTCATGCGCCTGCGTCTCGCCGCCATCACGCTGGCCCTTGTTGCGTCCGCCGGCATCGCCACGGCGCAGCACCACGGCCATCACGACCACGGCAGCCATGGGGCGCTTCCGCCAGACCAGCGCGAGCGGGTGGCGTTTCCGCCCGATCTCGCCGAGCACACCCTCGCCAACATGCGCGACCATCTGCTGGCGCTGCAGCAGATCAACGACGCGCTTGCGGCGGGCGAGCCGGACAAGGCCGGCCAGATCGCCGAGCAACGCCTGGGCATGAGCTCGCTGCGGCTGCACGGCGCCGCCGAGGTCGCCGGGTTCATGCCCCAGGGCATGCAGGAGGCCGGCACCGCCATGCACAAAGCGGCGAGCCGCTTCGCCATCGAAGCGCAGAATGCGGGTGTGACCGGCGACCTCAAGCCGGCGCTGAAGGCGCTCGGCCAGACGATGGCGGCCTGCGTCGGCTGCCATGCCGGCTACCGGCTGCGATAGCGCGCCGGACAACCGACCGCGCGCGGCGCGCACTCATGGATATTTCCAATATTCTAGAAATATCGTTTGACTCCGGCGGGCCGCATGCCGCATCCTCCTCACCATGAAGCTCGATGACGCCGCTGCCCGCCTGGAAGCCCTCGGCAACACCACGCGCCTGAAGATCTACCGCGCGCTGGTGCGCGCCGGGCATGCCGGGATGCCGGTCGGCCGGCTGCAGGAGCGGCTGAAGGTCCCGGCCTCCACGCTGTCGCACCACGTCAAGACGCTGGTCGCGGTCGGGCTGATCTCGCAAATGCGCGAGGGCACGACGCTGGTCTGCCATGCCGAATACGACGTGATGCGCTCCCTGCTCGGCTTTCTCGTCTCAGAATGCTGCGTCGAGGAGCGCGACTGCGGCACCGCGAGGCCGGCGGCCTGATGATTTCGCCCTTTAATTCGATTATTCTAGAAGTATAGGAGGACGTACATGACGGACGCCAAGACTGTCGCTATCATCGGCGCCGGCCCGGTCGGGCTGGCGGCAGCGGCCCATGCGCTGGCGCGCGGCCTGACCCCGGTCGTGCTGGAAGCGGGTCCGGAAGCCGCGCACGCGGTGCGGCAATGGCAGCACGTCCAGTTGTTCTCGCCGTGGAAGTACAACATCGATAGCGCGGCGGCGCGGCTGCTCGCTGCGACGGGGTGGAATTCGCCCGAGCCCGAGGTCTATCCGACCGGGCGCGAGCTGATCGAATCCTATCTCGCGCCGCTGGCGACGCGCACTGCGCTGCGCGACGTCGTCAGGACCTCGCATCGCGTCACCGCGATCAGCCGGGCCGGCTTCGACAAGGCCACGTCGAAGGGACGCGCCGATGCGCCGTTCGAGATCCGCATCCACAACGGCAAGGGCGAGGCGGCGCTGCAGGCCGACGCCGTTATCGATGTCTCCGGTGCCTGGTTCTCGCCCAACCCTGCCGGCCATAGCGGACTGCCCGCGCTCGGCGAAGCCGCGCATGCGGCGCGCATCGCCTACGCGATGCCGGACGTCCGAGGCGCGCAGCGCAGCCGTTATGCTGGCAGGACGGTCGCGGTGCTCGGCGCCGGCCACTCGGCGATCGGCACCCTGATCGACCTGGCCGCATTGGCCGAGGTCGCGCCGGGCACGCAGGCGATCTGGCTGTTGCGCGGCGACGATCCCGCGAAGGCGTTCGGCGGCGGCAGCGCCGACCAGCTCGCCGCGCGCGGCGAACTCGGCCTGGCCTTCGCCGCGCTGGTACGTTCGGGCCGCATCCGGCTCGAGCCCGGCTTCGGCGTCACGGGGATCACCGATGAGGACGGCCGGTTGCGGATCGCCGCGGACGGCGACCGCCGCATCACCGCCGACGAGCTTATCGTCGCCACCGGCTTCCGCCCCGATCTGTCGCTGCTCGCGGAGCTGCGCCTGCGGCTCGATCCCGCGATCGAGGCTCCTGTTGCGCTCGCGCCATTGATCGATCCGAACGAGCATTCCTGCGGCACGGTGCGGCCGCATGGCGCGCGCGAGCTGGCGCAGGCCGACGAGCCCGGGTTCTATCTCGCCGGCATGAAGAGCTATGGCCGCGCGCCGAACTTCCTGATGATGACGGGCTATGAGCAGGTCCGTTCGATCACCGCCGACATCGCCGGGGACAAGGCCGCCGCGCATCGTGTCGAGTTGAAACTGCCGGAGACCGGCGTCTGCACCCGCGGCGGAGTGGAGAGCATTGCAGCCCTGCCCGGCTGCTGTGGCGGACCGGCGCCATCGGGCGTAGACAGTTGCTGTGCCGATGACGCCAAAGCCAAGCTGGCTGGCCGCAGCGGCTGCGGCTGCTCATGACGCCGAGCCAAGGAGAGGTCGACGGGAATGCAGGCAAGACGGCTGGGCGTGGTCATCGCTCTCGGCACCGCCCAGACGCTGGCCTGGGGATCGAGCTACTATCTTCCCGCCATCCTCGCCGACCCGATCGCCAGGGATCTCGGCCTGTCCAACAACTGGTTCTTCGCCGCCTTTTCCGCCTCGCTGATCATCTCCGGCCTGTTGGGTCCGCGCATCGGCCGCCAGATCGACCGCGTCGGCGGCCGCCAGGTGCTGTGCGCCTCCAACATCGTGCTGGCGATCGGGCTCGCACTGCTCGGCCTGTCGCATTCGCTGTGGGTGATGGCGCTGGCGTGGCTGTGGCTCGGCGTCGGCATGGGGCTCGGCCTCTATGACGCCGCGTTCGGCGCGCTCGGGCGCATCTACGGCAAGGACGCGCGCGGCGCGATCACCGGCATCACCCTGATCGCGGGCTTCGCCTCCACCGTCGGCTGGCCGCTGAGCACATGGGGGCTCGCGACGATCGGCTGGCGCGAGACCTGCTTCGCCTGGGCGATCGCGCATCTCGTCATCGGCCTGCCGCTCAATTTGTCGCTGCCGCGGGCGACCGTGATGGCGCCCGGCGATATCCCGACGGGCAAGCCCAACATCCCGCTCGACCGCCCGATGGTGCTGATCGCGTTCGCGATGGCGGCGGCCTGGACCGTGACCGCGGCGATGGCGGTGCATCTGCCGCGGCTGATGCAGGCGTTCGGCGCGACGCCCGCGCAAGCCTTGTTCGCCGGCATGATGATCGGGCCGGCGCAGGTCGCGGCGCGCGTGTTCGAGGCCGGCTTCCTCAGCCGCTTCCATCCGCTCGCCTCGGCGCGGCTCGCCTGCATCACCCATCCGATCGGCGCCGTGACGATCGGGCTGTTCGGCGGGGGCGCCGCGGCGGCGTTCGCGCTGCTGCACGGCTCCGGCAACGGCATCCTGACGATCGCTCGCGGCACCCTGCCGCTCGCCATCTTCGGCCCCGTCAACTACGCCTACCGGCTCGGCCTGATCGGGGCCCCGTCGCGGATCTGCCAGGCCTTCGCGCCGCTGCTGTTCGGCCTGCTGATCGATGGGCTCGGCCGCGGCGTACTGATCGTGTCGGCGAGCCTCAGCCTGTCGGCGCTCGCCGCCCTGATGCTGCTGCCGGCCGAGCGCGCCGAGACGGCGGTGCCGCTCGACACCACCGACAAGGCGGCTTGAGCCGGTAGCCCTTTCTTAACCAGCTTTCTGCGCCCACCGCTCACCGTGCCGCTGCGGACGGGCATCCATGAGCGCATATACGGAAAGTTGAAGGTTGGATTGAAGGATACCCGTGGTCATACGGGGGTCATTCACGACACGATGGCATTGCAGCGCAAACACATGCTTCGCGTCGGGGCGGTGGCCGCCTGCGTCGGGATCTTCCTGGCCGGCGCCGATTTCGCCGTGACCGCGCTGATCGGCAACCAGACCGCGCGGCAGCTCAGCGAGCTCAGCAAGGTGGCGCTGCGCCGCTCCGAGGCGGCCATCGACTCGGCCGGATCGATCCTGAACCGCCTGATCGCGAAAGGTCCGATGGACTGCAGCGCCGTCGCGCTGCAGGCGCTGCGCCTTCACGTCTATCAAGGCACCATCATCAAGGACATCCGCACCGTCGACCGCGACGGCGCGGTCGAGTGTGCGGCCTATTCCGAAACGCTCGAATTCGACAATGGCTGGGCGCGGCGCGACGAGATGTTCAAGTCCGCCGACGGCGAGCTGCGGCTGTTCCGCGTCGAGCAGTTCACCGGCGCCGCGTTCGGCGTGATGCGCGACATCGACGCGCAACGGTCTCTGGCTGCGATCCTGCGCATCGATGGCAACCTGCTGGACGTGATGCCGGTCGGCCTGCGCGCCGAGAGCAACGTCACCCTGACCCTGCCCGATGGCGAGCAGGTGGCCGGCTATCATCCCGATGCATCCGCCAAGTCTCCGGCGCAGACCGTCGCGTTCACCACCGTGTCCGACCGCTATCCGCTGCAGGCCACGATCCATGTGCGGCCGCAGAGCCTGAGCACCCGCGGCGACCTCGCTTATCTCCTGACCATGCTCGCCGCCGGCACGCTGGGCGGCATGTTCGGCCTGCTGCTGGCGAGCTATCTCAGCCGGCCGGTGGACCCGGTCGCCGAGCTCGACCGCGCGCTCGCGGCCAACGAGTTCAAGCCCTACGTACAGCCGACCTTCCGACTGAAGACCGGCGACATCGTCGGCTGCGAGATCCTGGCACGCTGGGAGAAGCCGGACGGCCGGCTGATCCCGCCGATGAGCTTCATCCCGCTCGCCGAGACCACCGGCCGCATCGAGAAGCTGACCTGGCAGCTTCTCAAGACCGCCTTGCGCGAACTGCAGCCGGAGATGAAGCAGGACAAGCTGTTCAAGCTGTCCGTCAACATCACCCCGCGCCATCTGCTCGGCGACCGCTTCATCGACGATCTGCGCAAGACGGTCGCGTCGTCGTCGGTCTCTACCCGCCAGGTCGTGCTCGAGGTCACCGAGCGCGAGGAGCTCGCCGATCTCGCCAAGGCGACTGATGTCGTAAGGGAGCTCAGCGAACTCGGCTTCCGCGTCGCGCTCGACGACGTCGGCATCGGCCATAGTGGCCTGTCCTATATCCAGCGGCTCGGCGCGCGCATCCTGAAGATCGACAAGTTCTTCGTTGACGCGATCACCCGCGACCAGTCCGCCATCGTGGTGGTGCAGATGCTGGTGGCGCTGGCGCGCGAGCTCGACATGTCCGTGGTCGCCGAGGGCATCGAGCATCAGGAGCAGGTCGATGCGCTGATCGCCTGCGGCGTCGAGGAAGGCCAGGGCTACCTGGTCGCGCCGCCGCTGTCGCTCGGCCGCTTCAAGCAGTTCCTCGACGTGCGCCGGGCCTCGGCCGTTCCCGGCCAGGCCGGCGAGCCGGAACTGGCCGCGTGACGGCGAGCCCGCGCGCGTCGGGCACGCGCCTCACTGCCGGGTCATCTGTCCGCGGATCTCGCCGCCCGGATTCGCCTGGGTGTGGACGTTGGCGTACCATTTGCCGGCCAGCAGATCGGCCGCCTGCGCATCGGTGATCACGGCGGAGCCCGTGATCGGCGGCTCCGGGCTCTTGAACGGCAGCACGATGCCGGCATTCTTGCCGGGCTCGCTGGGACCGTGGAAATGCGCGCCGATCGGCGGCCCGCTGAGGCCGGAGAAGGTGACCTTCCAGCTCAGCGTCTTGGTTGCGGTGTCGAAGCTCGCTTCGGCCGCGCCCGACGCGGCGGACGCGTTCGGCGGCACCTCGTTGGCGGCCTTGAGCTCGGACTTCAAGACGACGGTTTCGGCGCGAGCCATCGGCGCGGCCGCGACGCAGACGACGGCGAGCAACGCCAAATGAACGAATGTCCGTCCCATGATTTTCCTCCTAATTCGTTATGTGCAGTTTCAGTGTTCGAGACCCCACGGGCAAGCTGATATTCCGTGGAACGCATTAACACCCCAGGCATGAGCAGCGGCCCCGGCCGCGTTGATTGAACAATCCCGACCCCTGTGCCAAACAGGACGGGAACACAAAGGCCTCGAAAGAAAGCCATGGCGGATCGAATGGTTGCTTCCAGGACGGCGCGCGGCAAGGTGGGGCGGCCTCCGCTCGAACGTGCCGGCGAGGTCGAGGAGCGCATTCTCGACGCGGCAAAGACGGTGTTCCTCGCAAACGGCTTCGAAGGCGCGAGCGTCGACGAAATCGCGCAGACCGCGCGCGCCGGCAAGCCGACCATCTACGCGCGATTTCCCAGCAAGGCCGCGCTGTTCGCGGCCGTCATCGGCCGCCAGGCCGCGCGCAACACGCAGTATGAGAACCTGGTGCCGCAGGGCCGCACCTTCCGCGCCCGGCTGATCAGCCTCGGGCTCACCTTGATCGAGCGCGCCTTCGTCGAGGACACGATCGGCCTGATGCGCACCGCGATTGCGGAAAGTCCGCGCTTTCCCGAGCTGACGCTCGAGATCCAGGACACGGCGCGCAAGCGCGCCACCTGCAATGTGAGCCACGCGATCGGCGAGCTCGCGCGCGCCGAAGGTCTCGCCGGCAAGGGCGCGTTCTCGGCCGACCGCATCGAGGACAGCGCACGGATCTTCCTCGATCTCGTCGTGTTCGCCGTGCTGATCCGCAGCCTGCTCGGCGAGGACATGCGCGCCCTGAAGAAGGAAGCCCAGGCGCATGTCGAGAAGCGCGTCGACTTCTTCCTCGCCGCGACGACGTGATCCTAAATCTTTCTGTCCTTGCGCAGCTCCGGAAAGATCGTCTCGTCCTGCAGGATCACGTCCGCGGTGCGCTGATAGTGCGCCGTGAGCAGCGCAACCGCGCGTTCGGTGTCGGCGTCGAGCACGGCGTTCACGATGTCGGCGTGCTCGTCGCCGACGGGGCGTGACGGAAACGCCTTGCGGATCGACAGCCGGCGGTAGCGATAGAGCTGGTCGGCAAGCTGGCCGCAGAACGCGATCAGCGACTGCGAGCCGCAGTTCGAGATCAGGACCCGATGATAGATCCGGTGCAGCCTCTCCCACTCCGGATTGTCCTCGAACGTTGTCGCGCTGAGCGAGCGCGGCGCGCGGCTGAGCCGATGCTGCGCCAGCACCAGTTGCTCTTCCCAATCGGGCGTCGCCGCCGCCATCGACTCGCGCAGCGCCAGCGCCTCGACCCAGCAGCGCGTCTTGGTCAGCTCGGCGAGCTCGGCGCGGCTGATGTCCTTGACGTAGAAGCCGCGCTGCTCGCGCACCTCGACCAGTCCGTCGGCAGTCAGGCGGTTGAGCGCCTCGCGCAGCGGTGTCTGCCCGGTCTGATAGGTCTCGGTCAAAAACCGCATCTGCAGCTTGCGCGACGGCGCCAGCCGGCCGGACAGCAGGTCCTCGCGCAGCCGGTCATACACATGACTCGCCTGCGTCGACGGGCCCTGCCCCTCGGCCTCCAAAACCGCATCCACGCCCGATCTCCTCTGAATCAGACGACATGTATAGAGCGAGGCTGCAGAACATAAAATTTATAAATTCTGATTGATTTCGATTTTTTATGTAATAAAAGGGACGAGCCGGTTTCGCCGGCCAGGGACAGAAACGTCGCGCGTCCTCATCCGGGCATCGCGCAGGAGGACACGCTCATGACCCGGTTTCCGGTCACGGCTCTGCGCAGCGTCGATCTGGGCACGCCAGATCTCGCGCGTTCGGAAGCGTTCTATCGACAGACCTGGGGGCTGGAGCGCGTCGCGGAGGCCCACGGCATCGTCTACCTCCGTGCGACCGGCAGCGACCATCATGTCGTGGCGCTGCACCAGAGCGAGCGCACCGAGCTGCAGGCGGTGACTTTCCGCCTCGCCGAGTCCAGTGATTTCGATGCCGTCAGCCGCAACGCCATCCATGAAGGCGCGACGCTGATCGCAGCGCCGGCGCCGAACCCCGGCCCCGACGGCGGCGTGATCATGAGCCTGCGCGGCCCCGAAGGTGGCGTGCTGCGCTTCGTGCATGGCGACATCAGGCACGACGCCAGGCCGCCGCGGCCCGAGCTCCCGGAGCGGCTCGCCCACGTCAATCTCAACAGCACCGATGTCGATCGTTCGGCGGCCTTCTACGAGAGGGCGCTCGGCTTCCGCCTGACCGACCGCTCCGCGGCGATGGCCTTCGTTCGCTGCAATTCGGACCACCATGCCGTCGTGATCGCTGCGGCGAAGGTCAACGGGCTCAACCATGTCGCCTTCCTGATGCCGACCTGGGAAGGCGTGATGCGCGGTGCGGGCCGCATGATCGATGCCGGCCATCCGATTGCGTGGGGCGTCGGACGCCACGGCCCCGGCGACAATGTCTTCGCCTACTTCATCGATCCCGTCGGGACCGTGATCGAATACACCGCCGAGGTGCTGCAGGTCGACGACGACTACGTCGTGCGCGGGCCGGAGCATTGGGTCTGGCCGCCCGGCCGCACCGATCAATGGGGCATCGCTCCGCCCAAGGCCGAGCACGTCAAGTCCGCGCAGCTCGCGGTCGGCTACGCCGCCTGACTCGTTTTCCAACTCCAGAGTTTCCAGATCCATGTCCGCCACGTCAGATCACAAGCATTTCGAGGCCGTGATCGTCGGCTTCGGTCCGACCGGCGCCATCGCCGCGAGCCTGCTCGGCATGCAGGGCATCAAAACGCTCGCGATCGACCGCGCTGTCGAGATCTACGACAAGCCGCGCGCGATCGCGCTCGATCACGAGATCATGCGGCTGTTCGACAATCTCGGTATCGCCGAACAAGTCAGCCGGTACGTCGCGCCGTTCCCGGCGTCCGAGCATTTCGGCGCCCAAGGGCAGTTGATCCGCCGCATCGACATGGTAGGCCCGCCCTATCCCCTCGGCTACACGCCGAGCATGGTGTTCACCCAGCCGCCGGTCGAGCAGGTGATGCGCGATCGTGTCGGCCGCTGCCCATCCGTGACGATCGAGCTCGGCACGACGCTGGTCGACATCCGCCAGGACAGTTCTGCGGCGACGGTCGTGCTGAAGCGCGAGGACGGCACCACGCGCGAGGTCACCGCCGACTACGTGATCGCCTGCGACGGCGCCTCGAGCAGCGTGCGCCAGAAGCTCGGCATCAGCTTCGACGATCTCGATTTCGACGAGCCGTGGCTCGTGGTCGACCTCCTCGTCAACGACAGCGGCGTCGGCAAGCTGCCGAAGACAGCCGCTCAGTTCTGCAATCCGGCGCGGCCGACCACCTACATCATTGGTCCCGGCAACCATCGCCGCTTCGAGATCATGCTGCGGCCGGGCGAGGACCGACATGCGATGGAGCAGCCGGATCAGGTCTGGCAATTGCTCTCGCCCTGGCTCTCTCCGGACGATGGCGAGCTGTGGCGCGCGGCCAGCTATCGCTTCCATGCGCTGGTCTCACGCCGCTGGCGCCAGGGGCGCGTCCTGCTCGCCGGCGACGCCGCGCATCAGCAGCCGCCCTTCATCGGCCAGGGCATGTGCCAGGGCCTGCGCGATGCAGCCAATCTGTGCTGGAAGCTCGCGCGCGTGTTGCGCGGCCAATCGACCGCGGCGCTGCTCAACAGCTACGAGATCGAGCGCAGCACGCATGTGCGCGAGCTGACCACGCGCATCAAGGCGATCGGCCGCGTCATCTGCGAGCAGGATCCGGAGGCCGCAGCGGCGCGCGACGCGCGTATCCTTGCCGAAGGCGGCGGCGCGCCGCGCACCATCACCCGGCAGGAGATCGTGCCGCCGCTGACGCAGGGACTGCTCGCGACCAAGGCAAATGCGGCCAACGGCACGCTGTTTCCGCAGCCCTGGATCGTCGGCGACGGTGGGCGGGCCCTGCTCGATACCGTGGCCGGCACCGGATGGCGGCTCGTCCTCGACGGGCGGGGTGCGCTGAACTCGAGCGCGATCGACGCTGCCACCCGCGACGCCGGGATCAGTCTGATCGCCATCGGCGGTCACGGCCTGCACGAGGAGAGCGCCGTCGTTGCACGCTGGTTCGAACGCCACGGCTGCGGCGCCGCGCTGGTGCGACCCGACCATTATGTCTACGGCGTCGCGACGGACGCGCCAGGGCTCGCCGCGCTGCTGAGCGAGCTGAACGAACGACTGCACTCATCATAACAAGAGACTATCAAACGGGGAAACGCCATGACGACATCATCGGACACCGCTAGATCCAGTATGGGAGGACGCGCGATCGCCGTCCTCATCATGCTGTTCCTGTTCCAGACGCTGAACTTCTTCGACAAGCTGGTATTCGGCCTCTCGGCCGTGCCGATGATGAAGGAGCTGGGCTTGAGCCCGAAGGAGTTCGGGCTGATCGGCAGCAGCTTCTTCCTGCTGTTCTCGCTGTCGGGGATGGCGGTCGGCATGTTCGTCGTCGGCCGCTTCCCGGTGAAATGGCTGCTCCTGATCATGGCCGGCGTCTGGTCGGCGACGCAGATCCCGATCTTCTTCTCCGGCTCGATCGCCGTGCTGGTGATCTGCCGCATCATCCTCGGCGCCGGCGAAGGGCCTGGGCTGCCGACCGCGCTGCACGCCTGCTACAACTGGTTTCCCGCCGACCGGCGCAGCGTGCCGAGCGCCGTGGTGCTGCAGGGCATCAGCGTCGGCCTCTTGGCCGGCGGTCCGATCCTGACCTATGTCATCGTGAGCTATGGCTGGCGCACCGGCTTCCTGTTCTGCGGCCTGCTCGGGCTGGCCTGGATGCTCGGCTGGTTCTTCATCGGCGGCGAAGGACCCTACTCCGCCCATGCGCCGGAGGCTGCGGCGGCCAAGGACAAGGCGTTGCCGGCGCGCGTGCTGTGGGCCGATCCGACCGTGATCGGCGTCATCATCATGTCGACCGCGTCGTACTGGATCGTCGGCATGTCCGCGACCTGGCTGCCGCCCTATCTGCAGCTCGGGCTCGGCTACAAGCAGGTCGATGTCGGCTGGATCATCTCAGGGATCTATCTGTTCCAGTCGCCGCTGCTGCTCGGCGGCTCCTGGCTGACGCAAGTTCTGCAGCGCAAAGGCTTCAGCTTGCGTGCCTGCCTCGGCCACGCCTCCGGTCTCGCGCTGCTCGCCGCCGGCTGCGCACTGCTGTTGAGCATCGTCACCTCGGGCCCGCTGCAGCTCGCCTGTATCGCGATCGCCTTCGCCGCACCGAGCCTCACCACGATCTTCGGCCCCGTCGCGCTCGGCGCCGTGGCGCCGGCGATCCAGCGCGGCCGGCTCATCGTCGTGATCTATTCCGGCAACGCGGCATCCGCGCTGGTGTCGAATGCGCTCACCGGCTGGATCGTCGGCGAGGCCGGCGGCAACGCGCCGCTTGGTTACGCCCACGCCATGACCTTCACCGCCGGCGTGCTGATCGTTGGCGCCATCTCGGCCTTCGCGCTGATCTTCCCGGAGCGCACCATCGCGCGCTTCGCGAAATCGGCGCAAGAACCGGCTTCTCCCTCCGCCGTAGCGGCGGTTTCGACCTGAGGACATCGGATGAGATTTGCAAGCTTCACCATCGACAATGCGCCGACCTGGGGACTGGTCGAGGGCACTGACATCGCCGATCTCGGTGCTGTCCTGCGCGACCGCTTCCCGGATCTGAAATCGGCGATCGCAGCGGACGCGCTGAAGGAAGCGGCTGCAGCGGCCTCGGGCGCAAGGCGGTATCCGCTCTCGGCCATCAGCTTCGTGCCGGTGATTCCGAACCCGGACAAGATCCTCTGCATCGGCCTGAACTACGAGACGCACCGCAAGGAGACCGGCCGCTCCGAGGTCGAGAACCCCACGGTGTTCGGCCGCTTCGCCAACAGCCAGACCGGGCATCTCACCGACATCATCCGCCCGCGCGTCTCGACCGATCTCGATTTCGAGGGCGAACTCGCCATCGTCATCGGCAAGCCCGGCCGCTACATCCCGCGCAGCGAGGCTTGGCAGCACATCGCCGGCTATGCCTGTTACAACGAGGGCAGCGTGCGCGACTTCCAGCGCCACACCCACCAGTTCACGCCGGGGAAGAATTTTCCCGCGACCGGCGCGTTCGGCCCGTGGCTGGTCACGCCGGACGAGATCGACGATCTCGGTCCGCTGCGGCTGCAGACGCGGCTGAACGGCGAGGTGGTGCAGGACGCCACGATCAGCCAGATGATCTTCGATATCCCGCGCCAGATCGAATACTGCTCGTCGTTCACCCGGCTCGAGCCGGGCGACGTGATCGCCACGGGGACGCCGGGCGGCGTGGGGTCGCGCCGAACACCGCCGCTGTGGATGAAGCCGGGCGACGTGGTGGAGGTCGAGATCGACCGCATCGGGCTGTTGCGGAACGGCATCGCCGACGAGGCGGTGTAAGCGCCCCTGATGTTCTTGACCGTCATTCCGGGGCAGCCCGTCAGGGCTGAACCCGGAATCTCGAGATTCCGGGTTCGATGCTTGCCATCGCCCCGGAATGACAGCCGAACAACAGTGCCTACTCAATGCGCCATCGCCGGCCCGCCGCCGAGCTTGACCTTGCGGAGCGTCAGCGCCAGCGGAATCGCCGACAGCGAGATCAGCATCAGCGCCCAGTAGACGTCGACATAAGCGAGCAGCGACGACTGCATCTGCACGGTCTGGCCGATCCAGGCGAGCGCCTGCTGCTGCGCCTGGACCAGCGAGCTGCCATGCGCGGTGAAGTAATTGGTCACCTGGTGCAGCGTGTCCTGATAGGCCGGATTGGATGGAATCGCATTCTCCACCAGCCGGCTCTGGTGGAACTGCCCTCGATGCGCCAGGATGTTGGCGGCCAGCGACACGCCGATCGAGCCGCCGGTGTTGCGCGCGGCGTTGATCAGCGCCGAGGCCTGGTCGGTCTTCTCAGGCGGAATGCCGTTGTAGGACGCGGTCGTGATCGACAGGAAGATCAGCGGCAGGCCAATTCCGATCAGCATGCGGGATTCGGCGAAGAACCAGAAATCCACATTGGCGTAGACCCGGGTGAGGTCGTACATCGCGAACGCCACGACGGCCGCGCCCGTCATGATCATGTATTTCGGCTGCACCTTGCCCGAGAGGCGTCCGACGACGAACATCATCGCCATCGTGACGAGGCCGCCCGGCGACAGCACGAGGCCGGCCCAGGTCGCGGTGTAGCCGAAATCCTGCTGCACCATCTGCGGCAGCATCTGCGTGGTGCCGAGCAGGATCGCGCCGGTCGCCAGCATCACCAGGAAGCTGGCGCCGAACTGGCGCGACGCCAGCATGCGGACATCGACCGTCGGATTTTTCTGGTTCATCTCCCACGGGATCATGGCGATGAAGGCCGCGACGCAGACCGCGGCGGTCACCATGATGAATCGCGAGTCGAACCAGTCGTCCTCAAGGCCCCGGTCCAGCATCAGTTCGAGCGCGCCGAGAAATGTCGCGACCAGCACGAAGCCGACCACGTCAAAGCCATGCGCCTGCTTGCGCCGCTCGGCCGTGACCTCTTCTGGCTCCTTGAGGATGAGCCCGATCAGGATCATCGCGGCGACGCCGACGGGGCCGTTGATCAGGAAGCACCAGTGCCAGGAGACGTTGTCGGAGAGATAGCCGCCGAGCGTCGGACCGACGACGGGCGCGACCACGACGGCGACGCCGAACAGCGCGAACGCCTGGCCGCGCTTTTCCGGCGGGAAGGAGTCGGCGAGGATCGATTGCGCCACCGGCACCATGCCGCCGCCGCCGAGGCCCTGCATGATCCGGAACAGCAGCAGCACCTGCAGATTCCAGGCGAAGCCGCACAGCACCGAGCTCAAGGTGAACAGGCCGAGGCACAGCAGGAAGAAGGTCTTGCGGCCGAAGCGCTTGGCGAGATAGCTCGAGGCGGTCAGGATGATCGCGTTGGACACGAGATAGGTCGTCACCACCCAGGAGGATTCGTCCTGGCTGACGCCCATGCCGCCGGCGATATAGGGCAGTGCGACGTTGGCGATGGTGGTGTCCAGCACCTCCATGAAGGTCGCGAGCGCCACCAGCACCGCGATGATCCACGGACTGCCTGCGGATCGCGACGCGGCGAGAGGAGCAGCCTCACTCATGGCCGACCTCTCTCACAGCACGGCCTTCAGCCGCTCATAGAGCGACGGCTTGGGATCGACGCGAACGGTCGGCACCACCGACATGCCCGGGCCGAGCGCGACGTCCGTCGGCGGATCGTCCATGTCGATCTTGACCGGCACGCGCTGCACGATCTTGACGTAGTTGCCGGTCGCATTCTGCGGCGGCAGCAGCGAGAATGCCGGGCCCGAGCCGGACTGCACGCTCGCGACATGGCCGCGGATCTCGCGCTCCGGATAGGCATCGATCTCGAGGGTCACGGGCTGGCCGGGTCGCATCTCGTCGAGCTGGGTTTCCTTGAAATTGGCGGTCACCCAGACGTCATCGGGCACGAACATCGAAAGCGCCGTCCCTTGTGCCGCGAACTGACCATCGGCGGCGCTGAGATTGACAATGCGGCCGGACTGCGCCGCGGTCACGGTCGTGTACGACAGATTGAGCTGGGCCTGGTCGCGCTGGGCCTGCGCCTGAGCGAGATTGGCGTCGGCGCTCTCGTGCTGCGCCTTCAGCGACTCCAACTGGCGTTGCGCGACCGAGAGGTTGGCCTGCGCCGAGGTCAGCGCCGCCTTCTGCTGCTGGAGCTGCGATGTGTATTGCTGCTCGCTCTGCACCGTGCCGGAGCCGGTGCGGGCGAGGTCCTGATAGCGCTTGGCCTGCTGCTCTGCGAAGGTCAGCCCGGCCTGGGCCTGCTCGACCTGGGCCTGGCCCGCGGTGATCTGCGCCTGCTGCACGTCGATCTGCGCATCGATGTTGCGGATCGCCGCCTGCGCCGACTTCACCTGCGCATCGGCCTGCGCCAGCGCGGTCTTGTAGTCGCGATCGTCGATGCGCGCGATCACGTCGCCGGCCTTGACGTGCTGGTTGTCGGTGACCGGGACGGCGGTGATGTAGCCGGAGACTTTCGGCGCAATGGAGAACTGGCGGGCCGCGATGAAGGCGTCGTCGGTGGTCTCATAGTGACCGGCCGCATCGTAGTAGACGTAGCCGCCGGCGCCGACGGCGAGCAGCAGCACGAGACCCAGCGCTGCCCCGAGCGGATGCCGCCGGATCAGGCTCCTCCGGGACCCCTCCTGGCGCTCCCCGTGCTCCGTCGGCGGCGGGCCGGGCTCCGCCGCCGGCATCTTGGCCTCGACCTGCTGCCGAGGCTCGCCGGAGGCCCGCCCGCGCCATTGCTGCACGGCCCGATCGCGGGCCGAGACCGCCGGATCGTCGTTGGCCGCCGATGGGACCTCGGCCGACGACAGAGCTTGCCGTGTCATCACGTCTCCTTGAATAGAACGGAACCGTTTCGTTTCTAGAATTGGAGGTGAGGCAGGTGGGACGCAATGGCGAGCCGCGATGCGGACGGCTAAACTTTTCGTCATTGAAGGCCGCCGGCGCGCGTTCCGCTGCGCCTTCACCGCGGTCCGCCGTCAGCAACGTCAACTGCGTTCCGCCGCCGCGGTTGCAGTCTCACGTCATCGCGATGGCTCGATGAACTCGGGCAAATACAACACGCGCACGCGGCTGCCGCCGACGGCGCCGGCGCCGAACGTCCAGCCGGCGCGCGGCACCGGCGCCTGACGGCGTCCTCAGCGCGCCGGCTCCGGCCCGGCGAGGCGCACGCCGAGCGCCAGCGCGGCAATGACCGGCGGCACGACGAAGCACCAGCTGCCCAGCCGCACGAACAGCAGCGCGGCGGCGCCGCAGCCGAGCGCAAAGGCGAGCACGTTGATGGCCATCTGCATGAGCCGCGCCGGCGGCGACGCCTGGCCCTTGTCGCCGACATAGATCCTGTCGGCGAGGTCGATCATCACCTGCGTCGTGGTGCCGGTCATCAGGGTCGAGGGCGGCGAACTCGGCAGATGGATCCGGTGCACGGCATTCTGGATCGCCATCGCCGCGACCAGCACCATGCCGGTGATGATCGCCTCGCGGCTGTCGCCATTGTGGAACGGGCCGAAATGGATGGCGAGCACGGCGCCGAGGACGAGCAGCACCAGCTTGACGCCGATCAGGATCTCGAAGGCGCGTGACCACAGCCGGGACAGCAAGGTCCCGGTCAGCCGCGTCGCGATCACGACCACGCAGAACACCGGCAGCGCCAGCAGCTTGGCTATCGCGCCCGAGGTCCCGAGCGCCAGCGCCGCGCCAAACGTCACGAAGTTGCCGGTGACATGCGCCGTGAACAGGCCCTGCAGCGCCAGGAACCCGGCGGTGTCGACATAGCCGGCATTGACGCTGAGCAGCAGCGGCACCACGTTGCGGGACTCGAATTGCGACATGTCGTCCTACTTTCGTTGCTCAGAGCGCGTATTTCAATTCGACGCCAATGTAGTCGGAGTCATGGCCGCCGACGCGGCGCAGCGTATCGCCGATCTCATAGTGCACGGCTTCCAACGCTCCGGTGAGGTTGGCGTTGAAGCGATAGTCGGCGCGCAACTGCGCATAGACGCCGGACCACGAGCTGCCCTGCCCCGCGGTGCCGGCGACCGCGACATTGGGCTGGACGTAGATCGCGTCCGCATCGGTCGCGCGCCATTGCAGGCCGATCGCGGCCATGAATGACAGCGCGGCGGTCGGCTTCACCGTCAGCGACGGCTTGAGATGGATCAGGTTGGTGTAGCCGGTGAAGCCGGCCAGCGTGAAGTAATAGCCGTTCGGGAACAGCGGATTGAACGTCTCGACCCTGTTGTCGCCGGGATGGCGGTCGCCGGAGGCGCCGTCGAGCTGAAGGCCGATGCGCGGCTGCCAGGCGAGGTCGGCGAAAGTGTAGCCGGCGCGGGCGCCGGCGCCCCAGGCGCGGATCTGCTTCGCCCCGACCGAGCCCGCCTGCCCCATCGCCTCGAGATCCCAGTCGAAGCCCGCGAGCTTGCCGGCGAAGCGGATGTCCAGCACGTGGCGCTGCTCGAGGCCGGCTGCGTCGAGGAAACGCGCATTGTCGCGCTGATAGTAGGAATAATACGACGACAACTCGTTGGTGCCGAGCACCTGGCGCTCGACGCGGAAGGTGTGGAACAGGAACGATCCGTTCGACGTGTCGTCGAACGGACGCACCAGATTATATTGCACCGGCTGGCTGACGAAGCCGATGAAGCGCCATGGGCCGCTTTCCCAGTCGGCCCACAGCGCGTCGAAAGACTGGCGCACGTTCGGCCCGTCGCGCGACGACACGAAGCGCTGCAGGTCGAAGTCGAAATCCTGCCGCCCGACCCGGGCCTTGAACGTGCCGCTGTCCGTCGTATTGACATAGGCGAGGAAGGCGAGCCGGAGGTCGAGCGGGTCCTGGTCGACGGACGTGATCTTGGCCTTGCCGAAGGCATGGTCGTCCTCCAGCTGGACGAACAACTGCCAGTTCTCGTTGAGATGTGCGTCCGCATGGATCTGCAGCCGTTGCAGGACATGCTGATCGGGTTTCGTTCCACCGATGCCGAAGCTCGCGGCATCCAGGCTCTCGAACCGCTCGCGCAGGTTCATGCCGAACGAGACATAGCTCTGCGGCACGCCGGTGTGCAGCGGGATGTACTTGATGGGATCGAACGGCCCTGTGCGCAGCGCCGGATCGGCCAGCACCGACCAATCCTCCTGCCAGCGGTTGGTGCGGATGGCGGGACGTGTGGCGGTGTCCTCCGCGAGTGCCGCGCCGCATGACGCAGCGACCATCACAACCGCTGCCGCCGTCCCCGTCAGTGCCCAACCGATTCGCACGCGCGTCCTCATCGTTGAGTGCGCCTACTTTACCAGCGCATGAATCTCCGCGACATAGCCGCCGGGAAACTGCACCACCGCCTGCTCGCGCCTGTCCGAGTTGAACGGCTCGACCAGCACGGTGGCGCCCGCTGCTTTTGCCTTGTCCAGGGTCGCCTTGAGATCAGTCACCTCGTAGCCGGTCGTCTCGCGTCCGAACGGATACGGCAGATGGCCGTCGGTGACGAGCACGGTCATGCGGCCGAACACCGACCCGATGCGGATGCGCCGATAGTGATCATTCGGGCGGCCGATCTCGACGCCGGGCGCCTTGGCATCGTCGGAGACAACCTTGCCCTTGGAGAAACGCAGGAAGGCGCGGGTGAAGGCCTCGGCGCGATCGGGCGAGACATAGACGCGGTTGTCCGGAACGGTGTCGAACGCCGGATAGGACGGCTTGGTCGTGTGCCAGTACAGCTGCATGTTGACGCCGCCCGGCCATTGGATCACGGCATCACGTCCGATCGGATCGGGGAATGGCGCGACCAGCACGTCGGCGCCGGCGGCCTTGGCCGCCTCGATCGCCGCGTCCAGATCGGTGACCAGATAGCCGGTGCGTTCGGCCCCGAACGGATACGGAATTCCGGTCTTGAAGCCGAACAGCGAGACCGTGCCGACTGGCGTCTGCAACAGCTGCGAGGTCGTGCTGCTCGGAGCAGGCGTCACCGTCGCAACCACCTGCTTGGTGCTCTGGCCGCCGAAGGTGGCGAGGAAGCTGGTGGCGAACTTCTCGACGTCGTCCGGCGCGACATAGACATGCGTGGTGTCGTATTGCGCGCCCACGCCGATCAGCGGCGCCGCGTCCTTGGCGAGAGCGGGCGCGGCGAGCAGCGTGGTGGCGATGACGGCGCCGAGCAGATGACAGGAACGGACCATGACGACCTCGAATGAGCAGATGTGGATCAAGCGCGGTGCGTGCGCCAGGAGATGATCGAGACGAGCACGAGGCCGGCGATCAGGCCGAGATGCTCGAAGAAGGCGTTCAGCGCCATGAACCGGTCATGGCCGGACATGTGCCAGAAATCGTTGGCGGCGAGCATCGCAACGAGCGTGAGCACACCGAGCGCGCCGGCGCCGAGCCAGACGAACCGGTTCGCGATGACGAGCACCGAGCCGATCAGCTCGACGGCGATCGCGGCCGCCGCCCACAGCGCCGCTGGCTGCAGGCCGAAATGCGCCTGCTCGGCAATCGCGCTTGGGAAGTCCATGAACTTCTGGATGCCGCCGATCAGATAGGCTGAAACCAGCGCGACCCGCGCCGCGTGCCACAGCCAGCGCCAGTCGAGCACCGCGGCGATCGGCCGTGGCGTGTCGGACATCCCCGCCATCTCAGACCGCCCAGCAGGCGCAGCCGAGCGCACCCCAGAAGCTCTTGAGATCGGAGACCGGCAGGCTGGAGGACCATGCCCGCGCGTGGTCATGGCCGTGCACGCCGCATGCGCTGGCGCAGCCGCACATCTGCATCGCCTGGGCGCGGATGCCGCCGTGATCGTCCTTCTCCAGCCAGGCGCCGTAGCCGCCGAAGCGGCGCACCGGCGACCACTCCGGCATGGCCGGCGGCGGAGCCGCGTCGTCCAGCGGCTTGAACGCGGCGGCGGCGTAGACGATGCGGCCACCCACCATGGTGAGGTCGCTGGTGATATCGGCGATCTCGGCCTCCGCACAGGAGAAGAAGTCGCGATCCGGCACGATCAAATCGGCGAACTGCCCGACCGCAATGCGGCCCTTCCTGCCTTCTTCGTTGGAGAACCAGGTGACGTTCTCGGTCCACATCCTGAGCGCGGTCTCGCGATCGAGGCAGTTGCGCTGCGGATACAGCCGCAGGCCACCGACGGTGCGGCCGGTCACCAGCCACGACAGCGACACCCAGGGGTTATAGGAAGCGACGCGGGTCGCGTCGGTGCCGGCGGAGACCTTGACGCCCTTGTCGAGGATCTTCTTCACCGGCGGCGTCGCCTCGGCCGCGCCGAAGCCGTAGCGCTCGACGAAGTACTCGCCCTGATAGGCCATGCGGTGCTGCACGGCGATGCCGCCGCCGAGCGCCGCGATGCGGTCGATCGATTGGTCCGAGATCGTTTCGGCATGGTCGAAGAACCAGTGCAGACCCTCGAGCGGCGTATCCTGGTTGACTTTCTCGAACACGTCGAGCGCGCGCGAGATGGTCTCGTCATAGGTCGCGTGCAGCCGCCACGGCCACTTGTTCTGGACCAGGATGCGCACGACCTCCTCGAGCTCGCCTTCCATCTCGGCCGGCATGTCCGGCCGCGGTACGCGAAAATCCTCGAAATCGGCGGCAGAGAACACCAGCATCTCGCCGGCGCCGTTGTGGCGGAAATAGTCGTTGCCCTGCTTGTAGGTCGAGCTCTGCGTCCAGCGCAGGAAGTCGTCTCTCTCGCCCTTTGGCTTCTGGGTAAACAGATTGTAGGCGAGTCGGATCGTGAGCTCGCCGTCATCGGCCAGCTTCTGGATCACGGCGTAGTCGTCCGGATAGTTCTGGAAGCCGCCGCCGGCATCGATCGCACCGGTGACGCCGAGCCGGTTCAGCTCGCGCATGAAGTGCCGCGTCGAGTTGAGCTGATAGTCGAACGGCAGCTTTGGACCCTTGGCCAGCGTCGCGTAGAGGATCGCGGCGTTCGGCTGGGCGAGCAGCAGGCCGGTCGGATTGCCCTGTGCGTCACGCGCGATCTCGCCGCCTGGCGGCTGCGGCGTATCCTTGTCGTAGCCGACGGCACGCAGCGCGGCGCCGTTCAGGATGGCGCGGTCGTACAGATGCAGCAGGAACACGGGCGTGTCGGGCGCGACGGCGTTGAGCTCGTCAATCGTCGGCAGGCGCTTTTCGGTGAACTGATGCTCGGTGAAGCCGCCGACCACGCGCACCCATTGCGGCGGCGGTGTGATGGCGACCTGGGCCTTGAGCATCGCCATCGCGTCCGCGAGCGAGCGCACGCCGTCCCAGCGCAGCTCCATGTTGAAGTTGAGCCCGCCGCGGATGATGTGCAGGTGATTGTCGATCAGCCCCGGCAGCACGCGACGGCCCTTGAGATCGATGATCTTCGTTCGGGGACCGGCGAGCTTCATCACGTCCTGCTCGTGGCCGACCGCGGTGAAGGCGCCGTCCTTGATCGCCACCGCGCTCGCCGTGGGATTGGACCGATCGAGCGTCGTGAACAGGCCGTGATGGAGGATGAGATCGGGGTAATCGCTCATGAGGCCTTCTCATTCTGCACAGTAGAATTGGTCGTCTCTGCCCGGCCGTGGTGGCCAGGCAGCAGGCCGAAGATGTGCGTGGCGCAGGCCGCCTTCTGCCACGCGGCAGCAAGCGTGGTCCCGTTCAGGAGCTGCTTGCCCACGGGGATCACCTGCTCTCCGACGAGGATGCCGAGCAGGCCGACCAGCGCCACCAATGGCGGCGCCGGCGAGCGGACCTGAAGCAGGCTGTAGATCACGCCGACCAGCAGCCCTGCCCCGAGCGAAAACAGATAGATCTTCATCGTTCGTCCCGGGACTACTTGGCCCCGCCCTCCGAGGCGTGCTCTCCAAGCGCCCATTTGGAGAAGCGGATCTGGATGCCGTAGGGCGAATGCGCCTTCAGGATCTCCATCATGCCGTCATAGGTCTCGGCACGCGCCCAGTCCTGCTGCAGCTCGAAGGCGAACTGGCACGAGGTGATCGGCACCGCGCCGGCCTGCACCGCGCGGTCCATCGCCCTGTTGTGCGCCTCGAGCGACAGGTCGCCGCAGGCATCGGCCGGGATGTAGATCTCATAGCCTTCGCGCAGCATGTCGAGCGTCGGGAACAGCACACAGGCCTCGGTCCAGAGTCCCGCGATGATGAACTTCTTGCGACCGGTGGCAGCGACCTGCTTGCGGAAGCCGGCATCGAGCCAGGAGTTCATCGCCGTGCGGTCGACGATGTCGTGCTCTGGAAACATCTCGGTCACCTCCGGCATGAAGGGACCGGAGAACGAGTCCTTGGCGACCGTGGTGAGCACGGTCGGAATCTTGAACAGCTTGGCCGCCTTGGCGACGATCTGGATGTTGTTGAACACGCCGAGGCGGTCATGAGACTGCACGCCCTGATACATCGCGGGCTGATAGTCGATCAGCGCCACGGCGCAGTTCTGCGGGGTCAGCATTTCGAGCTTGGACACGAGGTTCTCCTTGAAGGGTCGAATCGATCAGGTGAGAGAAGCTCGCGGCGCCAGCGTGGTTGGCGCGAAACGCCGCCACGAGAAGACACCGAAAGCAATGAACAGAGCGAGCGTGACGAGCTGAGCTGCGGCGAACGGCGGCTCGCTCTGCGTCGGCGCCAGGACATTGAGCACGCCGATCTTCTGGAACGACTGCACGATCGCGACGAAGACGTTGAGATAGAGCGAGAGCAGCGCGGTGACGACGTAGACCCGTCGCCACCATCCCGACAGCGCGAACGCATAGAGTGCGGCGCTGGCCGCAATCAACAGCGCGAGCAGGATGATGCCGATGATGCGCGGCGGGTCGAGACCGAACGGCGGCAGCGGAAAGCCGGTCACGCCGGTGAGGAAGGTCGTGACCAGGAACAGCGCCGCCCAGGCCGCCAGATGGCGGCCTGCCAGCATGCCGGCGAGCATGACGAGCCCGGTCGCGATTCCGATCAGGCTCAGCACCACGTGGATCTGAAGAAACA
Source organism: Bradyrhizobium sp. SZCCHNRI3052 (assembly GCF_032484895.1). Lineage (NCBI taxonomy): Bacteria > Pseudomonadati > Pseudomonadota > Alphaproteobacteria > Hyphomicrobiales > Nitrobacteraceae > Bradyrhizobium > Bradyrhizobium sp. SZCCHNRI3052. Next base: position 66,038 of record NZ_JAUETW010000005.1, on the reverse strand, counting down.
GGGCCGTCGGAATTCCCCAGGTCATGCAAGCCTCCTCTGATCAGCCCTTGATGAAGGTCAGCAGGTCGGCGTTGATGGTCTCCGCCTCCGTGGTCGGCATGCCGTGCGGAAAGCCCTTGTAGGTCTTCAGCACGCCGTTCTTCAGCAGCCTGGCCGACAGCGGCGCGGAATCCGCGTAAGGCACGATCTGGTCGTCCTCGCTGTGCATGACCAGCACCGGCAAGGTGATCTTCTTGAGATCCTCGGTGAAATCGGTCTGCGAGAAGGCGACGACGCCGTCGTAGTGCGCCTTGGCGCTGCCCATCATGCCCTGCCGCCACCAGTTCTGGATCACGGCCTCGGACGGCTTGGCGCCGGGCTTGTTGTAGCCGTAGAACGGCCCAGCGGCGACGTCGCGATAGAATTCCGCGCGGCGCGTGGCGACCTGGGTCTGAAAGTCGTCGAACACCGACTTCGGCAGCCCGCCCGGATTGGCCGCGGTCTGCAGCATCAGCGGCGGCACCGCGGCGATGATGGCAGCCTTGGCCGCGCGGCTCTCGCCATGGCGCGCGAGGTAATGCACCACCTCGCCGCCGCCCGTGGAATGGCCGACATGGATCGCGCGCTTGAGATCGAGATGCGCGGTCAAGGCCGCGAGATCGTCGGCATAGTGGTCCATGTCGTGACCGTCGGCGACCTGGGCCGAACGACCATGGCCGCGGCGATCATGGGCGATGACGCGAAAGCCGTGATTGAGGAAAAACAGCATCTGCGCATCCCAATCATCCGCTGACAGCGGCCAGCCATGGCTGAACACGATCGGCTGGCCGGAGCCCCAATCCTTGTAGTAAAGCTCTGTGCCGTCATTGGTTTTCAGAACGGGCATGATTTTCTCCTGCGCGCCAGCCATGCGGTCGCACCAACGAATTTCGTGTCGCGATCGCCAATACCCGGTGCTATGCAATCTCATGTGCATCTGCACAATGACCCGAGGAGGCCAAAGCACTGGCCCCAGAAGGCCAAGGGATGGCTCAGCAGATTCGAACCACATCGTCGTCCTGGATGCGCGGCGTCGCGACGACGCTGAACGAGCAAGGTCTGGATGCGGCTGCGCTGTTCGCCGACGTAGGCCTGTCGATCGACGATCTCGACGATTGCGATCGCCGCTGGCCGACCGAGGCGCTGAGCCGGTTGTGGGTGCTGGCGGCCGAGCGTTCGGGCAATCCGGACATCGGGCTGGCAAAGCTCGATGCGCCGCGACCTGACAACTATGGCGTCGCCGGCTATGCCATGATGTCGAGCCCCACGCTCCTCGCCGGGCTGACGCGACTGATCCGCTACATGTGCCTGGTGAGCGACGCGGTGACCATCACGCTCGAGCAGGGCAATGGCGGCCGTTGGGTGCGGACCGACGTGTTCGGCGGTGAATGCCCGATTCCGCGGCAGCGCTATGACTACGGCGTCGTCAATCTGCTCAATCTATGCCGGTGGATGCTGGATCGTCCGCTGACGCCGCTCGCCACGCGTTTCTCGCATGCGGTGCCGCTATCGATCGCGTGCTACAACAGGGCGTTCCAATCCCCACTCGAATTCGACGCGCCATTCAACGGCTTCCTGGTGTCGGATCAGGATCTCGCCTGCAAGCTGACGACCTCGGCGCCCGAGCTTTCGGCAATCCACGATCGGATCGCCGACGAGGCGCTGGAGCGTCTGGTCAAGGCCGACACTGCGTATCGCGCCCGCGCCGCGATCGTCAGGCTGCTGCCCGACGGCAGCCCGCTGCGCTCGGCCATCGCAGCCGAGCTGGGCTTGAGCGACCGAACCTTCCAGCGCCGGCTGGCGGACGAAGGCCTCTCCTTCAGCGATCTCGTCGACGATGTCAGGCGCGAGCTCGCCCAGCGCCATCTCGCCGATTTCCGCATGACGCTCACCGACATCGGCTATCTGCTCGGCTATGCCGACCAGAGCACCTTCTTCCGCGCATCCAATCGCTGGTTCGGCGAATCACCGGGCGAATACCGCTCGCGGCTGATGGAGGGCGTGCGGCGGGAAGTCGCTGTCGCGCGCGGACCATGATCCGCCGGCGGGAGACGGCTTCAGACGCGTTCTTCAGAACATCCCGTTGGGATTGGCCGACTGCTCGGGAACGGGCTGAACCGAATCCCAATGCTCCTCGATCTTGCCGTCCTTGAGACGGAAGATGTCGACGATGGCGTTGCCGCGCGTGCCGGGCTCGCGGACGGCGTGAACGCGCAGCACGACGAAGTCGCCGTCGACATGCACCTGCGTGATCCTGCTGTGCGACTGTGGAAATTTGGCCTTCAGAAATTCGATGAACTTGCGAAATCCCTCCGGGCCGTCCTCGGCATTCGGATTGTGCTGGATGTAGGTGCCGAGATATTTCGACGCCGCCTCGAAATCCTTGCGATTGAGGCCCTGCTCATAGAAGTCGAGCACGATCGCCTTGTTGCGCTCCTCCTGGGCCGAATAGGCCCGCTGAGCCAGCACCGGTGTTGCGACCGTGGCGAACAGCACCGCGGCCACCGCGGCGAAACGCGTCATCATTCCGTCATCTCCCCCGGGGCGCAGACATGATGCAGCCGTTGCCCACCCCAGCTATTTCGGCTGTCGCCAGCTAAGCGGACTTCCCACGGGAAGTGACCTCAAAGATGAGTGACCTCAATAATAGCGGTGGAGATGATGCACCGGGCCGTGGCCGCGTCCGACCGTGAAGCGATCGGCAGCCGCGATCGCGCCGGAGATGAAGGCCTTGGCGTTGCGTACGGCCGCCTCGAGGCTCTCCCCCTTCGCCAGCCCTGCGGCCACGGCCGACGACAGCGAACACCCCGTGCCGTGGGTGTTCGTCGTGTCGATGCGCGGCGACGGCAATGGGATGCTGGTTGCTGATGTGATCAGGTAATCGGTGCTGTCGGCGCCCTGCCCGTGGCCGCCCTTGATCAGCACGGCCGGACAGCCGAGCGCGAGCAGCCGGCGGCCTTGCGCGGCGATCGCCTCGTCCGAGGTCGCGACCGGCTCGTCGAGCAGCGCGGCCGCCTCGGGCAGGTTCGGCGTGATCAGCGACGCCCGCGGGATCAGCCCGCGGCGCAGCGCGTCGATCGCATCCTCCGGCAACAGCCGGGCGCCCGAGGTTGCGACCATCACCGGATCGAGCACCACGTGCCGCGGCCGCCAGCGCGCGAGGCTTGCCGCAATGGCGTCGGCAATCGGCGCCTGCGCCACCATGCCGATCTTGACCGCGCCGACCGCGAGGTCATCGAACACCGCATCGATCTGCGCGGCGACGAAATCGGGCGGCACCAGATGCACCCCGGTCACGCCCCTGGTGTTCTGGGCGGTCAGCGCCGTCAGCACCGAGGCGCCATAGACGCCGAGCGCCGCGAAGGTCTTGAGGTCGGCCTGGATACCGGCTCCCCCGGAGGAATCCGAACCGGCGATGGTAAGTGCGACGGGGGTGCTCATGCCCCCTTCCTAGCGCGGGCCGGCCGCGCCCGGCAAGCAGGCCGGCCCACCGGAGAAAGCGTATCGACTTCGTCGGAAAACGCTATATTGAGGCGAAAGATGCCTTCCGGAGACAGCCCGCAATGGTTCCCTTCTTCGTCCAGATCAAGTGCAAGCTTGGCCAGTCCTACACGGTCGCCAATGCGCTGGCGGAAGCCGAGATCGCCTCCGAGATCTACTCGACGGCGGGAAATTACGACCTGCTGGTGAAGTTCTACGTCGACAATGCCACCGACATCGGCCACTTCGTGAATGAGAAGGTCCAGATCCTGCCCGGCATTCAGGACACCCACACCATCATCACGTTCAAGGCCTTCGGCGCCACCTGACGAGGCGCGCTTTCTCACCCGGCGCGGCCTGCCCGTCGGGCGCCTGCCTCAACACCTGCCTCACGACAAAGGCGCCCGTCGTGACCGACGGGCGCCGAGGTCCTGAAAATGAGTCAAGCATGGTTTCGTCATGAAAGACGGTGGCGGCCGGAGACCGTTGTCCGCCAATTCGCACCAGTGGGCCGGAAAGCCGGACCTTTCGATCGTGAGGGGCAATGGGGGGACCGTCGAACGGCCCGGCTTTCCCTTCGGCAACTTGGCGACAGGCGTTCTATAGCGGGTACGCGGAGCACCGGGTCAAGGCGGGCGGCCGATCCGATACGGTCGATCAAGAAGTTGAGACGAAAACTCAAGAATGACTGCGGCGCCGCGTGAAGAGTGAGATCAAAGCCGTTTCGTCCCTGCTGCCGAGCTACGGCTTTTGCGCCGAGCAGATGGACACCGAGGCGAACATTGCGGCGTGGCGCGAGGCCACGTCGACGTTCTTCGAGGTCGACCAGCTCGCGGCCGGCGAGGCCGCTCCGTTCAGAGCGGACGTGCTGTCCTATGCGCTGGGCTCCGTGCTGCTGGGATCGGCCCGTGCGAGCGGCCAGCGGTTCCGGCGATCGGCCGAAACCGTCGCCCGCAGCGGCGTGGATCACATCATCCTGCAGCTCTACGTGAACGGCAGCTATGAGGGCGTCGCGGGCGCCTCGCCGATCCGGGTCGAGGCCGGCGACCTCTGCGTGCTCGATCTCGCCCAGACACTCGAAACGCGCGCGACACCGTTCGAGAACGTCACGTTGGTGGTGCCGCGTCCGATGTTCGATGCGCGCCTGCTGCAGGTCGACGACCTGCACGGCCTGGTGCTGCCGCGCAGCGGCGCGCTGGCGCCGCTGTTGGCGCGGCATTTCGGCGCGCTGCTCGACTGTGCACCGCGCATGAGTTTCGACGAGTGCCAGGCCGCGGTCGAGGGCACGATCGCGCTGATCTCGGCGTGCCTGCGCGGCGAGCTCGAACGCCGCGATGCCGACCGCAGCGTGACGCCGGACGCCTCGCTGCTCCGCGTCCGCCAATATATCGAAGCGCGGCTGTCGAGCCCTGAACTCAGCGCCGACGCGGTGGCGCTGCATTTCGGGATGTCTCGCGCGTCGCTCTATCGCCTGTTCGCGCCGATCGGCGGCATCGCCGACTACATCCGCAGCCGCCGCCTGCACCGCGCATTCTTCGATCTCGCCGGGACGGGATCGCGGACGCAGCGCATCAGCGAGGTCGCGCGGCGCTGGCAGCTCGGGACCGATGCGCATTTCACGCGGCTGTTCAAGGCCGCCTACGGCATCACGCCGAGCGCCGCGCGCGAGGCCGCCATGCTGGGCTCGCCACGCCTGCCGGTCGACGCGGACGCCGAAACCGCCTCGACGCTCAGCCGTTGGATGCGAGGGATAGCAGCGCCCCGGACCGGGGAATGAGCGCGACGACGGCCGCCGAGTGCGGGTCGTCGTCCTCGGATGCGTCGTCCTCAGATGCGTCTTCGGCCGGCTGCGGCTCGTCGGCATCGGACGCAGCGCGCGCGATCTCCAGATGCTGCTCGAGCTGCTCGACCGGCATCGGCCGGCCCAGCAGATAGCCCTGCGCAAAGTTGACGCCGAGCGCGCGAAGTTGCACCAGCTGCTCTTCGGTCTCGACGCCTTCGGCGGTGATCTGGATGCCAAGCCCCCGCGCCAGCGTCACGACCGAGGAGATGACGGCGGCACTTTCGTCGCGCACGCTCAGATTGGCGACGAAGGACTTGTCGATCTTGATCTTGTTGAACGGGAACGCCGTCAGCGAACGCAGCGACGAATAGCCGGTGCCGAAATCGTCGAGCGCCAGCGAGATGCCGAGGCCCTTCAGCCGGTCGATGAAGCTCTCGTTCTCGGCCGCGCGCTCCAGCAGCACCGACTCCGTGATCTCGATCTCGAGACGCTTCGGATCGAGGCCGGACCTCGCGAGCGCCGACTGGATGACGTCGAACAGTTCGGCCTGCTTGAACTGGACGGGCGACAGATTGACGGCGATCTTGACGTCGTCCGGCCATGCGGTGGCGTCGTCGCAGGCGCGCCCGATGATCCATTCGCCGAGCGGCACGATCAGGCCGGTCGACTCCGCAAGCGGGATGAACTTGTCCGGCGGCACCAGCCCCTTGACCGGATGACGCCAGCGCACCAGCGCCTCGACGCCGCGGCGCTCGCGTGTCTCGGCGTCGTAGAACGGCTGATAGTGCACCTCGAACTGGCACTGCGCGATGGCGTCGCGCAGATCACCCTCGAGCGTGTTGCGCGCCTCGAGCTCGGCCGACATCGCATCGTCATAGAGCGTGTAGCAGCTGCGGCCGGCGGATTTCGAGCGATAGAGCGCGAGGTCGGCCTTCTTGAGCAGGTGCTCCTGGTCGCGGCCGTGCTGGGGCGCGAGCGAGATGCCGATGCTGGTGCCGATCTCGACCCGTTGCCCGCCGAGCTGGAACGGCTCGGCGATCAGCTTGGTGATGCGCTGCGCAAGCTCGATCGCGGCGGCGCGCTGGTCGGCGGATCCGGCCTGGATCAGGGCGAACTCGTCGCCGCCGAGCCGGGCCAGCACGTCCTCGTCGCGCAGCTGCGATCTCAGCCGCTGAGCGACCTGCACCAGCAGTTCGTCGCCGGCGCCATGGCCGAGCGAGTCGTTGACGTTCTTGAAGCGGTCGAGGTCGAGCAGGAAGACGGTGAAGCGGCCGCTCTTCTCGTCGTTGATGCGCTCCATTTCCTCGAGGAAGAAGGCGCGGTTCGCAAGGCCCGTCAGCGCGTCGGTCTGCGCCAGCTCGAGCACGCGGCGATTGGCGAGCGCGAGCTGCAGGGCGTTGCGGCTCGACAGCGCGAGATACACGGCGAGGAAGATCGTCGTCGCCATGCCGGCCGCATACAGCGCCAGCGCGCGGTTGTGGCTCGCCATCAGGCTGCCACCGGCGGGCGCCGCCTGGAACACCCAGTCGGCATCGCCGATGCGCAAGGTCGTCGACCAGATGCTGGGGTCCGCGGGCCAGCGCTGCGGGTCCACGCCGGAGGCGTTGATCACGCGCTCGGGCGGCAGAAGGTTGATCGCGAGCGCCGGGCTGTTGGGATTGTTCGCGCGCACCGACTGCAACAGCGTCGGCAGGTCGAACACGCCGATGATGAAGCCGCTGAGATTGCGGCGGCGGTCGGCGACCGTCGTGCGCGACGTCCCCTTGGCGTAGACGGGGATGCCGATCATCACGGCGTTGTTGCGCTCGTTCTGATTGATCAGGTTCTGACGCGTGCGCAATGCGCCGATCACGTCGTAGTCGCGCGACTGCTCCAGCACGGCGCGATGGTCGGGAATGCTCCAATAATCGAGACCGTAGACCGGCGAGGTCTTCGCCTCGGTGGAGAAGTAGACCGGATAATATTCGTCGCTCTCCGGCGCGACCGTGCCGTCGGGATAGGACTTGATGCGAAAGGCGGGAACGCCATCGGTGATCGCCGCCGCCTCGTATTCGCCGCGCTCCTTGCGCTTGATCCGCGGCAGCCACGCCAAGCGCAGCATGCCGCGATGCGCCTCGAACAGGCGCGCGCTGAAGGTCTGGTACTCGCTGCGGGTGATGTCGTCGTTGGCGGATTCGAAGCGGGTGCGCAGCGCGGTCAGCCGGCTGACATATTCGTTGACACCGTTCTGGACCAGGATCGCCTGAGCTTCGGCCACGCCTTCGAAATCTGTCCGCGCCAGCCGGTTTTCCCAGCGTCCCACGGCAACCGTCCCGACGACCGACAGCACGACGCCGACGCATGCCGCGATGATCGCAGGGCGATAAAGCCGGTATCGCGATAGCGACGCGCGCAGCCTCTCGCGCCCGCTACCGCTGCGAGCATCATCCTTTTCCTGCAGCGTCGGTGCGCTGTACTCTTCAACCTGCAATATGGCCCCCGCCAAACGGCTGCCCCTCACCACGATGCGGCCGATGCTGGCCGCGGTAAGTTAAGGACGGTCAAAGATGATCCGTCGTGGCGTACCAGAAACCGGGCTTGGTTAACGGCTGACTGTTGAGGGCCGCCCAAAACGCGATCAAGCGCGGGCCACGTCTTTAGCGAGGTCTTCATTCAACACGCCTAGACTGAGTTGTCATCAAGCGTACTCGTGCATCGAAGATCGCAATGAACTGGTTTTCAAGCCTTCGGATCTCCATCGTTCTCGCCCTGATCGCCGGCGTGCTCCCGCCCGGGTCTGCGCGCGCCGACGAGCTCGGCGTCACCAACGACTCCATCATGTTCGGCCAGGTGGCGGCGCTGGAGGGCCCGTCGGCCGCGCTGGGCCAGGCGGCGCGCCAGGGACTGCTGGCGGCCTTCAACGAGCTCAACGCCAAGGGCGGTGTCTACGGCCGCAGGCTCAAGCTGGCGAGCCGCAATGACGGCTACGACCCCGATCGTTCGGTGGTCGAGACCATCAAGCTGATCTACGAGGACAAGGTGTTCGCGCTGATCGGCGCCGTCGGCACCCCGACCGCGATGGCCACCGCACCGATCGCGGCGTCGAACGATGTCCCCTTCATCGGGCCGATCTCGGGCGCCGAATTCCTGCGCGCGCCCGAATTCCAGAACGTCGTGAACATCCGCGCGAGCTACGCGGCCGAGGCCGAAGCCACGATCAAGTATCTCACCGAAGAGCTTCACCTCACCCGCATCGCCATTTTTTATCAGGATGACTCGTTCGGCCGCGACGTGCTGGCCGGCGTGAAGACGCATCTCGATCGCCGCGGCCTCGAGCTCGCGGCCGAAGGCACGTTCGAGCGCAACACGCGCGCGGTCGGCGCGGCGCTCAAGGTCATCCGGCGCGCGGAGCCGGAAGCGGTGATCCTGGTGGGCACCTACGGCCCGTGCGCCGAGTTCATCAAGATGGCGCATCGCAGCGGCTTCAACCCGACGTTCTCGGCGGTGTCCTTTGTCGGCGGCAATGCCCTTGCAAAGGAGCTCGGTCCGGAGGGACGCGGCGTCATCGTCTCCGAGGTGGTCCCGTTTCCCTGGGACACCGACCTCCGCGTCGTCGCCGACTACCAGGCCGCAATGAAGACGCTCGATCCGAGCCAGACGCCGGATTTCATCGGGCTCGAGGGCTACATCACCGGCCGCCTGGTGGCCCGCGCCCTGGCGATGACCGGGCCGAACCCGACCCGCGCCGAGCTGCTCCGCATCATCAACGAGGTCGGCCAGTTCGACATCGGCGGACTGGTGGTCAGCTTCGGCAACGCGCGCAAGGAGAATCCACCGCCGGTGTCGCTGACGGTGATCCAGAGCGACGGCAGCTTCAAGCCGATCTGACCTGCGTGCGCGCGCTCGCCGAACTGATCAGCTTGCCGGCTTCTTCGGCTTCGGCGGGCCTTCCACCGGCGGCAGCGATTTCAGATAGACCGCCATCGCCTTGCGATCCTCGGGCGTGAGCTGCGAGGTGTTGCGGATCACCCGCGCCATCGAGCCGCCGGCGCTGTCGCCGTCGGGCAGCTGTCCGGTCTCGAGGAAATAGCTGATGTCGCTCTCACTCCAGTCCGCCAGGCCCTTCTGGGTGATGTTCGGCACGAAGCCCTGACCTTCCGGATCCGGCCCGCCCGCCAGACGCTGCGCCGAAACGATGCCGCCGAGCGCGTTGCGCGGGCTGTGGCACTCGGCGCAATGGCCGAGCGTTTTGACCAGATAGGCGCCGCGATTCCACTCCGGCGGGCGCGAGGCGTTGGCGGCAAACGGCCTGTCGTCGAAGAACAGCAGCTTCCAGACCCCGACGGTGCGACGGATGTTGAACGGGAATGGCGTGTCGTGCGCGCGCGAGGCGCCGGCGACCGGCGGCAGCGTCTTCATGTAGGCGAAGAGATCGCGGACGTCGTCGATCTTCGCCGCCGCGTAGGAGGGATAGGGAAATGCCGGGTAGTAGTGGCTGCCGTCCGGCGACACGCCCCTCACCACCGCATTGACGAACTCGGCCTCGCTCCAGCGCCCGATACCGTCAGTGGGATCGGGCGAGATGTTGGGCGCATAGAACGTGCCGAACGGCGAGCTCAGCGGCAGACCGCCGCCGAGCTTCAGTCGATCCGGCTGGTTCGGCACCGCGTGACAGGACGCGCAGCCACCGATGTTGAACATCTCCTGCCCGTTGGCGAGATCCGGCGCGCGCGTCGCCGCTGCGAGCGTGATCGCCGACGGCTGGGTCAGCCACCAGAACACCGCCAGGCCGGCGGCGCCGAGCACGCAGAGAGCAAGCAGGAGGCGGCGTAGCATGGTGGCTCCGTCACAGCAGGAGGATATCGTCGGCCCGGCGATCATCACCGGAGCTCGGCGGCGCCGTGATACGTCAGGACGCCCGCGCGGCGCAAACAAACGGGGGCGGACGCCATGTCGCGTCCGCCCCCGTTTATGGCTGGTCAGATCAACTGTTCTTGAGACGGAAGGTCTCGTGACAACCGCCACATTCCTTGCCGATGCCCGGCGCGGTCGCCTTCAGGCTGTCGAGATCCTTGATCTTGGCCTTGGCCTCGGTGACGACCTTGCCGAAGCTCTCGATCCTGGCCTTGAAGCCGGCCTGGTCTTCCCAGATCTTCGGCGACGGACCGTAATCGCCTTCGAACTTGGCGCCCTTCAGGCTCGCCGGATACATCGTCGGCAGCTTCTTGGCGGTCTCCTCGAGCTGCGCCAGAGCGGCATTGACGGCGGCCTGATCATACGGCTTCTCGCCCTTGACCATCGCGATCAGGACACCGCCGAGGTTCTTGGCGTTGGCCTTCATCGTGTCCTGGCTATGCTTGACCAGATCCTGCTGTGCCATCACGGCGCCGGCCCCTAGCAGCAAAGCTGCGACAGCCACGACAGTCCGCTTCATCAATTCGCTCCTTTGTTGTCACAATCCCGTCCAGCCCACCTGGACGGGTCGCTTGGGTGGTCAACCCCTCAGCCGGCGGGTTATTCCGGAATTGAGGCGGATATCGGAGGAGATCCGGGGGGGAGAGTACTCAGAGACTATGACGGCGATGCTGCTCCCGGATCGCGATCCAGACGCGCTCCGGGGTCGCAGGCATGTCGATGTGATCGATCTTGTACTCGCGCCAGAGGGCTTCGACGATCGCGTTGACGACGGCCGGACAGGAGCCGATCGCGCCCGCTTCGCCGGCGCCCTTGACGCCCATCGGGTTGGTCTTGCAGGGCACGTTGTGGGTCTCGAAGGTAAAGGACGGCGCGTCGGCGGCGCGCGGCAGTGCGTAGTCCATGAAGCTGCCGGTGACGAGCTGAGCGTCGGAGTTGCTGTAGACCACCTGCTCCATCAGTGCCTGACCGATGCCCTGCACCGCACCGCCATGCACCTGGCCGGCCAGCAGCAGCGGATTCAGCGTCACGCCGAAATCGTCGACGATGACGTAGTTGACGATCTTGATGATGCCGGTCGCCGGATCGATCTCGACCTCGGCCACATGCGTGCCGTTCGGATAGGTGCCATCGGCGCTGGCGAAGGCGGCGCTGCCGTTGAGCTTGGCGGGATCTGTGCCCGGACGCTTGGCGAGATCGGCGAACGAGATCGCGCGGTCGGTGCCGGCGACGCGGATCACGCCGTCGGCGATCTCGAGATCGCCGAGGCCGGCTTCGAGTGCTTCCGCCGCGATCTGCTTGAGCTTGTCGCCGAGCTCATGGGTGGCCCGCTGCACGCTGACGCCGCCGGAGGGAATCGAGGCCGAGCCGCCGGTGCCGAGGCCGGTCGCGATTTGGGCCGTGTCGCCCTGATGGATGTGGACGCGCTCCGGCGGCAGGCCGAACTGCTCGGCGACGATCTGGGCATAGGCGGTCTGGTGGCCCTGCCCGCTCGACTGCGTGCCGATCAGGATCGTCACGTCGCCGTTGGGATCGAGCCGCACATTCGCGGTCTCCTCGCCCATGGTGCCGCAGACCTCGACATAGCTCGCGAGCCCAATGCCGCGGATCAGCCCGTGCTTCTTCGCAGCCTTGGCGCGCTTCGGAAACTCCTTCCACTGCGCGATCTCCATCGCGCGCTTGAGGTGCGCGTTGAAGTCGCCGGAATCATAGACCTTGCCGGTCGCGGTCTTGTAGGGCAGCGCGCGCGGCGGAATGAAGTTCTTGCGCCTGATCGCATCGACGCTCATGTCGAGCTTGCGCGCGCAGGCATCGACCAGGCGCTCGATGACGTACGCTGCCTCGGGGCGGCCCGCGCCGCGATAGGCGTCGACCGGAACGGTGTGGGTGAAGATCGTGCGCACCCGGCAGTGGAACGCCTGGATGTCGTAGAGGCCCGGCAGCATGCCGGCGCCGCCGTGCGGGATGTAGGGCGCGAAGGTCGAGAGATAGGCGCCCATGTCGCCCATCAGGTCGACGTCCATGGCGAGGAACTTGCCGTCCTCGGCCAGCGCCATCTTTGCCGTGGTGACGTTGTCGCGCCCCTGCGCGTCGCCCATGAAATGCTCGGAGCGGTCGGCGGCCCAGCGCACCGACTTGCGCAGCCGCTGCGCGGCGACCGCGAGCAGCGCATACTCCCGGTAGGGAAACAATTTTGTGCCGAAGCCGCCGCCGACGTCGGGGCAGATCACCCGCATCTTCTCGGTCGGGATCTTCAGCACGTTCTGGCAGAGGATGTCGCGCAGCCGGTGGCTGCCCTGGCTGCCCGCCGTCAGGGTCAGATGATCGCGCTTGGTGTCGTATTCGCAGACCGCGGCGCGCGTCTCCATGAAGCTCGCCACCACGCGCGGATTGACGATGCGGATCTCGGCCACCGCATGCGCTTTCGCGAAGGCCGCCTCGGTCGCGGACTTGTCACCGATCGAAACGTCGAACAGCACGTTGCCCTTGTGTTCGGCCCACACCTGCGGCGCATCCGGCTTGATCGCGTTCACGACGCCGGTCACGGCCGGCAGCGTCGTCCACTCGACCTTGATCGCCTCCAGCGCGTCGCGCGCGTGATCCAGCGTATCGGCGACGACGAAGGCGATGGCATCGCCGACGTGGCGCACCTCGTTCTTGGCGAGGATCGGATAAGGCGGCGCGGTGAACGGATCGGTCTCGAGATTGAACAGGCAGGGCAGTCCACCGAGCTCCGCGGTGTCGGCGGCGGTCAGGATCAGCGCCACGCCCGGCAAGAGCCGCGCCTGGGTGACATCGAGGGTGAATTTGGCATGGGCATGCGGCGAGCGCAGCACCAGCGCATGCAAGGCGGCAGCCGGCGCCAGATCATCGGTATAGCGGCCCTTGCCGCGAATCAGCGCGTCGTCCTCTTTCCGGAGAACGCTTTGTCCGACGCCGAACTTGATAGGAGCTGCCATCTGGTTTCACTTCCCGCTTGCATTGTCGCGACTATTGGACGGCATATTGCAGCGGAACGAAGACTCGCGCAAACGCCATATGGCCGCCCCTGGACCACGCGCGGTCAACTCTCCGCAGGCATGCCACCAGCTCGATGCTGCAGCGCAAACGTCAGCGCCGCACCAGCGCCTTGAGCCAGCGCGGGCCGAACAGCACCAGAATGGCGCCGGCATAAATGACGGCCCCCACCACGATCAACAGGCCGAGAACGACTTCGTCCTGCAAGCGGCCGAGCGAAGCGAGATGGGCCGATGCCACCAACGCCGTCGCCCACAGCGCCGCCGCGAGCACCACGCCGGTTCCGGCAAATTTCAGCAGCGACATGGTGAGCCGCCGATCGAACCGCAGATAGCCCTCGTGCACGGCGAAGCCGAGCACGAGCAGCAGGTTGATCCAGGCGCCGACGGCCGTCGCCAGCGCGAGGCCGACCTGGGCGAGCGAGCCCATCAGCAGCACCTTCAGCACGACGTTGGCGGTCAGCCCGGTGAGCGAGGCCTTCACCGGCGTGGCGGTGTCCTTGCGCGCGTAGAAGGTCGAGACCGCGCTGCGGATCATCACGAACGGAATGAGGCCGACGGCATAGGCGGCGAGCGTCGCCCCCGCCGCCGCCGCATCGCCCTTGGTGAAGGCGCCGCGGGCGAACATCGCCCGCGTGATGACGTCGGGCACCGCGAGGAAGGCGGCGACGAACGGCGCCGAGAACAGCAAGGTGAACTCGAAGGCGCGGCGCTGCTGCTCCATGGCCCCTTCATGATCGTTCGCCGTCAGCCGCCGCGACATTTCCGGCAGCAGCACGGTGCCGATGGCGATGCCAATCACGCCGATCGGCAACTGGTTGAGACGGTCGGCATAATACAGCGCCGAGATCGCGCCGGCGGGGAGGAAGGTCGCGATGATGGTGTCGGCGAACATCGCGACCTGCGTGCCCATCGAGCCGAGCGTCGCCGGCCCCAGCGCCTTGAAGAAGGCGCGGATGTCGTCGTCGAGCTTGAGCGGCGCAAAGCGCGGCAGGCCACCGTGGCGGGCGAGGTCCCCGGCGAGCAGGAAATATTGCAGGAAGCCAGAGATCAGCACGCCCCAGGCCGCGGCATGACCGACGCCGGGGAAGAACGCCGCCAGCGCCAGGGTCGCCATCATCGCAAGATTGAGGAAGATCGACGCCGCCGCCGCGCTGGCGAAACGCTGCATCACGTTGAGCATGCCGCCATACAGCGTCACCAGCGTGATCAACAGCAGATACGGAAAGGTGATGCGGGTCAGCGTGATCGCAAGCTCGCGCTGCGCAGGATCGTCGGTGAAGCCGGGCGCCAGGATTGTCATCGCCTGCGGCATGAACACCCACGCGAGGACCAGCAGCACGATTTGCGAGGCCAGCAGCAGGGTGAAGATGCGGTCGGCAAACAGGCTCGCCGAGGCCGGCCCCTTCTCGCCATGGACATGCGCATAGGCCGGCACGAAGGCCGCGTTGAACGCCCCCTCGGCGAAGATCGCCCGGAAATGATTCGGCAGCCGGAACGCGATGAAGAACGCGTCGGCGACGGGCCCGGCGCCGAGGATCGCCGCCAGCATGATGTCGCGGGCAAAGCCGGTGAGGCGCGACAGCAGCGTATAGCCGCCGACGGTGAAGATACGTCCGAGCATGGGGGCTTCTAGAGCATTGGGGGGCGGGTTTGAAGCGGAGAACGCGGGCGATGCCTGCTTGGGGCTAAAATGTGGCGACAGGCTCGCTGTCACCTCGCCCTGCTTGCGGGGAGAGGTCGGATGGCATCGAAGATGACATCGGGGTGAGGGGGACTCTCGACGGGCGCGGTCTGCGAAGCAGCCCTCACCCTATCCCCTCCAGCCGTTCCGAGTGGTATTCACAGAGATGAACGACACGGCCAACGTCCTCGGTGCCGGCTGAGAGAGCACCATGCCCCACGTCAGAGCCAAAGCCCCCAACGGCGACGGCATCGTGATCGTGCCGGAGGCCGACTACGACCGGATGATCGAGGAGCTCGAAAACCTCCGCGACAGCCTGATGGCCCGGTGCACGCTCCGCGAGAGCGAGAGCGGCGAGGAGGAGATGCTGACCTCGGCCGAGGCCGACGAACTCCTGGCCGCAAAAACTCCCCTCGCCTTCTGGCGCAAGAAACGCGATCTGACCCAGGCCGCCCTCGCCGATGCCGCCGGCATCTCCCAGGCGTTCCTGTCCGAGATCGAGAGCGGCCAGAAGCCCGGCACTGCCGCAACATTGAAGAAGATCGCCAAGGCGGATCACAGTCGATGATTTGATCTAGGTCATGTACTCATAAATGGATTCCGTTAGCTGGCGAACGGTGATTCACTCCCCTTAAGTGATTTTTTTTGGGGGGGGTGGACATGGCGCGGTTTGACCTGAGCGATCGAGAATGGTCTTTGATCAAGCCCTTGCTGCCGAATAAGCCATGCGGTGGCGGTCGGGTCGACGACCGGCGGGTTCTCCACGGCATCTTCTATGTGCTGCGGACAGGCTCGCCCTGGCGAGATCTTCCGGAACGCTATGGTCCTTACACGACGGTCTATAACCGCTTTAACCGCTAGGCCAAGGCAGGCGTTTGGGTCCAGATTTTCGAGGTGCTGGCAGCTCGCTCGCCGCAGTCGATGGCGCTGATCGACAGTTCCATCGTCCGCGCCCATCAGCACGCCGCTGGGGGTAAAAAGGGGGCGAGGATCACGCCATTGGCCGCTCTCGTGGAGGACTGAGCACCAAGATCAATGCGGTCGTCGACGAGAACGGATTGCTGGTCCGGCTGACGCTAACCTCGGGGCAGGCCCACGATCTGCGTGCCGCGCCATTTCTGCTCCAAGGGCTAAAATGTCGTGATGTCGTGGCCGACCGCGGTTACGACGCCGACGCCCTCCTGCACATGATCAGAGCTGGCGGAGCTAGGGCTTATATTCCTTCCACCAGCCAGCGAGTAGTCCAACGTTCCGTCAGCCGACGCATCTATGGCCAGCGCAATCTCGTTGAGCGGTTCTTCTGCAAGCTTAAGCATTTCAGGCGCATCGCTACCCGCTTCGATAAGCTCGCACGCAACTTCCTCGCCGCGGTAGCTCTTGCCTCAGCACGCCTCTGGACAAGTGTTTATGAGTCCACGCCCTAGCCCGTAGGGCGGGATTAGCGCAGCGTAATCCGCCGCGCCCAGCGCAAAACTTCCAACGACATTGCATGTTCGTCCAGATCGTCTGGCGAGAGTATATGGACGTTGCCCATGCAAGCATTTGGCGAGCGAAATCGAGCCCAGCATGACGGCGGATTACGCTCCGCTAATTCGTGACGCAGTCGTACTGATACTACTGAGTACCGCCCCACGCTCGCGAAAGCATCGGGGACGGAGTTTAAAGCGGCGAACGCGCAGAAATTCCGCTCAGGGCCGAAGTGCGGCGGTTCGAGTTGCACTCTTGTGTCTTCGAAATCTGCCAGGATGTGCGAACGGGCGGTTCTGACCAACCGCCCGTCGCTGGATCTGAGCCCGATTGTGCTCAAAGGCCCTTTTGGAGCCTGTCGGGGAGCGTGGGACAGGTCCGGTGTCTTCCTTCAACCCGAACAGTTGCACGGGCTTCGAGTCCGCACCTTGCAAGGAAGGGAGCCGGATGATGGCACAGAATGATCTCGTTGTCGCGGTATCGATGTCGCCAAGGATAAGGTCGATGCTGGTACCCGAGCGCTTGGGTCCAAGCAGATGTTCGAAAGGACGGATGAAGGCCGGCGCGACTTCGTGGCGTGGCTGCGCCGGAACAAGATCGGCAAAGTCGTGATGGCGGCCAGCGGCGGCTATGGGAGTGGGCCAAGCTGGCGCGGGGCCGCCAAAGTCGACGTTCGTATCGTCGACCCAAAGCGGGTGCGGAGCTTCGCTCGATCGGCCGGGCGCCTGGCCAAGAACGACAGCATCGATGCGGACACGATCGCCTGGTTCGCCGAGACCTTCAATGAAGCTGCGGGTCAGGCCTACGATGCGGCCCGAGAAAAGCTTCAGCAGATGGTCAATACGCGCCAGGCAACGAAGGACATACTGGTTGGACTGACGAACCAGGGCGAGCATGAATTGCCTGTGGAAGTGCAGCGTCTGCACACGCGATTAGCCAAGGTGATCAGCACCGAGTTGAGCAAGCTCGAGGCCGAGATATCCGCCTTGATCGACAACACTGGCCTCCCGAAGCTGAGGTCAAGTTTACGCTGCTGCGGATAGCACGGCGTGGACGACGGTGGCTCCTCCACTGGTGTGGAGGGCGGGACGCAACGCACAGCTCCGGCACAACGCGCCGCGAGACCGTGACCGCGCGTCTGAGATTGGGCGTCCTGTGATGCGCCTGATGGGATGAGTGACCGATCGATGCAGCGCCCGTTGCTGGCATTCGCCGTCTCCCCCCTCCCCACCGCATTAACCAGCTGCTAACCATGTCGCGGGCAAGATCTGCCGCGCCGCGCTACGCAGCTGCGGCCGCTCGAATCGTCGCCGTCTTTGGCCGCACGGAGAAACAGCCTTGAGCACCGTAGGTTCGCGCGCCTTCCAGAAAGCCCGACAGGAGAAAAAGCAGAAGAAGCTCGCCGAGACGCTGGCACTGGCGTACAGGGCCTTCCAGGCCGGACGCCAGGCGGAGGCGCAGGCGCTGTGTGCGAAGCTACTGCAAGAGCTTCCGGACTATTTCGACGCCATACATCTGCTCGGCGTCTCACTGGTATCCTCGTCCCGATTCGCCGAAGCGACCGTGTTCCTAACCCAGGCCGTCGCGCTTGAGCCCAACTCGGCGGATGCGCACTCCAATCTCGGCTGGGCGCTGGTCAATTGCGAACGCTATGAAGAAGCGCGCGCCGCGCTGGAGCGATCGCTGGCGCTGAGGCCGAATGCGCCGATCACCCTGCGCAATCTCGCGATCGCCCTGCTGCGTCTGGGGCAGGGCGAGGCGTCGCTCGCCGCCGCGGCGCGTGCCCTCGCGCTCAAGCCGGACGACGTCGACGCCTGGTGCAATCGCAGCGTCGCTGAGCTGATGCTGCGGCGCTGGGACGCCGCCGCCGCCAGCGCCGAGCGCGCGCTGACGTTCAACCCCAGCCATTTCGAAGCCACCGTCAATAGAGGGCTCGCCCATCTCGAGCTGCATCATTTCGAGCTGGCGGAAGCGAGCTTCAATGCAGCGCTTGCCGCTCGACCCGCCCATGCCGAGTTGCTAGCGCATCGCGGCCGATTATACATGATCTCCGGGCGCACGGCCGAGGCCGAAGCCGACTTCGATCGCGCGATCTCGCTCGATCCGGACCTGCAGGTAGGCTGGCAGGGTAAGGCGCAGATCTGGCTGCTCAACGGCAACGTCGCCCAGGCGATGGCGGCCTGCAAGCGTGTGCTCGACACAAATCAGACAGCCCAGGCCGCGCTGACCCTACTCGGCGCCTGCCATGGACGGCTCGGGGACGTCACGAGTGCGATCGCACTGTTCGATCAGGCGCTGGCGGTGCAACCGGACTACGAAGAGGCGATCACAAAGAAGATCTTTTATCTCGATTTCCTGCCCGGCGCCGATTTCGCCGCGCATCAGGCCGCGCGCCGCTATTGGTGGGACATGGTGGGGTCCAGGCTGCCGCGTCGTCAGCTTGCGGCCCGCTCGCTTGACCCCGACCGACGTCTCGTCATCGGCTACGTCTCAGGCGACTTCCGCACCCATTCGGCCGCCTTCGCCTTCTTTCCGGTGCTGCGCGCCCACGAAAAGACGCAGGTCCAAATCAACTGCTATTCCACCTCGCGGTCGCGCGACCGCCTGACCGATGCGTTCCAAGACATCGCCGACGTCTGGGTCGATGCCGCCACCCTGTCCGACGACGAGTTCGCCGATCGCATCCAGGCCGATGACGTTGACATCCTGGTCGATCTCTCCGGCTATACGTTGGGCAACCGGCTGACGGTGTTTGCGCGCAAGCCGGCGCCGATCCAGGCCACCGGCTGGGGCAACGGAACCGGGACGGGCATGCAGACGATGGACGTGCTGTTCGCCGATCCGGTCACAATCCCTCCCGAGGTCCGCCCCCTTTTCGCCGAGCGCATCTACGACCTGCCCTCGCTCAACACGACCGATCCGATCACCGACATTCCGCTGTCGCCGGCGCCGCTGCTGCAAAACGGCCACGTGACGTTCGGCGTATTCAACCGCATCGACAAGATCTCCGACGCCGCGATCACACTGTGGTCGCGACTGCTGCGCGAGATCGAAGGCGCGAAGATGGTGGTAAAGCATCTGGCTCTCGACGATGCGCTGGTGCGCAACGGTCTAATGGCTCGGTTCGCGGCCCAGGGCATGCCGGAGGAGCGCGTAGTCTGCATGGGCGCGAGCGACCGGCGCAGCCACCTCGGCGCCTTTTCCGGGATCGACATCTCGCTCGATCCGTTTCCGCAGAACGGCGGCGCGAGCACCTGGGAGTCACTCTACATGGGCGTCCCGGTGGTCGCCAAGCTTGGCACCAGCGCCTCATCGCGGCTCGCCGCTGGCATCATCCATGCCGTCGGCCTCGACGACTGGATCGCCGCAGATGACAACGACTACGTCCGCATTGCCAAGACCTACGCAGCCCAGCCGGAGCGGATGGCCAGACTGCGTGCCGAGCTGCCAAATCGGATCGCGCGCTCGCCGGCCGGTAACGTCGCTAACTATACACGGTGCGTCGAGGCCGCGTATCGGCAGCTCTGGCGGGACTATTGCGCGAGGTCCGGCGGATGACGCTCACGGCCTCCCAGAGGACGGACGCACATCGAGCTGCGCCTGTGAGGCACACAATCTGTGCAATGACGAGCGGTATAACTACTTACCATGCCGGTTTGACACTGCCGAGCGCGGTGATGCCGCGGTCCTGCTATTTGCACGTGCGGCCCGCCGCAATCTAGCAGTCCGCTGAAATACCCGCATGAGGCCGACGGTTTGACTTTTGAAGTCTGAGCCGACGGGGGCGTTGCGAGGATCGCAAGACCGTCCGCCCGCGAGGGACGGTGTTATGCGGCGATCAGCTTGGGTATCCGAACGAGGTTATAGCCGATCAGGTTGAGCAGGAAGTCGCCAAGCACGCGTTCGCGACCACGGTGCTTGGTTTTGCGCATGGTTCCGTGCTGCTTGCCCCATTCGAAGATGCATTCGACCATGGCCCGGCATGTCTGAGACATGCCGTAACCGGCGTACCGGGTGGCGCGATCGTCGATGGCACTCTGGCGCCCAGTTGGGATTGCCACAGTTGTATTGGGCGACGTGCGGTGTGACATTCATCTTCCGCAGCCTGGCGACGTGCTCGGCGGTGTCATAGGCCTTGTTCTCGCCCACGGTGATGCGTCGGCCATCCTTGTTGGCTTTGGATTTGAGCATGGCTTCCGACGCGGAGCGTTCGGCGGTTCCGTTGGCATGGGTGACACGCCCATCGACCGCCAGGCCGTTCCGGTTCTCCATGGTGACGTGGCCCATGTAGCAGAGTCGGGCTTCCTTGCCCTGCGCCTTCCGATACAGTCGGCTGTCGGGATCGGTCACGCTGGCATGGGTGTCGTTCTTGCGCTTCTGGCCGTGGAAGTTCGTACCATCGTCGCCGTCGTCCGAGCCATCCTTCGGCCGGAAACTCTTATGCGAGGCCCAGGCCTCGATCAGCGTGCCGTCCACCGAGAAGTGCTCGCCGACAACAGCGGCTTCACCTCGGGATGGTTCAGCAGCTTCGCCATGAACTTGGCGAACACCTCGCCGTTTTCAAGCCGGGTACGGTTCTTCGTGAATGTCGTCGGGTCCCACACCCGATCGTCCGGCGCCAACCCCACGAACCAGCGGTAGAGCAGATTGTAATCCAACTGCTCCATGAGCTGACGCTCAGAGCGGATGCCGTAGAAAACTTGCAGCAGCAGAGCGCTGAGCAATTGCTCGGGCGGGATCGAGGGGCGGCCTTCCTTCGAGTAGAGCGCGCCCAATGCACGGTTCAGGTCGCGAAGAACGTCTCGCACCAGCTCCCGGATCTTGCGCAGCGGATGATCCTTTGGAACACGCGCCTCCGGCGAAATGTACGAAAACAGCCCGCCCTGATGCTCGAACTTGCCTCGCATCCGCGCCTCCGAGACTCGCTAAGATCGGTGAATCACAAAAATCCGACAAAAACGATAGTTTTTCAGCGGACTGCTAGTACCCACTTTCCCTGGCACGTTAGTCATGATTCAACATCGGCATGGTACCCGAAGCAAGAGAAGATAGACCGCCCATTCACGCCCCATAGGGACAGGATTGTCGTTTCGGACCATCAGCGGGGCAGATCAGCTGCCTGCGAGCCCGCAAGCTAGCGAAGACCTCAGCCCGCCACAGCGCCGCGGACGACGTCGATGATGCGAACCTGCGTCGGCTCGTCGAGATAGGCGTGCATCGGCAGGCTGATGACGTCGGCGGAGAGCTGCTCGCTGACCGGCAGGCCGCCATCGACGCTCGGGAAGATGCGGTACGCCGTCTGCTGATGCATCGACTTCGGATAGTAGATCGCGGTCGGAATGCCCTGCGCCTTCAGCGCGGCGGCGAAGGTGTCGCGGTCGACGCCCTTGGGCAGGCGGATGGTGTATTGCGCCCAGACCGAGGTGCAGCCGTCAACGAGGCGCGGCACCTTCACGACGTCGGCCAGCGCCGCCGTGTAGCGCTCAGCGACAACATTGCGCGCGGCGATCTCGTCGTCGAAGATCCTGAGCTTCTCGAGCAGCACCGCGGCCTGGATGGTGTCGAGCCGCGCGGTGAGGCCGAGGCGGACGTTGTCGTATTTGTCGCTGCCGCCGCCATGGGCGCGCACGCTGCGCAGCCGCTCCAAGAGGCCAGCATCGTCGGTGAGGATGGCGCCGCCGTCGCCGAAGCAGCCGAGCGGCTTGGCCGGATAGAAGCTGGTGGCGGTCGCGAGCCCGAAGGTGCCGATGCGGCGGCCCTTGTAGCTGGCGCCAAAACCTTGGGCGGCGTCGTCGAGCACGAACAGCCCTTCGTCCCCAGCGATCGCGGCGACCGCATCATGGTCCGCGCTCTGCCCGAACAGATCGACCGGAATCACAGCCTTCGGCTTGAGGCCGAGCCGCTTCGCGGTGGCGATGCCGCGGCGGAGCGAGGCCGGATCGATGTTGAAGGTGTCCTCCAGCACGTCGACGAACACAGGCGTGGCGCCGGTCAGCGCCACCGCTTCGCCGGTGGCGCAGAAGGTGAAGGACGGACACAGCACCGCGTCGCCCGGGCCGATACCCTGGGCCATCAGCACCATCAGCAGCGCATCGGTGCCGCTGGAGCAGCTCACGGCGTATTTGGCGCCGCAGAATTCAGCCAGCTCCTTCTCGAGCTGGATGATTTCGGGGCCGCCGAGAAACTGGCAATGCGCGAGCACGCGGGCGACGGCGTCATCGAGCGACTTGCCGAGCCGCTGGCGCTGCGCGGCGGTGTCGATGAACGGAATGGGCTGATGACGCAGGTGCTGGTTCATGAGCTCTGACACATGTTCGCAAACGTAAATGAGGATGAAGCGAAGGCCGGGCCGGCTAGCCGGCCGCGCGCAGCTTGGTGGCGGCGGCCTCGGCCGGACGATGGCTCGAGGTTTCCAGGCACTGCGTGGCGATCGCCAGACTCGCGACGCCCTCGTCGCCGGTGACGGCGGGCGACGTGCCCGAGCGCACCGCATGCAGGAATGCAATCAGCTCGGCGCGCAGCGGCTCGTCATGGCCGACCGGGAGATGCCGCATCGAGTAGCTGCCGTCCGGCTTGAAGCCGAAGCATTCGGTGACCTGGCGCGTCAGCAGGTCGCCCATGATGTACTTGCCGCGCGTCGCCACGGTGACGTTGCGCGCCTTGAACGGCGTCAGCCAGTTGGTGTTGATGTGGGCCAGCACGCCCGAGGCGGTGCGGAACTGCAGAAGCGCGATGTCCTCGCGCTCGGCCACCGCGCTGGAGAGTTGCGGCTGCACCTCGATGATGTCGGACTCGGTGAACCAGCGGATGAGATCGATGTCATGCACGGCGAGGTCGATGACGACGCCGACATTGGACATGCGCGGCGGGAACGGGCCGACGCGGGTGATCGCGATCGACAGGATGTCCTCGCCCGCGATCGCCTTCTTGATCGCGGCAACCGCCGGATTGAAGCGCTCGACATGGCCGATCATCAGGGTGACGCCGGCGCGGTGCGCGGCCGAGACGATCTCCTTGCCTTCCTCGACCGTGGAGGCGATCGGCTTCTCGACGAGCAGATGCACCTTGCGGGCGATGCAGGCGAGCGCGAGCTCGTGATGCAGATGGGTCGGCGCGGCGATCGTCACGGCGTCGACGCCCTCGGCGACGAGCTCATCGAGCGTCTCGAAGGTCGGGCAGCTCGCAAGCTCGGTGACGCGGCTGCGATGCGCCGGCAGCGGATCGACGACGCCGACGAGGTGCACGTCGGGCAGACCGGCGAGCACGCGGGCATGATTGCTGCCCATCACGCCGGCTCCAATCACGCCGACTCGCAGCGCCTGCCTCAGCTCGGCCTTGTGGCCCGCCCCCTTGGAACTCATGTCATCGACCCCATCAATGTCCCCGGATTGCGACGTCACGGATTGGCCGCAACGGTTAACGAACGGCAAATCACCGGTCGAAGCTCTCCTAGCATGCCGCTTGAAGCGAGGCGAATGCGGAAACCTTTTTCAGGACACGATTTGATTCAGAAAGTTACATCGGGTGCGGACGAAAAGCGCTGTCTTTTGAACGGCGTGCACGATGCCCTTCACGTGTGGCGAGCGCCCTGCTCACGCGTCACGACAGGCCGCGAAGGTAACCGTCGATGCGTCTTCACGCCTGCGTGTTGGCTACGGCAGGAGGTAACACGGTGGATCCCGCCGGCGAAGGAGATCACGTCACATCGCGGGAGAACACCCATGACCCTCAGCCTCGCTTCGCTCCGCTACGCCTCATCCTTCGCCGTGCTGCTCGCCTCGCTTGCCCCGTGGTCGCCGTCGGCGGCCGCGGTGGATCGCCTTGTCGTCATCGAGCTCTTCACCTCGCAGGGCTGCTCCTCCTGCCCGCCTGCAAATGCCTATCTGAACGAGCTGGTGCGGCAGCGCCGCGACGTGCTGCCGCTCGCCTTTCACGTCACCTATTGGGACCGGCTGGGCTGGAAGGATCCATTCTCGTTGCCGGCCGCCACCGACCGCCAGGCCCGCTACGGCAGCCGCTTCGGCGACGGCTCCTACACGCCGGAGATCGTCGTCGACGGGGTGACGGGTCATGTCGGCTCGAACAGGGCCGAGGTGGGAGCCGCGATCGATCGCGCCAGGGGCGCGAGCGCGACGGCGGCGCGGCTCAAGCTCGCGCGCAATGGCGACAGGCTCACGGTCGAGGTCGGCGGCGGTGAAGGACGCGGACGCCTCCTCCTGGTCGGCTTCGATCATCGGCACGAAACGGCGATCCGCCGCGGCGAGAATGGCGGCCGCACGCTGGAGGAGCTCAACGTGGTGCGCTCGGTGCGTCCGCTCGGGGATTGGAGCGGCACCGCGCTGCGCCTCACCGAGCCGATGCCGGAGGGCGAGGATGCCGCCGTGATTCTCGAAGCGGCGGACGGGCGCATCGTCGGCGCGGCGCGCTGGTAGTTGCGGAACGGTCAGGCGGAGGTGCAGTACCGGCGCCAGAACTGACGGTACCCCTCCTCGACCTTGCGCGTGTAGGTCTCGACATTGCCGGCGGCGGAGCTCAGGATCATCTGTGGGAGCTCCGCACGCAGCTTCGCCAGGCCCTCCGGATCGCCGGCATGACGGTGTGCGATGGCGAGGTAGCCTTCATCGTCCTCGGCGGCCCAGTCGCCGAGGCCGACCGCGGTCACGACCGCACCGCCGGCGCGCGCCGACGGCGTCGACCCGAGCTTGGTGATGACGGGCACGCCCATGTGCAGCGACTCCCAGGTGCTGGCACCACCGTTCTGCGGGAAGGGGTCCAGCGACATGTCGATCGCAGCGAATTCCGCCAGATGCTCGTTGCGCGCGCTGGAGCCGAGACAACGGACGCGCTCCGCGGCGATGCCATGGCTGACGAAGCGACCGATCAAGGTGTCCCGCAGATAGGCGTCATCGAGCGCACCGTTCTTGATGATGATCCTCGCGCTCGGCATCTCCTGCAACAGCCTCGACCACACGGCCAGCGCGGCGTCGGAGATCTTGTCGATGCGGTTGAAGACGCCAAAGGTCACGTAACCGTTCCGCAGCATCGGCAGCGGCGTTTGGGCGACGCCGACGATCGCATCCATCGTCACCATGCACGGCAGATCGTAGATCTGCTCGGCGAAGAGGTGCCGGACCGCCGGCGGAATCGAGACAGGGTCGGCCAGCACGTAGTCCATCGTTGGCAGTCCAGTGCCGGTCGGATGCCCCCAGGCGCTCGCCTGGATCGGAGCCGGGCGCCGCGCAAAAACCGCAAGACGATTGCCGGCCGAGTGGCCGGAGAGATCGACCAGAATATCGACATTGTCGGCCTCGATCCGGTCGGCCAGTTCGTCGTCCGCCAGCTGGCAGGCATCGACCCAGCCGTCGGCGAAGGACATGAACTGCTCCGTCACGCCATCGCGCAGCGGCGAGCTGGAATAGCAGATGACCCGAAAGGCCTTGTGGTCATGCAGGCGGAGCACCGGCATGAACGAGAGCGCCGCCGAATGGCTCCGGAAGTCTGACGACACGTAACCGACGATGATCAGCCGCTCGGGATCGAGGTTGCGGTCCTTGAGATGACGGCGGGGCAGCGCGGCGCCGATCCGGTCCCACCATTCGCGTCGGGCCGCCTGCTGCATGGCGAAGTCAGCCTCGGCAATGAAATCGAGCGCGAAGATCTTCTTGAGGATAGCGTCCTCGAATGTCGGATTGATCTCGAGCGCGCGGTCGAAATGCTGCATGGCGCCGGCCGTGTCGCCCTGCTTCGCCAAGCACGTGCCGAGCCAGATCAGCGCCACCTCCGACGCCGGATTCTGCTCCAGCACCCGCTTGCAGGCGAGCATCGCCGGAGCGATCCGCTCGGTGAGCACGCAGACATGCGCCTTGCCGAGCAGCGCCGCCTCGAGCCCGGGGTCGGTCGCCAGCGCGGCATCGAAATCGGCCTCGGCCTCGGCGAACCGTCCCATCTGCACATAGAGGCGGCCACGCTGCGCGATGACGGCCGCCGTGCCCGGCTTCATGGCAAGCGCGACGTTGAAGGCGGCGAGCGCCTGCTCGAGGTGCCGCAGATTGATGCTGACCAATCCCTTGCCGAAGGTCGCCTGCATGTGCCGCGGCGCCAGCGCCAAGGCGCGGTCGAAGCTCTGTCTGGCCTCCTCGTTGCGCAGCAGGAGCAGTTGCGCCATGCCGCGATTGCAGTAGGCGTCGGCGAAGTCGGGCTTCAGCGCGATGGCGCGGTCATGCACCTCGATCGCCTGCGCGAACAGCTGCATGTTCATCAGGGTGTTGCCGAGGCTCGTCAGCGCGGTGGCGAAATTGGGCTTGAGCGCGACGGCGCGCTCCTGCACCGCGCGCGCCTCCTCGTAGCGCTTCATGCTGAACAGCACGAGGCCGAGATTGGCCAGGGCCTCGGCATTGCGCGGCTCCACCGCGACGGCGCGGGTCAGGGCCTGCTCGGCGAGGTCGAGCCGACCGCTATCGAGCGCCGAGGCGCCGAGAAGGTGAAGAGCGTCGAAATGATCGGGCACGAGGGCCAGCGCCTGACCGCAGATGGCCTGGGCATCGGCATGCCGGCCCGCCCTGTAGGCCTCGACGGCCTTCGGCAGCAGGCCGTCGGCCTGCTTGCGGTTCTTCTTCTGCAGGCGCGCGTTCTGGAACGCGCGCGATCCGATCGTGCTTTGCAAGGAAGCTCTCCGGCGTACGACGTCCGGGGCTATCTAGCACGGCTCGCGTGATTCGCGGCGAGACCCCGCCCTACTCGCGACGGTAATCGTCCTCGATGCGGATGATGTCGTCCTCGCCGAGATAGGACCCGGTCTGGACCTCGATCAGTTCCAGCAGGATCTTGCCCGGGTTCTCCAGCCGGTGCACCGCGCCCATCGGAATGTAGATCGATTCGTTCTCGTGCACGGTCTTGACCGTCTCGTTGATGGTGACCCGCGCCGCGCCGCGCACTACGATCCAGTGCTCGGAGCGGTGATAGTGCTTCTGCAGCGACAGCCGCTGGCCGGGCTTGACGATGATGCGCTTGACCTGGTGACGCTCGCCATTGTCGACCGACTGATAGCTGCCCCAGGGCCGATGCACCTTGATGTGCGCCTCGGTCACTTCGGGCGCGACGGTCTTGAGCTTGGCGACCAGCCGCTTCAACCCGTTGGCATCGCGCTGGCGCGACACCAGCACGGCATCCTGCGCCGCCACCACGACGAGATCGTCGACGCCCTCGAGCGCGACCAGCGCCTTGTCGGTGACCACGTTGCAGTTGCGGGAATCCTCGAACACGGCGGTGCCGCGCGCGGCATTGCCCTGCCCGTCCTTGTCGGACAGTTCCCAGACCGCATGCCAGGAGCCGACATCGGACCAACCGCACGACACCGCCACCACGGCGGCACGTTCGGTCTTTTCCATCACGGCATAGTCGATCGAGATCGGCTTGGCCGCCGCGAAGGCATCGGAGTCCAGGATGATGAAGCTGAGGTCGCGGCCGGCCTTGGAGACAGCGTCGATCACCGTCTGCACGCTGCCCGCATCGAACTTGCGGTATTCATCGAGCAGGACCGATGCGCGGAACATGAAGTTGCCGCTGTTCCAGAGATAGCCTTCGCGAATGTAGCGCTCGGCGGTCGGCTGATCCGGCTTCTCGACGAACTTCGCGACGGCCCGCACTTCCCCGGATACCGATGCACCCGGGCTGATATAGCCATATTCGGTGGCCGCGCGCTCCGGATTGACGCCGAAGGTGACGATGCGGCCGGCCTCGGCGGCAGCGAGCCCCTGCCGGCACGCCGCGAGGAAGGCCGCAGTGTCGCGGACGACGTGATCGGCCGCGAGTGCCAGCACGACAGCGTCCTGATGGCGCGACTGGGCGAACGCAGCTCCGGCTGCGATGGCCGGGCCAGAATCACGCCGCAGCGGCTCCAGCAGGACGTCGGCCTCGATGCCGATCTCGGCCAGTTGCTCGAGCACCATGAAGCGATAGGCCAGGTTGGTGATGATGATCGGCCGTTCGAACAAGTCGGCATCGGAGACGCGCAGCAGCGTGTCCTGGAACGTGGAACGGGCGCCGAACAGCGGCAGGAACTGCTTTGGGCGAACCTCCCGCGAGGCCGGCCACAGCCGAGTCCCGGCGCCGCCGCACATGATGAGAGGAATGATGCGTCCGGTCATGAATCAACCCGTTAAATTCGGTGATAGTCGCGGTACCATTTCGCAAAACGTCCGATGCCGTCGGCGGTCGACGTCGCCGGCCGGAAGCCGATGTCGCGTTCGAGGTCGCTGACATCAGCATAGGTCGCCTCGACGTCGCCGGGCTGCATCGGCAGCATTTCCCTGATGGCCGGCCGCCCAAATTCCTTCTCCAACAACGTTATCACGTCCATCAGCTGTTCGGGATGATTGTTGCCGATATTGTAAATCCGCCATGGCGCCCGGCTGCTCGACGGATCGGGCCTGTTTCCATCCCAATCCGGGTTTCCCTGGGGCGGGCGGCCGATCAGGCGGACGATGGCCTGCACGATGTCATCGACATAGGTAAAATCACGCCGCATCCGGCCATGATTGAACAGCTTGACCGGCCGTCCGGCGAGGATGGCCGTGGCGAAGATGAACATCGCCATGTCGGGCCGGCCCCAGGGACCGTAGACGGTGAAGAAGCGCAGACCGGTCGCCGGCAGCCGGTACAGATGGCTGTAGGAATGCGCCATCAGCTCGTTCGCCTTCTTGCTCGCCGCATAGAGGCTGATCGGATGATCGACATTGTCCTTGACCGAGAACGGCAACTTGGTGTTGGCGCCATAGACCGACGAGGACGAGGCAAACAGCAGGTGCTCGCAGCCGTGATGGCGGCAGCCTTCGAGGACGTTGATGAAGCCTTCGAGATTGGCGTCGACATAGGCGTGCGGATTTTCCAGCGAGTAGCGCACGCCGGCCTGAGCGGCGAGATGCACCACGATGGGAAAGCGATGCTGGGCGAACAGCGCCTTGATGCCGGCGCGGTCGACGAGATCGAGCTTGTGGAAGGTGAAGCCGGGCTGCCTCTTGAGAATGTCGAGGCGCGCTTCCTTCAGCTTCGGATCGTAATAGGCGTTGATGTTGTCGATGCCGACCACCTGCCGTCCCTCGGCGAGCAGCCGCTGCGATAGGTGAAATCCGATGAAGCCGGCGGCGCCGGTCACGAGGATGGGATGATCTGCCATGGTCGCTCCGTCAGGGTCGCCACAGTTCGATGGCGGCGGGTTTGCTCGCGCGGTCGAGCTTCATCTTCACGTCGAGCACGAGGCCGCTCTCCTCGCGCAGCAGGCCCTGCACGAGAGCCCAGCCTCCGGCGAGATACTGATCGTGCGACACGGCCAACACCACCGCGTCGGCTGGGCGCAGCGCCTCGATCGCCGTCAGGCCGATGCCATACTCCTCGTGCACCGCCGCTGCATCGGCGAGGGGATCGGCGATCTGCACCTCGACGCCGAACGACTGCAATTCGCTGATGATGTCGATCACCCGCGAATTGCGGATGTCCGGCACGTTCTCCTTGAACGTCATGCCGAGAATGGTGACTACGCCCCCCCGGCCCTTCCGCCGCAGCAATCCGCGGATGCATTCGCGCGCGATGCGCCGGCCCATCTCGTCATTGATGCGGCGGCCCGCCAGGATCACCTCGGGATGGTAGCCCGCCTTCTCGGCGCGGTAGGTGAGGTAATAGGGATCGACGCCGATGCAGTGGCCGCCGACCAGGCCGGGGGTGAACGGCAGGAAGTTCCACTTGGTCGCGGCAGCCGCGAGCACGTCGCCGGTATCGATCTCCAGTGCCTGGAAGATCAGCGACAGCTCGTTCATGAAGGCGATGTTGAGATCGCGCTGGGTGTTCTCGATCACCTTGGCCGCCTCGGCGACCTTGATCGAGGGCGCGCGATGGATGCCGGCGGTGACGACCGAGCCGTAGACGGCGGCGACGATCGCGAGCGTCTGCGGATTCTGTGCCGAGACCACCTTGGTGATGGTCTCGAAGCGATGCGTCTTGTCGCCGGGATTGATGCGCTCCGGCGAATAGCCGACGTTGAAATCCGTCCCCGCCTTCAGCCCCGAGCAGCTCTCCAGTAACGGGACGCAGTCTTCTTCCACGGCACCCGGGTACACGGTCGACTCATAGACGACGATGTCACCGCGTTTCAGAACGGCTCCCACCGTGCGCGTCGCGGCCAACATGGCGCCGAGATCGGGCCGCCGCGCGTTGTCGATCGGGGTCGGAACGGTGACGATGAAAAAATCGGCAGTCGCGATATCGTCCGGCTCGCTGGTGAAGCGCAGGCCCGGCCGGCGCAGATCGGCCGCATCGACCTCGCAGGTCCGGTCCCTTGCGTCCTTCAGCTCCGCGACCCGGACCGCATCGATATCGAATCCGATCGTGGGCCAGCCTGTCCGCGCGAACGCAGCCGCGACCGGCAGGCCGACATAGCCAAGGCCTATCACCGCAATCTTCCGGCCATGAGACATAAATTGATATTCCGGTCGTTTCGGAGGCCATTGACGCCACCCCTGCGACTGTTTAGCCACCGGGGCATCAGGACCGCAAGGGGCGGCTAAGGCTCCCCTCGACCGGGGTCCGGCCTTGCCAGGACGGGAGTTGCGCGTATCGCACTCGGCTTGGACCGTTTCAACCAAGAGCGAAGCCAGCCTGGCATGCGTGCGTTTTTGATTCTTCTCCTCCGGATCGTGGTGTCGCTGGCCCTGCTGTATCTCGCTTTGCGCGGGATCAACTTTGCGGCGATCCGCGAGCGGCTCAGCCAGATCAACATCGGCTGGATCGGGCTGGCGGTAGCCATCACGCTGGTGCAGATCTTCATCGGCGCCCTGCGGTGGCGCGAGATCTCCGCGCTGTGCGGCGCGCCGCTGACGGACATGCAGGCGTTCCGCTACAACATGATCGGCGCCTTCTTCAATCAGACCCTGCCGTCCTCGATCGGCGGCGATGCCGTGCGTCTCTGGCTGATCGGGCGCACCGGCGCCGGCTGGCGCGCGGCCAGCTACTCGATCCTGACCGACCGCGCCGTCGGCTTCATTGCGCTGGCGCTGATCATCGTCGCGAGCCTGCCGTGGAGCTATGGCATGATCGCTGACGAGCACGGGCGGCTGGCCCTGGTGCTGGTCGACGCCGCCGCGCTGGCGGCCGGCGTCGGCTTCCTCACCATCGGCCATCTGCCGGCCAAATGGATGAAGGCGTGGTGGCCGACGCGCCACGTCTATGCCTGCTCGGTGATCGCGAACAAGGTGATCTTCGGCCGGAGCACGGCTGCAAAGATTGCCGCGCTGTCGCTGTCGATTCACGTGCTCGCCGTCGTCATCGCCTGGTGCGCGGTGCGCTCCATCGCGGCGCCCGCGGCGTTCGAACAACTGTTCCTGCTGACTCCGCCGATCATGCTGATCACGATGCTGCCGATCTCGATCGCCGGCTGGGGCGTTCGCGAGGCGACGATGATGGTCGCGTTCGGCTATGCCGGGCTCGCTCCGGCCGACGGCACGGTGGTCTCGATCCTGTTTGGTACGGTCTATTTCATCATCGGAGGCATGGGCGGCGTGGTGTGGATTTTCAGCGCCGAGAAGGGCGCAGGCCGACTGGCCGTGCCGGCAATCGCGGAAGACTGAACTATTAGGGACGGGCCCACGCGTCGTACCACGCCTCGGCCATCAGGACGTTCCACAGCCAGTAGGAATGGTTGTGGCGCCGGCTGAGATGCTCGTCGAACATGCGTGTCACCCGGATCGGATCGAACAGGCCCTGCCGCTTGAGGCGAGCCGGTGACAGCAGGTCTGCGGCCCATGATTTCAGCGGGCCGCGCAGCCACGTATCGAGCGGAATGCTGAATCCGGTTTTCGGCCGATCGATCATCTCCGCCGGCACGTGCCGGTACAGCACCTGACGCACCAGCCATTTGCCGCGCCCATCACGGACCTTCATCCGAGGAGGAACCCTCGTTGAGAACTCAACGACGTCCTTGTCGAGGAAAGGCACGCGTGTCTCCAGCGCCACCGCCATCGCCGCACGATCCAACTTCTGCAGGATGTCATCGCTTAGATAGCTCAGGGCATCGGCGAGCGTCATGCGATCGAGCGGATCGAGCTGAGCAGTCAGCTGCATCTCATTCTCTGCCCAGCTCGGACGCTCCGCGCCTCCCATCACCGTTGCGGCCGGATCCTGGTCGATCGAGCTCAGCGTCCGATACAGCGCATCAAGGCCATCGGCGGCAATGATGCGCCCGAGCTTGGCGACCTGGTCGCCGGCATGGCGGACCTTCCATCGGGCCGGCAACACGGGCTGTAGGGCGTTGAGAATCGTATCGGCCGGCTCCGGCGCTAATGCACCAAGCGCGGCACCGATCGCACGCCGCAACGGCATCGGCAGGAGGCCGAGACGCGCCTGCAGCCCCCCGCCCCAGACATGGCGGTTATAGCCACCGAACAATTCGTCACCTGCATCGCCCGACAGCGCGACGGTGACATGCTGGCGCGCCAGCTGCGCCACCAGATGGGTCGGAATCTGTGAGGAGTCGGCGAACGGCTCGTCATAGATGCGCGGCAGCTTGGGTACGACGTCCATGGCGGTGCGGGCATCGACATAGAGCTCGGTATGATCAGTGCCAAGATGTTGGGCGACCCTACGCGCGTCCTCGGCCTCGTTGTATCCGCCCTCGGCAAAGCCGATGCTGAAGGTGCGGACCGGCCGGCTGGCCTGCGCCTGCATCAGCGCGACGATGGTCGAGGAATCCACGCCGCCGGACAGGAACGCACCGAGCGGCACGTCGGACAGGCACTGCCGTTTCACGGCTTTGGATAGAAGCTGCTCCAGCCGTTCGATGGCCTCGCTCTCACCGCTGATCCGGTCGCCCTGCGCAGCAACGACATGGTGGCGCAGCGACCAGTAAAGCTGCGGCTCGAACCAGGTCCCGGGCGCAGCATCGGCAGGGAAGCCGACGTACGAGGCCGGCGGCAGCTTGCGTATCCCCGTCCAGATCGTGGCCGGCGCGGGCACGCAGGAGAAGCGCATGAATGCCGTCAGCGCCGCGCGATCTAGCGCTGGTGCCCATGACGGATGCGCCGCCAGCGCCTTCAGTTCCGACCCGAACACCAGATCGGCGCCGCTCCAGCCATAGAACAGCGGCTTCTCGCCAAAGCGATCGCGCGCCAGGATCAGGCATCGTGCCCCGGCGTCCCACAGCGCAAAGGCGAACATGCCGACCAGGCGCTCGAGCGCGGGCTGGACGCCCCATTGCCGGATGGCGGCAAGCAGCGTTTCGGTGTCGGAATGGCCGCGCCAGTTCGGCGCAACGCCGCACGCCTCCAAGTCGT
This sequence comes from Bradyrhizobium sp. SZCCHNRI3052, assembly GCF_032484895.1. Classification (NCBI taxonomy): domain Bacteria; kingdom Pseudomonadati; phylum Pseudomonadota; class Alphaproteobacteria; order Hyphomicrobiales; family Nitrobacteraceae; genus Bradyrhizobium; species Bradyrhizobium sp. SZCCHNRI3052. The sequence goes on along the minus strand of NZ_JAUETW010000005.1, from coordinate 32,378 downwards.
CCCGAATCTCGAGATGGTTGTAGATCTCGCCGTTGAAGGTGATGGTGTAGCGCCCGCACGAGCTGCGCATGGGCTGGGCGCCGGCCTCGGAGAGATCGAGGATCGATAGCCGCCGATGACCGAAGGCGATGCCGGCCTCCGCAAGGATAGATAGTCCCCACGCGTCCGGCCCCCGATGAGCCAGCGCTTCGGTCATCCGCCCGGCACAACCACCAAGTACACTTTCATTGGCGCCGCGAGGGCGAAAAAGGCCCACTATGCCGCACATAAATCGGCTCTTTCGGGCACGCGCAAGCCGCGGATCCTCGATAAGGACTTCTTTAATAGCCCCGATCCGCCGACAAATCCGACGGCTGCGCTGAGCGGGCAGGACTTCACACTACAGACCCTTCTTGCCGGTGCAGAGCGCGGCAATGTAATTGGCCATCTTATGAAAACCAGTGTGGATGACCTCGTCGTTCATACTAAACATGAACACGTTGTGGAAGTAATCCTCCAGCAGACGCCGCAGATCCGGACCGGTCTTGCAATTAATGTGACCGATCCTTGACTGAGCGGATGCATAGGGCTGGCTCTCAATGGACGGCATGCCGATAATCGCCGCTCCGTTGGAATCCAACGAAGCGAAGGCATTAGATAGGAATAGGCGCTCCTTGGCGGGCTCGATATGTTCGAGCACGTCGAGCGCGTAAACGGCATCGTAGTCCCCAGGAACGGGCCCATCGAGCATGTCGTGAACGAAAGCTTCGAACTGCCAGCGCGGCGCCATGCGCTTCTTTGCGTCCTCGATAAACACCGGATCGAAATCGATCGCGGTCATCTTGCCGACCTCGGCCTGCACGATGCGGGTCCCAAAGGCGTCGCCGCAACCGATTTCCAGCACCTTCTCGCGTCCCGAGAACATCTTGGACACGAACTTATAGCGGGACAACCGAAACACGAGGTGCTTCGGGTCCTCGTGCCAGCTCTGGCTGCCACGTAGCCCGAGCGTCTCGTATCCCCGCTCGGACGCAGCTTCGACCATGACCTGATACTGGGTTTCCTTGGTCCTCTTGTCCTCCATGAGCGTACCCTTCCCCAACGCTGATCCGATCATTGCCATCTTAGATCCTCACATCCCCGTCCTCGCCTACGACCCGGGTCTCGGGACACAACACAATGAAATGGCCACCCTTGCTGAGGTATTCCTGGTTGGTCTCAATGATCTTCTTCGAGTGCACCCAGGCCAGGATGATCGTGTAGTCCGGCATCCGCTTCACGAGCTCCGCCGTGGGCACAACCAGATTGCCGTCCCCGGAGGCGTAGCGTCCAACCTTCTGCGGATGATCATCCACGATGTAGTCGATCTTACCGGAAAGCCCCATCTGGATGATCAATGTCGGGCCGCTACGCGCCGCGCCATAGCCGGCGATGGTGGCGCCCTGCGCTTTTAGCTTGGCAACGAGCTCGGCTGTGCGGGTCCGCAGTTCCTTCACCTTTGCACCGAAGGCGTGCAGCGTTTCGAGCTTGTCCAGCCTGCGCTCGGTCTCAAGGGCGACGAGCTCGCGGACGGAGTCCTGAACTGGGCGTGCGCTGCCCTTTAGCTGAACGGTGCCGATCAGCGAACCGTGCTGAATGGCTGCACGCTCCACCGCGATCAACTGCAGCCCGTGACGGTCGAGGAACGAGATCAGGGGCTTGACCGAATGATGGCTCAGATGTTCGTGGAACAAGGTCGCGATCAGCATGCCGTCGACGATATCGAGCAAATACTGAGCCTCGAAGAAGAACAGACCGTCGGGCGCCAGCATTTCCCGCACGCAGTCGACCATCTCGCCCAAATCGTCGGCATGTGCGAAGACGTTGAACGCACAGATGATGTGGGCGGGACCGTGCTCCTCGCGGATCTTCCTGGCGAGATCCCTGGTCATCAGCGAGGTGATGGTCGGAATACCGGCATCATTGGCGCGTTTGGACGCATCTGTCGCCGGATCAATGCCGAGCACACGGTAGCCGGCGGCCTTGAACGGCTTCAATAGCGAGCCGTCATTGCTGCCGATGTCGACGACCAAGGCACCGACCGGCGCGGCCGCCGCCCTCACGGCTCTGGCAGCGACGTTCTGGAAGTGCTCCGGCATGCCTTTGGCATCGCCCGAGAAATAGGTGTAAGAATCCCACAGGGTCTTGGGATCGATGATGTCGACCTGTTGGACGTGGCCGCAATCCCCGCACATGAAGACATCGACGGGGTAGCGCGGCGCGCTGGCCGCCATAGCCCGATCGTAGGAGTAGTTCTCCGACAGCGGGATCGGCGAGAGCTCGACCACCCGCTCCACATTGCGGGACCCACACAGCCGGCATGTCTGGCGTCTTGTCACGGTCATCGCATTCAAGCCTTCTGTGCCCGGTAGTCAGTGATGAGGTCCTCGACCAGTGCGTCGAGCGGTTGCGGCGTGACGCCGCACAACTTGGTTGTGCGCTGCATGCCAAGCCCGCTATAGGTCGGCTTGAATGCAATATGGATGCCTTTTGCGGTCGCCGTCGTCGGCCGGATCATGTCGGGGTCGACACCGAGCCGTCGGGCGAGCTTAGCAGCAAAATCGACGTAGTTCACGTTCTCCGCGCCGGAGAGATGCAGGTTCCCGGCGACGCGCTGTTGGCCGATTTGCGCCAAGGCCTCACCCACGAATCGCACCGACATCGGCGCAAAGACCAGATCGGAAAAAGGCTCGATTGGCTGGCCCTTTTCCCAAGCCGAGAACCACGCTGGCAGAGGCGACACGCCCGCATTCATGATCTTGGTGAGACGAATGATATTGAGGCGATCCAGCGCACCCAGCCGCTCCGCGGCACCACGCACGACGATCTCGCTGTCGGACTTCTGCTTCGCGTAGGCGATGCCCGGTTGATGCGGGTCATCCTCCTTCGGCCATGGCAGCTCGCCACCGAAGACGGAATTGGTCGAGATGTAGGTCACGAACAGGCCTTGCTCCAACAGCGAAGCCACCGTGCGCGGGATCAGCTCGACGTTGATGATCCGAGCCATCGGATCCTTTTCGCAGCGACCATAGTTGGTCGCGGCCGCGATCAGGAAGGCATATTGCACACCAGGCGGAGCGATGAACGGCGCCTCGCTCTCGAAATCGAGCAGCACACGCTCCGGACCGACCGTATCCGGCCGCCGTGTGGTCTCAAGGGCGGTGTGCCCGCGCTGGCGCAACGTTCTGACAACACTGCCGCCGACGAGACTGTCGCCCCCGACAACCAGAAATGCTTGCTGATTGCTCATTATATCGCCTCGCCGCGGCTTTTCCCAGCAGCTGTCGAAAGATCGTGCTTCATCTCCGGCAAAATCCCTTTTCTCATCGGGCCTGTCACTTAGACGCGATCAGCGTTCCGGCTCCGCCTGGATAGCGACAACATCGCGCTACTGCAATAATCTGGGCAACGAGCCGACGCCGCCCCTCGCATCAAAATGTTGTATAACATCATCACAGTGGCCCACACACACCAGCAGTTCACGGCGACAACGACCATAGGCAACTTCTGAATGGATGAGGGCCGAAGAAAACGAAAAAAGAGCCTTTCGATTAATCTCAGCTTCCGTTTGAAACGACCGCCGACGAAACGTCCTTCCACTCGGTAGCCGATCCAGTTCGCAGGTAGGACCTCCTGAGTGTATCGCGAAAGCTCGCTAGAGAAATTGCTTCGTTCGAGCTCGGAGTTCTGGTGCTCGATGAATACTGCCAATTGGCCCCCGTGTGCCAAATGTCTATCGGCGATTTCGAGCCACTTCCTGAGCTGACGGATGTTCGCTCGATAGATGTGAATCAGGATACGGTCGTAGGCCTTGTGCGGACCTTCCTCGCCCACCGAGTTCGGCATCTGCTGGATGTCAATCGGGAGCCGCCCCGGAAGATAACGCGCCAGTGAGCTGTCAGCAGGACAGATCAGCAGGACTCGCCGCGGCTTCACCTGGATGACGTTCGCTACCCAATCGAGCACCAGGCACGAATCGAGCCAGAGGTGATTCCAGATACGAACATCCGGAAGTCGTCCGGTATATACCTGCGCCACGCGCAGCATCGCGTGATAACGTCCGACCAGATCCGTTCTCTTCCGAACCTGCACATTCCGCTTTTCGGGATCGAGAACCTCCGGAGGCCACGTCCATTTGCCAGACAGCGAGAACTTCAGGGAAGCCCAGGCCTCCAGGCCAGACGACCAGTACTCATGCCCCTCATGTGGCACAGCATTCGGCGTCATCCTCGACGCGACATCGGCCATGAACTCTCGAGCAAGCGCCTTGACTTCCGGCAACGCTTCCCCACCGGGGCCGCTGCGGAAAACGAGATCGACCTGCGCACAACGCCGATGTTCGCTGGTAGTCCAACGCGACAGTTCGGTTGCGATGCTGCCGACGCTCTTAATGCCGCAGCGAAGCAGCGCCTGCTCCTGCGCTTGCGGCTGCAGCTCCAACATGAAGAAATCGTCCGAATCGTCCATGAAGCCGATCTTGCCCGACGGAACCAGCTCCGGGACAAAGCCATAGTCGCAATAGGAATTCACGGGCGGCATCGGCACCTCGGGCTTGATAGCCAGCATAAAGATGAGGTGGTACCGAGCCAGCAGGGTCGCCTCATCAACCTGCCAATACATCTGGTTGTGGGTTTCGCAACTGACGAACTGCTGGGTCACGGTCTTCGCTACAGCCGTCGGATGCAAGTTCTCGAACGCGAGTCGCACCATCGAGCGCGGTGGGACGGCCAGGCAGTGCCCTTCGTCAGAAAGCGAGCTCGCCAGAATTGGCAGTGTCGGCTCCGCGGACGCACGTAAGGACGGCGCCATGATGCACGGATACCCCTCTCCTAGCTTGGATATGGTCGCGCGCAACGAACCGTCGGCCAGCACGAAGTCGGAGTTCATGAAAATAAAGTGCGTATTAGTTTGTTCTGGCCCGCTATCCATGATGCCGCGCGCGTAAGCGAGTGTCAGGGTCACACCATAGATACCGGTCGTGATCAGATCATCGATGAGAATGAACCGAACTGGACATAGAGCCCGCACCCTTTCCATGATCGCGAGTTCGAAGAAATGAGCCTGCCCCTCGGTTGAAGTCAGAATCAACATTTCAAGCTCGGTCTGGCCGGCAACATAGGGCAGATTTCCCGGCGCAAGATAGGACGGCAGTGAAAGCCTGACGAACTCGTCAATGTACCGAGTTCCCCAGATCACCGTCAGAAACTTGACTTTCATCGCTGCCCTTCAGTCCGGTCGCGTACCAACAGATCGTCACAATTAGCCGATGTGGGCGCCAAAGACTCCACTTTGCGAGATCGAAGGCAATTCCAGCCCACCCGCCGCGGTTGTAGTCCAAGCAGAAATCCGCAGCAAACTCTAGCCAGAAAGTGGCACAAATCTACCCGAATCAACATGCCGCAAAATTGGGCCGTGCGGAAGTAGCGCCGGAGCTGGTTAGCCTATGTTATGATACCCGCGATAGCAAATCCCGATGCCGGCAGCGGTTCTAACTCCGCAGCGACCGCGATCCAGAACTGGTGCGGTCAGCCGACTGCGCAGTGAGAATCCGTTTGGACAAGGACAGCAGCAAACTGCTACAGTGCGCGGGAAACCTCGCTTGGTGGCGGCGCATCCGAAAATTGTTCAGCGTCGTCATGACTGCAAGCAGGCCCCAGGCAAGCGCGGCTCCCGCCGTCATCGGCAGCCGCCGCAGGGAAACCGGCCATAAAAAGCGGTAAACTCCACGTTCGGCGCAGCGAAGGACGTATTTTATTTCACCGCCTGCGAATCGGGCGCGACAGTGGTAGTTGATCCAGTCCTTCGGCAATAACTGGTCGGCAAAGTACGGCAGTTCGCCAGAAAGATTCCCTCCATCGAGTTCCGGATAGCGATGCTCGACGAAGACCGACAGAACACCGTCCGGACCCAACCGTTTTTCAGCCGCCCGCAAGGTGTTCGCCATTCCGGCGACTCCCTCGCGGAGAACATGAATGAGAATGTCGTCGTATATAGCCTGCAGCTCGGGCACGGACGGTGTTGCGTCGCGAGTAACTCCGGAAATTAGCGCGGCCTCAGAGCAAACATCGATCGGGAAGTATAGTGGCAGCGCAGCGGCCAAAGGGCTGGCCGTACTACAGACGAGGAGCGTACGCGATCTCGATCGCGCCTGGACCTCGGCAATCCAAACCCGCAGCAAACACGAATCCAGCCACTGATAATGCCAAATCGGGACGTCAGGGAGACTGCGGCTCTGTCTCCTCATCCAGCCAATAAATTGGCTGTAGAGCCGAAGGATGGCGGATTTCAGGTCTCCCGCCTTGCCTACCGAGCTGTCTCGGCTGTCCAATTCCGGCGGCATTACGACAGTCTGGTGAGCAACGGCGAATCTCAACGATGCCCAATACTGAACGCCGGCGAGCCAATACGGATGGTTAACGTGGTCGATTGGTTCACGCGTCATCTTCGATTTCAGCTCGGTCATGAACTGCTCTGCGCGTGCGCGAGCCCGATCCAGTTCCGGGCCGGGATCTCCGGAATGAAAGACAACATCTACTTCGGCGAAGCGCCGGTGTTCGGCTGTGGTCCACTGACAGAGCTCGGCCGCGATTGTGTCCACGCTGGCTTGACCGCCCTTAACAAGGTTACGCTCGGAACTCGATGATTGCAGCTCGGCAACGAAGAATTCGTCGGAGTTACCGAGCAACGTGAATCTCCGCGACGGGACCAGTTCAGGCATGAAGCCATAGTCGCTGTACGAGTTCAGCGGCGTCAGCGGTACCTCGGGCTTGACCGCCATCATGAAGATCAGGTGATGGCGACAAAGCAATGTCTCGTCGTCCACCTGCCAGTAGATCTGGGTATGGCTGGTACAGGTGATGAGGCCCTGGGTGATGGTCTTGGCTGTCACGGTCAGATGCAGGTTGTCGAGGACGATGCGGACCAGATCGCGCGGTTTGAGCGTCAGCTCAAATCCGTCCGGCGAGAGCGCCTTTACTAGAGATGGCAGAGCGGTCTCCGCGACTGCGCGCAAGGATGGCGTCTTCACGCAAGGATGCCCCTCGGCGATCTTGCTAACGAGTGTTCGCAGCGATCCGTCTGCCAGCACGAAGTCCGAGTTCATGAACACGAAGCAGGTGTTGGTCTGTTCGCTGCCGCTGTCCATGATGCCGCGCGCATAGGCTGCCGTCAGAGTCACGCCGTACGCGCCGCCGGCGATCAGATCATCGATCGGAATGTAGCGAACAGAGCAAAGCGCCTTCAGCCGGGCCATGATCGGCTGCTTCTCGAAATGCGCCCGCCCTTCGGCAGACGTTAGAACGACGACTTCCAACTCGTTCGCCTCGGCCACCCAAGGCAGATTTTGGGGCGACAAATAGGAAGGGAGCGAGACGCGGGCGAACTCGTCGATATACCGAGCCCCCCATATCACCGTCAGAAATTTGACTTTCATTCCGTAAAAGCGCCTCGAAAAGCCTTCGTGCGACGGACTTGACACGCCTTCCGCTTGGCACGCGCAGCGAACGCCCGCCCTCGCTCGGTCACGGCAGCCAGGACCAACGCTCCATTTTCCAGGCAAGGTAAAGCAGAAACGCCGGTCAAACTCTAGCAAAACTCCGCATCGCGACGTTGCAGTGGACCCAAAAGTCCTTTATGCGGGCGGGCTAAAGCTCCGACCACCGCACGGCCCGGGTATCCTTCCGGGACCGCGCCATCGCCGGGGAGCTGTGGACAAGTCAGCGCATTTCTGGACGAATGCATGGACCAGCCGGACCACCGATTGCGCGAAGTTTCGCCCGAGGTGCTGTACTCGGATGGCGGTTTCCTCGGTGTCGACGACAGAATCGTGCAGCTATTGAAGAACAAGGCGGCGAAATCGCCCCGGCGGCGCTGCCGCCTTTGTTTTCACGCATCGTCGGACGATCTGCAACAGGAGATGCTGATCGTCATGCACCGCTCCTCCTATGTGCGCCCTCACCGTCACCTGCGCCGTTCCGAAACGTTGGCGGTCATTGAAGGAAACTGCGAGACGCTCCTGTTCGACGAAGATGGACAGCTGACGGAACGCCTGCCGATGTCGGCCGCGGCCGAGGGCGGCCGCTTCTTCTACAAGATGCCGCCGGGCATCTTCCACACCTTGATATTCCGCTCGGAATGGCTGGTGTTCCTGGAAACCACGATCGGTCCATTCGATCCGACCTCCAGCGAAGCGGCGAGCTGGGCTCCGCCGGAAACCGACCCGGCGGCCGGGCATTCGTACCTCGCCGGTCTTGAATCGGCTGGTGCCAGCCGGTAGTGGCCGCTGTTTACTCATGCCGCCAAGTCGGGCATCTAGCTACGGTCGTTAGAAGTCTCTGAAGAGGAATCGCGCACATGGCGTGTTTGGTTTGCGGTGCTCAGGAGGTCAAGCAGGCGCTGGACCTGGGAAGCCACCCGGTGGCGTCGTTCTTCCTGCCGGAGAGGGAGACGCCGGAACATGCCGTCGAACTGGTGCTCGGCCAATGTGCCACCTGCGGCACCATCCAGCTGATGAAACCTGTGTCGCATGAGGCGCTGATTCCGCCGTACGACTGGCTGTTCGCGCGCGAGCCGGAAGAGCATCTTGACCAGGCGGTCGAGCAGATCGTGGCGCTTCCCGGGGTGGCAACGGACAGCGTGATCGGGGCGCTGACATCGAAGGATGACACCACGATCGACCGGTTTCGCCGCAACGGGTTCGAACGAACCTGGCGGGTCACGCTCGACGGCGATCTTGGCCTCACCAACCCCGCCTGCGGCATCGAGACGGTCCAGAAACTGACCACACCTGAGCGCATGGCCGCGATCGCAGACAGGCGCGGTGCTGCCGATGTCTTGATCGTCCGCCACATTCTCGAACATGCCGAAAACCTGCATGATTTCGTCGGCGGCATCGCGGCGCTGGTCAAGCCCGGCGGCATCGTCATGGTGGAAATTCCGGACTGTACCAACAGCCTGCGGCTGCACGACTACTGCATGCCCTGGGAGGAGCATTCGCTCTACTTCACGCCCGAGACCTTCGCGCCGGTCCTGACCATGGGTGGCTTTGAGCCCATCCGCATGGATGTGTTCCCCCTGCCCTTCGAGAATTCTATCGTGCAGTTGGCGCGCAAGGTCGGCCTCCCCGGCCCGGTCAAGCGAGATCAACCGCCCGATGCGAGCCAGTTGCAGCTGCTCGAAAGCTACGCCGCCGATTTCGAGCCCACGCGTCGCGAACTGCGCGCGAAGCTCGCCAAGTTCCGCGCCGAGCAAGGCCCGATCGCCTTGTTCGGTGCCGGCCATCTCGTCTGCGCCTTCGCCAACTTCCTGGGCGTTGCCGACCTGATCGACTTCGTGGCCGACGACACGCCGCAGAAGATCGGCAAATATCTGCCCGGCGCGCGCCTGCCGATCCTCCCCTCCGCGGCGCTGGCTGAACGCGGCATCAAGCTGTGCCTGCTGGCTCTCTCGGTCAGCAGCGAGGACCGGGTGATCGAGCGCAACAGCGCTGTGAGCGCGGCCGGCGGCAAGTTCGCCTCGATCTTGCGGGCGAGCCCGCGCTCAATCTTCTCGCTGGCGCTCTGATCCGCTTGAAGCGACGTTCGTGTCAGCGCCGCGCGTGCCGCGCGCGGCGGAACCAGGCCGTCATGGCGAGCGCCCACAGCGACATCGGCCGCTCCTGCAGGACGAACCAGGCGAGAGCGATCATGCGTCCGGCGGCTCCGTCCAAAGCTGCGGCGAAATTGAGCGCGATCGGGCCGAGCGGCCCGCGCGCCAGTTGCAGGAGCGTGGCTTTCCGCATCGGCTGCGCGGAAATGGCGATGCGCGCTAATCCGAAGCGCCAGCGCCGCTCGAACAGCTTCGGATACCAGATTGGGAACGCCGGATCGGCCTTCATTCGCGCGATCGACTGGTTCATCACCTCGAAGCTGCGCGAGAGATCCGCCGCTTCCGAGCGCGAATAGCCCGACGGACTGATTTTCCAGGTCATGCCGACCGTTGGGCTAAAGCAGAAGCCATGCCGCAGGGCCAATTGCTTGAATAGAAGGCCGTCCGCAAATGACCGCAGCACGGGATCGAACCCGCCGGCATCGATGATGGCCGCACGTCGCACCACTGCCGTCCCGGCAAGCAGCCAATTGTCGGCGTAGCGCAGCAAGGCCGCGACCTCGCCCGGCCCGAGATAGGCCGCCTCGTAAGCCGGCACGATCGGCGGCCTGGGCTGCGCGCTGTCGGGGCGCGTCACGTCGACGGCGAGCCCTTCGGTACAGGCCAGCACCGCATCGGGATGGCGCTCCAGAGCGGACAGAGTGGCCTTGAACAGCCCCGGATGCGTGAAATCGTCGGCAGCGCCAAAATTGATGAAGATGCCGCGAGCAGCCTGCAAGCCGCGGTTCAGCGCCGCGACCGTGCCCTGGTTCTTCTCCTGCGCCAGAACCCGCAGGGTCGGAAACTCCGACGCCAGCGCGGACAGCCTCGCCAGGCTGTCATCGGTCGAGCCGTCGTCGATGACGATGATCTCGTCCGGCGCCGGCTCCTGTTGCGCAAAGGCGCGGATAGCATCGCCGACCAGCGAACCATGATTATAGTTCGGAATGACGACCGAGAGCCGCACCGAATCCGTTGACGGACGCTCGATGGCGGTGATCGGTGGTTCTGCCTGCGGCGAGTTGGTGGCGCTCATTCGAAGAAGATGAACTCGTGGTCGCCGGTGTAGCCGGAGCGCTTGAATTCGAAGGCCCATTCCTCGGGGGTGTGGAAGATGCGGCAGGTGAGCTGCCAGTACATCAGGTTCACCTTCTCGCGCTCGTTGCGATAGCCCTCGACGCAGAGATACTTGGCGCCGCGGCTGACGCGCTCCATCTCGCGCAGGGCGGCATCGAGATCGTAGTTGTAGAGGTTGTGCAGCGTGTTGATCGAGATGACCAGATCGAAGTGCTTGTCGGGGTAGGGCAGCTTGGCCGCGGTGCCGACCTGGCAGAACGGTTTCACGCTCTCCATCGTGTGCTCGATGCCGTAGGAGGAGACGTCGATGCCGGCGACCTCGAGATCCGGGATGGCTTCGCGGAAATCGTGCAGGATGAAGCCCTTGCCGGAGCCGACGTCGAGCACGCGCATGCCGGGCTTGATGCCGTAGGTCGCGATCATCGCATCGGCGACCTTGCGCCAGCGGCCGTCATATTTGTAGCCGCCATAGCCGGTCTCGCGGCTGCCGTCCCAGTAGTCGTAGTCGTACTTGATCGCCATCTCGGCGACATCGGCCTTGTCGCGCTGGGTAACGCGCGCGAGATAGTCGCGCTTGGTCGATTTGTGGACGAGACTGACGAACTCGCGATAGGCCATGAAGATCTCCGGGCGTTACGATGTCGGTTAGTCGGATGTGGCGCCGATGAGGTCGAGCTTTGCGTCGGCCTTGGCGAGCTGCGCGGCGCAACGCTGCGCCCAGGCGCCTGTGTCGGCGAAGGCGCGGCGGGTGGCGCCGAGCGGCAGGAAGTCGTTCAGGATGATGCAGGTCCACTTGACCTGGTAGGCGTCGAGCAGGAGCCGGCAGCGCGCGACGCTGGCCGCGTCCAGTCCGAGGCCGTCCGTGAGCCGGTCGATGAAATGCTCGTGCACCGCCAGCGGCACCGGCACCTCCGGCTGGCAGAAGAAGTCGGAGACGAGCTTGGCCGGGTCGTCGCGGCCGGCATATTCGAAATCGAGGAAGGTGAGCTTATCAGCGTCGTCGATCAGAGCGTTATGGAAGCCGAAATCCGACGGCGACAGGCAGACCTGGTCGGCGGGGATGACGGCCTCCAAGGCAAGCCCTTCGGCCGCGGCGCCGCGCAGAATGGCCGCCTTCACCTCTGCCCAGGCCGGCTGCAGCCGTGCGGTCACGAACTGTCGGGCGTCGGCGACATGGGGCACGTCGGCATCGAGCGTCGCCAGCCGCGCCACCCGGCGCTCGACGGTGGCGAGGTGCTCGGCGAGGGAAAAGCAGGCCTCGGATCCGGCCGCCAGCGCCGGGCGGGGCGGAGCATTCACGGCGAGCACGAAGTCGATCGCGGCATCGACATGAACGGGCGCCAGCTCCGCGACCGTCAGCTTGCGTCCCTCGACGAAGCTGTACAGGCCAGCCTGTTCGGCGCGATCGCAGGCCAGCGGCTCCGGCACGACGCGGACGCCGTGCGACCAGGCATGGCTGATGAAGCTCCATTCGGCGCCGAGCCGGTCGCGGGTGTCGCGAGCGTCGGTGAAGTAGCGCTTGAGGACCAGCGGGCCGTCGGCCGTGTCGAGACGGAAGACCTGGTTGTTGCGGCCGCCGGCCAGCCGCGTCAGTCCCGTAGGGCTGGCCTTGCCGGCCTGCGCGGCGAGGCGCTGGGCGAGCGCCAGCAGGGCGGCGTCGGCGTTGGCCTCAGCCGCGGTCACGGACGACATCCGCCGCGATCTCGGCCCACGAGGCGCGGCGCTCGTAAGGGACGGCCGTGGTCGCGAACTGGTTCTCCGGGTCGAACAGCACCTTGCGCATCCCTTGCGGGAATCCGGTCATGCCCAGGATCTCCGGCAGGTCGTCTACAAAGACCTCGCAGGCCAGCGCATGCGCACGGGCGACCTTCTCGTCCTTGGTCAGCTCGAAGAACACCCGGTCCGGCGCGATCTGGCTGGCGGCCGAGCCCATCAGTCCGCGGTCGGTCAGGAAGCCGCGCGCCGCGGCATGCATGTCGTGCTTCGGGCCGAGAATCGGATGCCTGGTCTTATGACTGACGATGAACAGGTCATGTCCGGCGCGGCGGGCCGCGGCGACGAACTCCGCGAAGCCAGGGTAGGGCGACACCAGGTCCATCCGGGCACCGTAGACATAGCCCTGGAGCTCGGTGAAGTCGTCCTTGCGCCCGGAGCCGTTGAGATGGTCGCGGACGCTGTTCTTGTCGCGGCCGAGGTCGGCCGGGATCAGGCCGCGCTCGAGCGCGGCCGCATGAAACACGCCGTCATAGCAGGCGATCGTGTTGTCGAAGTCGATCCCGATCCGCATGGCCTGGACTTAACGCAGCGACATGTCGATCAGCGGACGGCCGACCTTGCCGGCGGCCAGATCCTGCAGCGCCTGGTCGGCCTGGGCGAGGCTGTAGGGCTTCGACAAGAGATCCCGCACCGGGAAGCGGCCGGAGCTCAGCAGCCGGCCGTAGCGGCCGTAGTCGCGATCCGGAACGCTGTCGCCGCCCCAGGTGCCGAGCAGGCTCTTGCCCTGGTTGAAGACGCCGGGATTCAGCGTGAGCGCCGCGCCATGCTTGGCGTTGCCGATCACGACCGCGCGGCCGCCCTGCTGACGGGTGGAATTGATCGCCTGCTCCATCACGGCCGGAATGCCGGAGGATTCGACCGCGAGATCAACGCCCTGCGGCACGATCTTCTTGATCTCGGCCAGCACGTCGCCGGATGCATCGATGACATGAGTTGCGCCGTAGATCTGGGCAAGCGCACGGCGGGTCGGGTTCGGGTCGATGCCGATCACCGGCATCGCGCCGGCCAGCGCGGCGGCCATCAGCGCGTTCAGGCCGATGCCACCGGTGCCGAACACGGCGACGGCGTCGCCGGGCTGCACCTTGAGCACGTTGTAGACCGCGCCCATGCCGGTCGGCGCAGCGCAGCCGAGCAGCACCGCGACATCCATCGGCAGGTCCGGCGGCAGCAGGGTCAGGCGGTTCTCGCTGACGACAGCGTGGCGCTGGAAGGTGGTGACGCCGCCGGCGTTGACCTTCTTGCCATCCCAGTCATACACGGCGCCGCCAGCCTCGATGCCCGTGCCTTTGATCCAGGACAGCACGACCTTGTCGCCGACCTTGACCTTGGTGACGGCGCTGCCGGCCTCGATCACCGTGCCGGTGCCCTCGTGGCCGAGGCAATGCGGCACCCATTTGTCCTCGCCCTTGTCGCCGCGCCACTCCATCACCTGGGTGCCGCAGGCGCCGGAATAGGCGATCTCGACCAGCACCTGGCCCGGCTTGAGGGCGGGGGTCTCGATCTCGGCCAGCACGAGCGGCTGGCCGGTCTGGACCAGGAGGGCAGCTTGGGTCTTCATGTGATGTCTCAGCTCAACGCGTGGATGATCTTGTCCGCGATCTGGTGGCCGGTCAGTCCCAGCACCTCGCGGGCATATTCCTGCTCACCGGACTTCTTGAAGAAGGCGTCCGGCGTGCCGAAGCGCAGGAATTTCTGGTGCTTCGTCTCGGTATCGGCGAGCCATTCGGAGACGGCGGAGCCGAAGCCGCCGATCAACGAATGCTCCTCGATGGTCGCGACCAGCTTGAAGCGGCTGAAAGCCTGCTTGAGCTTGTCCTCATCCAGCGGCTTCACGGTGTGGAAGCTGACGACCTCGGCGGAGATGCCCTTCTCCTTCAATCTGTGTGCGGCTTCAATGACTTCCGGCAGCATGTTGCCGGTCGAGAGCAGGCAGACGTCGGAGCCTTCCTCGATCGTGATCGCCTTGCCGATCTTGAAATCCGCGAGGGGGCCCTTGTGAACGACGGGCTCACCCTTCTTGCCCATGCGGATGTAGACCGGGCGGTCCTGCTGCATCGCCGCGCGCAAGGCGCCGCGCACCTCGAAGGCATCGCCCGGGCAGATCACGACCATGTTCGGGATCGAGCGCAGGAACGAGATGTCCTCGCAGGCGTGGTGGGTCGGGCCGAGGCCGGAATAGGCGAGGCCGGCGCCGACCGCGACGATCGTCACGGGGGCTTCGTGATAGCAGACGTCGGTGCGGATCTGCTCCAGGCAGCGCGTCGTCACGAACGGGGTGATCGTATAGGCGACCGGGCGCAGGCCGTTCATGGCCATGCCGGCGGCGACGCCCATCATGTTGGCTTCCGCAACGCCGCAGTTGAAGAAGCGGCTCGGATGCTTGTCCTTGAACTTGTCGAACAGGCGGTTGCCGATGTCGCCCGAGAGCATGACGACGCGGCTGTCCTCGTTACCGAGCTTGGTCAGTTCGTCAGCGAACGCGTTTCTCATGACAGGCCGAGCTCCTTGAACGCCTTCGTCACTTCGTCTGCGGTGGGGGCGCGATAATGCCAGTTGTTGTCGTCTTCCATGAACGACACGCCCTTGCCCTTTACGGTGTGGGCGATCAGCGCCACCGGCTTGCCCGAGCCGTTCGGGATGTTCTGCATGGCTTCCGCCAGCGCGCCGACGTCATGGCCGTCGATCTCGTGGGCGTCCCAGCCGAAGGCGGCCCATTTGTCGCGCAGCGGCGCCAGCATCAGGGTTTCGTTGGAGCGCGCGGTCGCCTGCCACTTGTTGTAGTCGACGACGACGCAGACGTTCTCCAGCTTCTGGGCGGCGGCGAACATCGCGGCCTCCCAAACCGAGCCCTCATTGTTCTCGCCGTCCGAGAGAAGGGCGAACACGCGAAAACTCTCGCCCTTGATTCGACCGGCAAGCGCCATGCCGCAGCCGAGCGGCAGCCCGTGGCCGAGCGAGCCGGTCGCAGCCTCGACGCCGGGCAGCAGGTTCGCCGGCGGATGCTCGGCGAGACGGCCGCCGTCCTGGCAGTAGGTGTCGAGTTCCTCGATCGGGAAGTAGCCCTTCATCGCCAAGGTCGCGAACAGCGCTGCGGCGGCGTGGCCCTTGGAGAGGATGAAGCGGTCGCGCAGCGGATCGGTCGGGTTTTTCGGGTCGATATTGAGCACATGCCAATAGGCTGCGGTCATCGCATCGGCGCAGGACAGCGACGAGGCCAAGTGTGCGGCCTGGGCCTTGTGCGACATCTCGATGATCTTGCCGCGCAGCTTCGCCGCCTGCGCCTTCAGGGCGGCTGCGTCAGGCTTGGCCGCTGTGCTCCGGACTGCCACGTTCATCGTGCTCTCCAGTCGCGCTTCACCGGGAAGCGCAGGGGTCGATCAGGGTTTATGTTCGTACTTGGTCGGCAGCTTGGCCATGACATCCTCGAAGCGCCGCGCCCAGGCGATGACGTCGTCGATGCCCTGTTCCAGCGAGAAGGTGTCGCGCCAGCCGAGCTCGGTGCGCAGCTTGAAGCTGTCGAGCGTATACGCCGTGTCCTTGCCCGGACGCTCCGGGCCGATCTCGACGCAGTCCTCGAACGACTTGCCGAGACGGGCCAGGATCATCTCGACCAGGGTGCGGATCGAGACCAGCTCGTAGCCGGAGATGTGGTAGGTCTCGCCGAGCTTGCCGCTGCGGCCAATCTTCACGGTCGCATCCGACACGTCGGTCATGTGGATGAAGACGCGGATCGACTTGCCGCCGCCGTCCAGCCGGAGCTTCTGCCCGGTCATCGCGGCCACGATGGTGCGCGGCACGATGCGGTAGAGCTGCTGACCCGGACCGTACACGTTGGCGGCGCGCGTGAAGACCACCGGGAACTGGTAGTTGGCGAAATAGGTCCGCAGGCTCATGTCGCCGGCGGCGCGCGACACCGCGTAGGGCGTCGACGGGTTGAACGGCGCATCCTCGCGCACCCAGCCCTCGGTCGAGCCGTAGACCTCCGGCGTCGTCACATGGACGTAGCGGTCGAGGCCGTCATAGTTGCGCAGGATGTCGTGCAGCCGGACGGCGGAGACGACGTTGGTCATCATCCAATGGTCCGGGTACAGCCAGCTCTCGCCGACCATGCTCTGGGCCGCGAAATTCACGACGTGGGTCGGCCGCTCGGCTGCCAGCAGCGCCTTCAGCGCATCAAGATCGTGGTTGAGGTCGACGCGCTGGAAGCGGACCTTGCCGGCCCGCTTCTGCCATTTGTACGGCAGGAACGCGTCATGCGGCTCGTCCGAGCGGCTGGTCGCGATCACGTCGTGACCGGCCGCAGCCAGGAAGTCGACGAAGGTTGCGCCCGAAAACGAGTTCGAGCCGAGGATCAGGTACTTTTCGTTCGCAGCCATCGTCCTTGCCCGTCAGACCTCGCGCGTCGTGATGATGTCGCCGCGCTGGGCGTACAGCCACTGCATGATCATGTGGCCGATCACCATCTGCGCGTCCTCGGCGATCTGCATGTCGTCGACCGCGAAGTGGATCGGCACGTCGGCGAGCGCCTTGGCCTTGCCGCCGGTGAAGCCGAGCACGGCATAGCTGGTCATGCCGATCTTCTTGCCCTCTTCGAGCGCCTTCAGGATGTTCGGCGAGTTGCCGGAGCCGGAGAAGGTGATCAGCACGTCGCCCTTGCGCGCAAGCACCGCGAGTTGCAGCGAGAACACCTGGTCATAGCCTTCGTCGTTGGCGAGGCAGGTGATCACGGACGGGTTCGACGACAGCGAGTGCACGCGCAGGCCTGAGCCCGGCGTCTTCGACAGCGCGTAGAGGAAATCGTTGGCGAGGTGGTTGGCGTTGCCGCCACTGCCGCCATTGCCGCAGAAGAACACCTGCCGTCCGGTCTGCCAGCAGTCGCGCAGATCATAGGCGAGCTTCTCGACCGGGCTCCAGTCGAAATCCTTCAGCACGGTGCTGAAGCGGCTGGTGTAGTCGGCGAACAGGCTGCCGGGGGTCTTGAAGGCCAGGACGTTCATTTCACGACCTCCTTCTCCATCCATTTCAGATTGTACCAGCGGTCGTCGTTCTTGAGCTGGCCTTGCGAGTACATGCCGATGATTTCCTTGATCGCGTCCTCCACCGTCTTCTTCGGCCGGAAGCCGGTCGCGAGCAGGCGATCGGAGTTGACGCGATAGCTGCGCGGGTCGTTCGAGGGCGTCACGATGACCTCGGCCGGCACGTGCTTGGTGACGAGCCTGGCGATGTCGAGGATCGAGATGTTCTCGAAGCCGGCATTGTAGATCCCGGTGTGCTCAGGATGATCGAGCAGGAAGAGATAGAGATCGGTGATGTCGTCGATGTGAATGTTCGGGCGAGTCTGGTCGCCGCCGAACACGGTGATGCGGCCGTTCATCAGCGCCTGCATCGTCAGCATGTTGACGGAGACGTCGAGCCGCTGGCGCGGAGAGTAGCCGCAGACGGTCGCGGGGCGCACGATCTGCACCACCATGTCGTCCTTGTAGGACAGCACGATGCGCTCGCCGCACATCTTAGTCTTGTTGTACTCGGAGATCGGCAGCAGCTCGAGATCCTCGGTGACCTGCTCCTCTTCCTTGACGCCGTAGACGCTGCCGGAGGAGGCGTAGATGAATCGCTTGATGCCGTGGCGATAGGCGCGATCGGCGAGCTGCATCGTGGCGAGGCAGGAGATCTCCCAGGTCAGCTTCGGGTCGAGATCGCCGCAGGGATCATTGGCGACGCTGGAGAGATGAATGATGGCGTCGACCCCGGTCAGGTCGATGGCGTCGGGATTGCGGACGTCGCCCTGGACGACGGTGAGATCCGGATGCGGCTCGAGGAAGTTGCCGAACCACATGATGTCGAATGCAACGACCTTGTGGCCGGCCTTCAAGAGCTTCGGCACGAGCACGCTGCCCTTGTAGCCGCACGCTCCAGTCACGAATATCTTCATCTGAGCAATCCCCGTGGCTCGCCTGTTGCTCACCCGATCTGGCCTTGGGCGCATCTGTCGACTATGGCAGGAAAACGCGATCGGCCCCAGCGACGACAGCCGCCCTCAACCGCCCCCACTATGGCGCGGCTTGTGCTTAAACTCCAAATGCGCCCGGCGCAAGCTTTCCGGGTTGCCGATATCCCGGTGATAACCTGCAGTTTCCACGCATAAAATTCGTCCCAAATAGTTCGGGATGATCTCGGTGGAGAGATCGACGACGGCTTTTCCGAGTGCTGCAATATCGTCGATCACCTCGGGTTCGAAAATATAGACCGCGCCATTGGCGAGGTTCCCAGGCGGGTTCGGGACTTTTTCGTGAAAGGCGATCACCCTGTTCTGGCAGTCCAATTCCAGAATGCCGCAAGAGCTCGGGTCGTCGGTCCGGAACGCGAGCATCGACATGATGCAGCCGGCCGGCCGTTTGTCGTGCGCCGCGATCAGGCCTGCCACGTCAAAGTCGGTCAGGTTGTCGGCGTGGGCGACCAGAAACGGACGGCTCCCGAACCATTCCCGGTTGGCAATCACGGTGCCGCCGGTCCCGAGCAACTTATCCTCGTGAACAAGATCGATGCGGGAGCGCCAGGGCGACTGCGCCACGTGGGCGCGGACCTGATCCGCAAGCCAATGGGTATTGAGCAACGCGCGTTCGATGCCGCCCTCGAAGACCAGATCGAGCCAATAGTCGAGCAGCGGACGATCGTGCACCGTAACCAGGCATTTTGGCGTGGTGTTCGTCAAAGGTCGCAACCGGCTGCCGATTCCGGCCGCAAGAAGGAGCGCGCGCATCAGAGCATCCGTCACTCGTGGCTGAAGCCAGCCTCGTCGATTTCGCGCACCAGCTCTGCCGTCGTCAACGGCAGGTTGCCGACGCGGGAAACCTGGAGGGCGGCCGCCAGCGATCCGAGATAGGAGGCCTGCCAGATATCGGCGCCCGCGCGCAGGCCCATCGAGCAGGCCATGAAGAAGCTGTCGCCGGCACCGGACACGTCCTTCGGGGATGGATTGAACGCCGGCAGGCGGTCCGAGGTGAAGGTGCCGTCCGCCATGGTGTTGATCAGCGCGCCCTCGGCGCCGAGCGTGATCACGAGGTTCTTGGTGCGGGCCCGTTCGACCAGCCGCTCGCTGATGACGGCGAGACCCGAAATGAAGTCGTTCAGTGCGACGCGCGCCTCGCGCTCGGTCGGCGTCAGCAGGGTCATGCCCTTGAAGCGGGAGACGTCGCCGGTCTGCGACGACACCTGGCTGTCGGCCGCCATCATCACGCCCTGGGCGCGGGCGCGATCGGCGATCGCGTCGACCAGATCCTGCGGCAGGCAGCCGTAGTTGAAGCAGGAGAACAGCAGCAGATCGCAGGTCTTCAAGGCGCGCTCGACCGAGGTCAGCATCTGCCGCTGCAGGTCGGCATCCGACGCGTGCTGGCGCAGGTGATTGACCCGCAGCAGCGTCTTGTTGAGCGCGCGAAAACGCTGCTTGCGCGTGGTCGGCCGGCTCTGGTCGGTGAAGGCGTTGAAGTTGACGCCATGCTGTTCGAGCGTGTTGCGGGCGAACCGCGCCGCTTCGTCGTCGCCGACCAGGGTGAAGAATTTCACATCGGCGCCAAGCCCGTGCGCATGCGCCGCAACCGCACCCGCGCCGCCGACGAAGGTGCGGGTCATCAGCGGCGTCACGACGATGGTCGGGTCCTCCTGGGACATGCCGACCGCATCGCAGGTGACATATTCGTCGACGATCAGGTCGCCGATGACGGCGACCCGCATGCCGGAGAGCTTGCGGAGCAGATCCTTCAGATTCGCGATCTCGAAGCCGTGGCGCCTGGGAAATTCCTGCGGCTTGCGGACCGTGGAGATGTCGATGTTGGCGTCGCGTTCCAGCAGCGACAGCGACGCAAAGCGCAATTCACCGGACGAGAAGATCAGCCGCCCGCCATAGGCGTCCACGGCCTCCTGCTCGGGATTGGCGCGATCCTCGAACTCCTTGCCCTTTACGACAACGGACGGCTGGAGCTGGCGGATGAATGTCATCGCCTCGGTCGTCAAGCGCACGACATGATGCACAAACGAGATCGAGCGCACGTTTTCAAGGCGCATTTCCTGCGCCAACGTCACGCCGGGTGCAGAATCGGGATTGACCCCCACAATGAGAACATCGGCCTGCTCGGCAGCGAACTTCAAAAGCCGCAAATGTCCTGGGTGCACGACGTTGAAGTTACCGGACACAAAGGCAAGGGTCTGCCCAGACTCACAGGCCGCCCGAATCGCCTGGCTAGCCTGTTCAACCTGGTCCGTATCAATCAACTGAGTCAAGAAACCGTCTCCACCGGCCGACGCAACCCGCACGGCGCCAAGTCCCTGCGGCGCCAGCGCGCTGCTGTCAACATCGCATAGCCCAACTCAGCAGCAGATAGAAGCACCAAACACCACTGCTCGCCATACGAGCGTCCGAATTTCTCGTAGGGCAGCGAAAGATTTGGAGTTAATGAGCTGAAAGCGAGATCTTTTCTTGCCTCAACTCGACGGAACAGGAGCCCGCCCGATCCAAGCGTCACCGGATCCACAAAGATCAAAGCGGTGCCCGTCCAATACGGGTCAGTGATCCAACCGCCGAGTCGGTGCGCCCGGCAGCATGACCTAACCGATCACGGGACAGCCTGTAGACGCCTCGTGGCAATGCGACCTTGCACCTGAATCCCCTTCCGTGAGTGCGCACTTTTGTTGCACCGAACCGCCGGCAGAACTGCAAGTCGCCCCCGCATCGACTGTCAACTTCGCCGATCCATTGGGCGAGGTTTCGATGTCGGGCTCAACCCGATTCTCCCCGCTGCCCTTCGATTTAGATCAGCGCTCGAAAGACAAAAGAAATCAGTCTTTTCAAGGCTCCTGAACCCTGGTTGCCCCTCCATGAGAAATGGCCTATAGACCCCCCGCACGATAAAGGGCAAAAAGCGCGGTGGGCATGACGACGGCAGGTTTGGACCGACCAATTGACAAGCCCATTGCGGAACGCGATATTCGTCGGGTGACTTATTTCGGCGCTGGGCGATCGCAGAGTTCGGCAGCGCTCGATGATCTGCTGGCCGGATTTCGACTCTGGCATCTGTGGATTTCGCTGGCCTCGTTGGACGTCAAGCAACGCTATCGCCGCGCTGTTCTCGGGCCGTTTTGGATCACGATCAGTATGTCCATCCTGGTGCTGACGCTCGGCACTGTTTACGCGGGGCTGTTCAAGCAGGATGTTCGCTCATTTCTTCCGTACGTGGCGGCCGGCTTCATCGTTTGGAACTTCTGCACCGGCGTTATTAACGACAGTACGACGGCGTTCGTACAGGCCGAAGGGCTGATCAAACAAGGGGGCCTGCCGATCTCCCTACACATCTTCCGCACGATCTTCCGGAACTTCATCATCAATGCGCACAATATTGTGGTAATGTTGTTTCTTTACGTCTGGCAGCCGTCGCTGTTGAACTGGCATCTGCTGTTGATCATTCCCGGACTTGCCCTGATGCTATTGAACTTCGCCTGGGGAGCGATCGTGATCGCGGTGTTGTGCACCCGCTTCCGCGATTTGCCGCCGATCATCGGAAACATCTTGCAGATCCTGTTCTTTGTCACGCCGGTCATGTACCGGCCCGAAACGTTGCCGTCGCATCTAAGTCTGTTCGTTCAGCTCAACCCATTCTACTACTTGATGGAGGCGGTGCGGTCACCGCTGCTCGGGAGCTTTCCTCCCGGTCATGCCTACCTCGCTCTCATCCTGATTTTCGTCATGGGATCACTGCTGACGTTCCGTTTCTATGCGCGGACGCGAGGCCGTATCGCTTACTGGCTCTAGGACAGTTTCATGTTGAGACCCGGCAGTTCTGCGCGCTTTCCGAGTTCTGTGACGTTCGAGCACGTCTCCATCGAGTTTCCGATCTATTCGGCGCATGGGCGTTCGGTCAAGCGCTCCATGTTGCAATACACGACCGGCGGCCGGATTGGCGTTGGGTCCGATCAGCGCATCGTCGTGTCATCGGTCAATGATGTGTCGCTGATGGCCGAGCACGGCGAACGGATCGGGTTGATTGGTCACAACGGCGCGGGAAAGTCGACCATGCTGCGCGCCGTATCGGGCGTTTACGAGCCGGTCCGCGGTTCTATCACTGTCTGCGGCCGGGTTGCCTCGCTGATCGATCTAACGTTGGGAATGGATTTGGAAGCCAGCGGCTACGAAAACATTCGGATCCGGTGCATGCTGCTCGGGTTGAGTTCCGAGGAAATCGCCCATCAGATCGACGGCATTGCCGAAGTGACCGAGCTAGGTGATTTCCTGGAAATGCCCATCCGCACCTACTCCAGCGGCATGATGCTACGACTCGCCTTCGCGATATCGACTTCGATTACCCCCGACATTCTGCTGATGGACGAATGGATCGGAGCCGGCGACGCCTCGTTCATGAAGAAGGCTCAGGCACGCCTGCAGGACCTGCTAGGCCGAACTGGTATTCTGTTTATTGCGTCGCATTCCGAAGAGATTGTGAAGAACAATTGCACCCGGGCGATCTGGCTGGAGAAGGGCGCGATTCGCGTGGACGGTACTCCGGCCGAAGTGTGGCGCGAATATCAAGAGTGGAGTACACGATGAATTGTTGCTCGCATTCGGCTGCAGCAGCTATCGTCAAAAAAAAGCAGCCGTAGCAAGAAGCTTCAGAAATTCGCCCTGATCTCGCGGCGACGCACCAACAGCAGAAGTTCTGAACCATCCGCATTTTTAGTATTCCGATCCCGAAACTTGCAACAAGTCTGGCGCAAAGCGGGAATTCGGAATCTGAGCATCAGGCTCAATTGGCCCCAAGGGCATTATGACGACCGCCTCTCCTCGCAGCATATCAACCGATGCGGGTAGCGTCTCTTGGTCCAATTAACCACTTGTTGTGACAGGATCGCATTTTGAAGTCCCCAGGTCCCGCCTCATCCTTCACAACTCCGGGGCTCGGTTTGCCGGTCGTTCCCCGCCATGTGGCTGCCCTTGACGGCGTCCGTTTCGTCGCGGCCTGTGCCGTGATGGTTTCGCACGCCACTTACCAGATCCATCCGCCGGGCGATTGGGACAACATGACGCTTGCCGTTTGGATGCTGACGCATCTGGCAAATGTCGGGATGACATTGTTCTTTGTCCTCAGCGGCTTCGTTATTCACTGGAACTACCGGCATAGCGTGCAGCGGCCAGGTGGCTTACGAGATTTTTTCGTTGCGCGCTGGTCCAGACTGTATCCGCTGTTCCTGATCGTCTTCGTGGTCGGATTTCTGTATGAGCTTGCAGCAAAGCAAGACACCACGCCGCTGGCGAGATCGACACCTTTTTTCCTGACCTTCACCACCACCTGGTGGTTTTGGCGAGTCGATGACACACGGTATATCTTTAGTGCGCTCTCCAATCCGCTTCTGGGGGTGATGTGGTCCCTCGCGACCGAGGCGCTCTTCTATGTTGCCTATCCATTCATTGCGCCTGCCGCAAACAGGCTGAGCAGATGGGGTGCCGTGACGGCGCTACTCGGAATCGGTGCCATCGGCGCGGTTATGGCGCTGGGATTCGTGAAATATAGCGATCTGATCCTCAATTTGGGCGTCACCTACGCGAAGGTCGATCAGTCAAGCGGATCATCCTTCCTGTTCTGGCTGGGTTATCATTCGCCCCTGATGAGGCTGCCGTCCTTCCTTATCGGCGTCGCGGCAGCTCAGTTGGTTCTTCTGGGAGGGCGCCCGCCTCGGGTATGGGCGGATGTTATTTTTGCGCTATGCGTGATCGGGATCGTGGCTCTTGAACAGATTCGATCGCTGTTCGCCATGGTCGACACATCGGCATGCGTGATCCTGTTCGCGGGCATATGTCTCGCGGCCTCGACCGACAAATCTTGGGCCGCGCGACTCATGAGCCTACCGCTCATGGTTTGGGGCGGGCAGGCAAGCTATTCGCTTTACCTGCTGCATGACCCGGTCATTTGGGCGATCTCGCGATCGACGGCGCATTTGGGATTTCCGCTGCCCGTCCTCTGGGTGATCGTGGGTGTAGCCTCTGCCGTCCTGGTATCGAGAGCTTGCTTCGTTTGGTTCGAAAGGCCCGCTCAGTCTCTGTTCAGGTCGTTCGGACGTATGCTGTTGCGAGTCCCGGACCCGAAGTTCTCGTAAGCGACCGGAAATCGTTGGCTGCGTTCGCCAGGTGAATGCTCTGCTCGTCTCGCGCTTGTGCGGCTACCTTAAGGAGGTCGACCGGCGATCCTCGTCGACGTTGGGCCTAAGCTGGGCACGGTGATAAATGCCGATTGACACCTTTTTGTCGGACTGCCAGGGAAATGCAGGATGGCGATCCACATCAGCCCACCGTCTTCTCAACCATGCGCTGTTCACCTTCCGTTTCGCTCGGAAAACCGGAAAACCTGGTGATCTTGACCGTTAGGCGGATAGGAAAAGCTACCAGCGATTAGCCATGAATCGCGATCGGATCCGGTTGATGCGCAACGTGCCGAGAATAGCTATTGGCCTCCGTATTTTGCCAGAGTCGGAGACTTACCTTGAAAGATATCTCTGAAATCACATCTGGTACGGCTGGACATGACTGGCTCGAGATCAAGGCAGCCGTCCTTAGGCTCGAACTTGAGAGACGTCAGGATCTAACTTTCGTCAAATCCGCCCTGTTCCTGAACACCGTATTATTCTGCCTGAATGTGATGTTTTTGGCGTTTTGGTGGCCGATCATCCTTTGGATAGTGGCAATCGTTGTCGGACTGGCTTGGACGATTTTCTTGACGACATTCGCTGTTGATGCGGCTTGGCGGTTCTGCCGAAAGAGCAGCTCCTAGGTGCTGTACTCAAACCCCTTGCGGGTGACGGGGCGGAGTGATTCGAGGCTTCCCCAAAGAGGAGGTCCCGATGGCTCGCTTCGACCTTTCAGACACGGAGTGGACAATCATTGCGCCGCTGTTGCCTGGAGCGGAGGGCAAGAAGAACGGCCGGCCGCGGCCGGATGACCGCAAGGTGCTCAACGGCATCTTCTTCGTCTTGCGCACTGGCACGCCGTGGCGCGATCTGCCTGAGCGCTATGGCCCTTACACAACAGCCTACAATCAATCGCTTTAATCGATGGGCCAAGAAGGGCATCTGGCTGCAGATATTTGAGGCCTTGGCAGCGAAGTCTCCACAGTCATTGCAGTTAATCGACTCCTCGATCATCCGCGCTCACCAGCACGCCGCCGGTGGTAAAAAGGGGGCCCGGATAACGCCATCGGCCGTTCTCGTGGAGGACTGAGCACCAAAATCAACGCCATCGTCGATCAGGCCGGCATGCCGGTGCGCATTATGCTGTCGCAGGGCCAGTCATCGGACAAGACCGTGGCGCCGCCCCTCATCGAAGCGGTCGAGCCAGGGCGCGATCTGGTCGCCGATCGCGGTTACGATGCCCGAGCCGTCATCGATCTGGTCGAAAGCCGTGGCGGGCGCGCTCACATCCGCACGCATCCGGTGAAGACCACAGGCGGAGCGGCCCGCGCGGATGGACGATTGATCGGAGCGATCAGGGAGCGGCAGGGATAGCGGTGTGCTTCCAGCTCCAGGGCAGCAGGTCGGTGATCCTGCTGGCCGGATGATCGGGCAGCCTGGCGAGGACGTCGGCAAGCCATGCTTGCGGGTCGACGTCGTTGAGCCTGGCGGTCTGGACCAGGGTGTAGATGGCAGCGGCACGGCGGCCGCCATCGTCGGAGCCGGCGAAGGTCCAGTTCTTGCGGCCGACAGCCACGGCGCGCAGCTCGCGTTCGGCCGCGTTGTTGGTCATGCACAGCCGGCCATCGTCGATGAATCGCGTGAACACCTCCCAGCGCTTGAGGCTGTAGTCGATCGCCTTGGCGGTCTCGCTCTTGCCGGAGAGCTTGGCGCGGCGCTCGCGCAGGAAGGTGTGAAGCTCATCGACGAGCGAGCGACTGCGCGCATGGCGCGCGGCTTTGCGCTCGTGCTGCGGCAGGCCATTGATCTCGCGCTCGATCGCAAACAGCGCATCGATCTGCTTGATGGCCTCGATCGCGATCGGCGCCTTCTTCAGCCGCGCGATCTCGAACAGCTTGCGCCGTGCATGCGCCCAGCAGCCGACCTCGGTGATCGGCCCCGGCTTGCGCGAGGCCTCGTAGAGCCGATTGAAGCCGGCATAGGCATCGGCCTGCATGGGTCCGGCATAGGTCGCAAGATGCGCCTCTGGATGGGTGCCGGAGCGGTCGGGCGAATAAAAGAACACGGCGGCCGGCGGCGCGTGGCCGGCGAAAGGACGATCGTCGCGGACATAGATCCACACGCGCCCGGTGCGCGTCTTGCCCTTGGCCAGAACCGGCACGGTGGTGTCGTCGGCATGGATGCGCTCGGCAGCGAGGACATGCGCCTTGATCGCCTCGACCAGCGGCATCAAGGTCGCAGCCGCCGCGCCGACCCAGTCCGCGAGTGTGGAGACATCGAGCGCGATGCCCTCATGCGCATACGTCGTGCTCTGCCGGTTGAGCGGCAAATGCAGCCCGTATTTGGCGAACAGGATGTGCGCCAACAGGCGCGGCCCGGCACGTCCCCGAGAGATCGGATGGAACGGCGCTGGCGGCTGGCTGATCGCCTCGCAGGCGCGGCACGAGAACTTCTCGCGCACATGCTGGATCACCTTCCACTGCCGCGGCACGAGCTCCAGCGTCTCCGTCATGTCCTCGCCGATCTTGCACAACCTGTCGCCACCGCAGCAGGCGCAATTGGTCGGGGCCGGATGAACGATGCGCTCCCGCGGCAGGTGCTCGGGCAACGGCCGCCGTGCCGGGCGCCGGCGCTCGAAAGGACGGACATCGACCTTGGCAGCCTTGGCCCGCTCGGCTGCCAGATGCGCCTCGGCTTCGGCCTCCGACGCATCCTCCTCGAGATCGGCGAGTTCAAGCTCGAGCTGTTCGAGCCCCGAGGCGCGCTCCGACGACGGCCCATATTGCTCGTGCTTGAGCTTGGCGATCGTGAACTTCATCTGCTCGATCAGCAGCGTGCGGGCTCGGACTTCGGCTTCGAGATTGCGCGCCTTGGCTTCCGCCGCGAGCTGCGCCGCCTGGCCGGCGAGCACCAACGCCTTCAGCGTCGCGACATCATCGGGGAGCGAATCGGCTGTGATCATCGACAGGGATGGAATCACAGCTCCGCCCGGCACGCATCAGTGCCGTGACGTTCGAGCGCTCAACCAACAGCTTCCGGGCGCCACGTCCGCTGCGGATGCCGCCAGTCGATGCCTTCGAGCAGATAGCCGAGCTGGGCCGGCGTGATCGTCACCGCGCCGTCCACCGCCTGTGGCCAGATGAAGCGGCCGCGCTCCAGCCGCTTGGCGAACAGGCACATGCCCTGGCCGTCGTGCCACAGCACCTTGATCAGCCCGCCGCTGCGGCCGCGGAACACGAACAGGTGAATCCAGCAAGGTGGCTGAACAGCCGCTCGGCTTTGCGGTCGGGTGCGTAGACGTAGGCGATGCCGGGGGGATCGAGCCCACCCCAGGGCCTGTCGTCCGCGGCATAGGCCCAGAGCTGACCGGTCTTGGTGCGGCCCCGACCGGGATCGAGCACCGGCACCGTCGTCTCGTCGGCGAACAGCTTGGACCTTGATCGAAGCCCCGCGAGAAGACGCTCATGCAGCGGGCGAAGATGGAAGGCCGCGTGCCCGACCCAGTCCGCGAGCGTCGAGCGGTCGAGATGGATGCCCTGGCGGGCATGGATCTGGGCCTGTCGGTAGAGCGGCAGGTGATCCGCATATTTGGACACCAGCACATGGGCGACGGTTGCTTCGGTCGGCAGCCCGCCCTCGATCAATCGGGCCGGAGCCTCGGCCTGCATGACGCCATCTTCGCAGGCTCGGCAGGCGTATCTGGGACGGCGGGTGATGATCACGCGGAACTGCGCCGGCACCAAGTCCAGCCGCTCGCTCTTGTCCTCACCGATCTGGTGCAGGTCACCCTTGCAGCACGGACAGCTCTTGTCGTCGAGGTCGACAACGATCTCGACCCGCGGCAAATGTGCCGGCAGTGCGCCGCGATTGTTGCGGCGCTTACGTGCGCGCACCGCTCGGCCTTCCGCCGCGGTCTCGTCCAGGCCAGCCTCTCTGAAGGCCTCGTCCTGCTGGACATCCTCAAGACCCAGCAGCATCTGCTCTTCAGGAAGCGTCTCGGCCTTCCGGCCAAAACGATGGCGTTGCAGCTCCTTGATGATCTGACGCAGCCGCTGGCTCTCGTGCCGCTCGGCCAGCAGCATTGCCTTCAACGTCTCGGGATCATCAGGAAGGTTATCCCTCACCGGTAAATCAGAGCATATTCGCCCCCGCCTGGCGACGTGCTCGATGCCCCTGATTCACTTCGCCGCAGCGATGCCAACGATTATCCGGCTTGGGTCGGCGCTACGGTCTGCCGCGCCTCGTGGACCAGCCGCCAGTCCAGGCCTTCGAGCAGTGCCGACAACTGCGCCGCGGACAGGCGCATCACGCCGTCCTCGATCTTCGGCCAGCGGAACGCTCCTTGCTCCAGGCGCTTTGCGAACAGGCACAAACCCGTTCCATCCCAGAAGATCAGCTTGATCCGATCCGCCCGCTTGGCGCGGAACACATAGACAGTGCCTGTGAACGGATCTGCGTTCATGTGCTCGCGCACCAACGCAGCAAGCCCTCCATTCCCTTGCGGAAGTCGACCGGCCTCGTCGCCACCACCACCCGGATTGTTCCGGACGGGCCGATCACCGGTTCGCCTTCAGCGCACGGACGATGGCCGCAATCATCGCCGCATCCGCACCGCGGCCGGCCCTGATCGTGACCCCGTCGACCTCGAGCGTGATCCCTCCGACATCAAAATCGGCTCAGGACGCCGCGCTCCGTTGTCGGTCAGATGCCGACGTTCCAGCGGCGATCACTGCAGGCACGAACTCAACTTCGCTCCCCCGGCTGTCAGCCGCATCTCTCAATTGCCGGCGCCAGCCAAATACCTGCTGTGGCAACAATCCATGGCGCCGCGCCACCGCGCAGACCGGCTCGCCCACTGTCTCTGCAACAAATCCGGGCCTTGTCTTCGTCGCTCCAGCGACGGCGCCGACCTCTGCCCGTGAACACTTCGAGCCGACGCACCGGCTCCGTGATAGCATTACGCTCAGTATCCATTCTAAGCTTTACGATCCAAAACGGACCGCAGACCTGGCAGACCAAGCCGTCAGCTGAAAGGTGGGGGCAGAACGACGCTTACCGTGAAGATCGGGATTGGCTGCAATCGTCACAGCGGCGAAGCCGGGCACGGCAGTCTCCTTTCCGCACAGCTGCTGGCGCCAGCGAAACACCTGGCTGGAATGCACGCCAAACGCGCGCGCCACGCCCAGGATCGTCGCACCCGGCTGCAACGCTGCAGCGACGATGCGCTCCTTGTCGGCCCGCGACCAATGCCGCCGTCGCCGCTCCGACGTGATCACTTCCACTTCCGCTTTGGCCATAGGACTAGCTCCAGGACTAGTCCTACGGCTTCGCGAAGCCTCATGATCTGCCACCGAAGTTTCATCCAGTAACATTTAGAGTCCTGTTGGGTTTGCAGTGAGGCCGAACTTTGGACCACCCAGAACTAGAGTTTTGCGCCTCTGATCACGGCGGCGGGCTGGTTGCGCCATCGTGGTTCTGCAGCAGGATCGGCGGTTTGTTGCCGATCGCGCCATGGGGCCGCTCTTCGTTGTAGTACCTGCGCCAATTCTCCACTTTTTCCTGGGCGTCGGCAAGGCTCAGGAACCAATGGGCGTTGAGGCATTCCTCCCGGAAGCGTCCGTTGAACGCCTCGATGAAGGCATTATCGGTCGGCTTCCCCGGACGGGAGAAGTCCAGCGTCACGCCGCGCTGATAGGCCCAGACGTCGAGGTCGCGCGACACGAACTCGGTGCCCTGATCGACGCGGATCGTCGCCGGGAATCCCACTTCATTGCAGACTCCTTCCAGTATCTCCACGACATCGGTGCCGCGGAAAGTGAACCGCGGTGTCAGCGCTGGCGAGAATCGGGAGAAGATGTCGACGATCGTGAGCACCCGAAGCTTACGTCCGGTTGCCAACTGATCGTGGACGAAGTCCATCGCCCAGGTCTCGTTCGATCGCGTCGCCGGCCTGCGATCGTCCCGCAGCTTGGCCTTGACCCGGCGCTTCGGCGTCTTGTTGCGTAGTTGCAGGCCCAACTCGCGATAGACCCGCCGCGTCTTGTTCTGCCCGTGGCGCCATCCTTCGCGACGAAGCACGACGTGAATGCGGCGATAACCGTAGCGGACGCGAACCTGACAGATCTCCCTGATCCGTTGTTCGAGGGCGGCCTGGTCGGAGCGACGGGATCTGTAGTGGTAGGTCGACCTGTCGAATTCGAGGGCGTCGCAGGCCCTGCGGATCGATACCTGCCACTCGCCACAGACCTCGTCGACGAGCTTGCGCTTCCGACCAGGCTTCACAGCTTTCGGCGGATTACGTCCTGCAGCATCTCCTTGTCGAGCGACAGATCAGCGACCAGCTTTCTCAGCTTGCCGTTCTCGTCCTCGAGCTGCTTCAGCCGACGCATCTCGGTCGGCAGCAGCCCGTCATACTTCTTCTTCCAATTGAAATAGGTCGCCGGGCTGATCCCGGCCTTGCGGCAGATCTCGGCGACCGGCACGCCGTCATTGCCCTGCTTCAGAATGAACGCCTTCTGGGCGTCCGAAAACTTCGAGGCTTTCATCGTCTTCCGCTCCTCCCAGCCGAGGGGATTCGGCAAGCGCAAGACTCTAGCCAAAAATGGTCCAGTTTTCCGGCCTCAGATCAATAAGAGCGCTCGCAACTTCCTCTCTGCTGTATTGCTCGCATCAACCCGCCTCCGGATGCGGTTTGAGTCCACGACCTAGACGAGATGGAATCCATCAGAGTGCACAAACGCTTGTGGTGAGTTATGAGAGTGGAGAGCATTGGCGTCGTGCAATGGATCGATGGCTGCTAGGTCGGTCGGAGCGCTGCTGTCTATTGCTACGAGAATTCCCACGACGCCTGCAGACGGGCCTTCGGAAGACCAGGAAGCTCCAACAGCAATTGATTCCGGTCCGAAGACAAAGATCTTATTCGCTCCGAAATCTGAGATGTCGCCCGTCGGGCCTTGAGTGGATGAAACTGTTGCAAGGGCAGCAGCGTTCTCATCTTCCCTGAACAAGAACCCCTGCTCGGACGGCATCGAAACATATCGGTATTCAGCTATCGACATCGCTGGTTGCGAGCTGAGCTGCGTTGTCCCCGAGTGCACGCCTATGGTACCGTCACCGTTGAGGTCTTGATGAAACATCGGTTCAAGACTCTCAAGCGTAGCGCTCGCCCCACTGACGTAGCCGATCGCAGAACTGACGAAATTCCCACTGGTATCGAAGTCCCAAGCTGTAAACTGATCGGCACCTGGCACTTTCCACACAACTTCGTATCCACTTGCAGTGGCTTCTGCCGCGATCGGCACCCAAGGTCCCAGCTGTCCGGCCGCAATGGCGGCCCCGCCGAGCTTCAATTCTGGTCCGCCCGAAGCTGGATTGAGATCGTAGCCGGTCCCCACCTGAACCAGGCTGGTCGACCCGAACGCTTCAATGGTGGTGCCGACGAGCCCGATCGTCCCGTCGCCATTGAGGTCCTGGTGTAGGATCGGTTCAAGGCTTTCGAGCGCAGCGCTGGTGCCGGAAACATAGCCGATCGCAGAACTGACGAAGTTTCCGCTCGCGTCGAAGTTCCAGGCTGTATATTCATCGGCGCCTGCAACCTTCCAGACAACCTCATACCCGCTCGTAGTGGCTTCTGCCCCGATGGGCACCCAAGGTCCCAGCTGTCCGGCCGCAATGGCGGCCCCGCCGAGCTTCAATTCTGGTCCGCCCGAAGCTGGATT